>NZ_QTNB01000009.1:0-157041 GCF_003603395.1 Bacteroides sp. AM44-19 | reverse complement strand
AACACATTTATTAGTTTGTAAATGTGTCTACCTATATCAGGATAAGACAGTAAGCATTTCAACCTCTACTTGCGCCTTCTTCTCCCTATTTATCCCTCCTTAAACTCCAGTATATCCCCCGGCTGGCAATCAAGTTCCTTACAGATTGCTTCCAGTGTAGAGAAACGGATGGCCTTAGCCTTTCCGGTTTTGAGAATAGAGAGATTGGCAGGCGTAATATCAATCTTCTCCGCCAGTTCGCCCAAAGATATCTTTCTTCGGGCCATCATTATGTCAAGGTTTACTATAATCATATAATTGTGTTCTATTTATCAATTATTCTTTTCCCACTCACACCACCAGTCAGTGTACCGTTTCGTCAACCGGTAATAACCATATATGCACAGATACATCCACGGCATTACAATATAGACTTTCCACTTCCCGTCAAAGGCCGGAAACAAGAGGAGAAAATAGACAATACTTGCCAACAATAAAACCGCCACAAGTCCGACAACGAAATACAGACCATATTTCACACTTTTCTTCATATCGCGCTCTTCACTTTTATTTAAATCGTCAACTCTTGTTCCTCACGCATACGAACTCCCATCTTAAAAAGATAGCCCATAAAGATGATGAAAACTCCCAATAACACGAATATCCGATAAGAAGTATCAGTCGGTACTCCTTCGGGAGTAAACCAGGAGAGAGTTACCTGAAAAAGCCCATTCAATGCTATCAGCACCCCAATGGTTTGTATCAAAGATGAATTCTGATAAACAAACACTTCCTCCTTCTTCACATTGCGGAGAATGAGAAAAATACACAAGCCACATATTGTCATCACCAGCATTGTTACTGATTCGAGTAATATGTGCCAGATAAAATTAGCAGTATCATCCTTTCCCAACTCATAGCACAATGTCAGATTACGAACAATGCCGCCACCAATACATAGTCCACAGAAATAAAACAGCACATTCATAATAAGCGCTATCCGTCTCTTTGGTTCCTTTGGTTCCTTTTGTTTCATAAGTGTCATAATCCCTCCTCTCACTTTTAAATAGTCAAGTCCTGTTCTTCCTTTATCTTCACCCCGGCGGCAAATATCTCGGTGAAAAGAATTATAATAACCAGGGATGTGAAATCCGTATCATGCGATGCAACCACTTCATAGCCCAGCAGAGCCACTTGCTTCACTGCTTCAAGATGATTCAGCCAATCGTGCAAAGTCATCAAGCCGTACAATGCAGCAAACGAATAAGTAAAGAAACGCAACCGGGCTACATTATCCGAAGTAAACACTTCCCGCTTTGAGATGGATACCAGCAAACGTATCAGGCAATAGATTCCTACAAAGAAAGGAATGATGGCAAACATGGCAAAGAAGTTCACTATGGAACTCCAGACAGTGGGGACAATCACAGTGCCTATTCTCTTTACCTGATAAGGTACTGACTTATCGGCAAAACGATTCGTCAAGGAATCGACTGCTGTCGTTTCCAAAGGTCTTACATCCACATATACCTTATCAAATAAACCGGAATACTCCGGCTGTGGAGTTCCCGAATGCACATTTACACTATTGTAACCCTCAAGAAAACTATTCTTCATATCCACCCAGCCCGCTATCATCGCATAGGTAAACTCTGCAACAATGACCAATATAGCCAGGATACCCAATATACTTATCTTTTTCATAATCCTCCCCCCACATTAAACCGTTAAATCCTGCTCTTCCTTTATCTTCACGCCGATGGCGAATATCTCGGTGAAAAGAGCTAATATCAAAAAATAAAACCAAGGATATTTAAGCCAATAAGACTCTATTTCATAACCGGCCAAATGAATCTGAGAAACGACATCACAATATTGACAATACTGTTTCAGTTCAAGAAGTATTCCCATAAGAATGATTGTATAAATAAAAACACGCATACGAAATACATTATCACGAATAAACACTTCCCGACGGGTTACAGCCATAACCATCTTTATCAAACAGAAAAAACCATACAAGCCGGCAAATGCCACAGGAAACATCAGAATATTCAATACAACACCCCAAACGGACTCTTCCACTTGTGTCTCCAGGGTTTCAATACAATACGGAATATTCCGCTTTGCCACACTATTAAAAAGAGAATCTGCTATCAAAGTCTCATCAGCCTTCACTGCAACATTTACAGTAGAGAAGTCAAACTCCCGACTGTCTCCTGCTTGATTCCAGCCATCAACCGCACCTTCAATTCCACCTTTCAAACCAGTAAATACTAATGCTACAATAACTAATATTGCCAATATCTGAATCTTTCTCATTATTGTATCTCCTTTCATTAAATCGTCAAATCCTGCTCTTCCTTCATTTTCAATCCAATGGCAAACACTTCACCTACAATCAGCGAACAAAGCCCAAGTACCAGCGTGGTAGTGCTCACCAATTCTGAGAGGCTCAGCTCGTAACCATGCAGCGAGAATACGGTATCGATACCTATAAAATCAAGATATGATGACGCAAAGGTACAGCAGAAGCTGACAACCAGTGCCATTCCCAACCGACGCAGCCGACGTACATTCCGCCAGTTGAAGATGTCGGACTTGTTGATAGAGATTATCAAGCGGATAAACAATACTACCGCCCAAAGGGAAAAGCCCAAATGCAGATATATCAGCAAATACTTTGCCACCACTTTCCCGACAGAATCATGAGAATCTACGCTGACCATCAACGAAGAGTAGGCTGCAGGCACATAACTCCTGCTTTTCTCATTGTAGACGGAATCCCTAAAGAAATCAAACGACTCCATGGAAGAAGGTATCAGGTTGACAACCTTCAGGTTCATCAGTTCCTTGTAGGCAGCAATGTCACTCCCTTTCTTTCCCAGCTCCAGTCCGGTCTGCGCCCCCATCTTGGCTCCCAGAAAGATATAGTACCCCTGCTCCAATACCGAGTAACTCAGTACAAGCATTACCACCAGGCAGAGAATGTTCAATCTTCTTTTCATAATTCAGTTGTTGTTGTATTAGTATCAGATATATTATATTTATTCAGTTGTTTCAAGGAGAGTAGAAGCAACAATATGAAAACCACTGCCCAAACCAGTACATACGGGTTACTCAGCAGATGTGTCACATCCTCCATTTCAGGATGTTTCAGGCTCAGATAGACAGACAAGCCGTTATTCATGATATGTATCAGAATACATGCCATAAGACTCCGTGTCTTATAATAAAGCCAGGCAAGCAAGAAACCGATGAGGCAAGCACCTATTATCTGAACCGGATTCAGATGAAAGATACCGAATATCAACCCGGAAAACAAGATAGCCTTTGCCGGGCTATATCTGCGAAGCAGCTCCTTGGTAATGGCACCACGGAAAAGCAGTTCTTCCAGTACGGGTCCCAAAACAGAAATACAGAGAATACCCAGCCAACCGGATTGCAGTATATCAAATGTCTGGTCCAACAAATTGGGCAAAAAAGTAAGTTCGGACATCAGAAGACCTATTATACATATGGAAGTCATTCCGGCAAGCAGGCTCCATGCCAGATAAGGGACTGACACCGGAGAATACAGATGCTTGTCTCCCGTCAGGTAGTTCTTGCGCCACAAGTACAGTCCCATGAAAACAAAGCCCAGCAGCATGGTAGGCGCCACAGCAATCTGACCAGCCTTGTCCATGTCGAAAGTTCCATAAGCGAAATACGTATACAGCAGACAGAAAGGTCCTGCAAACAGTGCTCCTATAAGCTGCATCAAAAAGTAAATCAATACTAGTTTTATTGCCGTTTTCATTGTTCTATTCGTCTAAAAGTTCGCAAAGATACACATTTTCTCTGTCAATCCGTCAAGCTGTGGCAACAAGTCCCATCAGCAGCACCATCACTGTAGAAAGTGACAATACCAATAGTGTAATACTCATAAATGCTCTTCTCATAACCTAAGCCCCTCCCTCATTTCTATATTTGTTCTTCATTTATTTCACTGCCAGGAGCAATACGTCTTCCTCTGCAGTGGCATGTTCCACCAACAGATTCCAGTCGTTGTCCTTCTTACTCCATTTGTAACTCAAGTAGTTGATGTCATCTCCCGCCTGCAGATAAACTGCTTTTTCTTTCACATCGGAGTAGGCATGCGTCTTGTTGTCCCACAAGGCATATTCCACATCCGTACCGGCTTCTGTATAATTGTAGTTCAAGCAATAGAAGCGTTCAAACGCCTGCTCAATCTCGTTCCATTTCAACGCTTCCTTCTGTATCGTACGCCCTTGGGCATCATAGATGAAATTGTATTTCAAATGGTTCTGCAGAAACTTACCGTTCTCTACTTTATATACAATCTGGGACTCCACCTGATTTCCGTTCATCACTTCATTATAGGCAAAGTTTTCCTGGATATTACCACCAAAAGCATTTATCACTACTGTCACTACAAAGATTGTTGTCATTACTAAAGTTTTCATACCGTTATTGTTTTATTAGTTCTTTATTTTGTTTTTCGATAATCATTTATCGTTTTTCGATATGCAAATAAAAGACCTTTTTTTGGTATGACAAAGAAAAACAGAAAATATTTATCGAAAAACAATAAAAAAAACGCGTTTTACGATAAATATACAGAAAGCAAACACTTCAAACGGGAAAATACATAGAACTGCAAGGAGATAAATGACCTTATCGCCTTATGTTTATAAAGAAAGAATGGATTTAATCTCCACCTCGTCACGGTGAAGCTGGGCAATAAGTTCTTCTATACTGTCGAATTTCAGTTCAGGACGGGTGCGGCGCACAAAGGAAAGACGCATCGGCTGCTGATAAATGTCAGCATCAAACCGGAATATATGGACCTCAATACTGCGATCGGGGCCGTTCTCCAACGTAGGTCGGTAGCCAATGCTTAGCATACCGCCGTACTCCTTGCCTTCAACACAGACACGGACGGCATACACACCATCGCAGGGAATCAGCTTGTCAGAATCGGAAACACGGAGATTAGCCGTAGGAAAACCTATTTTACGCCCCACCTGATAGCCGCCGACAACCGTACCGTCCAAAAAGAAATCATATCCCAGATACTCGGCAGCTTCCGAAACGTTTCCCTCCTGCAACAGACCTCGAATAGCCGAGGAGCTGACAGTAACCTCCGTTACCGATGCTTCCTTACTATAAGAATACGCGCGCGCAAGAAGCACCTCCATACCCAATTCGCGACCATAGTGCACATAGTCTTCAAAACCCTCGCTGCGGTTATGCCCGAAACGATGGTCGTATCCTACTACCAAAGCTTGTATCTGATAGCGATCCTTCAGTATGGACATGAATTCCCGTGCCGAAAGCCGGGCTATTTCAGGAGTAAAATCAAGCATCATGCAATAATCCACCCCAGTCTTGGCAAGCAGGGAAACTTTCTCATCACAAGTGGTCAATAACTTCGGATGATAATCGGCCTGCATCACTTTACGCGGATGTACCGGAAAAGTCACGACCGACGAAGCAAGCCCACGCTCGGCAGCTACCGCACACACTTGCTCTATCAGGTAGCGGTGTCCCCGATGTACTCCGTCAAAGAAACCGATAGTGGCTACACTTGGACGGGAACCAATGTCCGATGTTTCACAAAACAACTGCATGTCTCCAATCCTCGTGGGCCTTTGGCGTATAGGTAGAAATACCCAACGCCTCCGCTGTCCGGCAATTGGCCTCAGAATCGTCAATGAAAAGAGTCTCGTTGGGAAGAATACCGGTCTCATCCAGTACTTTCTGAAATATATCGGCATCCGGTTTTGCCATCTTCATCTCATAAGAGAGATAGATATGCTCAAAAAAGTCCTCCGCACGGAAAGCCTTGTAGCGAAACGCGTGCAGACACGACCATTGCCAATGGATTTCATTGGTGTTGCTCAGCAGATAGACCACATATTTTTTGCGCAGTTCCAACAGTAAATCCAATTTAAAAGTAGGAATACTCACTAGGAAACTGTTCCAGGCGTCATCTATCTGGGCATCAGTCACCGGTTTCCCTATCTTTCCACGAATCACTTCCCGGAACTCCGCACTAGTAATCAACCCTTTTTCATATTTCTGGAAGAAATCCTGCTGGTGATAGAGGTCCAACATGACTTCCACGTCCGGCAATCCCAGCTTTCTGAAATTCTCTAAACAGCGCTGGCGGTCCAAATCAATCAGAACTCCGCCAAAATCAATAATAAGGTTCTTGATTCCTCTTCTTTTCATCACTATTTCTGTGTTAAACGTCGGATAAGGCGAACCAGTTCACCTATCCACAAAACAAACGAAGTAGAAACGACAATCGTCATCCAAGTCATAAAATCGAGCGGCACTGTGCGGAATACAGCTCCACCAAACTGTACAATCAGTATCTGTCCGCCCAAAATGGCAAGTATAATCAGCTCCATGCCATAAGATTTAGAAATGCCCTTGAACGCCGAGTCCGAAGTGCCGAACACACGTGCATTGAACAAGTTCCAGAACTGAAGCATAACAAAGAACGTGAAGAACACAGTCAACCGATAGGTAGTCATCCCCCCCTCTTCACTGTTAAACCAGAAGAGCATTCCCATAAGCAATACCAGAAAGGCAAAACCCATTCCCAAAATGTAATACCTCATGGACTTGGTTATAATGAAATCCGTACTCTTACGCGGCTTTTCCTTCATCACGCTCTCACTGGGTGGAATGGACGCCAAGGCCAGGGCCGCAAACGTATCCATAATCAGGTTCACCCACAACATCTGCGTGACGGTCAAAGGAAGCGTCGTACCCACCAGTGAACCCAGGAGAACGATAAACAAAGCCACAAAATTGATAGTCAGTTGAAAAACAATGAAACGCTGTATATTCTTATATAGAGAACGTCCCCACATCACGGCCGTACCTATACTGTTGAAGGAGTCATCCAGCAACGTGATGTCGCTGGCCTCCTTGGCAACGGAAGTCCCGGTACCCATCGAAAGTCCCACTTGCGCATGGTTCAACGCAGGAGCATCATTCGTGCCGTCACCCGTCACAGCCACTACCGCACCTTTCTGCTGCAACAGTTGCACCAGACGCTGTTTGTCTGTGGGGCGTGCACGCGACATTATCTTCAAGTCCATCACACGGTCCAATGCCTCCTCATCCGTCAATTCGGCAAATGCAGCTCCCGTAATGCGGTTCTTTTCCGTATCCTCCGGTTTCCACAGACCAATCTGGCGTGCTATCTCGGTAGCCGTACCCGGTGTATCTCCCGTCACAATCTTCACTCCGATACCTGCCGACTGGCATTTAGCAACGGCCGCAGGCACATCCGGACGGATAGGATCACTGATGGCAACCACACCGAGGAACGACAAGTCATTTTCAGCAACCAATGACACACAATCAGACGCTTCCGCATCATCCACAATCTTGAATGCAAAGCCAAGTGTACGCATAGCCATATTCTGATAGTTGAGCAACTGAGCCTCCACTGTAGAACGGTATTCCACCGCATCCACACGCTTGCCGTCCAACATGACATCCTTGCATTTACCCAAAACAATCTCGGGAGCTCCCTTCACATACAGCACCTTCTTCCCAATCAGGGGGGATTGCACCAGGGTAGCCATGAATTTCCTTTCCGTAGAGAAAGTCAGCTGGTCGATAACCGTAGCTTTCTCACGCAGCGCCAGATAGTCGCATCCTTGGCTGTTCAGCCAAAGCAGCAGTGCCACCTCCGTGGGGTTACCCACCCCTTTCGGCTTCTCGCCAGTCACCTCTTCTTCCAGGAAAGCAGTGGAGTTAGCACTGATACCTTCCATTACCAGCTTGCTGAGGTCATCATTCCCCAGCTGCCCGTTATTCTTCAAACCATAGAAATTGGGTTCATGCACCTGCATCAGATTTTGGGTCAATGTACCGGTCTTGTCGGTACAAATCACTGTAATGGCTCCCATCGTCTCGCATGCATGCATCTTGCGCACCAGGTTGTTGGTGGAGAGCATGCGGCGCATATTCAACGCCAGACTGAGTGTCACGCTCATCGGCAAGCCTTCGGGCACAGCCACCACAATCAGGGTAACTGCCATCATAAAGTATTGCAAAGTAGCCTGCAAGGCCGGCAGCCAATCACGGAAGGTATGAAATGAAGAAAAGTCATAGACCAGTACCACATCCTTTACAAAGAAAATGAGAAAAGCCAGACCCGCTACGGAAAAGCCAATCTTTCCAATCAGATTGGCCAATTTGGTCAACTGAATATTCAGCGGAGTAGGTTCCGTATTCTGTTCGGTACTTTGACGTGCCACTTTACCGATTTCCGTAGCATCGCCCACAGCCTCCACACGCATGGTGCCATGTCCGTCCACCACCGTTGTACCGCGCAAAATGCGATTGGAAGCATACGTAGCCTCTTCGTCAAAGTCAGCTTCTACGGTAGTTTTCGTCACTACCGGCTCACCGGTCAGATTCGATTCGTTCACTTGCAGGGAAATGGCTTCCAGCAATTCACCGTCCGCCGGAACCTCTTCACCGGTTTCCAGCACCACTATATCACCCACCACTACATCTTTACGGGGAATCTCCTGCACATGTCCGTTACGAATTACTTTCACCAAAGTTTCTTCGTTCACTGCATTCAGCAGGTCAAACTTCTTTCCGGCATCATACTCAAAGAAGAAACCGATACCGGTAGCCAGCAGAATGGCTACTATAATGCCGATAGTCTCGGCATATTCATTCTCTACAATGGAAATAATCAAAGAAAACAGAGCGGCAACCAGCAATACCCTTACTACGGGGTCCTCAAACTTCTCCAGATACAATTTCCATAAGGAAGGCCGTTTAGGAGGCGTCAATAAATTTACTCCATGTTCGTCGCGGCTCTTCCGCACTTGTTCGTCGGTCAGTCCGACATGATAATAATCATCCTTTATTGCAGTCATGCAAGTCTTTAGGTTTAATTTTGGAACGCAAAAATACAATAATAATCCGGGAAAACAATACCTATATAATGATTAGTGATTAATTGACTGTCATTGATTCTCTTTTTCCCTCACCAGTTTCGGTCTGGTTGCAGGCTCCCACGGCAATGTGAACCAGAAAGTCGAACCTGCCCCTTCTTCCGATTCCACGCCTATTTCGCCCCCCAATTTGCGGACAATGGTCTGGCAAATGGAGAGTCCCAGTCCGGTACCGTTCTTTTCCTGCTTCAGCTTGACGAAACGTTCAAAAACATGTGGCAACTTTTCCTGGGGAATACCGGTTCCCGTGTCTTTTACGTAGAAATAGAGACCTTCCTCATAGGGTCTGAATCCGAGGGTAATACTGCCTTCCTGGGTGAACTTCAGGGCATTCGTCATAAAATTGGATACCACTTGTGCAAGCCGGTTTCTGTCTGTATGCATGGTATATTCCTTCTCAGAAGCCTCCCGGACAATCTGCACTCCACTACCCAACTCGGCCACCCGCATACGGAACTGTTGTTCCAAATCGAACATCATCTGGTTGATGTCCACATCCGAGAACACAAATTCCAATGTTCCGGCTTCTATCTTCGAGAGGTCCAGAATATCAGCAATCAGCTGTTGCAGCATTTCATTGTTACTTTGCACAATTTCCAGGAACTGTATCTTCTCCTCGTCTGTCGATGCAGAGGCCAGCAATTCCGAGAATCCGACAATTGCGTTCAGCGGGGTACGGATTTCATGGCTCATATTCGCCAGGAACACCGATTTGGAGCGGTCGGCATTCTCTGCCTTCTCACGTGCCAGTTTCAATTCAGCTTCCACTTGTTTCAGCCGGGTAATGTCATGCACGGTAATCACCATGCAGTCGCGGTCCTCAATCTCCATATACTCGCCGGAAACATAAGCATTGCATTCCGTAGTTCTGCCTTCGCTATCCCTAAGATTCAGAATAGCTGCCAAATCCGTGAAGTTCTTTTGCACCACAAAGGCATTCTCTATGGCATTCCGCACGGGGCAGTGCTCACACAAATCGTGAGTGCCGCAACCTCCTGCTGCCGACAAGGCATTGTTACAGCGCAGAATATCTCCCACCCGTCCAGTTTCGGCAGGCTTTACAGCTCCGGTAATATCGTAGTAATTGGTGTAGAATACAGTGAAGTCGCGGTTTATCAGCAGTACATAGGCGTGCAGATTCCGCATAATCGCCCTGAACAGCTTGTCGGTCATTTTCATAAAATGTTGTTTTAATAGAGAACAAATATAAACTTTTTTTGTTCAACAATAAAACAAAAAGGGCTTTTAAACGTTATTATAGGAGAATAAACCTAAAAAAGAAATTTATGGAAAAGTACATTTGCACTGTATGCGATTATGTCTATGACCCTGAACTGGGCGACCCTGAAAATGGAATAGAACCGGGAACCTCTTTCGAAGACCTTCCCGAAGATTGGGTTTGCCCTTTGTGTGGAGTAGGCAAAGAAGAATTTGAGAAAGCGTCCTAAGACGCTTTCTTTTCTTTTATATCGCTGCTAGCCTCCACTACATTCACCACATAGTCGCCCAGCTTTTCACATTCTGCAATGATGTCCATATAGTAAACACCCATCTGGTAATCATATTCCTTGTTGTTCACATCCAAAATATTCTGGTTCTTCAGCTGATTGCGGTAATTATTGATTTCGTTCTCCAAATTAAAGGACTTGTTCACATCCGCGCCTGCATGCTCCGGATGTTCCACCACGACAATCATCTGCTCCAAGGCATCATCCGTCAGCTTCATCATGAAATGAATATGCTCGTACTGCTTCTCGGTGAAATCCTGATTGGTCTGGCGCTTGCGGTTGATGGTACGTGCCAGGTTATAGCAGCTGTCGCCGATGCTCTCTATCTCCGTCACTTCACGCAGCATGGCACGTATCTGCAACTTACTCTCCGAACTCAGGCGCCCTTCGGACACTTGATTCAGATAATTGGCAATCTCCAGCTCCATGCTGTCACTGATATTCTCGTACTTCTCCACACGGCTGAACACTTTGTTGAAATCATCATCCTTCTCCGTATGCAGCAAGTCCTGCACCATTCCGAACATACGGCGGGTACGTTCGGCAAAGAGATGTATTTCCTTGCTTGCCTGCAAGATGGACAGCTCTGCCGTAGAAAGCATACCGCCCGAGATAAAACGCAAGCGATATTCCTCGTCCTGCTCCTTCATTGGAATAATGGCACAGACCGTACGTTCGATAAACTTCACGAACCATATCAATATCAGCACGTTGCAGATATTGAAGCAAGTATGGAATGCCGAAAGCTTGAAGGATACGGCCACAGCCGGATCTTTAGTACCCATCACGTTCTCTACGAACCATGACACAGCCTCGGTAAAGGGGGTGAAAAGACACAACACCCATATCACACCAAACACATTGAATACCAAATGAGCCAAAGCAGCCCTCCTCGCCTGCGTATTACCGGTCAGCGCCGCAAGGTTTGCCGTGATGGTTGTACCGATATTCTCTCCCAAAACCAGTGCTGCCCCCAATTCGAAACTAATCCAGCCGTTGGCGCACATAATAAGCGTAATGGCCATAGTTGCCGCAGATGCCTGCACAATCATGGTCAACACCGTACCGATACCCACAAAAAGGAGTATGGAGATAAAGCCCATGTCGGTATAGTCCTGCACAAATGACAGCATATCAGGATTTTGGCTCAAGTCAGGAGCATTGTTTTTCAAATAGGAAAGCCCCATGAACAAGAATGAGAAACCGAAAATAAATTCACCGACAGACTTGCGGTTACTTTTTTGAGAGAAGAGGAGAGGAATGCCGAAAGCAAGAAGAGGAAGAGCAAAGGCGGCAATGTCCACCTTGAAACCTAAAGCTGAAATAATCCATGCCGTAACAGTCGTACCGATATTAGCACCCATTATGACACCTATGGACTGTGAAAGCGTTAACAACCCCGCATTGACAAAACTTACAACCATCACCGTGGTTGCAGAGGAAGATTGTACAAGTGCTGTAATCAGCACGCCCGTCAACACACCGGTCACTCTGTTGGTTGTCATTGCGGTCAATATTTTCCGCAGTCTGTCACCGGCAAATTTTTGAAGCCCCTCACTCATAATCTTCATTCCGTAAAGAAACAGTGCCAATGAGCCGAGTAGCTTTAAAAAATCATAAAAAGAATATTCCATCTTTAATTATTTAAGGTGTTTCATTCCTTCACGTGTTATAATGTCCTATATTTAACGTGTCAACCCACTAAAAACGAGACATCATGAAACACATGTTACAAATTTGTTGCAAAAATAATAATATTTCTAAAGAATTCCCTATAGGGAGCTCACTTTTGGATATTTATTACGGTTTTAATCTAAATTTCCCCTATCAGGTAGTCAGTGCAAAAGTCAACAACCGTTCCGAAGGACTGAATTTCCGTGTATACAACAATAAGGATGTAGAGTTTCTCGACATACGTGACTCCTCAGGCATGCGCACTTATGTCCGTTCCCTCTGCTTCATTCTTTACAAAGCTGTCAGCGAGCTGTTTCCGGAAGGAAAACTGTTCGTAGAGCATCCGGTATCCAAAGGTTACTTCTGTAACTTGCGCATCGGCCGTTCCATAGAGCTGGAAGATGTGACCGCCATCAAGAAACGGATGCAGGAAATCATCGCCGAAAACATCCCCTACCATCGTGTAGAATGCCACACCACCGAGGCTGTGCGTATCTTTAGCGAACGGGGCATGAACGACAAGGTTAAGCTGCTGGAAACCTCCGGCTCGCTATATACCTATTATTACACATTGGGCGACACCGTAGACTACTACTACGGCAACCTGCTGCCCAGTACCGGGTTCATCTGGCTGTTCGACATCGTGAAGTATTACGACGGCCTGCTGCTGCGTATCCCCAACAAGGAGAACCCGAATGTACTGGAAGAAGTGGTGAAACAGGAGAAGATGCTCGACGTATTCAAGGAACACCTGCGCTGGAACTACATCATGGGGCTGAGTAACGTGGGCGACTTCAACCTGGCTTGCGAGACAGGCCATGCCACCGACCTCATCAACGTAGCCGAAGCCCTGCAGGAGAAAAAGATAGCCCAAATAGCTGACGACATCTACCACCGCGGCGAAAACGGAAACCGGGTGAAGCTCGTACTCATCTCCGGTCCATCGTCCTCCGGAAAGACGACTTTCAGCAAGCGGCTCAGCGTGCAGTTGATGACCAACGGCCTGCGTCCCTATCCCATCTCGCTGGACAACTACTTCGTAGACCGTGAAGACACCCCACGCGACGAAAACGGAAACTACGACTACGAATCACTCTACGCCCTCGACCTCGAACTCTTCAACACCCAGCTGCAGGCATTGCTCCGTGGCGAAGAAGTGGAGCTGCCCCGCTTCAACTTCAACCTCGGGAAGAAAGAGTACAAGGGCGACAAACTTCGCATCGACGAGCATACCATCCTCATCCTGGAAGGAATCCATGCCCTGAACCCTGAACTGACACCACAGATTCCCGCCGCCAGCAAATACAAGATTTATGTATCCGCCCTGACCACCATCTCGCTGGACGACCACAACTGGATTCCCACCACGGACAACCGCCTGCTGCGCCGCATCATCCGCGACTTCAACTACCGCGGCTACTCGGCACAAGAGACCATTTCACGCTGGCCCAGTGTACGTGCCGGCGAGGACAAATGGATATTCCCCTACCAGGAAAATGCCGATGTCATGTTCAACTCCGCCCTCTTGTTCGAATTTGCCGTGCTCCGCTGCCACGCAGAGCCCATCCTTACCAGTGTTCCACGGAACTGTCCGGAATACGCAGAAGCCTACCGGTTGCTGAAATTCATCAAATATTTCACCCCCGTGCAGGACAAAGAAATTCCACCGACATCCTTATTGAGAGAATTTTTAGGAGGCAGTAGCTTCAAATACTAAGTTTTTATTCTAACTTTGTGAGCAAATAAAACAAACGTACACATGAAAAAAATTATTTCGATACTTCTCTTAGCGACTTTCTGCATCTTTACTCAACTCCATGCGCAAAACCGTGCAGACGAATTGATGAAACAAGCACAAGAAAATCTTACGAAAAAAGAATATATCAAAGCCCGCTATCTATTCCTGCAAGCCTACAATGCCTTTGCCACGCAAGACAAGTATGCCCAGGCAGTGGAATGCGGCGTCAATGCCAGCGCCCTCTACCATCGGGAGAATTACTATAAAGAAGCTTTTGAACTGCTGCGCGGTGCCGAGCAAGTGGTGGCAACCGGCGAACAGAAAACGGGCAAGGCCATGCCCAACCTACGTTTCCGCATCAACAAGGAACGCCTGCAGATGTACATCAACCTGAAAAATCCCGCACGTGCCAAGGAACAGCTGACCAAACTGGAAGAGACCGCCAAAGCCTCTCACAACGACTCTCTGAGCAACGACCTGCTTTATACGCAGGCCAACTATTACTACACCTTCGGCATGAACACACAAGGTGATGCGGCTACCAACCGCCTGATAGGGCAATATAAGGAACAGAAGAACTACGCCAAAGTAGACGAATGCTACAAGACTCTTATCAGTATCGCCCGCAAAGCAAACAATGCCGGACTGGTGGCACGCACCTACGACAAGTACATCCTATGGACCGACTCCGTAAAGGCGCTTACCGCCCAAGAGGAACTGAACGCCCTGAAGAAGAAATACGATGAAAGCCTGGCCACTATCCAGGAGAAAGATGATTCCCTAAGCGCCAAGCAGTACATCATCATCGGGCTTTGCATACTCGCCGCCATCCTTGCCGCCGCACTGGTATTCGGCGCCATCGTATTGCTGCGTTTCATCATCCTCACCCGTAAACAGAAGAAGGCCATCAGCATTGCTAATGAGCACAATGAGCTGAAAACCAAATTTATCCAGAACATTTCCGCCCAAATGGAACCGACACTGGACACGCTCGACGCCTCACTGCCGGGCGTAAAAGCCCTGCATGCATTCTCCAACCATATCCAGGAACTGTCCGAATTGGAAACCACCTTGTCCGAACCCTACGAAGTGCAGGAGAAGAATATCTCCACTTTCTGTGAAGGCATCATGGACAAAATCAAAGGAATGACACAAGAAGATGTCACCCTGACCGTGAATGCCCCCAAATTGAATGTGAAAATCAACCCTGAGCAACTGGAACGCGTCTTGCTGCATTTGTTGGAAAACGCCGCCGAGTACACCCCTGCCGGAGGAAAAATATGGCTGGACTTCAAGAAACGCGGTGCGCACACCCACCAGTTCATCATCAGCGACACCGGTTGCGGTATCCCCGAGGAGCAACGCGAAAACATCTTCAAGCCTTTCACCGAAGTGAAAGACCTGACGCAAGGCGACGGCCTGGGACTCCCCATCTGCTCACTGATTGCCACCAAGATGAACGGCAGCTTGACACTAGACAGCAGCTACAACAAGGGAGCACGGTTCGTACTGGAACTGCACGCATAAACCATACATAATACAATCTGTATGACCCCTAAATTTGAGAGCCGCTTGCCACCGGCATTATCGGGACAAACGGCTCTCTGTGTATATTAAGGATGTGGTTGTCAACGCAACGCTTCCACCTCTTCCGGTGTCAACGGAATTTTCTTGCCCAAGCGACGTGCTCCCGTTTCGGTAATCAGATAATCCTCCTCATTACGGATGCCGCCGAAATTGCGGTATTCTTCCACCTTATCGTAGTTGATGAAGTCCATGAACTTCTTCTCTCCTTTCCATAAGTCAATCAGCTCGGGGATGAAGTAGATGCCCGGCTCAACCGTATGCACAAAGCCCGGTTCCAGAGGGATGGCAAGACGCTGGCTCTTGCGGCCGAACTGCGTACTCTTGGGCTGACCGTCATAGCCTACCCAGAGCTCACCCAGGTTCTCCATATCGTGCACATCCAACCCCATCATATGACCCAGTCCATGGGGATAAAACAAGGCATGCGCCCCTTCGCGCACGGCATCTTCGGCATTGCCCTTCATCAACCCCAGCTCTTTCAGCCCCTCCACCATCACTTGGGCGGAAAGCTCGTACACCTTCATATAGGGAATGCCCGGGCGAAGCGCTTTAACAGACTCCAGATGCATGGCGTTCTGGATTTCGTAAACGGCACGCTGGCGTGGAGTAAAAGTCTTGTCCGCCGGCACGGTAGACGACATGTCACCACAGTAACCCGAAGGCAGCTCGGCGCCGGCATCAATCAAGAAAAGGTCTCCCGGTTGCACCCGGTTGCCGTGATAGTGGTTATGCAGGGTCTGGCCGTTGACAGTAGCAATCGTGGCAAAAGACAGCTCGCAGTTGTTCATCTCGGCGATACGGTTCATTTCGGCCACAACCTCGTATTCGTACATGCCCGGACGAAGCACCTTCATTGCGGTGATGTGCATGTCAGCAGTCACGTCGCATGCCTTTTCTATTTCCGCTATTTCTTCTGCCGACTTGTAGTTGCGCTGTGCCACCACCGCACGGATAAACGGCACAGACCCTTCCTGACGTGCCGGAGGAACACCCAGCCAGTCCATCAGTTTCAACTTATGCTCGGCACGATAAGGGGGCAAATAATGGATGGTCTGTCCCTTCTGTACAGCCTTGTGCAGATAACCGACGATGTCGGCAAAAGGACGGGTTTCGGAAATTCCCACAGCAGAAGCCTTTTCGTGAAGGGTGGGCTGGGTACCCATCCAGACAATATGGTCGATGGTCAGCTCATCGCCAAAAATGATTTCTTTATCTTCATCTATGTCGATGAGAGCTGACAGCCCGGCAAACGACAAGCCAAAATAGTAGAGAAAAGTGGAATCCTGGCGGTAACGGAAAGTATTGTCCTCATAGTTCAAACCTTGTTCATCGTTACCCAAAAACAGTAACACTCCGGAGCCTATCGTTTTTTTCAGCTGGGCCCTGCGCTGCACATACGTTTCTTTAGCAAACATAACATTCCTTGTTTTAGTAGTTATAGGACAAAGATATAGATAATCTTTGAAAGAAGATAATACAAAAAGGAGATTAATCTATATAGTTCATAATCAGAAGACTATTTTGCCAACGTTTTTCAAGCCTTTGGCAAAGTTTTGCCACCGCGTTGGCAAAGTCTTGCCATAGGCATGGCAAAAGTTTGCCAAGCTATTGGCAAAAGCTTGTTTTCTCTTTTCTTGTTAAATATCATCAGAGAGGTTTCGTGTTATCGAACTATTCACTATTTTTGCGGTAAATATCTGAAAGAAGATGCACAATGAGTGCATTGAATAATTTATAAAAATATGGCACAAGGCTCCCGACAAGTACAGACCCAAGCGCAACAGCAGATACAAACGCTGTCGCCGCAACAAATTCTGGTGGTAAAGCTGCTGGAACTTCCCGCCGTGGAACTAGAGGACCGTGTACGTGCCGAACTTCTGGAAAATCCGGCACTGGAAGAGGGTAAGGAGGATACTCCCGGCGACGAATACCCCGACACTCCTGATACGGAAACCGGAACGGAAGACGGTGGAGACACCAGCTATGATTCTTTAAGCGATTATCTGAACGAAGACGATATCCCCGACTACAAGCTGCAGGAGAACAACCGCAGCAAAGGGGAGCAGGCAGAAGAAATTCCTTTCTCCGACGCCACCTCCTTCTATGAAACCTTGCGCCAGCAGCTCGGCGAGCAGGACTTGACTCCGCACCAGCGCGAACTGGCCGAATATCTCATCGGCTCGCTGGACGACGATGGCCTGCTGCGCAAATCGCTGGACAGTATCAGCGACGAACTCGCCATCTACGCCGGTATCGACGCTTCTCCCGAAGAGCTGGAAGAAGTATTGAAGATTATACAAGACTTCGACCCCGCCGGTCTGGGCGCCCGCACCCTACAAGAGTGCCTGCTCATCCAGATTCGACGTAAGGAAGCGCAACGGCCCATGCCCTCGCCTCCACAATACTATATAGAAGAAGATATTCTTACCCAGTGCTACGAAGAGTTCACCCGCAAGCATTGGGACAAGATTATGCAGAAATTAGGTATCAGCGAAGATACCCTGCAACAAGCCGTTAAGGAAATCTGCAAGCTGAATCCCCGTCCCGGTGCCTCGCTCGGCGAAGCCATCGGCAAGAACATGCAGCAGATTGTGCCCGACTTCCTGGTAGACACTTATGACGACGGTACCATCAACGTGACACTGAACAACCGCAACGTGCCGGAACTGCGCATGAGCCGCGACTTCACCGAGATGGTGGAAGAACACACCAAGAACCGGGCCAACCAGTCTAAGGAATCCCGCGAAGCCATGATGTTCCTCAAACAAAAAATGGATGCCGCACAAGGTTTCATCGATGCCGTGAAGCAACGCCAGAATACGCTGATGACCACCATGCAGGCCATCATAGACCTGCAACGTCCTTTCTTCCTCGAAGGAGACGAGTCATTGCTCCGCCCCATGATTCTGAAAGATGTTGCCGAACGTACCGGGTTGGACATCTCGACCATCTCCCGTGTGAGCAACAGCAAGTATGTACAGACCAACTACGGCATCTACCCGCTGAAATTCTTCTTCAACGACGGCTACACAACCGAAGACGGCGAAGAGATGTCTGTACGCGAAATACGCAAGATACTCAAAGAGTGCATTGACAACGAGGACAAGAAAAAGCCTCTGACCGATGACGAACTGACCGAGCTGCTGAAGGAGAAAGGCTATCCCATAGCCCGCCGCACGGTGGCAAAGTATCGCCAACAGATGAATATCCCCGTGGCAAGACTGAGAAGATGAGAGAAAAGGATGAGCGATTAGGGATTAAGGTTTAAAGATTAGTGCATTCAAATAGTAAATTGTAAATAGTCAAATCGTAAATAAAATTAGGTTGTGGAAGAGCATATTATAGCAGATAAAACTTTAATCAGAACAGCGAAAGTGATTTCGGCGGTATTCACACCGTTCTCCATCCCTTTCCTGGCATTTCTGGTTCTGTTTATATTCTCGTACCTGCGCATCATGCCGTTGCAGTACAAGTTGATAGTATTGGGCGTGGTGTATTGCTTCACCATCCTGATGCCTACACTGACTATCTTCATCTTCCGCAAAATCAACGGTTTCAGTCCGGAAGAACTGGTGGAACGAAAAAGGAGATACATTCCCTTTATTCTGACCATCACTTCTTATGTATTCTGCCTGCTCATGATGCACCGGCTCAATATCCCGTGGTACATGACCGGTATCATACTCTCCGCCCTGGTAGTGATGATAATCTGCGTCATTGTCAACTTAAAATGGAAACTGAGCGAACACATGGCAGGCGCCGGAGCCGTAATTGGTGGACTGGTAGCTTTCAGCGCCTTGTTCAGCTACAATCCCGTATGGTGGCTATGCCTCTTTATACTGGTGGCTGGCGTGCTGGGCACCGCCCGCATCATCCTGCGACACCACACACTGGGCGAAGTTATGGGAGGCTTTGCCGTAGGGCTTATCTGCTCGTTGCTGGTACTCCACCCGCTGAGCAACATACTGTTCCGAATCTTCCTCTTTTAAGAGCCTTGTTTAATTTTTAATTTTCAACTTTTAATTTACATAGTATCAACCCTTAAAAACTAATGATCATGAATTTCCCGACTAATGTAAAGTACACCAAAGAACACGAATGGATTCGCCTGGAAGGTGATGTAGCCTATGTAGGTATTACCGATTATGCACAAGAGCAACTGGGCGACATTGTGTTTGTCGACATCCCGACCGAAGGTGAGACATTGGCTGCCGACGAAGTGTTCGGTACCATCGAAGTAGTAAAAACCATATCAGACCTCTTCCTGCCCGTAACCGGTGAGATTCTGGAGCAAAACGAAGCCCTTGCCGACCAGCCGGAACTGGTAAACCAGGACCCATACGGCGAAGGCTGGCTCATCAAAATCAAACCCGCCGCTGATGCCGACTTCGACAGCCTGCTGGATGCCGAAGCCTACAAAGCGCTGATAAACGAATGAAAGGATTAGGGATTAGGGGTTAGCACCGGATGGAATGATAGCGCAGTCCCTACCCCCTAATCGTTAATCCCTAACCCTTATAAAATTAACCCTTTAATAATTTAAAGATTCATGTCTCCAATCGTTAGCATCATCATGGGCAGCACTTCCGACCTCCCCGTTATGGAGAAGGCCGCGCAATTGCTCAATGACCTGCATGTACCGTTCGAAATGAACGCTCTCTCTGCTCACCGCACACCGGAAGCAGTGGAGGAATTTGCCAAGAATGCTCGCCAACGCGGCATTAAAGTGATTATTGCCGCTGCCGGTATGGCTGCCGCCCTGCCCGGCGTCATTGCTGCCAACACCACACTGCCGGTAATCGGGGTTCCCGTAAAAGGGTCCGCACTCGATGGCGTAGACGCCCTCTACTCCATCATCCAGATGCCTCCGGGCATACCAGTAGCCACCGTTGCCATTAATGGTGCCATGAACGCTGCCATCCTTGCCGTACAGATGCTGGCACTGAGCGATTCCTCATTGGCTGAAACATTCGCCGCCTATAAAGAAGGGCTGAAAAAGAAAATAGTCAAGGCAAATGAGGACTTGAAGGATGTGAAGTACGAATACAAAACCAATTGAGGGATTAGAGATTAAGGATAAGGGATTAGTAAGATGAGATATAGTCCTTATCCCTTATCACTAATCCCTTATCACTAAACGCTAATCACTTATTACCGTGGATTTATTCAACTATTCCCGACGGGAAACATCAGAAGTAAACATCGGAGCCACCCCTATGGGCGGCTCCAATCCTATCCGCATACAAAGTATGACGAACACCGCTACGCAGGACACAGAAGCCAGTGTGGCGCAAGCCAAACGTATTGTCGACGCCGGAGGAGAGTATGTACGCCTCACGGCCCAAGGCATCAAAGAGGCTGAAAACCTGATGAATATCAACATAGGCCTACGCCAGGACGGATATATGGTGCCGCTTGTGGCCGACATTCACTTCAACCCGAAGGTAGCGGACGTGGCAGCACAGTATGTAGAAAAAGTACGCATCAATCCGGGAAACTATGTGGATGCAGCACGTACTTTCAAACATTTGGAGTATACCGATGAAGAGTATGCTCAGGAGTTGCAGAAGATACACGACCGCTTTGTCCCCTTCCTTAATATCTGCAAGGAGAACCATACTGCCATCCGCATCGGCGTGAACCACGGTTCATTATCCGACCGCATCATGTCGCGCTATGGCGATACACCGGAAGGCATGGTGGAATCTTGTATGGAGTTTCTGCGCATCTGCGTACAAGAGAATTTCACGGATGTGGTCATTTCCATCAAGGCATCCAATACAGTGGTCATGGTAAAGACAGTACGCTTGCTGGCAGCCGTCATGGAGCAGGAAGGTATGCGATTCCCGCTGCATCTCGGTGTAACGGAAGCCGGAGACGGAGAAGACGGACGCATCAAATCGGCCTTGGGCATCGGCGCCCTGCTGGCAGACGGCTTGGGTGACACCATCCGGGTTTCCCTGAGCGAAGCTCCGGAGGCGGAAATCCCCGTAGCCCGCAAATTGGTGGACTATATCGTGCAGCGCCACGACCATCCTTATATCCCCGGAGCAGATGTGCCGGAATTCAATTATCTCTCTCCCACCCGCCGCGAGACTGCCGCCGTACACAATATCGGCGGAGACAATCTGCCCGTGGTCATTGCCGCACGCCTGGACGGGGACATGGACTTCAATCCGCAATTCGTGCCGGACTATATCTATACGGGACGTTCCATCCCTAAACAACTTCCGGAAGGCATGCAATGCATCATCGATGCCGATGTCTGGATGGAACAAAGCAACAGCGAGACAAAACCGGACAATGCCTGGCCCGCCTTTAAAGGAGACCAGCTTCCTTTCCTAAGCAGCTGCGGCGCTTCTTTGAAATTCCTCTTCATCACGTATATGGGGCTGAATGACGAAGCCATCGCCTGCCTGAAGTATCATCCGGAAGTCGTATTGGTTTCGCAAAGCAATCACCCCAACCGGTTGGGCGAACAACGCGCTCTAGTACACCAGATGATGAAGGAAGGCCTAAAAAACCCGGTAGTCTTCTTTGAGCACTACGCAGAGAGCGAACTGGAAAATCTGCAAATCAAAGCGGCTGCAGATATGGGAGCACTCATCTTCGACGGTCTGTGTGACGGTATCCTTCTCTTCAACCAGGGAGAAACCATAAGCGGCAAAGTAGTGGATGCCACCGCCTTCGGCATCCTGCAAGCCGGACGTGTACGTACCAGCAAGACCGAATACATCTCTTGTCCCGGCTGCGGACGCACCCTCTACGATCTGGAAAGTACCATTGCCCGTATCAAGGCAGCCACCGGCCATCTGAAAGGACTCAAGATAGGAATCATGGGATGCATTGTCAACGGCCCCGGAGAAATGGCCGATGCTGATTATGGCTATGTAGGCGCCGGACGAGGCAAAATCAGCCTCTACAAGAAGAAGGAGTGCATCGAAAAGAACATTCCCGAAGAAGAGGCGGTAGAAAAGCTGATAGAACTGATAAAAAGTAACGGAGATTACGCTGAAAGGACTTAAGTCTCAGCGCAGATATTCGTCAAAGTCCACCTCTCTGAACTTAAAGTTATGATGTTCGGAGGGGTGATAGGCTTTATTCCAAGTCGAATAGGTCTTCACATCTATCTCCCTTGTCTTCCGGTTAAAAGTTACAATGCGTAAGTAGCCCTCACCTCCCAATTTACTGCCTTCCACACCACGCTGATAGTTTGCCAGCATCTGATACACTTTATTCCCCTCTTTCCCTATAGAGACCAGCGTGCCAACTCCGCTTTTCAAGACATGCCCACAAAAGACAGCTATCACATTGCGATGTCTGAGAAGCAATTTCTTCCAGATTCCAGCGCCATCGTTCACTGTGCGCCCGGGCTCTTTGCCGATGCCATATCCTTGAGGACGCCACCAGTCTTTCCCGTCATGCAACGTACTGTCACAATACAAATAGGCGTGTGTATTCAATATGACAAGCTTATCCGGATGAATACCCACTATGGAATCGGCCCATTGCAGAGCCTCATCAGAAGGCCCGAATTCCAGATTCAAGACCATCCAATCGGTATCGCCCGACCTAAGGTTTATGTAATAGTTATCCAATGTCTTTCCATCCGCACTGCCTCCCCAATAACTCTTCTGCTTATAGTCAGAAAGAGGGAAATACTTGTTGGCCATTGCAGTGTTATGCACGTCCGAAAACTTGCCGGGCTTACTGCCAATATCATGATTTCCCCACACGACAGAATAAGGTATTCCCGCTTGGCTGATACGATGAAAAGCTTTCTGCATATACGCCCATTCCACCGGAGAATTATCTTGTGTCAAATCTCCCACTTGGAACACGGCATCTATTTTCTTACGGTTGGCAACCAACCAGTCCACTTGCGAATCAAAGACCTCCGGACATTGTTCCAGATAAGTCTGCGTATCCGGTAAGACCACAAAAGTACTTACCCTACCAGAAGTGGTGCAAGAAGTAAAAAAAGCGCCCCCTAAAAAGAGCGCTCCGATAACAGACAATATCCTCATCATTTTTTCTTCTGATTAAACAGCCAACCCATAAACTCAGAATCATTGAACGCCGGTGTCCAACTGCCATGATTGACTCCAGGGAATTCGATATACTCAACATCGGCACCGGCAGCCTTCAAGGCCTTGTAAGCCTGACGCGAACCTTCTACCGGAACAATGTTATCGGCATCTCCGTGATAAATACGGAACTTCACGTCTTTGGCGGCAGAAAGCCTTGCCGGATTCACAATACCACAGATGGGAACGGCTGCGGCAAAAACTTCGGGATAACGTATCGCCAAATCAAACGTCCCCATACCGCCCATGGAAAGTCCCATCACATAAATCCGGTCTTTATCCACCTGGGGCATAGCCAAATAGGTATCCAGAAACTCCTTCAATGTGCGGAATATACGCGTAGGCTCCTGTACCTCGGGCATTTCTCCAGGTACAAACGACTTGGGACGACCCACATAAGCCCAATAATCTTCCTTAGGACACTGGGGAGCCAATACAAAAGCCGGATATTCTTCTCTGTTCACCGGATTGAGCCACATCTGCCCACCATGCACCAATTGCTTTTGATTATCATCTCCTCGTTCGCCCGCACCATGCAGAAAAAGCACCAACGGATATTTCTTCCCTGCCTTTTCTGCTTCGGGACGCAGCAAACGGTACTTCAACGAATCTCCCTGCGAAGAGACATACACTTTCTTTTCATACTCTCCATACAACTCCTGCGCATACATACACACAGACATCAACAGCATCAAGGCTGTACAAACTGTATTCTTCATATCCTACAAAATTAATGTTCAATTAAAAGTCTACTATCTCACTCTTCTTATATCCCACCCGGAAAGCCTGCACTGCCACCCGGTCTCCTTTACGGACAGCAAACGGCTCAACATATAGACTCCAATGTTTCTCTCCATTCCGTCCCCGACCATTCAACTGATAGGCATAAGAGACTCCAGGAGTGGAACACTCCAGCTTAACCTGCCCCCCCTTTTGTACAATCTGCGGAGCTGACACGAGCGGCTGTACGCCGTCCGGCCACATAGTTTGTACTATTTCCGGTTCTGTCAGCGGACGACATTGCCAATATTTCCTTTCCCACTGCCGATATACCTTCCGCAAACGGTCAATGTCTTTCCGGTAAGCCGGATCATCAATCAGATTGCACATCTCATGAGGGTCTTTCTCCAAATCATAGAACTCTTCACGCGGACGGGGCCAAACAAACCAGCTTTCCTGATTCTCATCGAGCGCGCCTTCTTCATGGAGTTGAAGCATACGGCGCATCATCGGCATGTTCAGACGAAATCCTACCGGCTGATAGCCGGGCTGATTGGGAGTATAATTACAGATATAACGATAACGGCAATCGCGCACGCCCCCCCTGCTGGTCATAGCACTTATCCATACGGTCGCGTGCAGCAAAAACATAGTGCCGCGATGGCGAAGCATATTTTCCTGCAAACGCCTTGCCATCCATATAGGCAGGAGGCTTGATGCCCGCCAATGAAAGAATCGTGGGTGGAATGTCAATGATACTGCGAAGTCCATCATCAATACTGCCGGCCAACCGTCCGTCCGGATAACGGATAATGAGAGGAATATGGGTACCAACCTCTGTTATTTCACGTTTCTGCCGAGGAAGCGGTCCACCATTATCCGAATAAAAGATAAGAATGGTATTATCCCACTCGCCTGCCGCTTTCAATTCATCAATCATCTGGCGGACAAAACAATCCACGCGGTAAATATTGCTGTACATGACAGCAATATCGCGGCGCACAATGCTGTCCTCAGGATAATAGGGTGGCAACACCACATCGTCGGGAGAGACGTAAAGCGTATCTTTCGCACTTTCCCACACCTTTTGCTCATGCGAGGCAAGGGTATTGAATATAGCGAAAAAAGGCATCCCTTTAGGACGGTTGCGCCAATGCGCCTGCCTGCCACATTCGTCCCAAGCGGTCAAAGGCGGAAGAAACTGATAGTCGGTTTTCGGGTTGTTCGTACAATAATAGCCAGCGGCACGTAACAGCTCGGTATAGCACTTTATTCCCTCGGGTAACACAATATCGTAACCGGTTACCGCCGGTGGACGTGCAATCTGCCCCCCTTGCGTACGCATATAGTTGGCATTGATATGCGTGGGATACATTCCCGTAATAAGTGCCGCACGCGAAGGAGCACTAACACCCACTGTCCCATAAATGCTGGTATAGCGTATACCCTCTGCCGCAAGGGCGTCAATAGTCGGAGTCACTGCCACACTGTCACCGAAACAGTGCAGCCAAGGACCGATGTCTTCACATACCACACAAACAATGTTTGGGCTAACAGCATCTCCATCCTCTGTGGTAGAGACAGGAATCCCACCGGCCTTGACCTCCTGCGATACAGTACAAGCAGCCCAAACGGCACTACCATATAAAAAAGAGTGTATTATCTGTTTCATTACTGTTCATTTTATACAATCAGTGCGCCTCTCGAAGAAAGACACGTTGCGAAATACCATTTTCATTGAATGCCTCGATGGCAAAATAATATTTTTGTCCCACCGTGAGGGCACGTAAGTCTAATGAATTATCGCCATATACCATCCACGAACTATACAATTTATCAAGAGCAACACCCCACAATACATTATAGCCTTGCGCACCCTTCACCGCTTTCCAAGAAATGCGGGCATTACGTTCGTCCGCTTCACGCACTACCGTAAAACCTTTTACCGTAGCCGGTTTTTTCCCACGTCCCAAACCGAACACGCGAATATCCCCCATTGCCAGATTCTTGCCCGGCACGTAATGGTGGCGATAACGAATATAGCGTGCTTCTATCGGTTGATCCAGTTCTATGTAATTATGAGGGGCATCACGGAAACTGTTGCGATAGTCCACCAATACCCGCCAACGGGCACCATCCACCGAAGCTTCTACAAGATAGCGTTGCCGGAGGTTTGGCATACGTCCCCAAAATCCGGTTTCCTCATAGTCAAAGAAATTCAGTTGCAAGGCATACACGTCACTCACTTCTTCAAGGTCTATCTCCACCCATTGCTTATCGTCATTTTTTCCGGCCACCCAGAAGGTTTTCAAGTTCTCGTCCGTCACATTTTCCACCGGATAACTTTCTAATTGCGAAGAAGCCTTCACGGGTTTGCCATAAGAAAGCAACATCCAGCCCCGGAAACCACCGCTTGTCGTCTGTCGCGAAACCTGGTCGGGAGAATAGTGAGGATAGTCACCGAAGTAAGTATCAGAGTACATCACACCGTCTTCATCAAAAAATGTAGGAAACATACATAACCTACGCTCAAACTTATAATTAATGGACAGATGGATTGTACCGAAATGCCAGTATATTCCTCCCGGACCACAAACCGTACTTCCATGCCCGGCACCGGTAGCAAATCCTCCCGGCTTGTAGCAGAACGGATTATGAGCCGCGTACTGAAAGGGACCCAAAGGAGATTTTCCTACATAAACACCGTCACCATACACATTGAACTGAGTGCCCGGAGCGGCATATTGCAAATAATATTTCCCATTGTGTTTCGTCATCCACGCACCCTCGATGAATGGCTTGATGTCACTGGTATGATTTTCGCCAAAACGTTCCCACCCATGAATGTCAGGACGGAGAAAGAGCAGTGAATCCGGCTTTTTCGCTATCGGCAGGAATTTATTCTTCATATCAAGTTCCTTACCACGGATAGGCCAACGGTTGGAAGACCCCCAATACATATAAGCACGTTCATCATCATCAATGAAAAGGGCAGGATCCTGAAGGTCGTGGAGTACCGATGGCACTGCCTTCCAGTCCCCCCGTTTGGGATTATCGGTATAAAGTATGCTCATGGCTCCGGATGGATTCCCACAAACATAGAGTACGGAATCTTTATAATTATGGGCAGCAGGAGCATTGCAACCTTCGAAATACCATTTTTCGGGAGTAATAAAGTCCCAATTCAGCAAGTCCTTGGAATGCCAGTAACCCCAGGAACGGGTAACGAACATATAATACTCCCCCCGAAACTCCACTACAGCAGGGTCGGCACCCGAACGATAGGACTTGCCCAAATGGGAATTGTGAAAAGGATAAGTATAGTCCAGATTAAGAGGGTTACAGTAGGTAGTAGTACGATATTGTGCATGTAATGAACCGACGAACAACAACATCAACCAAGCGATGCAATACGACTTTTTATCCATAGTTTTATTAAGCTGACAATAAACAAAATACACATAAAACGACAAATGAGGGTGTGTCAAAACGGTTGATGGCACACCCTCATTTTACAACACATTATCTCACTTCTTTAACGGCAGAAATTTGAGATACACCGCTTTCATTGAAAGCTTCGATAGCAAAATAATATTCCTGGTCGGTAGAGAGACATTTCATCAGATGCCTACACTCGTCACCATACACCATCCAAGAACTGTAAAGCTTGTCCGGCGCAATACCCCAAAGGATGTTGTATCCTTGTGCACCTTTCACCGGTTTCCAAGTCAGCGTGATGTCACGACGATCTTCGTGACGGTGAGGGTCAAATGTCTTCACTTGAGCAGGCGCCTTACCTTCGCCCAGACCGAAAATACGGATGGCAGAAATGGAAAGGTGCGGTGTAGGAACATGAATGTTTTTGTAACGTACATAACGTACCCGAGCAGGGGTTTCCAATTCCACGTAATCGTGCGGAGTATCCTTGAAACTATTGCTGCGGTTGACGAGGCGCGTCCAGTTGATGCCGTCCACAGAACCTTCGATGGTATAACGGTGGCGTAGGCCGGGATAACGGCCATACATGTCACTCTTATAATCGTTGTAATTCACCTGAATAGCGTTTACAGTGGCAGGTGCCTGAAGGTCTATCTCCACCCACTGTGTTTCATCGTTGGAAGAAGCCAGCCAATAAGTCTTGCAATTCTCGTCCGTCAATCCGGCAGCAGTATGACCTTCTACAGCCGAAGAACCTCTGGCAGGCTTGTTGTAAGAAAGAAGCATCCAGCCGCGGAACTCACCCTTCTTTCCAGGCACAGTAGGCGCATAACGGGGATAATCACCAAAACGGGTGTCGCAATACATGATGCCGTCTTCGTCAAAATAAGTAGGGAACATGCAGAGACGGCGTTCCCAGTGCATATTAATGGGCAGAGCCATGGAACCGAAATGCCAGTATTGCCCACCCGGTCCGAGCACCGTACTTCCATGACCGGCACCGTTGATATAACCGCCAGGCTTATAGGAAATGGGGTTATGTTTCTGATAGGTATAAGGTCCCATCGGATGGTCGGCCACATATACACCATCGGCATATACATTGAACTGAGTGCCCGGAGCGGCATATTGCATGTAATACCTCCCGTTGTGCTTTGTCAACCACGGTCCTTCGATATAGCCGCCCAGCACGGTATCGGCATGATTTTCTCCAAAACGTTCCCAACCATGTTTCTCTGGGTCGAGATTGAAAAGTTCCAGCTTCTCGCCTTCTTGTATGAAACGATGGTTCTTGTTGAGCTTCATGCCGCGAATGGGCCACTTGTTGGAAGAGCCCCAGAACATGTAAGCACTGCCGTCATCATCAAGAAAAAGGTCAGGGTCTTGCAAGTTGGTGATGATGGCAGGAGTGGCTTTCCAGTTACCCGACTTGGGGTTGTCGGTATAAAGCACACTCATCACACCCGAAGGATCGCCACAGACATAAAGTACTGAATCCTTGTAGTTATGTGCCGCCGGAGCGTTACAACCTTGTGGATACCAGTTTTCCCCCGGATTGATAAAATTCCAGTTTTGTAAATCCGTAGAATGCCAGTAGCCGTGCGTACGGGTAACGAACATATAATATTCTCCACGAAACTCTACTACGGCAGGGTCGGCACCCGAGCGGTAGGAGATATCTTTCGAAGAATTGTATATCATATAGGTATAGTCTACATTCAGCGGATTACAATAAGTATCCATGCGCATGTCCTGCGCCAAAAGGGGAGACGCCAAGCATAATAATGCCAGCAGCAGATTAGTAATCAGTCTTCTCATTATCTTTTATCTTTATTATCAGGTTATTAATGTTCAATATGTCTTCCGGTAGCTTTTCAGCGGCATAACTCCTGCGGCACATCGTATTCTTTTTGCAAGCGTGCCAGTTCAGCCTTCAGTTCGGTGGTAATCTTCTCCATTCCCTTCTTCCCATAAAGATTGTGCATCTCTTCAGGGTCTGTCTTGAGATCATAAAGTTCCCAATTGTCATCCACGTAGAAGTGCATCAGCTTGTAGCGTTCCATCTTCACACCGTAATGGGCACGCACGCTGTGGAAGCCGGGAAACTCATAATAGTGATAGTACAAGGACTTACGCCAGTCGCGCGGTGTCTTGCCTTTTTCCACCAGTTCCTTGAACGAAACGCCCTGCATGTCCTGCGGAATGGAGATGCCGCACATATCAAGGAAAGTAGGAGCAAAGTCGATGTTCTGGGTCAGACCTGTAACTTGCGTACCCGGTTTGATATGTCCCGGCCAGCGCATCACCATCGGCATACCAAAAGACTCTTCGTACATGAAACGCTTGTCAAACCAGCCATGTTCGCCCAAGTAGAAGCCTTGATCGGTGGTATAGACTACAATCGTATTCTTGTCCAACCCCGTACGTTTGAGATAGTCCAGTATCTCGCCCACACTCTCGTCCACACTTGCTACACAAGCCATGTAGTCTTGCAGGTAACGTTGGTATTTCCATTCAGCCACTTCCTTAAATGAACGTGGCTTGGAATAGAACTCATTATTTCGATCGCGGTAAGCATCAAGGAAACGGCGGCGTTCTTCCGGTGTCATTGTTCCCATGAAAGCGTGCGGCCAAGGGTCAAAGAGCAGGCTGTCGCTATCGATACCCGCAACCATCTTCAAATCGTGACCTTCGTACATGTCACGGTATATATTCATCTTCTGCATCTGTGCTGCGTAACGTCCCTCATAGGCATCGTAATAATTATCGGGAAGCGGGAACTTGGCGTGTTCATACAAACGATAATGCCGTTCGGCAGGTACCCAATTGCGGTGAATGGCTTTGTGGTGCATCATCAGGAAGAACGGCTTGTTCTTGTCACGACCGTTGTCCATCCATTCCTCACAATATCGAGTGATGAGGTCGGTGACGTAACCCTTATGACGAGTGGTGTCATCCTCAGTAATGAACTGCGGATTGCAATAGTCGCCCTGGTCATTGAGAATCATCCAATGATCGAAGCCGGTAGGCTTAGAAATAAGATGCCACTTACCGATGACAGCAGTTTCGTAACCGTTCTGCTGCAATATCTTGGGCAGAGTTTGCTGTGAACCGTCAAATCCCAGCGCCCAGTTCTTCATGAAGCCATTCTTGTGGCTGTGCTTACCCGTAAGTATGGCGGCACGGCTGGGTCCTGAAATGGAGTTGCAACAATAGTTGTTTTGGAACACTGCGCCTTCCTGCCCGATACGGTCGATGTTTGGAGTAGGAGCGACCCGGCCTATGGGATGACCGTAAATGCTCATCGCTTGTCGGGCATGATCGTCGCTCATAATAAAAATGATGTTAGGACACCCGTCGTTGCGGACTTCCTGATCTTGCCAGCCTTGCTCCTGATCCTGGACGGAAGGAACAAAGGGGAGCAAGGCAAGTCCTAAAGAAAGTTTATAGTTCATTATCTTCTATAATTTATAAGATCTTCAAAGTAGCCAGTACGGGAGCATGGTCGGACAAATAACCGTTGTCTGGCTTGTCACCGATAGTGCGGTAACGTTCTGCCTCTACGGGGCCATTCACAAATATAAAATCTATCAGCTTGCGCCTCTCCAGCGGAATGCGTCCGAAGTCATGAAAGCTCCACATCGGTCCGTAAGCAACCTTTGCCATAACGCAAGTGTTCTTCATTCTGCCTTCCGTCAATACAACGACCGGCTCGGAATCCATCGTTCCATTAAAGTCTCCGGTAACAATTACCGGAAGGTCTCCCGCCATTTGTTTTATCTTCTCAAGTATCAACTTGGCACTTTCACTGCGTGCCACCTTACCCATGTGGTCGAAGTGGGTGTTGAAGGCAGCTACTTCCCTGCCACTCACCTTGTCTTTCAACACTGCCCAAGTCACAATACGCTCGCAGGCCGCATCCCAGCCTTTCTTTCCGATGGAATCGGGAGTTTCACTCAGTCCGAAATCTCCGTTCTTCAAAAGTTCAAAACGATCTGTCTTATAGAAAACGCCACATGGTCCAAACGGATGTTGAACGACATCACCTCTACCTCGGCTTCCGGTTGCTTGCCGCACGAAGCGACAAGCAATGCGAAAGCAACCAATACACTATTGAAAAACACGTTTTCTATAGTCATAATCCTTTTTAATATATGTAAAACCTAATCAACTAACGTTCCTCAAAACTATTCATCTTTCGGTTCAAGCAACAAATCCGGGATTTGAGTGTATTGGTTAAAAGGAACTGGAAAGTATTGATTCTCTTCCGTCCAATTCAACTCCTTCAATTCCGTTGCTGCTAAACCGGTACGAAGAAGATCAGTATAACGTTCACCCCACTCAAAGAATAACTCCATACGACGTTCGTCAAGCACTTGATTAACAGTTACATTTGTAAGTTCCGGCATTTCAGCACGCCTTCTTACTTCATTGAATGGAGCATCACCGTTTTTCCCATTTCTGATTTTAGCCTCTGCATTCATAAGAAGGACATCAGCATATCGGAAAATACGGATATTATTATTTGTACCATACTTCGTACGTCCAGGAGTAAGCTGGCTCGCTGGAGTATAAGCCTTACCGTTCCAACAATCTGCATTCGCCGGATTTTTCCGCGGATTAATATAGTCACCACTCGGAGTCGTTTCACCCGCCAGCAAAAATGAGGTAGTGGCACGTACAGTTTCTCCACGCTCATAAGCCCAATCCCGGAAAGATTCATAAACACCACAGTGTCCCCAACCGGAAATGTTCCCGGAGTTGACTGGTCCTTGACAAATAAACCACTCACCCGGTTCTACCAAATCACCGGAACCATTACCGAAATCAGTACACTGGCACTCGAAGATAGACTCGTCACATAACTTCCCGGGAATCTTAAACAACTGATAATAATCAGAATAAAGAGAAAAATTACCGTTTGAAATAATATCATCTGTGAGTTCCTCTACTTTATCATAATTCCCCATATTCAGATAAATCTTAGCAGCCAAAGCAGCAGCAGAAAAAGCCGTTACAGCACCAATATGAGAACTTTGATTAGGGCGTATACGAGGCATGTTATCAATGCCATACTGCAAGTCTTTCAATGCATATTTATAAACGGCATCAACCGTAGAGCGCTGCAAATCTGTCTGATTATTATCACGAAGGATAGTAACCGGACCAAAAGCCTGAACCATACGGAAATAAGCGTATGCTCGCATGAACATGACTTCACCCCGATATGCCTTATAGTTTTTCATATCGCCGTCATTTTTTATGTTCTCTGCATACAAATCCAAGGTTTCAATGGCAGAATTGGCGACTTTGATGATATTATAATACTGTTTCCATATTTCATCAATCCCCCAAAAAGAATCATCATATTTATAGAAACCTACATTTTTAAAAATGTCATTCTGAACTCCATATATATCCTGCTCACGAATCGTAGTAAGCTCCCAAATGACCCAGTGCATACCGCTGGTACGGATTTTGGCATATACACCGGAAACGGGCTGGTACATATTTTCAAGATTTGTGTAATCCACCTTTTCCTCCGGCACTTTGCCCTCAGGCTCTTTATCCAGAAAATCATCACACGATGTGATTGAAAACATCATCAGAGCAGACGTTATATATATCAATGGTTTCACTAAAGCTTTCATCATAGCTAATATCTTTTAATGTGTTATTTCTAAAAATCTATTCTCAAGCCGAAAGTATAGGTCGATGTCAAAGGATATACCTCTGTATCCCAGCCCTCACTATCCGACAATTCAGGAGTAAATGTATTGGCCTTGAAGGTGGTGAATGGACGGTCGGCCGTCACACTCAAACGCAATCCAGGCAGTATGTAATTACCCATCTTGATTTTACGGAATGTGTAACCAAGCGTAATATTCTGAATACGGAAATAATCTGCACTCTCAACAAAATATGAACTGTAACGCTGATCACTCACATTCCAAGTCTTCAGCAGAGCAGCTGCCGACGGGTCAGAGTTTGTCGAACCCGGACCAGTCCAGCGATTTTCATACTGGGCAAGATCAAAGTTATAGTTCTGAGATGCATAACGTAACGCACGTTTACGATTGAACATCTGAGCGCCAGTTTGCCCATAAGTGGTCAATTCAAAATCAAGGTTTTTGTAATTGAAACCGAGATTAATGCCATACGTAAAATTAGGAATATATGAACCTAAACAAGTACGGTCGTTTCCATCAAGAACACCATTATCATCAAGATCGGCATATTTCAAGTCACCCGGCACACAACCATTGGCTACTGCAATAGGATCGGCAGCACATTCTTCTTCCGTCTGATAAACGCCTACCATCTTGAAGCCATAGAATGAGTTCATTTCTTTCCCCACTATGTTTACGGTTTGGCCTCCCTTGATAATGCTGTTACCACTCAAATCTTTGACACGGTTCCTCAAAGTGGAGATGTTTACTCCTATATTATAAGTAAAATCCTTTCCAATCCGGTCACTCCAATGAGCACTGACATCAATACCAGAATTGAGAATCTTGCCATAGTTGCCGGCAAGTGTTGTGGTACTGAATGGAAGAAGCGGAGAAATTACAGCATTTTTAGTCATCCGATGATAGTAATCGACATCTATATTCAGACGGTTACTAAGAGTAATAAAGTTCAAGCCGGCATTCCACTCCTCAACAACTTCCCACTTCAACCAGCTAAAATACGTACTGTTCTGAAAGCCTGCAAATGTACTGTTCCCAAACACGCCTGATGCCGCATTACCAGTGGTAATGGAGGCAAAACCATCGCTTGCCTTCACTTGGTCGTTACCAAGTTTTCCCCAACTTGCACGTAATTTCAAGAAATCGACCCATTTTTGATTCTTTAAGAACGACTCCTCCGAAAGAACCCAAGCAGCACCTACGGAAGGAAAGTACCCCCAGTTTTCCTGATACTTGCTGGAACCGTCAGCACGCATAGTGAACATCAACAGATACTTATCATTATAATTGTAGTTCAGACGGGCAAAATAGGAAAGACCTCTGTAACAAAAACCGTCATCGGTTACAGTGGCACCCGTTGCATCACCATTCTTGATATACCAGTATTCATCCGCACCATCAGGCACATTACTGGCTTTGCCCTCGAAATAGCGCCATTGCTCCTGACGCATGGAATAGCCAAGCATAGCACCAAATCGGTGTTTACCCCATTGTTCATTGTAAGTCAAGGTATTATCCCAAATGTAATTATAATATTTATTTTCGGTTTTCTTCAACTGGGTAGCAGCCGACTGCTGCCAACTGCTCACATAATAAGCGGGAGTAAACTCACGACCTTGAGTAGACAGAAAACTATAAGAATAGTTTGTCTTGAAATTCAATTTGTCAGGAATCAAATTAAACTGGGCATAAAAATTACTCAATACCTGATAATTTTCATTCCGGGAATCAAAATACTTGGCTGCAGCAATAGGATTGTGGAAATTCGAACTATAGCCGATAGCATCCGGAGAACCAAACTTATCAGGAAACCCCTTGTCATTATTCTCATCGTAAAGAGCCACAATCGGAGGACAATTGAAAGCTTTCTGCCATGCTGTATTATTGGGTACTTGCTGGGTAGAGTTACTGAACACTCCACTAAAACCAACTTTCAACCAGTTCGCTACATCAAAGTCTAGAGAACTGCGGAGGTTCAAACGCTTATAGTTATTTTCAACATCCATAATGCCATCCTGATATAGGTAGCTTACACCAACAGAATAAATTGCTTTATCTGAACCTCCATTTATATTCATGCTGTGATTTGTTATCAAGGCAGTACGTAAAAGCTGGTCATACCAATCATTGTCTGCCCCAAAAGTCCAGTTGTGAAAATCAGGGTCTGAGTAACTTCCACCATATTTATCAATTGACTGCTTAAAGTGTGACTGATAGGCATCATAGTCTCCTTCAAGCAACATTGTCGCATATTGATGCGCATTGCAAAGTTCAAGTACGTTAGAAGCTTTCTGAACCCCTATATAACCATCGTAAGTAACGGTAGGTTTTTGGTTACGGGTTCCCTTTTTGGTAGTAATTATAACAACACCATTTGCAGCACGTACGCCATAAATAGCTGCTGCCGAGGCATCCTTCAAAATGGTCATATCCTGAATATCCGCATTATTCAAGAAATTAATATTATCATAAAACATACCATCAACCACAAACAACGGTTTGCTGTTGGAAAATGAACCGACACCACGGATTTGTACTGTGGGACCTTCACCCGGAGCACCACTGTTCACGACATTGACACCGGGCACTTTTCCTTGGAGAGCAGCCATTGGGGTCGCTGAAGGGCTTGACATTAAAGCTTCTCCCTTAACCACAGTGATAGGTGCAGTCAAATCTTTAGCTTTCGCAGCTCCGTAGCCAATCACAACCACTTCTTCCAACTGTTGGGAATCTTCTTTCAGCATTACATTAATAACCGTCCTTCCGTTTACTTTCACATCTTGTGACAGCATACCTATATAACTGAAAATAAGTATCCCGTTTTCCGGTACATCCTTTAATGTATATTTCCCATCTAAATCAGTAATTACGCCGTTATTGGTACCTCGCACAAGGATAGAAACTCCAATCAAAGGTTCACCTGATAAATCCGTTACAGTACCGTTCACTATTTTTGTCTGAGAAAACATCGGCGTCATCACTAATAGCAGACACGCCATCAAAAATATTTTTTTTGCCACAAAACACTTCAAGGAATGTGTATTATCTTTCATCGTATCACTTTTTTAAAATTAATAGAATATAAATCACTGGTTAACAACTTTAAAATTCTAACATAATACGGTAGTTCTCTTAACCTGCACGGATATCAACTCTGTTCATAATTTATCGATTTAAAATTTCTCTGCAAACATACAAGAGTTCTTGATATACGTCAAAAACGGAGCTACCACAAGAATACCACAAGCTGCTATCATGTTACATCATCCCTACTACACCATTTTATAACAAACTAATTATCAAGAATATAAATTTAAATATAATCATTTTATAATGCAGCCCTATCCAAATAGAAATATGCAGTCGACGTTACATGATCCTGACGGTAGAAATTGACAAAACCTTGCGGAAAGTCTTTATCCATGATATGAAGATCGGAATCTTCGTTCAGCAAACGATAAAACTTCAGTTCATCACCTTTATCAATGGTTATCGGAATCAAGGGGATCTTCGCCTTGTACAGTTCGAGTACTTTTTGATATGGAGCACCGCCAATCTGTTGCAGTGTAACTCTTATATCACGATGAAAATAAATTGGGTCCTGCACATGGAAACGATACATGCTCCACCAGCAACTGTCCGCATTCGCAATCGGACAGCCCTGATAACGGTGGAAATACTCGCCTTGCCCCCAAGCCGTACCGATATAGTCTTCAATTCCCGTACCACTCAACGTAGGAAACTCCTTGTCTCCGTCAATGTAGAATTTGATTTCACCTTCTCCCCACCAAGTGGTCTGGTATGCCTTATTGGCAAAGATACCCACGCTAACTCCCAAAAAACGCCCTTTACCCGACAGTTGGGGTAGAACGGTATAATCCACTCCCAACTCGGTGGATTTATCTTCGCGCCAGACAGCATGAAAATAGCTCATTTCCGAATCCCATTCCGGCAGTCTGGTAAAGTTGATATCATAGAAAAGATGTGTCAGATTCTCATCCGAGGTATTCACAAATACCACTTTAGCACCGGTACGGTAAGGCATCGGAATGCAACAGTTGAAGGAACGCCTCTCCGGATTGGAAAAGAAGCAGTTCTCAAAACGAGACGTACGTGACAGCGGATTTCCGAAGAAATCGCCCAAAGGAACATCCACAGCCGGAATCACAGAGTTATCCCAATAAAACTTGATACGCAACGCACGAAGCATTTTCGGATTACGTTTGCTGACTGTCAACCAGATACGGTTAATGATTCCGGGGCCTTGCTGAGACAACAACACACAGCTGTCTCCCGCCATAATTCTACCGAAGGCACTCCCTTTTGCACCTTTATTAGCCTGAGCTGCCGCACCTTTGCCACCAGTAGGATTTTCAAAACTTGTCCATCGCGTTTCATGCCCTTCAGGCACTTTCCATATCTGAGCATGAATTCCAATTGTAAAAGACAATAAAATAAGGAACAGTAATTCTTTCTTCATATACTAACATTTTAGTCATTATTTTCTTGTAGCATCCGATTGCTTTATCTTCTCCTCCAGTATCCACGCCAGCCTGCGTGCCACTTTGGGATGCTGTTCATACACATTTGTGGTCTGGTATGGGTCTTCCTCCAGATTATAAAGCTGCACAGAGGGTGCATCCGGCTTTATCCGGGCATTTTCTATATCGCTGTTCACCCGATGGGTGAGCTGGAAAGCGGATGCCCCGCCCAAGTCATGGTCACCGACATTCTTTCCGGTAAATCCGCCGCTGTTTTGCGCCGGAATATAGACCCACTTCCCTTTGCGAATGGAAAGATGGCTCTTTTGGGAAGGACAGATAATAATATGGTCCCGAATCATTTTCCCGGGATTTCCGATAAGGGCAGGAAGCATATTGAAACTGTCCGGCCCGTCCTGCTCCTGCAATTCATATCCTGTGAGGGCAGCCAAAGTGGCAAGCATGTCAACATTGGACATCAACTGGTTGGATACGCTGCCCGCAGGAATCCTACCCGGCCAGCGGGCAATCATAGGAATGCGATGCCCGCCTTCCCAAGCTCCGAACTTGAAACCAAGAAGCTTGCCGTTGATATGGTGTCCTGCCTTCCAAGCTCTCTGCCCTCCATGATTCAGCATTCCTCCGTTGTCACTGGTGAAGATGAGCAGAGTATTTCCCGCCAGCCCTTCCTCATCGAGGGTACGCATAATCTCGCCTACCACCCAGTCCAATTCATGGATTGAATCACCGTAAGGTCCTGCCTCACTGGTACCTACAAAGCGTTCGGCCGGTGTAAAAGGATGATGGATGTTGGTGGTAGCATAATACAAGAAGAAAGGTGAATCCTTATGTTCCTTTATCCACTGCACGGCCCGGTCTTTCAAAGTAGTGGCTACAGCCCTGTCTTTGTACAAACGGTGCGCAGCCGTGGCTCCACCAATAGAGTTGATACCGAATTTTTCATCGAACTCCTCCGTTTCTGCCCTCTTGCCTCTTACAAACGGGTCGTTGGGATCATAACCCACCACATGATGGTTCTCCACATAAACAAAAGGTGGATGACTGTTGAGAATAGGCACACCGAAGTAATAATCGAATCCCAATTCAAGTGGTCCGGGAGCCAGTTCCTTGTTCCAGTCCATCTTTTCGTCCGTACGGAATCCAAGATGCCACTTCCCCACGATGGCAGTGGAATAGCCGGAACGTTTCATCACATCCGCAATTGTGGTGCGTGCCGTATCAATTTGCAGAGTCTGATTCAGGAAGATTGCCCCCCAAATATCCTCACGGCAAGGATATTGACCAGTCATCAGTCCATAACGTGAAGGCGTGGAAACAGCCGAGGATGAATGAGCATCCGTAAAGCTACGGCCTTGCGATGCCAGACGGTCTATATTGGGAGTCTTGACCTTGGTGGCACCGTAACAACCAATGTCGCCATAGCCCAAATCATCAACGTTGATAATGATTACATTAGGCTTGACCTCAGTGGAAGCCGGAGATTGCTGCGCGACGGCAGGCAAAGCGCTGAATCCCATCCCTACTGTGAAGGAGAGAGACCCGGTAAGTAATTTGTGTTTCATATTTCACTCAATTTATCGGTTAATACAACATTATTAAGAATAGAACATCAATGAATCCTGAATATCTTTATCCCATTCAAGAACGTCATCCCTTTCACCGCCTCAAAGTTCACCGTAAGGTTTCCACCGGTTACGGCAACATGCAGTTTCTTGGATATGCAACGGTTCCCGCCTACTTCTATCGCCGGAGAGAAATGATTCAGCCAAGGTCGGTTGTTGACAGAAACATTGAAGACACTGCCGCGGAAATCGGCATTGTCTAGGGTAGCGACAGCTCCCAAATCGTAAGTCACCCGCTCGGAACGTGCGTTCAGGTCAGCAAAAAGAAGTTCCACTTCATAGTCGCCGTCGGGCAAGTCGAAGCGATAGGCCTTGATGTCCTTGCGTTTGGTCTGGAGCAAAGGAACATTACGGGTGTCTTTCACCTCGGCAGTGGTTCCGATACGTCCCGGAGAACGGCGGAAAATCTCTCCACCTATGTAGCCCCAACTTCCAGGAGTATAAGCTTGGTCGGGAAGCCAGCAAAGATCACTCTTGTCATCCGTAAAGAAACAGTTGCTGCCCACGTTCACTGCAAGTTCCAGCTGTCCGGAGCCGACTGCCGCGATATGGCGAGGCTGCATCTTCACAAAAATGTCCGAAACCTGCTCCACCTTCTTCCCATGGCAGATACCTGAAGCCACAAGCGTGTTTCGCCCCGCAACGAGAGGCACTTGCCACACTGCATGGCAATTCTCGATGCCTTGCACGGAGAGCTTCGTGCCGTTGACAGACAACTCCACCTTATCCAGATTGGAATACACTTTCACCGGATGTTCCACCGCTTCACCGTCCGAAACCACAGTCCGATGCTTCCAGTCATCCACAGCAATGTGCAGCACCGGAATATCCTTGCGCAGGAATGCCTGGAAATAATAGAACACATCTTTAGGACGGCGGTCATTGTACATCAGTCCTTTATTATTGATATGCGGCGTAGCCTCCTGGCGACTGGCAGAACTGAAATCAATGAAGTTCCACTCCGTGGCGCCCACTATGAACGGTCGCTTCATGATAGCGGGCAGATAGTATTCGAGGTACAACTGCTGCCATTGCATGGAGAAATCGAATATCTGCGGATCGAGCGACTGCAAGCGCGGGTCGGAACCGGCACCGAACTCACTGATTATTAACGGACGGTGCGGGTATTTACGATGCTCTTCGTCCACAAAGCGGTCGAAAGACTTGAAGTCGTTCTCATACCAGCCCTGATAAAGGTTCCAACCGGAAATGTCGGTGATATTGCTGAGACCGATTTTATTGTAAATCTGATTGCCGTGGTAGGCCATCGTACTCAGACGGTAGGGGTCTTCCCTCTTCAGAGTTTCCTCCAGATGCCGGGCAAGCGCCAAGGTATTCTCGTAGAAACCGTTGAGCCGTTGTTTCTTCACCCGATACTGCAGCTGGATAACAGCCTCGTTCATATACCCCCACATAATGACGGACGGATGGTTGTAATGCTGGCGAATCATTTCGCGCAAGGCGCTTGTGGCATTCGCGCGGAACTCGTCACCCAAAGCTATCAAATCTACTACCGGAATCTCCTCCCATACCAGCATGCCGAGTTCGTCGCAAGCACGCAACACGGCATCGTCCTGTGGGTAATGTGCCAGACGGACAAAGTTCACACCCATGTCTTTCAGCAACTGCATATCCCTGCGGTGCATCTCATCCGAAAGCGCTATGCCCATCGGCATCTGGTCCTGATGACGGCAAGCTCCCATAAGTTTCAGGGGTTCCCCATTCAACTTGAAGCCTTCCTGCGCATCCACGCTGAACCAGCGGACCCCCAAAGGGACACGTGTCTCATCTTTCAACACCTTGCCACGCACATCTTTCAAAGAAACTTTCACGCTGTACAGATAAGGGGAATCGGGCGACCACAACTGTGGCTTTTCCAACTGTAACCGTTCCTCGAAGGCGAACGCCCCGTCGGCATCTATCCGGACGCTGCGCAAAGATTGGGCTACGGTCTTCCCATCTGTATCCAGCACCTCGACGTCCAACTTCAACACCGCACGCCGCACATCACGGTTCACCAAAGTCCCACGCACACTGATTTCTGCCCTATCCTCACTCACGGAAGGCAAATCGACATAAATGCCCGTAGAGGCATAGTCGGTAAGGCTGATGTGCTGCTTTGCAGCACTGATGAGCCACACATTGCGGTAGATGCCGCCAAAGATGGTGAAGTCGCCGGACAAAGGAGGTATCCGGTCGTTCTGATTATTGACGTGCACCATCAGCAGATTCGGGGCATCGGTCCTTACTTTATCCGTAATGTCTACGGTAAAGGCAGAGTAACCTCCTTTGTGGGTAGTGAGCAGCTCGCCGTTGAGGTACACATCTGCCAGAGAATTGACACCATCAAATTTCAGGTAAAGCTGTTTATCCCGCATCTGCGCGGCATCCGTACGGAACTCTTTCTTATACCAGGAAGAAGCCCTGCGGTAGTTACGGGTAGAATAGGCATCCGCATTCCAGGTATGCGGCAGATGTACCTGCTGCCAACCTTCTTCATGGCGTTGCACTTCCTGCAACCGATTGTCATCACATGCGGCATAATACCAGCCGTCATTAAAACTCTGAACCACCCGCCCAGCATTGACAACCGGGTACATGGTGGACAGACACAATATTAATAAAAATATTTTCTTCATGTTTTTCAATAGATCATATTATCTTACACAAGTCAAGCAAATACTGCAAGAATACTGCATATAGTTTGCAGTGAAAATGCAGACAATATGCAGCAACAATGCCATTTCAACGCAGTGGCTCGAATGCTGCATATTGCCGCCTTGGGAATCAGTTAGAGTAACTTGAACGCTGCTTTCTTTACATCCCGGCTACTTCTGCCAATCATCACCTCAAAGTCACCCGGCTCGCATACAAAATCAAGATTGTAGTTGTAGAACTTCAGCAATTCGGGAGTAATCTTGAAAGATACTTTTTTAGATTCGCCGGCTTTCAGGAAAATCTTTTCAAAGCCTTTCAACTCTTTCACCGGACGGGTTACACTTCCCACAAGGTCACGAATATAAAGCTGGACCACTTCGGCACCGTCTCTCTTGCCGGTATTGGTCACAGTCACGGTAGCAGTCAGTTCGCCCTTATCCGTCATGCTAGTCTTGTCCAAAGCCACGTCGCTATAAGAGAATGTTGTATAGCTCAAGCCGAAACCGAAGGGATAAAGCGGTTCATTGTCCATGTCTATATAGTTGCTGCGGAATTTCTGGAACCATGCACCGTCGGCAAGAGGGCGACCCGTGTTCTTGTGGTTGTAGAACAAAGGAATCTGTCCCACGCTCTTCGGGAAAGTCGTAGTCAGCTTTCCGCTCGGGTTCACATCACCAAACAGTACATCGCCGATGGCAAAACCTGCCTCACTGCCCGCAAACCATACATTCAGAATGGCCGGCACGTTTGCCTGCTCCCAGTTCAGTACCAGCGGACGACCGGTAAACAGCACCAGTACCACAGGTTTTCCCGTTTTCAATAATTCCTGTAACAGTATGCGTTGGGTGTCCGTCATTTCAAGATTCGTGCGGCAACTGCTCTCTCCACTCATTTCCGAAGACTCACCGAGCGCAGCCACAATAACATCCGATTTGGCAGCCACGGCAAGAGCCTCGTCCAGCAACTCCTTGTCCGAACGATTGTCACGGTGTAAAGAACGTCCGAACATAGTGGCACGTTTCTCATATTCGGCATCACTCATCAAATTACAGCCTTTCGCAGTCAGTATTTCGGCTTTACCGCCTGCTACCGCCTTCAAACCTTCAGCCAAAGAAGTAGCATTCTTCAATACGGCAGCCACACTCCAAGTACCCGGCATATTACTGCGGCTGTCTGCCAACGGACCTACCACAGCAATAGTGCCCTTCTTGGCCAGCGGAAGCACATTACCCTCGTTCTTCAGCAACACCAAGCTCTCCGAAGCAATCTTACGCGCAACGGCACGATGCTCTTTGGTAAAGATTTGCTTCTTGGCACGCTTCACATCACAGTATTTATAAGGATTATCGAACAAGCCTAACTTGTACTTAGCTTCCAAAATACGGCGACAAGCCGCATTAATAGCTTCTTCTGTCACTTTTCCTTCTGTCAATGACTTCTTGAGCGTACCTACAAATGCATCGCTCACCATATCCATATCGACACCAGCATTCAACGCCAACGCGGCAACAGTCTGCGTATCGCCCATGCCATGGTCGGTCATTTCTGTAATTCCGGTATAATCTGTCACTACAAAACCGTCAAACCCCCACTGCTTACGCAATACATCCGTCATCAACCACTTGTTTCCAGTAGCTGGAATACCATCGACCTCATTGAAAGAAGCCATCGCACTGCCCACACCGGCATCAACCGCCGCCTGATAGGGCAACATGTATTCATTGAACATGCGCTGATGACTCATATCTACTGTATTATAGTCACGTCCTGCCTCGCCGGCACCATACAAGGCAAAATGCTTTACACAAGCCATGATCTCATCATTACGGCTCATATCCTTTCCCTGATAACCACGTACCATGGCTTGCGCAATGGCTGCTCCCAGAAACGGGTCTTCACCGTTGCCCTCGGACACACGCCCCCAACGGGCATCACGGCAAATATCCACCATCGGACTGAATGTCCAGCAAATACCGTCGGCGCTGGACTCAATGGCTGCAATACGCGCCGATTCTTCAACCGCCTTCATATCCCATGTACACGATAATCCTAAAGGAATGGGAAACACCGTTTCATATCCATGAATAACATCCATACCAAATAAGAGAGGAATACCCAAACGACTTTCTTCAACCGCCTGCTTCTGTACATCGCGGATACGTTCCACGCCTTTCAGATTGAAAAGCCCGCCCACTTCACCGGCACGAATACGTTTGGCCACATTACTACTTTTAGCCTGACCGGTCGTAATCTCACCGGTAACCGGCAGATTCAACTGACCTATTTTCTCTTCCAGGGTCATCTTCTTCATTAAATCGTCGATGAAACGATCCATATCAACCGGAGATTTCTGTGCATACGTACTAACGGCAGTAAACACCAACAAGACTAAAAATAATTGTAACTTGAAAAGTAAATGCTTCATGTTTTTCATGCTTTTAATTGATAGAAATATTATTTTACTGCAAATAAAAGAAAAGCATGCGACAATCTCCACATCCCGTACTACAACAAAAGTACAACCATCACTAAAAAACAAAAGAGGAAGTACAATATTAGTACTTCCCCCATTAATATTTCACTGTAAAGCAGCTATTTAAAGTTTATAAGAAAATCAGTCAGACTTTCTTCCGGAAGCAGATTGAATTTCTTGCGCAACCGGTATCTTGCAGCATCAACCCCACGCGTGGAAATGTTGAGCAACTTCGCTATCTCCTTTGTCGGCATATTCAAGCGAAGCAATGCGCAAAAGCGCAAATCTCCTGAAGTTAAATCTGTATATTGAAGTTTCAGATTACGGAAGAAATTCTCGTGTATACGGTCAAAATTAGCCTGAAACATAGTCCAATTCTCTTCATCGGACACTATATTGCTATTAACTAAAGTGAGCAGCTTATCCAAGTTCTTACGGCTATACTGTCCTAACAACTTTTGCCGCTGTATCTCTTCTTTCAAGGAACTCAGAAATTCCTGATGGGCGATATTTGTCATTACCACACTGGACAACTCCTTGCTTTTAAAACGCAAATCGGCCTCAAGCTGTTCCTTTTCCAACTCAACAATCTTCTTCTCTTGCCGCTCGAGTTCTGCCTGATGGGCTACGCGCTGCCGTTCAATCACACGGTCTTTCTTTTTCTTCACGAAACGGTAGACCAGATATTGCAATAAAGCCAACAGACACAATCCTGCCAAGATATAACTTCCCACAGCCCAATAAGACAAATACCACGGACGCAAAATCTCAAAAGGAAGCTCTACCGATGCCAAAACTCTATCGGTATCATATATCTCTGCCTGAAAAACATAACTTCCATAGGAGAGCCGAGAATACTTCTTCTGCAAATAGCGTCCACCCGGCATCCATTGGTCAGAATATCCTTCCAACCGATACCTTACCTTATAAGTATAATTACTATAAACCGGATAACACAATGTAAAATTCACCGTATTAAACTCAGGCTCCACCTTGGCTCCCGGCTGCACGACCAATGTTTTCCGCTTACCACTGAATTCATCAATGACCCGCATTCCCGAAATCCATAAAGAGCGTCTGACCCGAGATTTATATAACGAGGAACTGTCCGTCTCAATACGGGCAATGGCATTGTTCAGGCAAAGATAGGAACAGCCATTCCTCACGTCATAAGCCACGCTTCCCCGTTCTTCCACCGTCAGACCGTCAAACAAAGAATATGGAATCCGGAGTTCGATATTGAAAGTATTTATCGCACACTTCACTAAATACACTATCCTATCACCCACAAACCAATAGTAATCTCCGTTCGCACGACTCACTGTCTTGATTCCCTTCAATTCCATCAATTGTTCATTCATTGTTTCATAGGGAACAATCGAATCAGTCATATCTTCGTAAGTATAGAAATATTCCCCATTAGAAAAAACTACCCGACCATTGATTTTGAACAAAGTAAAACTCCCACCTTTCACTTCTCCCAGGCCCTCATACTTCCGTACATCCTTTACCTGCTTCATATCCGGATCAATCCGAAAACGATACAAACCATTCCTTAAGTGTTTCGCCCAGATATTCCCTTGATGGTCCACCTCTATGTGACGGACCATATGACTGAATCCACGCAGAGACCGGATAAAACCATATGCTCCCGAAGTATCTTCCGTATATAGATTTAAAAGCGCATAAGTTCCTTCCAATAAAAAAGATTCTTCCTTCGATTCAATCTTTTCCATACACATCCCTCCCTTTACATCAGATACCAACTTTGACTTCAACCCCGATATAAGGAAAGTTCCTTTGTTATGCCCGCAAAAAATCTGTTTTCCCCATTCATCGACGAACCACGCTTGTTCTTCCAAACCCGGAACTAATTCAGTCTTTCCATCCTTAAGCCAATAAAGTCCCTGATTAGAAGCAATATAAGCTTCATTTTCCCTTACCAGAACATCATATACCATGCCTATTTTACGAAATGGAGGTTCATAATAATAGATTAAAGAATTGTTGTGTATATAGGCAATACCTTCATCCAAAGCTGTCCATATATTGTTGTCATCATCACAATATAATCTCAAAACAGTATTGTTCTGTAGTTTATTATCCGTATTGACCTTCCAAATCAGCTTTCCCTTTTTATCCAACGCATATATGCCATCGGATATTGTGCCAACAACGTAACAACTGTCCTTGGTTATCACCGCACGATTAATGGTATGCTTCCTGAATATATCATCACATTCGGTTTTCCATTTTTCTACCCTCCCATCTCGATAGAGGAGAAAACCTCCCTGATTACGAGTAAGCATTAAAACGGCATCATCATAAGGAAGCCCAGCCAAGACATCGCTATTCCCAAATACCTTTCTGGGAATAAGTTCTTCCATTTTCCTGCCGGAAAAGACACAAAGTCCACCATTTATTCTTTGAGAATAAAAAGTATTTCCAACCTGAAATAAGTTCAGCGGAAGGCTCTTCACCCGAATACCTTCCACAGAATTTCCATTATAAAAAAAGAGAGAACCAAACGATTGAAATACAATTTCCCCTTGAACGCAAACAATGTTCCAGATTTCGTCGTTATGAAAAGTAAAGTCCTTCACCTCATCTTTTAGCGAGTGATATTCAAGGGTATTATAAGGAGTATGAACAAAATAACCGAATTCTTCGTAAGAGCCTACATAAATTTTTCCATCTTCACTGATATATATAGCACGCACAATTCCTTTTGTCGGTAATTCATACAGCCGCCAAGCACTTCCATCAAATTCCAGCAGCCCACTGTTATTACCGAAATACATCACCCCTCTTTCGTCCTGAGCAATGGCCCAATTCTGAATACCGACATTATAATCCGACACCGAATAGCTCCTCACTATAGGAGAAAAAGGTATGGGTGAAGCTTGCAGCAAACTACTGAAAACCAAAGACAAGAAAAACGTTATTGCAATTCTCATGAGTACTGTTTATAGGTATTTACCAGCAAAGATAAAGCTTTTTGCGTTTTCGTAAAAACAAAATCGCAGATTATCCTCTTTTATAGAAAGATAATCCGCGATAATATCCAAATCCAATTTATTAATTTTCAGCAGTTTTCTGTTTTCCCAAAGGAATAGAAACACCCAAGTAAGCATTGACATTCTTCGTATTCTTACCAAAGAACATATAATCTGTTCCTGCAAAGAAGGAACCCAGTTTCAGTGCCAGACCGAAGGTTTTACCGGCTCCTTGAAGTACGGAATAGCTGGCAGCTACATTGAAAGCATTCGTCGGACGGATGCAGGCAGAGAAAGTCAGCTCATTCAAAGTTTTCGGTTTGGCAAAACGACCGGTATACAAGGCACCCACTACCAGCCAATCATTCAGTAAGGCATATTCAGCGCCAAGAACCATTGTAGAAGTCAATCCACGGGTACGGCTCTTCTCAGAAGCCTCCTCCGTCTTGAGCTGCAACATGTCATAGTTAAGAATCTCGCCGCTGTTCACAATATCCATGAACTCCTGCTGCGAGGCCGGGTCAAGAAGATCATAAGTCTGCTCTGTATTGGCTCGCGCTATACTGGTATTCGATTTAGACCATTTGATAAAGCCCAAATCAAGAACTGAAGCAGAAAGTGTCAATTTATCCAGTAACTTGTAAGATACTCCCAAATCAATAGCCCCACCATATCCGGCAAAACCAAAACTGCCAAAATCGATTTCATCGATATAATCACCATTCTCATTCTCGGGAAGTTCTAACAGCTTTGACGAGTTCTCCAAAGTTGCATCCACTTGAATGGAAGCTTTACTCGTCACTCCTGAAGAGCCGACAGAAGGAGTTTCCACATGAATCTGGTTGATGTTCAGCTTTAAGTTACCGATACCCAGCAGCATCTTCACCTTACCACCCACAGCCAGTCGGTCTGTGATATTCCTTGCAAAGCCAAGGCCGACTTCCGCATAGGAATTTATCTCAAGCTTCTGTCCATTAATGGTTTCGTTAATACCCAAATAGTCAGAAATATTGTCACCAAACTCCCGGCTGCTCATGTTATTCATAAACTGGAACATGGTTTTCGGTATGGCAGCACCGATATCATTACGTAACCCCACATTGACTGACCAGAAGTTCTTTCCTTTATACCACCCGGCAGACAGAATGTCGGTACTCAAATTCACATTCAAGTTATTGGTAGCATCCAGTCGGTTCATAAAGTCATTGCTCATGAAATAGTCGCTGTCATCACTGTTTTCAATAATGTCCATAATATCCCTATACCCCAGGGAACTGGAGTTGACGGTAGCATTCAGCGAACCTATCACGGGAATATTCAGATAACCGCGTCCCGGCATCAAGGCCGGATTGAGTTGCATACGCTGGTTACTTCCTTCCATAAAGTAGGAAGTGCGTAGGAACTGGGCTTGTCCGGAAAGAGAGAAACAAAGCAACAATACCACAGACAGCCATACTTTCAGAGAATTCAATTGTTTCATAACCTTGTCAATGTTTTCATTTTCACCTGCAAAAATATAAAACAAGTTAATACCTTACAAACAACTTAACCGGATAGTCGTGTATAAAAGGCTTATACAGAGACTATCCGGTATAAATTAAGGAGCAAATAAAAGAATCCTCTTAAGAGTGTCCTTATACTATTTCATCATAGACATGCTCATTTGCTCTCGTAGCGGTACTCAGAAAAACCGGGGCTGTCTCCTTTCTTTGTTGCAGAGACATTGACGTCACTGCCGGAGCACTCAACATTTCCTTGTATTTTTCCGGAGCAGTGAGTATCTTTACAGCCTCTTTCAAATCATCATCATCTTTCAACTGCTGGATAATGCTTCCACGCTGGAAATAATAACGCTTGATGATTTCTACCGCAATCATGCTCTTGATGTCCTTGGAGAAATGGTCAAGGTCACGGTCCAGATTATGCGACAATTTTTTCTCCAGCGCTTCAAACTCTTTCGAAGCATCAGTCAGATAGCCCTCAAATTCGGCCATCTCCTTCAGGTTCTTCAGCATCTTCTCTGTCTGCTGGTCGTATTTGAAGTCCGCCTTTTTCACCATCGCCTTGAAGTCCGCATAATCGGCATCTGTAATTTCAAACTTCTCTGCTGAAGGGATGGTAGGATGTTTCAGGCAATAGTCCGTGGCATAATTGAAAATAAGATTGTCATTGACAAGATAGAACAGAATGTTGGGCAGCTTCTCCTGCTTCACCGCAATGTCCGGAGTCACGCCTCCACCATCACGCACTTCACGTCCGGCAGCCGTATGGAACACGGTAGTAAGGCTGTCCGGAATACGTCCCACACTGCCGTCCTCATTCCGGTGCTTGTAGTCGATAGCCTGCACACAACGGCCGCTGGGAATATAATATTTGGAAGTCGTCAGCTTCATGGTACCACCGTATGGCAACGGACGGGTGGTCTGCACCAATCCCTTACCGAAAGTACGGTTACCGATAATGACCGCACGGTCAAGGTCCTGCAAAGAGCCCGCAAGGATTTCTGACGAAGAAGCCGTTCCGCCATTGACCAGAACAGCCAAAGGAATTTCCAAATCCAACGGCTCACGCAATGTCTTGTAGGTATTGCTGGCTTGCTTAATCTTACCCATTGTCGTCACAAGTGTTTTTCCGCGAGGCAGAAAGAAGTTGGCTATCTCTATAGATTCATCCAGCAAGCCACCTCCATTGTTCCGCAAGTCAATCACCAACGAAGTCATCCCCCGTTTCTTCAAGTCCAGAAAAGCCTGCTTGAACTCCTTGGAAGGATTCCCCGAGAAGGTGCTGAGATTGATATAACCTATATTATTATCCAGCACTGTATAATAAGGTATGAACGGCAATTGGATGGAACGGCGCACAATGTCGAAATCCAACGGTTTCTCTGTACCGGGACGTTGCACTTTCAGCTTGAAGCTGGTACCCACTTGTCCGCGAAGCATCTCGCTGACTTCTTGGTTGTTCTTTCCGGCAAGGTCTTTTCCGTCAATCTCCATCAAAATATCTCCGGCTTTCAGGCCTACATCGGCAGCAGGCATATTCTCATATGGCTCAGATATCATGGAACGTTTTAGTTTCGGATTCCAAGTAATCACAGAACCTATACCACCATAGGAATTCTTCAGCATCTGCTCCAATTCGCTTTGGTCATCTTCCGGATAATACTCCGTGTAGGGATCCAGCGAGTAGAGCATGGCATCAATGCCTTCACGGATAGTCTTGTTCGGATCAATCGTATCCACGTAGAACATATCCAACTCTTTCACAATGGAATTGAATATATCCAGATTCTTTGCTATTTGGAAACTACGGCTATCACCACTCTTAAACCCCCAAAAACAAACGGCTCCTGCTACAATCAGCAAGGTAATCATCCAGCGTATCTTTAAAATTCTTTTCATAATATGTCTATGTGATAATATGCTAATTAATTAATAAAATTTCTTCCTTGATTTTTTCCCATTGTGCTACCTGAAGCTCCGTACCCACCACTTGTATCACATCTTTGGAGAGAAGAGAACCTATCTTGCCACATTTCTCCAGCGAGTAACCACACGTCAGTCCATACAAGAAACCCGCCGCAAAATAGTCACCCGCTCCTGTAGTGTCCACCACTTTCTCTACCGGAGCCGCTTGTACCTGCACCATCTCTGTACCTTTACGAATCAGAGAACCACGGGCACCCACCTTTACAATGGCTATGCTACACATTTTGGCAATGATGTCCAATGCTTCCTCCGGTTCCTTACCCGTAAAAGCCTTTGCCTCTTCCTCATTGGCAAAAACAATATCCACATATTTGTTGACCAACAGAGAGAAAAATTCAAGGTCTCCTTCTACTATATTGTAGCTCGCCATGTCCAAACATACTTGTAAGCCGGCCTCTTTAGCCAGCTCAATGGCACGGAGAATCATATCATGGTCTTGCACCAGATACCCCTCTATAAATAGGTAAGCATATCCTTTGAACATATCCAGCGAAAGATCTTCCGCCTTCAATGTAGAAGCCGCCCCCAAATAAGTGCCGAAAGTGCGCTCTCCATCAGGAGAAATGAAAGTAGAGGCTACACCGGACGGAAGGGTAGTGGAAAGCAATAAATCCGCCTCTGTCCCATGCTCCAGCAGACTATCCCGGAAAAAGTTACCATAAAAGTCATTGCTTACTTTTCCGATGAATCCCGTACCCGCACCAAGGCATGCCATTGCCCGAATTGCGTTTCCGGCAGAACCTCCGTTAGCCAGATGCGTCTTCATCCGGCTGAAATACTCACTAATTTTCAAGAACTTATCTTCATCAATCAGAGTCATGCTTCCTTTCGGGAGCTGCATCTCCGTCAAAATATTATCATCCTCAATGATTGCCAGTGCATCGACCAAAGCATTGCCCAATCCAATTATTTTATCCATCTTCGATATTTTTTTTGCAAAGATATTGCATATTTCAAAATATCCTATTACTTTTGCAGCGCATTTGAGAAAAAACAACATTCTTCCTTAGCTCAGTCGGTTAGAGCATCTGACTGTTAATCAGAGGGTCCTTGGTTCAAGTCCAAGAGGAAGAGCGAAAAAAATTGAATGCATATTCTTCCTTAGCTCAGTCGGTTAGAGCATCTGACTGTTAATCAGAGGGTCCTTGGTTCAAGTCCAAGAGGAAGAGCAAAAAGGTTCGTCAATTAGGCGAACCTTTTTTGTTTTCCCACATTATCCCACACAAAAGACAAACATTTCTATTTCATATTCAAAGATTTAACATACATTTGCCAAATGTAAAGTAAGGAGTTTCATAAAAGCACCTGTCTTTATTTATTAGAAAAACATATTTTAATCCAAACACCAAACTACAATGAAAACTCTTTTATTCTTTTTAGTCATAGGATTCAGCCTATGTACCGCTGGTAAAGCACAAACCTCTCTTGTTTCTACGCGAGAAAAATTCCGCCACCATGAAATATCCGTCAGTTACGGCTTCCTCCCCATTACCGACGCCAATAGTATAGCCGAAGAGTTTATTGCTCCGACAGCAAGTTTTGGAATCTATACACGCGAGAAGACCAGCTATTACGGCGCTCTGAATATCAGTTATATTTATAGAATCAACCGTAAAATCAGCCTAGGCGTAACCGGAGGAATAACCGGTAATAGAGGGACGGCCAGTAGCCTTTATGAAGTTTTGGATGAGAATAAGAACGATGACCGGCGCTATCTGTATATCCTCCCCACCTTCCGGTGGCATTGGTTCACCCGCCCCCAATTCTCCCTATATTCCTCTGCAGGGCTCGGCGCCTATTTCCTCCGGAACAGCTTTGGAGGAGACACTTATCACAAAAAGGAATTTGCCTATCAGTTCAGTTTTCTGGGTATCGAATATGGAAATCAGTTTGCCTTCTTCACCGAATTCGGCGTAGGATATACGGGAACAATCGTGGCAGGCGGACGTTTCCGCTTCTGATTCACGACCCCGCCACTGCCAGCGTCAGGATACTAACATGTACGCCTCCCACATCTTTAAGCGCATCGGCACATGCAGTTGTAGTGGCTCCGGTGGTCAGTACATCATCCACAATAAGGATATGTTTCCCCACAAAGCGTTCCGGATAGCGGAGAAGGAAAATACCGTCTACATTTTCCCAACGCTCGTAAGCAGACTTTCGGGTCTGCGTTTCCGTATGTCTTCTGCGCAGCACGGAGGACACATCAATAGGAATACCCGTTACGGCAGAAACGCCGCGCGCTATACATTCACTCTGATTGTATCCGCGCAACTTTTGTTTGCGGGGATGTAGAGGAACGGGGATAATTACGTCTATACCACGGAAAAAACCGGTAGCCGCCAGCTCCGCTGCCATAAAACGCCCCATTATTTCTCCCAAATCTTTCCGGCCTCCATACTTCAGTTGATGCAGGATGTGGCGGAAATCACTTCCTTTGTGATAATAAAAGAAGGAAGTGCCGCGTTCCAGAGGTATCTTCCCCCAAAACATACGCTCCACGGAGTTGTCTTCGCGAAGATGATAGTTTGTCCGTGGCATATTCATATTACACCTGATGCAAATGCCCTCTTCTCCCTCTTGCAAAGAGCTCCCGCATACAGCACACTGACGCGGGAAGAAGAGATGGACAAAGGACAAGAACCAGGCTTTAAATGTGTTTTCCATAAAAAAGTGTAATAAGGCAATAAGAACCGTATCAGAATGGCAGCGCCTCCCGTACCAACCGCAAAAACAACGGATGCAGCGGCCCGTTGGTGGCTATGATATGATGCCCTTCTATAAAGTTCTCGTTTCCCAAAAAGTCTGTTACCTTACCGCCGGCTTCCAACACCATGAGTGCAGCCGCAGAGAAATCCCACTTACCGATAAAAGCTTCCAGCCAAGCGTCAAAACGTCCGGCAGCCACATAGCAGAGGGCAAGCGCCGCCGAACCATTCATGCGAATGCCTGCAACCTTACCGTAAAGTTCGTGTATCAAATGTTCGCCCGTACGGGCATACTGCTCGAAATTGTAGGGTAACTCTGTCACCACAAAAGCGTCTTTCGGTTCACTGACAAGCGAAACACGCAACCGTTCTCCGTTCACATAGGCTCCTCCTCCTTTCCAAGCATAAAAACACTCGTCTCGGCAGGGTTCATAAACCACACCCAGCAAAAGCGACTGCTTGTCACGCAAGGCAATACTTACACAATAGGGAGCATTGTCGTGAATATAGTTCGTTGTCCCATCCAAAGGATCCACTACCCAGCAATACGTTTCGTCACTATAGGCAGCAGACCCTTCTTCGGCAATGAATCCGGCTTCGGGAAGCAATTTCCTAAGGGCAGATACAACCTTTTTCTCGGAAGCCTTGTCCACATAAGATACATAATCGTGCGCATGTTTTTCCTGCACCACCTCCCGACGGAAACTTTTCCGCTCTTCCTTCAAAAAATGCCCGGCTTCACGGGCTACACAGCAGACAGCCTCTGTCAACGCCTTCAAATTTTCCATATTCTTATATTATTTACCATTCGCATCTTCCTGATAAATGAGCCTCCCCCGTTGGCTGACCGTCCACTCACCGTCTTCCAGACGTACGTTTTTCGTATCATCATCTTCCACATTCCAGGCATATCCACCGGCAGGCAGACCTCGACGGTCCAGAATTTCGTTCGAAACACCTTCCTCCGAGAAAAACAACTCCACTTGCGTAGAGTCCGGACTGAACACCAAGAACAAAGTCTTCCCGGCATCATCCACTGCATTCATGCGGACACCTTTCTCCCACAAACGGATGCAATCTTTCTGCACCTCGCTCCACGTATATCCGGCAGAAGCAATACAACCATGTTCGTCTTTATCACTACCAACCACGGCCTCTTTTTCCTTTCTCTCCGAAGTTTCCGCTTCCTTTTTACCGCCGTTTCCACAACCGGTCAACAAAGCTCCGGCACATATCAGGCACATAGATACAACCTTCATATTCATACGCTTGTTTTTATTAGTTTTCAATTGACAAAGTTAAAAACAAATCGGCAGTACTAAAAGTTTCTTCCCTTTTTATACGCACGGCTCTTTCGTTTAAAGGAGTTATCGGGAGTCAGAAGGAGTCATCAGCCGGCAAGTCGGCTTAGGAGTTAAAGCCGATAGTTCTGTGAATACATACACAAGAGTATCGGCTGTAACTCCTAGCGGAGCAAAGTGATAACTCCTCTAACTCTCTTGCTTGTCATGGCTTGAGATATACCACTGTTTTTCCACTACCATATTTGCGAATAATACCTTCTTCCAGAAATAGGTTCAAATCGGCCACCGCCTGATGTTTCGCCTTTCCGGTCAGCTGTTCATAATCAGTACGCGTAATGCAGCCATACTTATTCAAATGCTGCAACAGTTTTTTTCTCCGCTCCTCCAATGTCAATTTGGAATGAGAGATATAGGGAGATGCTTTCCGTTCCAGCTCCATCGTCTGAAAGCGGTTGCGGAATCTACTGCTGATACGTAAGTTCACATTCTGAAAATGCACGGACGGAGAGCGAATATCCTTTTTATTCGCCACGGCCTTGTCGCACTTCAATGATAACGAAAAGAATCCCAATTCGCCCACTTCAACTATCCATCCGTCTGCCAGCCAGCTGTGCAACTCATCCGTTATAGCCTGCAACGTGCCATCGAGAATGGCAGGGCTGAAACCGGTAGCCTTGTGAACCAGTTCGCGGAATTTATCGGCAGGAATGGTTCCTTTGGGAAGAATACGGGCGTGAAGCAGCTTTTCTTCACCGTCCTCCGGAGAAGGATTGGGGGTCTGGTATAAATCGTAATAAGCACTCATATAATTTAGAATATCAGTTGGGCAATATTATTCATTCAATGCTGCAAGAACAAGTCCTGATGCACCGAGTTTAATTCGTTAGACAATTGTTGCTGTTTCGTTAAACGTCCATCTTACGAAAGAACAACAATTGTCTAACGGAAAGAAGACATCTGTCTAACGAATTAAAAACAACGCCCAAAAGTATTAATAAAAAGGGAAGTAGGGATTAAAAAAGGGGAAAAATCGCTCTAATAATAGGTTCATTGGCGTAATAAAAGCTTTTATTCAGTTGGTTTTTAAACAGACTCTTAAATGAGCAAAGTTGAGAATAAAAAGTTGCCGTTCCAAACAAAGAAAGAATGTTTATTTTGCTCCTGCTGGGCAACTCCATAACATCGCCATAGAACACCTTCCAAGCAGCGACTCTACTTTTATAGCGGAACAAATAAATTTCTATCGGTTGTCGTCTACGCGACAATTGGTTATGATAAAAGACAAAAGCCATATTAAAGAAGCTGTTCTCTATGGAGGTCTTAAATATGATGCTGATACAACAGCTTTAGTAGTCGAAAACAAAAAATATACTGATATTCCTCGAGACTTGAATATTCAACATACCTTCTATCCGGATTCCCTAAACCTGCGTGACGGAGCCAAATACCTTCCCGCCACTAAGATAGAAGCTGAACAAATTAAACAAGCACTAGAGAATACGAGACTTCAGCCAGCCTTATATATGGATTTACGAGGTACAGAAGAATCTTTTAAAGCTTTATCAGGTAAGAATATCAGTATGCTACATATCGCCACTCATGGTTTCTATTGGACAGAAACAGAAGCCAGACAGACAAAGGATCTTGATTTCTTGATGATGGGAGACAATAACCAATCACGCTACGTAGAAGACAAAGCATTGACTCGATCAGGACTGCTATTGTCAGGAGCAAATATTGCACTGAAAGGAAATCCTTTGCCGGAAGGATTAGAAGACGGCATACTCACCGCCAAAGAGCTTGCCGGTTTAGATTTACGAGGGTTAGACCTGGTAGTACTTTCTGCCTGCCAAACCGGACTGGGAGAAATAACCGGTGACGGAGTATTCGGCTTGCAACGCGGTTTCAAAAAAGCGGGAGCCAACACATTATTAATGAGTCTCTGGAAAGTGGACGATAATGCTACTCAACTCTTGATGACACAGTTTTACAAGAATCTGCTCGCAGGAAAGAGCAAATTTGAATCTTTGCGCGAGGCCCAGAAGTATGTACGTGACTACGAAGTTGAAATTGAAACAACTCCCGACAAGCGCTGGCAGTCAGAAGCCAGGCAAAAAGAAAAACAGAGCAAAAAGCCTATGCCCAAAGAGTTCAAGAAAATAAAAAAATATAAGGATCCCTTTTACTGGGCTGCATTCATTTTATTGGATGCAATTGATTAACTCTTAATTTATGAAAAACATGAAAAATTACTTATTGTGCATATTCCTTGCAGTATTTACCATCAGTATTTATGGGCAAAACCACAAGAATGCTGCGGACTATAGGACAGATGCAATAAATGGAAACGCGATTGCACAATTCTATCTCGGACAGAGCTACTTTAGGGGATGGGGTATAAAACCTGATACCATACAAGCCGTTTATTGGTGGCGAAAGTCGGCTGAGCAAGGAAATCCTGCTGCACAAAACAATATGGGTGCAGCCTATAGTAATGGCTGGGGGAATTTAACTCAAAATAAAGAAACGGCCATCTATTGGTATAAAAAAGCAGCTGAAAAAAATGGGGCTTTTCCACAAAAGAACCTTGGACGCATATATGAAGACAAAGAAAACTATGAAGAGGCTTTTATCTGGTATAAAAAAGCCGCCGAACACAATAATAGCCCGGAATCTTATTATGCACAAAGCCGCTTAGCCTATTTACTGAAAAACGGGTTAGGAGTCACAAAGAATTACCCCGCCGGAATGGCATGGACAAAACGAGCAGCTAAAAACGGGAATGCAAGCGGACAGATTTCGCTTGCAATCTCTTATGAATACGGCATAGACAACATCTTGAGAAAAGATGGGAATTCAGCGTTATATTGGTACAAAAAGGCTGCTCTCAACAAAGACATTGGAGAACTCCAGAAGTCTATAGCAGAAGCTGCCATAGAAAGATTGGAAGAAGCGGGATTCAACGGACAGAATACTCTCCTCAAAATGATACCGGACTATAAACCATTCTACACTGCACCTTCGGAAAGTGAACAGAAAAGCATGCATGAATCTGTTCGCAATAGCACGGTAGAGTGGGGAAAAACAATAGAAGGAGAGGCTTCTCTAGGACAAACCCAAAATGATGAAATAAATGGATTCAGGGTAGAATTCAAAGAAGATAATATTAAAATTGGCTTTACTAAAAACTCAGAATTCACTTTATTCATCTATATTCAAGAAGATGACATAATAGTTAAAAATGGCTCTGAAAATGGTGTAGAATACAACCGAAACACCGGAAAACCGTATATGCTGCTCCGCCCCTACAGTTATGAAATAGAAGCCAAAGAATATCCCGGACAAATATTTGAACGGACAAACTACACAAACGGGAATAAATATTGGGGAGAAACCTATAATGGACAACGCCACGGATACGGCATTCATATCTGGGAAAATGGGAATATGTGGTTCGGCCCTTGGAAGGATGGTGAAAGAAATGGATACGGCGCTTACTTTGATATTACGGCACACACCATTCAGTCAGGAAAATGGATTGGAAATGAATTGATAGCCGGTACTTCTTATATCTGTAAAGAAAAAGCGGAACCGGTTCTTCCAGCCAGAACCAGAACCGTTTCAAAACCATTTTCCTATAGCGGTACTGTTCGCTATATAAATTTACCGACCAGCTCATACATGTCATACATCACAGAAGCCATCAACAAATGGGGGAAATGCCGTACCGGAGCAATCACTATGTATGGAGCAGGAGTAGGAGTGTATGGGAATAGTGGATATGCCTACACCGGCAGTACTCCCAGCAAGCTTAAGAAACGTATAGAAGAAGCCAACAGCAGCAATGCTGAAATAACAGACATCAACATCTCTGAAAATGGCAACTATGTAATTATCTTAGGCGGTTCAGGGTATTGGACTCTTGGTTATCCGGATGCATTCCTCAAAAAACTGGAACAATATCGTACAGGAGATTTAAGAGACGACAATATTCTTTCGGCCTGCTTCAATGATAGAGGAGAATGGGTAGTTATCACGGACAAGCATTACAGCTATTCAAATGAAACCATCAAAAATTTCATACTGAAAGCCGAAGAACTATACGAAGAGGTTTACTATGCCTATATTACCAATTACGGGATGATAGCTTGCTGCAAAAACGGAGTATATTACAAAAACATTCCATCCAATTTGGCAGAGGCATTGAAGAAACTCACATTCAAACCCAAAGTCATCAAGTTTACAGACAATGGATTGTACTTGATTACAGATGGAGAATCACAAAATTATTATTTTATGTAATCACTCATTTTTTTTAAATATAGGCAATAGGTTATAGCATAGGACTTTCCATGTCGTCAAATGGCTAAATACAACGTTAAAAAAAGTCGTTCAGTCCCGTTAAAGCACCATGCCGTTTTTAAGTGTTGTAACTTCGCACCGTGGTCACAAAGAAACAGGTCTCGCTAACTGACGAGTGAACGAAACCGCAAGTAACAACCATTAAAAACAAAAAACATTATGGCATTTCGTTATGTAGTAAAAAAGAGAATGGTAGGCATTGGTACCAAAACCGAGAAGTATGTAGCTGCTTCTTATTCCGTAGCAAATATTGATTTTGATAGATTATGCGACCAGGTGACCAGTCAAGGGATGGTGCCAAGAGGTATCGTAAAAGCCGTATTGGACGGTATGATTGACGCACTCTGCACCTATGCCAGCATCGGTGCAACCGTACGGCTGGGAGACTTCGGAAGCCTCCGACCGGGATTGAACGGCAAAAGCCAGGAGGATGCAAAGTCTGTAACGGCTGATGTCGTTTACCGCCAGAAACTGATTTTCGTGCCGGGACAACGTTTGAAGAACATGATGAAACAATCGGGCATCACACGATTGGTAACCGGCTCTGAAATCGTGCCGGACAATGAAGAAAATCCCGGAGGAAACGAAAGCGGAGGCGGCGGCAATGATGGTGACCAAGGTGAAAATCCATTAGGATAAACTGATAGAGTTTTATCAAGGAAACAAACAATTCCACAGAGGAGGCTTCATGACAAGTCTCCTCTGTTTATTTATATGACCTGTTTCGCTATCCATGCACAAGCCTCAGCATCAGCCAACGCATGATGATGATGTTCCAACTGATAGCCACAGCAAACAGCCACTGTATGCAACTGATAGTTAGGCAATCCCTTTATAGCACGACGTGATGCCTGCAAAGTACAATAAAACTCATAATCCGGATAATCCATGCAGTAAGTACGGAAAACAGCTTTCAGGCAGCTTTCATCAAAGGCCTTGTTGTGCGCTACCAATGGCAAGCCTTCAATGCGTGGAGCTATTTCCTGCCACACAACGGGAAAGATAGGAGCATCCTGGGTATCTGCCAACGTCAGACCATGCACGCGGGTATTCCAATAAGTGTAATACTCCGGTTCGGGACGGATGAGGCTATAATAATGGTCCACAATCTCTCCATCACGTACGATAACCACTCCTACACTACAAACGCTGGTACGCTGTTCGTTGGCCGTTTCAAAATCAATGGCAGCAAAATCTTTCATCCGATATGGTTTTATAGTCGCCAAAGATACGAAAAATTCACTCTGTTCCTTTCATTCTACACCTGGTTTCCATTATCTTTGTCCCCCGGACAAAGGCTAAAATATCATGGAACATCCACTTTCGCAATTCAAATATTGTCCGAAATGCGGTTCAGCCCATTTCGAAGTTCATAACGAGAAGTCGAAGCAGTGCGCCGACTGCGGTTTCGTCTACTACTTCAACCCCTCTTCCGCCACCGTCGCCTTGATACTGAACGAGCGCGACGAGCTGTTGGTGTGCCGCCGCGCCAAAGAGCCTGCCAAAGGGACGCTGGACCTCCCCGGAGGCTTCATCGACATGACCGAGACCGGTGAGGAAGGCGTTGCCCGCGAAGTAAGAGAAGAAACCGGCATGAAGGTGGCAAAGGCCGAATATCTCTTCTCCCTACCCAATATTTACATCTATTCCGGCTTCCCCGTACACACGCTGGATATGTTTTTCCGTTGTACGGTGGAGGACACCTTGCACTTCGAGGCGATGGACGACGCGGCAGACCTCTTCTTCCTCCCCTTAAAAGATATCCGTACGGAAGAGTTCGGACTCGGCTCCATCCGCAAAGGAGTGGGTATCTTCCTGGAAGACATACGGAAGAACAAAAGTGAATGATTATTCGTTCCTATTATGGTATATATCCTAAAAAAGCCAAACAAGTGTAACATTTCCGGGTTAAAACCCGTATTTTTGTAAAATACCTATTCTAACAAAAGAAGATGAAACATAAAATCTCCCGAATATTGTGCACAGCACTCTGTTGCGCACCTTTACTCGCCTCAGCACAAACAAGCGAGAAGAGTACTTCTCCCAAGCGACTCTACCAGGAAGGACAGACGTTGTTCCAACAAAAGGCATACGCCGCCGCCATCTCCCCGTTGCAAGCCTATGTACGCCAGATGAATGCAGACGGCAAGCCTCTGCCCGATACCGGCGAGCGGCAAGAAGCGGAATACATGCTGGTATGCGCCGCATACGAGCTCAGAGACCCCAAAAGCATAGACCTGCTCCGCGCCTTTCTGGACGAATATCCTGATACTCCCCATGCCAACCGCATCTATGCATTAATCGCCTCCTCCTATTTCTTCGAAGGCAATTATGACGATGCCCTCGCCATGTTCAACTCTGCCCGCCTCGACCTTCTGGGTACCGAGGAGCGTGACGACATGACCTACCGCCTTGCCACCTGCTACCTGAAAACGGGCAACGTAAAGGAAGCAGCCATCTGGTTCGAGACGCTGCGTAGCACCAGCCGCAAGTATACAGCGGACTGTGCTTACTACATCTCTTATATCCGATATACCCAAGGACGGTATGACGAAGCGCTCAGCGGTTTCCTGCCTCTGCAGGACAATGCCAAGTACAAGAACCTGGTCCCCTATTACATCGCCGAAATCTACTTGTTGAAGAAGCAGTACGACAAGGCGGAAATCGTGGCGCAGAATGCACTGTCAGCCCATCCCGACGGTCTGAGCTACACCCACACGGCGGAGCTGAACCGTATCCTCGGTACAGCCGAATACCATTTCGGGAAGTATCACGAAGCCGTAAAGTCCTTCGGACAATATATAGAACACAATGCCGAATCTGCCGCTCATAGAAGGGATGCCCTTTACATGCTGGGAATGTCCTATTATCAATGCGGCGTGTATTCGCAAGTCCCCTCCGTCCTCGGCAGAGTGACTGCCGAAAACGATGCCCTTTCGCAGAACGCATACCTGCACATGGGACTGGCTTACCTGCAACTGGCCGACAAGACCAAGGCACGTATGGCCTTCGAGCAGGCTGCCGCTTCCAATGCCGACCCGAAAATCAAGGAACAAGCCGCCTATAACTACGCCTTATGCATTCACGAGACCTCCTATTCCGCTTTCGGCGAATCGGTGACCGTCTTTGAGAAATTCCTGAACGAATTTCCAAACTCTCCTTATGCCGAGAAAGTCAGCAACTACCTGGTGGAAGTATACATGAATACACGCAGCTATGATGCCGCACTCAAGTCCATCGACCGTATCTCCCATCCCAGCAAAGCCATTCTGGAAGCCAAACAAAAGATTCTGTTCCAACTCGGGACCCAGTCTTTTGCCAACACGCAGTTCGAACAAGCCATCGGTTACTTCAACCAAAGCGTCACGTTGGGGCAATACAACCTCCAGACCAAGGCAGACGCCCTCTACTGGCTCGGCGAGTCTTATTACCGCCTGAACCGGATGAGAGAAGCCGCCCGCAATTTCAACGAATATCTGTCACTCACCCGGCAGAGGGATACGGAGATGTTCGCCCTTGCCTACTATAACCTGGGCTACATCGCTTTCCACCAGAAAGACTATTCGACGGCAGAGAACCGTTTCCGCAACTTTGTCCAACTGGAGAAAGGTGAAAATCCGACCGCATTGGCAGATGCCTACAACCGTATCGGTGACTGCAACCTGCACGTCCGCCGCTTCGACGAAGCCAAGCAATACTATACAAAAGCAGAAAGCCTGGGAACACCTGCCGGCGACTACTCCTACTATCAGCTGGCCCTTGTAGCCGGCCTGCAAAAAGACTATTCCGGAAAGGTTACTTTACTGGACCGCCTTGCCGTCAAATATCCCAATTCGCCTTATGCCATCAATGCCCTTTACGAAAAAGGGCGCTCCTACGTACAGAGCAACAACAGCCCCCAAGCTATCGCCGCCTTCCGCGAATTGCTCGGCAAGTATCCCGAGAGTCCCGTCAGCCGTAAAGCAGCTGCAGAAATCGGCCTGCTTTACTACCAGAACGACGACTATGACCGTGCCATAGAAGCCTACAAACATGTAGTCACCCAATATCCCGGAAGCGAGGAAGCCCGCCTTGCCATGCGCGACTTAAAGTCCATCTACGTAGATGCCAACCGCGTGGATGAGTTTGCCGCCCTTGCCGCCCAAATGCCGGGAGAAATCCGCTTCGAACCCAGTGAGCAAGACTCGCTGACTTACATCGCTGCCGAAAAAGTATATATGAAAGGCGAAGCCGCACCTGCCAAAGAGAGCTTCACCCGCTATCTGCAAAGTTATCCGGGAGGCGCTTTCAGCCTGAATGCACACTACTACCTCTGCGTCATAGGCAAAGAGCAGAAAGATGACGAGGCGGTATTGGAACATGCCGGAAAACTGCTGGAATACCCCGATAACCCATATTCTGAAGAGGCTTTGCTGATGCATGGAGAAATTCTGTTCAACCGCCAGCAATATGACCTGGCATTGGCCGACTACAAGAAATTGCAGGCCAAAGCCACCACGGCAGAGCGCCGCCAGCTTGGCGCTATCGGTGTACTGCGCTGTGGAGCACTGATGCATGATGATGCGGAAGTCATCAACGCCGCCACAGCCTTGCTTGCCGAAGCCAAGCTGTCTCCGGAGCTCCGGAACGAGGCATTGTACTACCGTGCCAAGGCATACCTCAACCAGAAAGCCGACAAGAAGGCAATGGATGACCTTCAGCTGCTGGCCAAAGACACCCGTACCCTTTATGGAGCCGAAGCCAAATATCTGGTGGCATTACAATGGTACAACGCCGGTAATTATGCCTCTGCAGAAAAGGAAATCCTTAATTTCATCGACCAGAGCACACCGCATGCCTACTGGCTGGCACGCAGTTTCATCCTTCTGTCTGATGTATATGTAGCCATGGACAAGAAGCTCGATGCACGCCAATACCTATTGAGCCTGCAGCAGAACTACCAGGCCGACGACGATATAGCAAGCATGATTAACGAAAGACTGGAGAAATTGAAGTAAGAAATATAGCACATTATGAAAAAGAAACAATATATCCTCGCAGGAACTATGCTTGTCTCCCTCTCTTTGGGAGCACAAGCCCAGACACAACCCCAAGACACCACCATGAACCGTACGGTAGTCGTGGAACAAGAATATAATCCGGACATCATGGACGCCTCCAAAGTGAACGTGCTTCCCAGGGTGGAACCTCCTACCGTCAGCAAAAAGGCGGTGGAATATGACGCCACCCTGATGCCGGCAACCCATATCCCGGCAGGTATCATGCAAGCCTATACCGGAAAAGAGACGCAGGCGAAAGCGCTGCCCGGATATGTACGCTTGGGATACGGTAACTACGGTAACCTCGATGTACGCGCCAACTACCTCTTCTCCTTATCCCCCAAAGACCGCCTCAACCTAACATTCACAATGGATGGCATGGATGGCAAACTGGACTTGCCGGATAATGGCGGGAAGTGGAATTCATTCTACTACCGTACCCATGCTGCCATGGATTATGTACATGCTTTCAGCAAAGTCGATTTGAATATTGCCGGAAAGTTCAACCAAAGCAATTTCAACTTCCTGCCCGACTTCGTCAGCAACAAGCAGAAATTCGTTTCGGGTGATGTACATTTCGGGGTAAGTTCCACGAGCGACGATATGCCTCTCCAATTCCGTGCCGAAACCAATTTGTTGGTCTACCAGCGCCAACACGACCTCATGGTGAGCAATATCAAAGAAAATATCGTGCGTACCAAAGCCGATGTCACCGGTTCCATCTCCGATGAGCAGACCATCGGCATGGCTTTTGCCATGGACAATACATTCTACAGCGACGGACGTTTCGAGAATCACACCGACGTAGACTTCAATCCATACTATCTCTTTCAGAATGACGACTGGAAAATACGTCTCGGCGCACACGTCGACCTGGCTTTCGGCTTCGGCAAGAAGTTCCGCGCCGCTCCCGACGTAGAAATACAATACATCTTCTCGGACAGCTACATCCTCTACGCACAAGGTAAGGGAGGACGGCTACAGAACGATTTCCGCCGTCTGGAAACCATTACGCCTTATGGCATTACAAACCAGCAGCTTGACAATACCTACGAACAGCTCAACGCAGCCATCGGCTTCAAGGCAAGCCCGGTCAGCGGATTGTGGTTCAACCTATACGGCGGGTATCAAGATTTGAAAAACGACCTGATTGACACTCCGACTGTCAAGTCCGACGGGATAAGCAATGTTTACCTCACAGAAGATACCAAGAACCTCTACGCAGGAGCTGACCTGAACTACAACTACAAGGATGTTTTCTATCTCGCCGCCAATGCCGTCTATCGCCATTGGACAACGGACTCAGACGGTTCTGATGTCGTAGTAAGCTTCAAACCGGCCGTAGAAGGCAATCTCAATCTCAAGGTACGCCCCATCTCCCCACTGCTTGTCGGCATCGGCTATCAGCACATCTCACGCCAGGGCGTGGAGGGCAACAAGGCAGACCCTGTCAGCAATCTCTATCTAAACGGCAGTTACGAACTCTTCAAAGGTATCTCCGTGTATGCGCGCGTGAACAACTTGCTGAACAAAGATTACCAATACTACTGGGGATACCCTTCAGAAGGTCTCAGTTTCTTAGGCGGAGTAAGCTTCCTCTTTTAATAGAGGCAGCACAAGCCGGAGCTCTAATTTGAACAAAAAAGGTCATTTTTGCTAAATTCTCCTTATATTATAAGGTGGGAAGAATCTTTTTTTCCTACTTTTGCGGGCGAATTCAGTGGCGGGAGTCACTAAAAAACAGAAATTTATGCAGAAAAACCTTGTCATAGTCGAGTCTCCGGCGAAAGCAAAAACCATCGAGAAATTCCTTGGAAAAGATTTCAAAGTCCTTTCCAGCTACGGCCATATACGTGATTTGAAGAAAAAAGAATTCAGTATTGACGTAGACAAAGACTTCAAACCGCATTACGAGATACCGGCGGATAAAAAGAAACTCGTAACCCAGCTGAAAGAAGAAGCCGAGCAGGCAGAAACCGTATGGCTGGCTTCCGATGAGGACCGCGAAGGGGAAGCCATCGCATGGCACTTGTACGAAGTGCTGAAACTGAAACCGGAACACACCAGACGTATCGTCTTCCATGAAATCACCAAAGGTGCCATCCTGAAAGCGATAGAAAATCCCCGTGACATTGACATCAACCTGGTCGATGCCCAGCAAGCCCGACGTATCCTGGACCGTATCGTAGGTTTTGAACTTTCACCGGTATTGTGGAAGAAAGTGAAACCTGCCCTTTCTGCAGGCCGTGTACAGTCCGTAGCCGTCCGTCTCATTGTAGAGCGCGAACGCGAGATACATGCATTCCAAACCGAAGCATCCTACCGTGTTACCGCCGTATTCCTCGTTCCGGACACTGACGGCAAAACAGTGGAAATGAAAGCCGAACTGGCGCATCGGCTCAAGACAAAGGCAGAAGCCCGGAAATTGCTGGAGAGCTGTAAAGCAGCTACGTTTACCATCAGCGACATCACTACCCGTCCGCTGAAGAAAACTCCCGCCGCCCCGTTCACCACCTCTACCTTGCAGCAGGAGGCTGCCCGCAAACTGGGATTCACCGTGGCACAGACCATGATGGTGGCGCAACGTCTGTACGAATCCGGATTGATAACCTACATGCGTACCGACTCCGTCAACCTTTCCGAACTTGCCGTCAACGCCAGCCGTGAAACCATCTCCAACCTGATGGGCGAACGTTACGTACACAACCGCCACTTCGCCACCAAGACCAAAGGAGCGCAAGAAGCCCACGAAGCTATCCGCCCCACCTATATGGAGAATGCCAAGATAGAAGGTACCCCGCAGGAAAGAAAGCTGTACGACCTCATCTGGAAACGTACCATCGCCTCGCAGATGGCAGACGCCGAAGTGGAAAAGACAACCGTAACCATTGCTATCAGCAACGAGACGGAGACTTTCACTGCAACCGGCGAAGTGGTGAAATTCGACGGTTTCCTCCGTGTCTACCGCGAATCATACGATGATGACGTAGAAACCCAGGAAGATGAGGCACGCCTACTGCCCCCTCTGAAAAAAGGACAGAAGCTCGAACATGAAGGTATCACCGCTACCGAACGTTTCACCCAACACCCTCCCCGCTACACGGAAGCAAGCCTTGTGCGCAAATTGGAGGAACTGGGTATCGGACGTCCGTCTACCTATGCTCCGACCATTTCCACCATCCAGCAACGCGAATACGTGATAAAAGGAGAAAAAGCAGGTGAAGAACGCACCTACAATGTGCTTAACCTGCAGGGTAATGAAATAACGGACAACAACCATACAGAAATCACCGGAGCTGAAAAGTCAAAACTGATGCCGACAGACACCGGTATTGTGGTCAATGACTTCCTGATAGAGTACTTCCCGGACATCCTTGACTACAACTTCACTGCGAGCGTCGAAAAGCAATTCGACGAAATAGCCGAAGGTGACAAGCAATGGACCGCCATTCTGAAAACATTCTATAAGAAATTCCATCCTTCGGTGGAGAACACGCTTGCCGCGAAAACCGCCCACAAGGCAGGCGAACGGATTCTAGGAACAGACCCCGTCAGCGGAAAACAAGTGTCTGTAAAAATCGGACGTTTCGGCCCAGTAGCACAGATAGGTACTGCCGAAGATGAGGAAAAGCCCCGTTTCGCCCAGGTAAAAAAAGAAATGTCCATCGAGACCATTACGCTGGAAGAAGCGCTGGAGCTGTTCAAACTTCCCCGTACTCTCGGAGAGTACGAAGGCAAGAATGTAGTCGTAGGTGCGGGACGTTTCGGACCTTATATCCAGAACAACGGCTTGTATGCCTCATTACCCAAGACAATGGACCCGATGACCGTTACGCTGGAAGAAGCTATTGAACTTTTGCAAAAGAAACAAGAAGCAGAAGCCCAGAAACATATCAAGAAGTTTGAGGAAGAACCGGAACTGGAAATCCTGAATGGACGCTATGGCCCTTACATCGCTTATAAAGGCAGCAACTACAAGATTCCTAAAGACATCATCCCTCAAGACCTAAGCCTTCAGGCTTGTCTGGAGATTGTGAAACTGCAAAGCGACAAGGAGACGGGCAAGTCGAAACGGACTGCAAAGGTAACCAAGCCCACAGCCAAGTCAACAACGAAAACCAGTAAGGCGACGAAGGCAGCGACAACCAAGGCCACTTCAACAGCCAAGAAAAAGTAAAATGAAAGTACATGATACAAAATCCTCCTTTGCCGGACAAAATATCCGGCAAAGGAGGATTTTCTTTTTTCTTTCATCTTTCCCTTCCAATTTAAGGTTGCTTTTACCGTTATTCTCATAAAAGAGCTCCAAGACGGTCGAAACAAGTGAAAGTTTTCTTTCTATATCAAATAAATATATATATTTGTGCTAAAGGCAATTACAGCAAGCAAACAAACAAAAAATGAAAGGTATGAATAAAATTTTCTTTACCAAAAGAACTTCCATTCTGTTACTGGCAATATCTCTGTTCAGCAGTTGTATGGAAAAAGACGTGTATCAAGGAGATAAGAATACACCGTTGAATCCCACAGAGGTATTCGATTTCAGTCTGACGAAAGAAGTAAAACTGAACGTCGACTATGGTTTCACCAACGACTATTACATTATTTTCGAGCTCTACAATCAGAATCCCATGAAGGAAGAGAACAACTCTTGGATAAAAGATGAGAAGCTCTCCCCCATCTATGCAGCCTCCACAGACAAAAAAGGGCAGTACTCAGGGAAAATCACCATCCCCTCCGACATTACGGAAATATGGATTTACAGTGACTATCCCGGTGCCGTTTCTCCGGTCAAGTTAGCAGTGTCCAATGAAGAAATCAATTTTGACCAGGCGGAATATATAGCATCCTTGCAAACCAACACAAGGGCAACGACAGCAGGCGGCTACAGCTATCCTGACGATTGGAAACTCATTCCGGGTACGGATTGGGATGTTTATGGTCTTCCAGTCAATATAGAAAGTATCTTGAGTATGCCACCGGCTGAAATTCTGTACAGCATCAAAAAAACATATACCAAGGTGGCCAAAGAAGGAATAAAAGTCATGCATCCGGAATGGCTCAACAATAACACAACATCCGAAATCAAAATCACTAAAGCGACGGAAGTGAGTCTTGTATTCATTAGCAGTGGTGCCGGATGGAACAATACCATCGGATATTTCACCTATCCGACCAACGAAGTCCCTACTGAAAGCACGGTCCAGAAAATCCTTGCATTCCCTAATGCGTCCCCCATCAGCAAGTCAAGCGGAACGGGCAGACTACTCTGCGGCCATGAAATGAAACTGAAATATTGGAATAAAAGTACACAGCAGTTCGAAGATAAATTCCCTGCCGGCGTTACTCTAGGCTGGTGTCTGGAAGGAATGGGCTTTAACAACGGAAACATCAAGAAGACCGGTCACACCCGCTTTTCTTACAGTTCTATGAACAGTGACAATGCACAACGCGTGGTAGCCCTTGCGCGATGGAGGAACAAACCAGATTGTAGCCATCGGATTCGAAGACAATACAGACTACGACTACTGTGACGCCACATTCTATGTCAAGATAGCAGAAGCCAATGCCATTGACCCTGAAGGACCAGAACTGCCTCCGGTAGATCCGCCCAGCAGCCTGGAATATACTGTTTATGGTACACTGACCTATGAGGACCAATGGCCCTCTGAAGGAGATTATGACATGAACGATGTAGTGGTCGAATACCAATCCACCATCTACAAAAGTGCTCTGGACGATAAGATATATAAGATTATGGATGAGTTTACCCCTATCCACAATGGAGGGAGCTACGTTTGCGGATTCGGTTACCAACTTTCCAATATCGACCCGTCCAAAGTAAGGAGCATCAATGTCACCGGTTCAGACAGCTGGGAAATGGAAACGGGACAGTCACACCCCACCATCACTCTTTTTAACGATATCAAGAAAGTGCTGGGACAAAAAATCACTGTCACCACTGAAGTGATAGACATCTCTTCCAAAGACAACTCTGTGAATCCTCCCTACAACCCGTTCATTTTTGTCAACGACAGAAACAGAGAGGTACACTTAGTGAATTATCCGCCCACCAACAAAGCCGATATGGAGCTCTTCAATACCCAGGACGATGTGTCGAACACCTCAGCAGGAATCTATTATATTGCACGCTATAAAGAGGAAATACAACTGATGCCCTTCGGAATCAACCTCCCCAACATCGTAGATTTCAATATACCTGCAGAGGGCGTAAAGATATACAACACATATCCCGACTTCATCGAATGGGTCAAATCGGACGGAAGCACCCACAAAAATTGGTATAAGAAATAAAGGACATGTTGCAAAGCCAACAATAGAACATAAAACAGAAAAACGGAGCATAGCCGAGAATCAATCCGGCTACGCTCCGCTTTCATTTATAAGAAACTTGCGTAAAGTTACATTCTGTCAGGTACCTCAATTCCCAGTAAGCCCATACCTAAGCGTACCACCTTGGCTACATTTTCGGACAATGCAAGGCGGAATATCTTCACTGCTTCGTTCTCCTCACGCAAAATGCTGAAGTCATGGTAGAACTGGTTATATTCCTTCACAAGGTCATACGTATAGTTTGCAATGATGGACGGACTGTAATCCTCACCTGCCTGCTTCACAATAGCGGCAAAGTCGGCAACCATCTGTATCAGTCCCTCTTCCTTCTCACTCAGTTCAATGCCGGCAGGTAACTGGGCAGGGATTTCGATACCGGCCTCTTTTGCCTTGCGGAGAACAGACTGGATACGTGCATAAGTATATTGGATGAACGGTCCCGTATTACCATTAAAGTCGATGGACTCTTTTGGATTGAATGTCATGTTCTTGCGGGCATCCACTTTCAGGATGAAGTACTTTAAGGCACCCAGACCAACGATACGGGCGATATTGTCTGCCTCTTCCTTTGTCAGACCATCCAGCTTACCCAGTTCATTGCTGGTTTCCTTGGCTGTATCAATCATCTCCGCCATCAAGTCGTCAGCATCAACTACTGTACCTTCGCGGCTCTTCATCTTGCCCTCGGGAAGTTCCACCATACCGTAAGAGAAGTGCACCAACCCTTTACCCCATTCGAAGCCCAGTTTGTCGAGCAGGATGGACAATACCTGGAAATGGTAATTCTGTTCGTTGCCTACCACATAAATCATCTTGTCGATGGGATAATCTGCAAAGCGGAGTTTGGCAGTACCTATATCCTGCGTCATGTAGACGGATGTACCGTCCGCACGCAACAGCAGCTTGTGGTCCAACCCCTCACCCGTGAGGTCTGCCCATACAGAGCCATCTTCTTTCCGGTAGAAGAAGCCTTTCTCCAGGCCCTCCATTACCTTCTCCTTACCTTCGAGGTACGTGTTTGATTCGTAATATATCTTATCAAAAGTTACACCCATCATACGGTAAGTCTCGTCAAAACCTGCATACACCCAGTCGTTCATCTTCTTCCAGAGCGCACGTACTTCCGGGTCATTGGCCTCCCACTTTACCAGCATTTCACGAGCCTCCTTCATCAAAGGAGATTCAGCTTCCGCCTTGGCTTTGGCTTCTTCCTCATTCATGCCTTCGCTTTGGAACTTGGCCATCAGCTCCTTCACTTCCGCTTTATAATGCTTGTCGAAGGAAACATAGTAATCGCCAATCAAGTGATCTCCCTTCTTGCCGGATGATTCGGGAGTTTCACCATTTCCGTACTTCAGCCATGCCAACATGGACTTACAGATATGAATTCCACGGTCATTGACAATATTTGTCTTTACTACCTTATTACCGTTGGCAGCCACTATATTAGCCAGCGCATTTCCCAAAAGATTATTGCGTACATGTCCCAAATGAAGCGGTTTGTTGGTGTTGGGAGAAGAATACTCAATCATCACCAATGGAGAGTTGTCAGTAGCAGCCACGATACCGTACTGCTTGTCCGCATGAATGCCATTCAACAATTCTATCCACGCAGAGGAGGCAATGGTCAGGTTCAGGAAGCCCTTGATGACATTAAATGCTGCAACCGAAGGCTCGTTTGCCTGCAAGTATTCACCGATTTCCTGGGCCGTCTGCTCCGGTCCTTTCTTGGACATACGGAGGAAAGGGAATACAACCAGCGTGAGGTGTCCCTCAAATTCTTTCTTGGTTTTCTGCAACTGCACTTGTGTGGCAGGAACATCCTGTCCGTAAAGCGCTTTCAGTCCGCCGATGACGGACGATACCAGTTTCTGTTCTATATTCATGATTCAAATGTATTTTCCTGCGTGCAAAGATAGCGTAAACCGAAATCAGTACAAAACAAGCAGGCTTGTTTTTATTGACTCACAAGATATTCAACATACAAAGAGGGGACGCTCCTTGTAAAACGTCCCCTCTTTGTATGTTGAGTATACTGTTCTTATTCAGCTGTCAATTCCGCACCTGGTTTGAATTTAACAACTTTCTTTGCAGCAATCTCGATAGGCTTTTTAGTAGAGGGGTTGATACCCATACGCGCTCCTCTTTCCACCACACTGAAAGTTCCAAAACCAACCAATGATACTTTATCACCGGCCTTCATTGCCTTAGTGACTGACGCGATAAATGCATCCAATGCTTTCTTTGAATCAGTCTTTGACAAACCAGACTCCGCTGCCATAGCGCTAATAAGTTCCGCCTTATTCATAATGCTTAAAAATTAATTAATATGTTACACAAAAGATATTTTTACTTTTCATCACAAACCTCCACAAAAATAGAGCAATATTTCTGAATATCAAATAAAAACATTAAAAAAATATTGGAAAACAGCGAAAAAGAAGGAATAGAATCTGCTTTTTCTGTTATAGAACAGAATTTATTCGTATTTTTGCCGGAGAATGCAAAAACAGACAACTGTTTTTGAACTGTAAAATGAATTGAAACAACAGATTATGAATACTATACCTACTGTAACCAAGAACCTTTTAATCATTAATGTGCTGATGTTTTTGGGCACCATTGTCGCCCAAAGCTACGGCATCGACCTCGCCCAATATCTGGGATTGCATTTTTTCCTTGCCGAAGATTTCAATGCAGCACAATTGATAACATATATGTTCATGCACGCCGGATTCGCGCACCTGTTTTTCAACATGTTTGCCGTATGGATGTTCGGACGTATTTTAGAGCAGGTATGGGGGCCAAAACGATTTCTGTTCTACTATCTGGTGTGCGGCATAGGAGCCGGAATTATCCAGGAGGTGGTACAGTATATTCATTATGAGACAGTACTTTCCGCCTACGACAGCGTGAATACCGGCATGGCCATCATCCCGATGAAGGAATATCTCAATATGATGACTACCGTGGGAGCTTCGGGCGCAGTATACGCCATTCTGCTGGCATTCGGCATGTTGTTCCCCAACCAGCAAATGTTCATCTTCCCGCTGCCGGTTCCCATCAAGGCCAAATATTTTGTCATCGGATATGCCCTGATTGAGCTTTATGCCGGATTTGCAAACAGTGCAGGAGACAATGTGGCTCACTTCGCACATTTGGGTGGTATGGTATTCGGCTTTATCCTGATTATGTACTGGAGAAAAAAGAACAGAGGAAATGGCTACTATTATAACTGATTTGAAAGAGACCTTCCGTAGGGGGAACATTTATATCCAACTGATTTACATCAATGTTGCGGTATTCATACTTACTACGCTAACCGAAGTCATGTTCCAGTTGTTCAACCGGAGCATAGCAGGCGTATTCGAATGGTTGGAACTGCCGGCATCAGTCCTACGCTTCATCCTGCAACCATGGTCACTACTGACATATATGTTCATGCATGCAGGATTCATGCACATTCTTTTCAATATGCTGTGGCTTTACTGGTTCGGTGCACTGTTCCTGAGTTTCTTCTCTGCAAAGCATCTGCGGGGTGTATACATTCTGGGAGGAATTTGCGGCGGTCTGCTCTATATGGCCGCCTATAACATTTTTCCGTATTTCCGTCCCATGACAGACTATTCTTTCATGCTGGGCGCCTCTGCCTCTGTACTTGCCATTGTAGCCGCCACCGCCTATCGCGAGCCCAACTATCCGATAAGGCTGCTGCTGTTCGGAACCATCCGGCTGAAATACCTGGCACTCATCGTTATAGGCACCGATTTGCTGTTCATCACCTCCAGCAATGCCGGCGGACACATCGCACATTTAGGAGGTGCGCTGGCAGGGTTATGGTTTGCCGCCAGCCTCAGCAAAGGTAGCGACCTGACCTCATGGATAAACAAATGTCTGGATGCCTTAGTTTCCATCGTCAGCTTCAAACCCCGAAAACCGAAAATGAAAGTACATTACGGTACTGGCAAACAAAAAGATTATGATTACAACGCACGGAAAAAAGCCCAATCCGACGAGATAGACCGCATTCTCGACAAATTAAAGAAATCGGGATACGAAAGCCTTACTACAGAGGAAAAGAAAAGCTTGTTCGACGCGAGTAAACGTTAAACCAATGGAAAACGGAAAATGAAAAATGAGAAATGAGAATATAACCGCCACTCTTATTTTCAGTTTTCACCTTTCAATTTTCAACTATTATAATGAAGCATCTCGGTAATTTTGTCGCTCTTCTGATTTTAGCGGTCAATGCCTTGTTTACGGGCCTATTACTGTTCACCGCCTATAGTCCGCACATCCAGCCGGTCACACATCCGGTGCAATCGTGCCTGGGGCTGACATTTCCCGTGTTCCTGATGATAAATGCCGGCTTCCTCATTTTCTGGCTGGTCATCCAGCGCTATAGGTCGGCTTTGCTGCCCCTGATAGGGATGTTGCTCTGCTATTCGCAGATACGCACCTATCTGCCCATCAACTTCCATACAGACCACTTACCGGAAACAAGTATCAAACTGCTCTCCTACAACATTATGGGATTTGACGGTGCCGCCAAGCAAGATGGCAAAAACCCGATATTGACCTATTTGAAGGAAAGTGGCGCCGATATCCTCTGTCTGCAGGAATATTCCACAGTACAATCCTCAAAGCATCTTTCGCAAAAAGACGTAGAGCGGGAACTCAAGGCATATCCATACCACCGCATCAACACAGTGGGTAGCGGAAAGGGACATACCAACAAGATAGCATGTTACTCTAAATTTCCGATTCTCTCGTCACGCATATTGGATTATCCCAGCGAATACAACGGTTCGGTACTCTATGAAATCAAGATTGGGGAAGACACGGTTACCCTCATCAACAATCATCTGGAGTCCAACAAACTGACCAAAGCCGATAAAGTCGTGTACGAAGACATGCTGAAATCTCCCGAAAAGGAAAAAGTGAAAAGCGGCGCACGCCTGCTCATACGCAAGCTGGCAGAAGCATCGGCCATCCGTGCCCCGCAGGCTGACACTATTGCACATGAAATAGCCGCTTCACCGCATCCTTACATTATTGTGTGCGGCGATTTCAACGATACCCCCATCTCCTATGCCCACCGCACCATCGCCCAGGATTTGGACGACGCATTCACCCAATCAGGACGGGGGCTGGGCATCTCCTACAACCAGAACAGATTCTATTTCCGGATAGACAACATACTGACAAGCAAGAACCTGAGAGCCTACAATTGTACAGTAGACCGCTCCATCAAAGAGTCAGACCACTATCCGATATGGTGCTATATCACTAAGAGATATTGAAAATTAATACTTAAACATTTAATACTTAGAAAACAATGTTCAAAAAATGTATTCTAATTTTAGCAGCAAGTTGTATGATGTACTCCTGTGCCACCCAGACGGAAAGCAATCCGTTCCTTACTGAGTTTCAAACACCCAATGGCGTGCCTCCATTCGATAAAATCAAGTTGGAGCACTATGAACCCGCATTCCAGAAAGGTATAGAAGAGCAGAACGCCAATATCCAAGCCATCATTGACAATACGGAAGCCCCTACTTTCGAAAATGTCATTGTTGCCCTCGACAACAGCTCTCCCACCCTGGACCGTGTAGGCGGTGTATTTTTCAACCTGACGGAGGCCGAAACTACCGATGAACTGACAGCCCTTTCCATGAAACTGGCTCCGACATTGGCCGAACACGAAGACAACATCTCCCTCAACCAGGAGCTTTTCAAGAAAGTGGATGCTGTCTACAGCCAGCAAGATGCTCTCGGCCTGACCCGCGAACAACAAAGGCTGCTGGAAAAGACCCATAAGAAATTTATCCGTTCCGGCGCCAATCTTCCGGCCGACAAGCAAGCCCGTCTGCGTGAAATCAACAAGCAGCTTTCCACACTCGGAATCACGTTCAGCAACAACATCCTGAACGAAAACAACGACTTCAAGCTTTATGTAGGAAAAGAGGAAGACCTCGCCGGACTTCCCCAATGGTTCCGCGAAAGCGCCATGGCTGAAGCCCGTGCCACCGGACAGGAAGGCAAATGGCTGTTTACCCTCCATAATGCAAGCCGCTTGCCTTTCCTTCAATACTCCGCCAACCGGCCGCTACGCGAACAGATGTACAAGGCCTACATCAACCGCGGCAATAACAATGACAAGAACGACAACAAGAAAATCATTGCCGACATCGTAAGCCTGAGACTTGAAAAGGCGCAACTGCTGGGTTTCGACTGTTACTCCAACTTTGTATTGGACAATACAATGGCAAAGAATTCCACCGCCGTGATGGACTTCCTCAACAACTTGTGGAGTTATGCACTCCCCAAAGCAAAAGCCGAAGCAGCCGAACTGCAAAAGCTGATGGACAAGGAAGGCAAAGGAGAGAAACTGGAAGCATGGGATTGGTGGTACTACACCGAAAAACTCCGTAAGGAGAAATATAACCTCGAAGAAGAAGAGATTAAGCCCTACTTCAAGCTGGAAAACGTACGTGAAGGCGCCTTTGCCGTTGCCAATAAGCTCTATGGCATCACGCTGACAAAGCTCGAAGGTATCCCCGTCTATCATCCCGATGTAGAAGTGTTTGAAGTGAAAGCCGCAGACGGCTCACAAGTAGGTATCTTCTATGTAGATTACTTCCCCCGTCCCGGCAAAAGCGGTGGTGCCTGGATGAGCAATTACCGCGAACAACAAGGCAGCATACGTCCATTGGTATGCAACGTATGCAGCTTCACCAAGCCCGTAGGCGACACTCCTTCCCTGCTGACCATCGACGAAGTGGAAACTTTGTTCCATGAATTCGGCCATGCCCTGCACGGATTATTGACCCAATGCCAGTATAAAGGTACTTCAGGCACCAATGTCGTACGCGACTTCGTGGAACTCCCCTCTCAAATCAACGAGCATTGGGCCACCGAACCCGAAGTGTTGAAAATGTATGCCAAGCATTACAAGACCGGCGAGGTCATTCCCGACAGCCTGATTGAAAAGATACTGAACCAGAAAACGTTCAACCAGGGTTTCATGACTACCGAGTTGCTGGCCGCCGCCATCCTCGACATGAACCTGCATAACCTGACTGATACCGAAGGCCTTGATGTCGTTGCATACGAAAAAGAAGCGATGGACCAACTGGGGTTGATTCCGGAAATAGCTCCCCGCTACCGTACCACATACTTCAACCACATCATCGGCGGTTATGCTGCAGGCTACTACAGCTATCTCTGGGCCAATGTTTTGGACAACGATGCCTTCGAAGCTTTCAAGGAACACGGTATCTTCGACAAGCAGACAGCCGACCTCTTCCGCCAGAATGTTCTGGAAAAAGGAGACAGCGAAGACCCGATGACTCTCTATAAAAACTTCAGAGGAACTGAGCCTCAATTAGACCCGATGTTAAAAAATCGCGGTATGAAGTAAGATTTGTGAAAAAAAAGCTATATTTGCAGCCTTGTATGCAACAGAATTTAATTAAAAAGTAATCATAATAAACTAAAAGTAACATGCAAAACAAAGGATTTGTAAGGGTTTTTGCGATATTGCTCACACTGGTGTGTGTGTTCTATCTCTCCTTCTCTTTTGTAACTCGCCATTACACAAGTAAGGCCAAAGAGTTTGCGAAAGGCGATGTGAAAGTAGAGCAGGACTACCTCGATTCTCTGGCTAATGAGAAAGTGTATTTCGGCAATTGGACGCTGAAACAATGTCGTGAGATGGAAATCAGTTTAGGTTTGGACTTGAAGGGCGGTATGAACGTCATCCTTGAAGTTTCCGTACCCGATGTCATCAAAGTATTGGCTGACAACAAGACTGACGAAGCATTCAACCAAGCATTGGCCACTGCCGCCAAACAAGCTACCACAAGCCAGGATGACGTAATCACCCTATTCGTCAGAGAGTATCACAAGCTTGCTCCGGGTGCTCCTCTTTCACAACTGTTCGCAACCCAACAATTAAAAGACAAGGTAACTCAGAAATCTACCGACGCGGAAGTTGAGAAAGTATTGCGCGAAGAAGTAAAGGCAGCAGTCGAGAACTCCTACAACGTACTTCGTACCCGTATCGACCGTTTCGGTGTAGTTCAGCCCAACATCCAGAGTCTGGAAGACAAAATGGGCCGTATCATGGTAGAGCTTCCGGGTATCAAAGAGCCAGAACGTGTAAGAAAATTATTACAAGGTTCCGCCAATCTGGAATTTTGGGAAACATACACAGCAAAAGACGTTACTCCTTATCTGCAAGCTGCCGACACCAAGTTGCGTGCCATCGTTGCAAGCGAAACTCCGGCAGAAGAAGCAGACAGCACAGCCGCCGAAGCTCCTGCCGTAGCACAGGCTACCAGCACAGCCGACAGCCTTGCCGCTGCTTTAAAGGGTGAAAACAAGACACAAACCGCTGACCTTGCACAAATAAAGAAAGAACATCCGCTGTTCGCCATCCTGCAGGTCAACCCCAGCGGACAAGGTCCTGTTGTAGCCTATGCCAACTACAAGGATACAGCTGAAATCAACAGATACCTTTCCATGCCGGAAGTTCAGGCCGAAATGCCGAAAGACTTGCGTCTGAAGTGGGGTGTATCTCCATACGAGTATGACCCGAAAGCCCAGACTTTCGAGCTCTATGCTATCCGTTCTACAGAACGTAACGGTAAAGCGCCTTTGGAAGGTGATGTAGTAGTTAGCGCCAAGGACGAATACGACCATTATGGCAAGCCCGCTGTAAGCATGTCCATGAATACCGACGGTGCACGCCGTTGGGCTCAGCTCACCAAGCAGAACATCGGTAAGAGCATCGCTATCGTGCTGGACGGCTATGTTTACTCCGCACCAAATGTAAACAATGAAATCACCGGTGGTAACTCACAGATTACCGGCCACTTCACTCCCGAACAGGCAAAAGACTTGGCAAACGTATTGCGTTCAGGTAAGATGCCGGCTCCCGCACACATTGTGCAAGAAGACATCGTAGGTCCTTCACTGGGACAAGCTTCTATCAACGCCGGTATCATGTCATTCATCGTTGCATTGATTCTGCTGATGATTTACATGTGCTCCATGTACGGATTCATTCCGGGTATGGTGGCCAACGGTGCTCTGGTGCTGAACTTGTTCTTCACGCTGGGTATCCTCTCTTCTTTCCAGGCTGCACTGACCATGTCCGGTATTGCCGGTATGGTATTGGCACTGGGTATGGCCGTGGATGCCAACGTATTGATTTACGAACGTACCAAAGAAGAGCTGCGTGCAGGCAAGGGTGTGAAGAAGGCATTGGCTGACGGTTATGCCAACGCATTCTCCGCTATCTTCGACTCCAACTTGACATCTATCATCACCGGTATTATCCTGTTCAACTTCGGTACAGGTCCTATCCGTGGTTTTGCCACTACATTGATTATCGGTATCTTGATTTCATTCTTTACTGCCGTATTCATGACACGTCTGTTCTATGATTATTTCATGAGCAAAGACAAATTGCTGAACTTGACATTCTCTTCCAAGATTTCAAAGAACCTGATGGCGAATGTACATTTCGACTTCATGGGCAGAAACAAGCTGTGGTTGACCATCACCGGAGCCGCTGTAATTGTATGTATCGCTTTCCTCGCTACCCGCGGATTGAGCCAGAGCATCGACTTCACCGGTGGACGTAACTTCAAGGTGCAGTTTGAGAACAAGGTAGAGCCGGAACAGATTCGTGAGCTTATCTCCAGCAAGTTCGGTGACGCCAATGTCAGCGTTATCGCTATCGGTACAGACGGTAAGACTGTACGTATCAGCACGAACTACCGCATTGAAGAAGAAGGTAACAACATCGACTCTGAAATCGAAGCATATCTGTATGAGACTCTGAAACCTGTATTGACCCAGAACATTACGCTGGAAACCTTCATCGACCGCGAAAACCATACGGGCGGAAGTATCATCAGTTCCCAGAAGGTAGGTCCGAGTATCGCAGACGACATCAAGGTTTCAGCCATCTGGTCCGTTGTACTTGCATTGATTGCCATCGGTATTTATATTCTGATTCGTTTCCGCAATATTGCATACAGTATCGGTTCAGTAGCCGCATTGGCCTGTGATACCATCATCATCCTGGGTGCCTACTCCATCTGTTGGGGCTGGATGCCGTTCTCTCTGGAAATCGACCAGACCTTTATCGGTGCCATCCTGACAGCTATCGGTTACTCTATCAATGACAAGGTGGTAATCTTCGACCGTGTACGCGAATTCTTCGGCCTCTATCCGAAGCGTGACAGATTCCAATTGTTCAATGACTCATTGAACACAACTCTGGCACGTACCATCAATACTTCACTGAGTACCTTGATTGTGTTGCTGTGTATCTTCATCCTCGGTGGTGATTCCATCCGCAGCTTCGCATTCGCCATGATTCTGGGTGTTGTATTCGGTACAATGTCTTCTCTGTTCGTTGCATCTCCTATCGCATATCTGCTGATGAAGAACAAGAAAGGTACCGAGCCAGTTGTAGAAGTAGCCAAATAAGAATTTAGACAAAAAACTATAAACTAAAAAAGGAGGAAATCCGAAATGGATTTCCTCCTTTTTTGTAGTCTCGCCGGAGAACAGAACGGAAAGGAGAATGATGATTCTTACCACATGCTATGAAAGTCATATGCGTTTTCCTACGGACATGAAGCTCCTTTGGGAGAGCATCGAATAGGCTCTACCGGCACATCTGCATGCATTGCAGGAAGCTCGGCATAAGGCTTCCCCGTAACAAATATACGGATGTTGCGGCATTTTATCTGTCCTATTACAAGAAAAGAAAGAGGAAGCGGACTGTAAAACTATCCGCTGCCACGGTTTTATACTTTCAATTCGAAAGAAGAGCGGGAACAGATTCTCTACAGGAACTTTGTGGAGGTTGGGCTGGAGGCGAAAGCGATGATTGGGGATGTACTTAATAAGAAGGGGGCATCTAAGGTTTTCTGTCATTAAAAATCACTCCAACTGTCCAATCGCCCTAAGGTATTCTATTTCTCGTATTTTGTAATTTGTACGGGCTTCAATATTGTTGCTGTAAGCCTCCTGCCATTGTGTCTGCGCTTCCATAACATCAAGGATCGTGGCCATTCCCATTTCATAATTGTTTTGGGTCTGAGAAAGATTATGTTCTGATTCTTCAAGGCCATGCTCTGCTGTACGAATAAGTAGCAATGCACTTTCATAAGCGGATTTGGATTGCTGTGCTTCTATATCCATCAATGAACGATTTTTGTTGAGTTCCACTGTGCTGATTTCGTGTGCCAGTCGTGCGCTCCTTATTTTTTTACGTCCTTCCCCGAAATTGAATATAGGAATGCTTATACTGGCCATTACCATCGGTATTTTCATATCGAGAGATGAACCGGCTAATTTCATGCCCCCCATATATTGATAACCAGCACTAATCCCCACTGTAGGGAAAAAATCGGCACGGGTATTTTTTATCTCCAAATCCTTCAATTCCACTTGCATTTCCTGTATACGGTATTCCGGGCGATTGACAATATCGTGTGATAATTGATTGTTGTAGTTTTGAGTTAAAATAAGTGTGTCGGTGGCAATTATTTGAGCATCCAACTCCAGTCCGATCAGATGGCACAGGGACATACGAGTCAGTTCCCGTCCGCTTTCCGCCCGTTGGAGTTCGTATGTCACATTGCTTCGTCGGGTGCGTACTTTATGCAAATCCTGAGCAGTAGCCATTTTGAGTTCAAAAAAACTGCTGACCTGCTGATGCAACGAATCCAACAATTGAGTATATTGTGTAAGCAGTTTTACCTTTTCCGCTACCGAAACATACATCCAATACGTCTGCTCCACCTCTACCAGGGTATTGATTCGGGTAAGCCTTTTGTTTTCTTCCGAGATTGCTACGCCGGTTTTTGCCATTTTGTTTGCGTTGACAATTTTCCCTCCTGCATATACAGGCTGTTGCAGGGTAATACCTGCCATATACATACCTTTCATACTCATTTCCATACCCACCATACCCATATCGATGTTTTCGAAAATATAGGCATAGGTTGCCGATCCTGATATTTTCGGGAAATAGGCTGTTTTTGCTGCTTGTCGATCTGATACCGCCTTGCCTACCTTGCGGGATGATATTTTTATATCGTCGCTGTTCTCAAGTGCCATTCTCCGGCAATCTTCGATTGATAAACGGGTTTGGGCTTGTACAGCATTGATGCCCAACCATAAAAAGATGGCAGGAATCATAAGTATCGTTTTTCTTAACATGACATTTTCTTATTGGTTCTTATTTATCTGTGGGGAAGATAGTAACAATAACGCGGGCGAAGGTGGTCAACGCCGGAATCCCCGTATCGGTCACTTCAAGGATGAGGTGCAGGGTTTCGGGTTTGTCGACTTTGGGAGCAACAAAGGTAGATTTGCCTGAGTCAACGGCGACAATGTCGATATAGCCATTGTATGTTCCTGCTTCTTTATATTGCCACCAGTAAGCGTTATATTTGGGATAACGTTGCGGAGCTATTTCGACAAAACTTTCTTTATTAAAGCCGAGCTGCTCATAAAGGGCAGAGTATTTCGCCCAGATTCCGTCAATATCGAGGGAATCTGGTTCTGTGATATCGGCATTTAGGGTTACGGTTTCACCGGATTTCACTGTTTTTTCCAGCCCGCCGGGTATGGCGATTACCGGTTTGTGGTTAGCATCTTCATATTTGCCAGCTACACACCACCGGAGTCTGGATTCAAAATCACGGTTGGCTACTTCTACCCACCGCAGGTAACTACCACGGTCTACATCACGATATACGTTTTTTAGTCCTTCTATTTTATAGAACTGTCCGCCCCAACCACCGTAAGTAGGGTCTTCATAACCACGTAATCCGCTACCAAGCGTATAAAGGAACGCAGGTGAATCGCCTTCGCTGATGTAATCCTGTGGATAAAGGGCTGCCAATGGACCGTGACCGTTGTGCAGATAGTTTTTGGCAAAACCGTCGGTATAACGTTGGCTACCGTAATCCCAAGTTCCACTAAAGTAGTAAGACACCAGCAGAGTGACGTCGGGGTGGTAAGTTTCAATGTAGTTTCCAGCGCCATCCTGATACCAGATGTTATACATAACTGCTTTCTTCACAGCACGCTCATACTCGGAAGGGTATTGGGTTTTTAACTTTTGGAAAGCTTTGGCTGCGGTGTTACCACCTCCCCAAGCCTGTATATAGACTTTGCGAGGATCGTTTTCCAAAAGAGTTTCAACAATCTTATCGGAACCGGGTGTATCAGCCCAATGCGTGGGGTCTATCATGGATTCAGTTCCGGGTACACGACGGATGACATCTGTATCGACCACAATATGTGTTGAATCTTGGTCACCAAGGAAGAGTTTGCTTCTTAGTTCGTTGGCAGTAGGATAAGCAGGATCGTGTACGATGAGGTTGGGATATACCTGTTCGTAAGCATCAAGTTGCTTTTCTATCCATCCGGCATTACTCCATCCACCCCGTTGAAAAATGGAATTGGTTTGGATAATAGCTACAACTTCCATATCGTTAGCATGGAGCAGGAAGCGGATCATAGAACATTGGTCATCTATCTCTCCGTCAGTCATTGCAATGACACGAGGCTTTTCTGACATTTGAGCATTGGTGTTCACTCCCAAAAGCATAAGTGCCAGAGTTACAAGGATGATTGTTTTCTTTTTCATTCGTAAATATTTATTAGCGAAGTTTTTTTAATTTTGAAAAATAATGAATAAAAAATAGGCAGCAGAATCAGCGTAATTATGGTGCCTGCTGTCAAACCGGCAACTACCACAACTGCCAGACTGGAATACATAGGGTCGAACAGAAGCGGGAGCATGCCAAGTATGGTCGTGGCCGAAGCCATTATTACCGGACGGGTACGATTTACTGTCGAATTAATGACCGCATCATAGGGAACCATTCCTTCTTTTGTAAGGCGCGTAATCTCGTCTACCAATACGATAGAGTTCTTAATCAGCATTCCCATCAATCCCATCGCTCCGATTATACCCATAAATGTGAATGGTGTACCTGTTACAAGCAAAAGGGGGGTGATTCCTATGAATGCGAAAGGCAGACACAGAATAACCAGCAGAACCTTGCGCATATCATTGAACAACCATACAAGAATCAGCACAATCAACACAAGGGCTATCGGCACGAATCCGAAAATATTTTCAAATGCGCTGTTCTGTAATTTCTGTTCTCCTAACCATTTGAGTGAATACCCGGCAGGGAGTTCTATTTGTTCAAACCGATCCTGGATTTCCGACAGTATCTCGCCGGGAGCTTCGCCGGCAAGAGGGTCACACTGTACTTTTATCGCCCGTTTACCGTCGTAACGCGCCACGCTTGTTTCTTCCCACTTAACGCGTTCGTTATTCGTTATCTGACTTAAAGGGATTGTGCGGAACATATTGTCAGTTATATCGTCGGGTGTCGCCGTACCCTGCAATACTCTACCTATATTTACTTCTTCAAGGCTGGTATTTGGAATCATCCCCCATACCGGTATGTCATTCTGGTCTGTAATGCGACTGTCATCCGAATTTTGGACTTTCAGATTAATAATAACCGATTTGTCATTTTCGTAAATAAGACCTACGGGCAAGCCTTCTGCTGAAGCCAATAAAGCGTTCGCAATATCGCTGCGGTTCATTCCGCTACGTTTGGCAGATTGCTCGGAATAATCCCTATATATGGATTTTCCCTGAGGTTGCCAGTTGTCGGTAACCGAATAAGCATCCACTATTGCACAATCGCGCATAATTTCTTTGCCTTGCCCGGCCAGCTCTCTTAATATCTGCGGATCGGGACCGGAGAATATGGCCTCAACCGTGTGGCTCGTACTGACTGCGAAGTTGTATTTCCGTACCCGAACATACGCATCGGGATATTCTTCCCGCAGTCGTGTCTGAATTTCCGGAAGAAGTCTGTATGCATCGCGGTAATCCTCGAAGTCGATAATCAATTCTCCGTAATTGTCGCCCACCGCATTGATGGAACGCACAAGGCAATATCGGGTGGGGGTTTGTGCCTGACTTGCCGTTATCTTGTTTATCTCGTCATAGTCCGAGAGTTTTTCCGATATTTCCAGCAAATCATGTTTTACCCTGTCAGGGTGCGTTTGCGGTGGCAGGGTATATTCTACATATAACTGGTTATAATCGAAGTCGGGGAAGAATATCGACTTAACCGAAAAGAATCCAACGAAAGCCAGAACCAAACATCCGAAACTTACCAAAAAAGTTGATATTTTATGGTTCATAAAAAAATGAAGCGCCTTTCGGATAACCTTATGAAGGGGTGTGTTGAGTTGATCTTTTATCTTCTCTGGGTTTTTACCGCCGTTTGCACGTGCCGATAAGAATAGTTTTGCAAAGACAGGTATCTGTGTCATGGCAAGCACCCAACTTACCAACAATGATATGGCCAGCACAAAAAACAGATCACGTGCATATTCTCCAGCGGTATCGTTGGATAATCCGACAGGAAGGAAAGTCATTATGGCGATTAAAGTTGCACCCATTAAAGGCCACGCTGTGTTTTCCGCTGTCCGGAACAATGCTTTCTTTGGCGGCAGACCATTTCCCCTGTCTACAAGTATACCGTCGAGAACCACAACCGCGTTATCAACCAGCATACCCATTGCCACAATGAATGCCCCCAATGATATGCGTTGTAATGTTCCTCCTGTCATCAGTAATACGGGAAAAGTCATCAATACGGTCAAAATCAGTCCTGCACCGATAATTAGCCCACCTCTGATGCCCATTGTAAGAATCAGTACAAGCACTACGATGACTACCGATATTACGAGGTTCCAGTTGAAAGAGCCTATTGCGTTCGATACCCTATCCGGTTGGAAATATATCTTTTCATACTCAAATCCGGCAGGCAACCGCTCTTGGAGCTCCGTCATTCGCGCCTCGACCAGCTTACCTACATCCGTAACCACAACGCCCGGCTCCATCGAAACGCAAAGAGCGATTGCCGGATGGCCGTTCACCCAAAAGCCCCTGGTCTGCGGATCGGCATACTCCTTTGCGACTTCGGCAATATCGCCTAACTTTACCTGCCCGCCGGAAGGCGTTTGCATAATAAGGTCTTTCACATCTTCAGCGCTCCTTAGTTTGCCACCGACCTCATTACGCAGCAATTGACCATCCGAATAGTAATGCCCGGCATTGACTGGCTGATTGCGGGCATCGATAGTAGTCATAATTTGCACAGGGTAGATGCTGTTGCGTGCAATCATTTCTTTGGGGAGCTTTATATTTACATTTTCATTCCTTGTGCCAAAGAATGAAATCCGCCTTACTCCTTTCAATTCAAGGAGTTCACGTTTAATAAGCCCGGCATATTCTTCCATTTCCGCAAGCGTATAGCCTTCGGCGGAAAGGGCATAGAACATTCCGTAGATATCACTTACATCGTCTACCACCACTGGAGGATAAGCCCCTGACGGCAACCGTTGCGCGGCTGACTCCACCTTTCTACGAAGAATATCCCAACGTTGTTCGAGACCCTCGACCGGAACAGCCATGTCGATATTGATAGTGATAGTTGACATATTTTCCGAAGAGACCGATTCCATATCGGAAATATTACTGAGTGTCCGTAGTTCATCTTCGAGTACCGATGTAACTTCGAGTTCGACTTCGTGTGCAGAAGCCCCCGGATAGTAAGTTACCACCATTGCTTGCTTGACAGACAATTCAGGGTCTTCCAGTTTCGGCATAATAATGTAGGCGTATATACCGCTGAATACGATCATTACCACGCACGTCCAGAAGAACGTAGCGTTTCTGAAGAAAAAATCAGTCAGTTTCATTATAGTATCCCTCCTACATTTGTTTTGGCGGGTTGTGCGATTACCCGTACTACATCACCTTCATCGAGGGCGCTCAACCCCGATTCGACAATATTGTCTGTTTCGTTCAGACCAGACAGGATGATGATTCGCCCTTTGCTGTCGAGACCGGATATCTCCACGGGTTTTAACTTCACTTCGGAACGGTCATTCACGACCCATACATAACTTTTACCGTTCTGCATAAATACAGATCTGGGCCAAAGGGTATAACCACCTGAATGTTCTCCATTGCGAATTTCCACCGTTACCTCTACATTCATTCCTATCGAAAGAGCGTTCTTCGCATCTGTTTCGGGAAACAGGCGCATCCTGTATAACTGATTGCTGTTAGATTTGGGATTTATCGAGGCTAATTTCAAAGAGAAGTTATTATCTGCCAATAACCGGGAATGACATGAATAACTTATAAAGTTATCTTTTTGCAGGTAAACAGATGCAGGGAGTTCGCTCTCTATTTCTATGTTATTTACATCGACCAATGTAACAACGGCTGTTCCCGTATTGACCATTTCTGCTTTTTCAAAATGAACAGCCTGGATATAGCCCGATATAGGAGAATGAAGTTGGGTGTAGTTGACGGTGTTCCGGTTCGATTCCAGTTGTGCTTTCAACTGCTCCAATCCGGCTACGGCTTTTTCATAATCATTGTCGGTTATATTATTTCGACGGTGTAGTTCTTCCAGTCTTGTCATTTCCGTACTCAACTGTCGGTACTGGCTTTCGGTAGCTGCCAGTTGCAGTTGATAATCCGTATCGTCCAACCTGGCAATGAGCTGTCCTTCACGGATATAGTCACCCTCATCAACGCACAATTGCTTGATTTGTCCGGCTGTTTTAAAACCGAGTTCAATCTGCTGCGCTGCTTTGACCACTCCGGGGAACGACCGGAATGTATTTCCTGCGATAGGCTCGGCATGTACGATATGCACGTTTTTTACAATCGGTTTTTCTTTGACGCCATGGTTCCCACAAGAACAGAGTAGCGCAAAACAAAGGAGAGACAAGCTGAATAGTTTCATTGTTATTACTGTTATTATTATTTTTGTGTAAAGGTGAAGAATTCTCACATGCCATTTAGGCATTATAGTCGTCATTATTGACCAAAAAGTCGGAATCGAGTCATACAAAAGAAAAAATGATTATTTTTGTTGACCAAATTAGACGTTCATGAAAGACAAAGCACAGAATATTGGTTTACGAATGGTGCAGGAGTTCGCCTCTACAGAAGCGTTATCAGACAAGTTCCTTATTTTTGATAACTATACGTCTCCGATGGAACATCTGGGAACTTTTGCCATTACCGGACACCCTGTCAAATTAGATAGCCTCTTAATTGTAATATGCTCGGAGGGGTATGCCCGGTTAATAGTCGGTTTTGAAGAGATTACAGTGCTGGAAAACCACTTTTTGATAGTGATGGAAGGCAAACCTTTCGAGGTGTTGGAATTAAGCAAGAACTTCAAGGCAGAATTGATGTGCTTAAAAGAAAGCCTCTTCGAGTTGCAGGGAAGTCATATACTAAGATTCCTCCACTTAATCAGAGAAAATCCCTGTCAACCGGTATTGGCTTCCAAAAAGCAGGAGTTTGAAGTCCTATTGAAATGTTTGAAACAAACGATGACAGATACCGGAAATATATTTCGTCAACAGATCATTCAATACTATTTATATATCTTGGCTTGTAATATCTTTAATTTGCTTTTAACCAACTACGCTCCGGCAGTTTTATCCCGAAGCGAATCCATTTTTCAGGAGTTCATAAAGAATGTAGAAAAATACTTTCGCAAGGAAAGGAGTGTCGGTTTTTATGCAGACAAGCTGAATCTGACCCCGAAATATCTTTCTACTGTGATTCAACAACAAACGGGAAAACATGCAACGGATTGGATTGACAAATATACTATTTTAGAAGCCAAGACCTTGCTTAAATCGTCCACTCTCTCCATCCAACAAATAGCCTATGACTTGAATTTCTCGACTCAATCCCATTTTGGTCGATATTTCAGAAATCATACAGGAATGTCGCCAAAGCTATACAGAAATTCGTAAGTAGACGCTGCTTCCTTTCTATTTTCCCAGCTTGCGCACTTGGTCATTGAAGGTTTCACGGTCAATAGCCTTCTGACGGATGTACACCCGTTTGTTATAGACCGTCTGGGTTGACCAGTGGAAGAAATCTGCAATTTTGCTGGAATCCGTAACGCCGAGATGCATTAGTGCGAATATGCGCAATTCCGTGTTTAGCCGCCCCTCTTCCTTGGGGATGATACGGTATTCGGGTTGAAGTAAAGAGTTGAAGTCGCTCACGAAAGAAGGATAGACATGTAAGAAAATAGCATCGAAAGTCCGATAAAACTCCTTTAATTCAGATTCTATCATGATGGGAGAATCCGTAAATTTCAGTAGGTCTTTATACTGCTGGGTTTTCACCTTGTTGTTGATGTTTTTTCGGTATTGGTCAAGCTTACTGATGTAGTCAGAACAGAGGGTGAGCACAAATCCTATATATTCTTCTTTGATGATATTCTGGTCATAGAGTTTTTCATTGGCTTCTTTCAGCAGGTTGTTGGTTTCTGTAATCTGCTGGTGAAGTACGGTAATTTCATGCAGGCTGTTCTTCAACCGTTCATTGGCCGACTCCAACTCTGTATTCGAAGCAGAAAGCAGTCCATTCAGATTCTTCAGTTCTATCCGTTGCCGGCTACGGTGTTTCAAAATTCTGTACGTATATATCAGAGTAAGGGTGAGCAGGCAAGAAACGAATCCGATAACCCATAGCGACCAGCTTAACTGTCTGTTTTTAGCTTTCTTAATTTGCAGACTTGTCTTCTGTATGGCATCAAATGTAGAGAGACAAGAAACCATACGGACCCGATTGTTCATGATATGGGCCATTTCCAGACATAGGGAGATATATTTGTAAGCGCGCTCATTATCCCCTTTTTCATTGAGTAGCGTAGCCAAGTCATGCAATGTAACGTTATCGTTGTTGGCCAGTGTCATATCCATGATGGCGGCTTCTGCCAAACACTCCAGCCTCAGATCCGGTTGATTGTTGTCCCGATATAGTGTGGATAGTATATATAGCAATTTGCTGTTAGCGATGCTGATTGTCTTTGATGTTTCCAAATATACTTTTATTGCAACGATGGAACCGGAATAGTTCCCGGCTCGTAAGTCTTTTAATCCTTTATAAAGAATGTAATAGGGATTTTCATGAGGTAGTACATTCAAGGTAGAATCTATATAAAAGTGTTCTCTCTCGTAATAATAATCTCGCTTATCGCTACCACCGTCTGTATATTCGGCAAATCGGGAGTAGAGCAGAGACATCTGTCCCAAATATTCTATAAGCATACCTCCTGTTAGTTTGTCGTGGTCTATTTGTCGCATCTCTTCAACAGATTCATGCAGTTGTCCAATAATGGCATAAATATATGACCTCTGTATACGACATAGGTTCATCATGTTGTCATCACCCGTCTGTTGGGCAATGACAATATTGGCATTGACATATACGAGTGCCGAATCTATATTGAAATATTGATATTCCTGAAACAAACGTTTGTTGTGTTCATAGCGCGCCTGTAGCGTATTGGGCATAGGTTTACTAGCTATCCGGTTGATAGCCGATTGGCGCTGTTCGATGACTTGAGGGTAGTTCTCTATCAGTGAATCCAGTGTGTTCAACAGGTTTGCAGCCTTGTCGCTATAGAATGCTGCTTTACCTTGTAGGCTACATAGGAAAAGTAACAAAAAGGTTCTGGCAACTGTTTTCATACTTATATTCTTATTTTGCCCTAAAGATACTAAGATATTTGGAAACACTACAATTTTCATTATCCTATGACGTAAAAAGCAGAATTTTTCACTACACTTTTTCATCCGGATAAGGAAATTAGCCTCATCAAATCGTCTATAAAATCTACTTTTTTATCGTCCAATGCAAAGCATAAATCATTGATTATAAAATAAATATACTGAATTAGAATCTACCGTCACCAGCTACCCGCAGTTAGGTCATCTATATTAATATCGTAATTTAGCAGCAGAAACGGAAATTCATTAGAGGAAATTACAATGAATAAGGCAAGAGTTTCGGATTTAGAATCAGAAGTTAGGATTGAAACCTCTTTGCATGGTGAAAAGGGAAAATCACCCATCTTCCGTGCCTATGCAGAGTGTATCTCGTGTCTGCGCAAAGTGTCTTTTGTGCCTATGAAATCTTAGAATAAAGGATTTGTTCGCAAAAATAAAGCCTTTGTTTCTATAACTAAAGCCTTTATTCATAGAAATAAATCCTTTATTCTAAGATTGCGTCGCATCGAAACGGACTTTGCACCCCATATCGTTTATGTTTGCGTAGGGAGCAGGTTGCAAAGTGTCATCCGAAGCTTTGTGGGCACAGTTGCAGAAGTGTGGTAAGAATGAACATACGGTGTCGCAGAAGATAATGGGTATCATAATTCACATATCTATTACAAACTAATAAACCTAAATCCGAAACTTGAGATAAGGTAACTTTATACTAATTACTAATACTTAAAAAACAGAACAATGAATCGTAAATTTAGTTTTAACAAGTCTATGCTATTTGCAGGATTATTGTCTGCCATGACACTGGGAGCAACCTCTCAGGTCTATGCAGTTCAGAGTCCTGATGTGCAGAAGATGCAGCAACAGACGGTAAAGTTGACAGGCAATGTATCCGATGCAATGGGTGCCATTATCGGCGCCAGTGTGATAGAACAAGGTACAACCAACGGTGTGATTACCGATATTGAAGGTAATTTCACGCTAACGGTCAACCGGGGAGCCAAACTCGAAATCTCCTATGTAGGCTATAAGACCCGCGTTATAGAAGTAACAGATGTCACTCATCTCCAGATTACGTTGGAAGAAGACTATCGGGAACTGGAAGAAGTGGTAGTAGTGGGCTACGGTGTACAGAAGAAGAAACTCGTTACCGGCGCCACCGTACAAGTGAAGGGTGATGATGTGACAAAACTCAATACCACCAGTGCACTGGGTGCATTACAGAACCAGACGCCCGGCATCAACATTACAGCCAACAACGGTCTGCCCGGCGAAGGTTTCAAGGTGAATATTCGCGGTATCGGTACCGTGGGCGACTCTGCACCGCTGTATGTGATTGACGGTGTGGCCGGTAGCGACATCAATACGCTCAACCCGGCAGATATTGAGTCTATCGATGTGCTCAAAGATGCTGCTTCGGCTGCTATTTATGGTTCGCGTGCCGCTAATGGTGTTATCCTGGTTACGACCAAACAAGGTAAGACGGGCAAGATACAGCTCAGTTACGACATGTATTACGGTTGGCAGAACGTATATAAGATGCCCAACACGCTCAATGCGCAGCAATTCATGGCAATTACTGATGAAACCAACTTCAATAACGGTGTTCCGGCGCTGAACTGGCAGACACAATTGGGCGAATACACTTGGAATATGCTTCAGAACGGTTGGCAAGGTACTAACTGGCTCGACGAGATGCGCAACGAGAATGCAGCGATGCAGAACCATGCCATCAATCTGACAGGTGGTAACGAGATGAGCAAGTTCTCAGCCGGTTTCAGTTTTACCTCGCAAGACGGTATTATAGGCAAGGGTACTGTGCCCAACTATACGCGTTATACCGCCCGTATTAACTCCGATCATGTGCTCCTCAAGGGAAGCGATCGGGACATCATCAAGATTGGCGAGAATTTACTGTTCTACTACTCAAACCAGAGCACGATAGCACAGACATCTACTCTCTATAACGATGTCTATAATTCCATAAAGACTACTCCGCTATTGCCTATGCACAATGCCGAAGGAGAACTGTTCGACTACCACGACATGCAGCAAACGGGCTGGGTGTATGACGATAAACAGGGCAATCCTATTCTGATGATGCAGAAGGCGCATGGGCTGAACAAGAACCGCACATACGGCCTCAACGCGACTGCCTATCTGGAGGTAGAACCCATTAAGAATCTTAAGTGGCGCAGTTCGTTCAGTTACCGTATGACCAACAGCTCCTACCGTTCACTTACCGCTCCCTATCAGGCTGCTACAAACGAGGGAAGTGCCTCATATATTGTGGCCCAGAGCTCAGCATTGGGACATAACATTTCGCAGGAGAATACAATCTCTTACATCCTTCCCAATTGGAACGGTCACCTCTTTGATGTACTGGTAGGCCAGTCGTTTGAGAAGACCATACCGGGCGAAAACCTTTCTATAATCAACAGCGTGACGGAAGGGCAACAATTGCCCACGATGAAACCCGATATGGATCATGCGTGGATATCCAACACCATCGGAAACGCCGCCACCGACATCGAGGGCTATCCGTTTGACGAATGGGCGCTGGCCTCGTTCTTCGGTCGTATCAACTACAATTACAAAGACAAGTACATGGCTACGCTGATTATTCGTGCCGATGGCTCTAGTAACTTTGCCCGTGGAAATCGCTGGGGCATCTTCCCCTCTGTATCGGCCGGATGGCTTATCAGCGAGGAAAAGTTTATGGAAAGCACCCGTGGCTGGCTCGACTTCCTGAAACTGCGTGCCAGTTGGGGACAGAATGGTAATCAGTCGATACCTAACTTTCAGTATGTGTCGCCCATTGCTTTCGACCTCTCGCATGGCTACCAGTTTGGACAGACACACATCGCAACGGGGAAGCTTCCTACCACCGGTGCCTATGCCACCACATTGGCCAATGAAAATGTGACGTGGGAGAAGTCCGAACAAATCAACTTGGGTATTGATGCCGTATTCTTGGGCAACCGCTTGCGGGTAAGCGCCGACTGGTACAACAAGAAGACCAAGGACTGGCTCGTACAGGCTCCGGTACTCTCCACAGCAGGTACCCAGGCCCCCTACATCAATGGTGGCGACGTGAGCAACAAGGGTGTGGAACTCTCACTCGCCTGGAACGACCGTGTGGGTAAGGACTTCACATACGGATTGAGCCTAAATGCCTCGTATAACAAGAATGAAGTCACCCGTATTGCCAACTCAGAGGGCATCATCCACGGCAATGAAGGAGCTATTGCTTCCGTCAACGCCGCCGAGTTCTACCGGGCACAGGTTGGTTATCCCATCGGTTACTTCTGGGGCTATCAGACAGCCGGTGTTTTCCAAAACCAAAAGCAGATTGATGATTGGAAGGCAGCAGGCAACGGTGTGGCACAGGCCAACCCTCAACCCGGCGACCTGATTTATGTGGATCGCCACCACGATGGAGTTATCGACGAAAAAGACAAGACCATGATTGGCAATCCACACCCCGACTGGCGTCTGGGCTTCTCGGTCAATCTCGGATGGAAGGGCTTCGACTTCTCGGTCACCACTTCCGGAGCCTTTGGGCAACAACTCTACTATGGCACGCGCCAGCACACCATCGAGGCATTTGACCGCTGGCATGGCGAAGGTACATCCAACCGCTACCCGCGTCTGGGCAACAGTGCCATGATTGCAGAACATGTGACTGATATTGACATAGAGAACGGCGACTATCTCCGCATTCAGAACATGACATTGGGATATGACTTCAAGCGCCTCTGGAAGAATTGCCCACTGTCGCAACTGCGCCTCTATGTAAGTGTACAGAATCTCTACACCTTCACCGGCTATAAAGGAATGGATCCGGAGGTAGGTTTCGGCGGTACCGACCGTTATGGCGAAAACGCCACTTCGTGGGTGAGCGGCATAGATATGGGATCTTATCCGATCGCCCGTACCTGGCTGATTGGCGCCAATCTGAAGTTCTAAGACACTGTTAACTCTAAATTAAAATAAAACAATGAAAACAAAAAAAGTAACGAAATATATGGGGATAGTCGCGCTGGCCGCGATGACGCTCTGCTCGTGCGAGGATCTGCTCGATACCAAGAACTATACACAGTCCAACACGCAAAATTTCCCCACATCGATGGATGATGTGGAAATGCTTGTGACATCTATGTACGCCAACCTGAATCATCAGGCGGCAAAGCCCGAATCCTCCTATTTGCTCACCAACCTCTATGCCAGCGACGATATGTTTGCCGGAAGTCAAGATGCGGAACTCGACCATCTGATGTATAAGAGTGATTCACAGTTTGACTTCTGCTGGGATATTCACTATAAGGGCATCTATGCCGCCAATACCTGCCTGGAGGGTCTTGACCTGATGGAGGCTGCCGACAACGTGCCCGATGCCGGACTCTTCAGCCAACGTAAGGGCGAAGCCTGTTTCATGCGTGCCTTCCAGTACTACGAACTGGCCGAACTGTTTGGCGGCGTACCCCTGATACTCAGCACTACGCAAGAGACTAACACGCCCCGTGCTACTGCCGACGAGGTGTGGGCGCAGATAGCTACCGATTTGCAGCAAGCTATCAGCCTTATGAGCGATAAGAAGTATCACGAAATAGAGTCCGGACACGCCACCAAATGGGCAGCCCAGGCGCTGATGGCCCGCTGCTTCCTCTTCTATACCGGCTACTACCAGAAAGAGGCTATGCCCACGGCCGACGGTGGCAGCATAACCAAGCAACAAGTGGTAACCTGGCTGGAAGACTGCATCGCTAACTCCGGACACCAGTTGGTGGGCGATTTCCGCAACCTATGGGCATACACCAACGAATATACGGTAGACGACTACGCATATACGGCCGGTGTAACAGGAGTAGATGGCCAGCCCCTCCGCTGGGCAGGCAACGGCAATGCCGAGGCTGTGTTTGCCGTGAAGTTCGGCAACTTTGCCGGTTATTCCTACGAAAATCAGGGCGGCTACTGCAATCTCTATCTGAGTTTCTTCGGCATCATGAGCAAAAGCGACAATGGGGCTGCTTTCCCCTTTGGCAACACCAACTCCTTTGGAACGGTTCCTACCAGTCTCTGGGACTCCTGGGAAGCAGCCGAGCCTGATGATATCCGTCGCAGAGCATCTGTTATCGTAGACGAAGATGAATTCGATATGGCCAATTATGAAAGTGGCGAGGTGCGCCAACAGTGGGAAGAGACCGGTCTGTGGAACAAGAAATTACAGCCCATTCTCTCCAAGCAAGCATACGACAAGATGGGTTCCTGGGGCAACTCGCTCTTTTGGATAGCCCATCCTGAATTTGCGGGTATGAACGATCCCTACATTCAGCCCCGTTGGGCAGCCATGTTCGAGGACCTTTACATCATCCGCTTTGCCGACGTGCTGCTTATGCACAGTGAATTAACCGGCAATGCCGACAACATGAACCGGGTGCGCGCCCGCGCTGGCCTGCCCGCCATCGGCTATTCGCTGGAGGCATTGCAGCAGGAGCGCCGCCACGAACTTGCCTTCGAGGGACAGCGCTTTCAGGACATTCGTCGCTGGCACATTGCAGAGACTGAACTCAACAAACAGAACAATACCACGCTAAAGAATCTGGGCGTAAGTACCGTGATGCGCGATGGCAAGTATGCCGCACGTTATCAAGCCACCGGCGGATTCTGGCCTATTCCGCCCGCGCAAATTCAGTTGTCCGACGGTGTACTCACGCAAAATCCCGGCTGGGACACTCCGGACGCGCGCTACACCACTTGGAATTTCGATTAAGTAATTTGTAGCTCTAAATTATTAAAAATATCATCATGAAAAACTTTTGCAAATACATCAGTATAATCGCTGTGATGGGAACATTCGCATCTTGCGACCCTATCACCGACACATATACCATAGACGATAGCACCATCCCCGCTGATGAGCTCCAACTCAGTGTGGCTCCGAAGGTGGTCGATGGCAAAAATGGTAACATCATTGTTGTAGAAAACAATTCTCCGATACTCTCTGAATGGAGTGTAGGCGAGTCTGTCGCACGCAAGGCGTATGCCGAACTTTCGGTATCTTTCACCGGGCAGCATACCGTCAACTTCCGTGGATTGAATTCGGGTGGAAAGGCATTCACCGAGACCTCGTTTACCGTAAAGGTAGATACCATCTCGACGATTCCGGCCAATATAGCCACCCGGCTGTGCATCGGTCAGGAGGGGGCCCCCACCTACTTTGGCACAACTATCGACCTGGGAAAGATTGAGTTCTCCAACGAAGAAGATCTCCTCACCGTGAAGAACGGCAACCCCGTATTGACCGTGTGGAGCTGCGGCGGTGTCACTTCAGACAAGAATGTGGCTCAGATGCGACTGACGGGTGCGGGTGAGTTTCCCCTTTCGGCAACCTTTACCCTTGCCAACGGCGAGCAGGTGACAGAAGAACTGGGTACAGTCATTGTCAAGGACTTCAATCTACCGCAAATAGTGCTCGACCTGATAGGCGAGGATGGCGAGAAGACATGGACCTGGGCCGACCAAAGTTTCTTTGGCTTAGGCGGTTACGAGGCCGACCCCGGCCCCGCGTGGTTTGCCGCCAGTGTAGAGATTATGGACATGTTTACTCTGTATATGCCCACCATCAATCACCTGACGGGTGAGTCCACCGGCAGCATGACGCTCGATATAGACGGCAATTTCTCTGTCGCTCCCACAGGTCGCACCGGCACCTTCACGTACGACTTCGACGACATCGTGCCCAACTGGTCGGTAGGCAAGCTTAAGGTAACGGCCCCCATCCTTTATGGTACGGCCATAGCCCTGGTTGGCGAGGGTGCCGCGCCTACGTACCTGCCCACTGAGTTCTTCATTGTGAAGTGTGATGCCAATAATCTTGTATTGGCTGCGCCTGCCGAAGAAGGGCAAGCACTTTATCCATGGGCAGCTTGCACCTTCTGGTGCTTCAAACCAAAACCATGAAGCCAAGTCGGAAGTACCCGATAGTACATAATTTACAGTATATAAAATAGATGGGAGTTATCGCTCGCTCAAGCAGAAATGGATTCATTAATCTGAAATAAAGCATTTAGGTATTAGGAATTAGGCATAAACAGTAAGTGAGCCATTCTAAAGCCTGATGCGGAGCGATAACCCCTCCAAAACATTTTTGACAATAGAATGAAATACAATAAATTGATTGCTTTAGCATGTGGAGCGTTGATTCTGGCTGGTTGTGCCTCTGATAATAAATCGACATCCGTTTTCTTTCGACACAAAGCACAGGAAATACCGTTGTCAAATGAGTTTACCGAGAAGATAATCGATAACATATATCAACGCATGAGTATGGATGAACGTGCAGCTCAACTTCAGAGCATGTATCTATCGGAACTTTTCGACAAAAACAATCAGCTTGATACAGTCCGATGCTATGAACTTATTCCTAACGGAATAGGACATTTTGCTCAGTATGCCAGCAATTCGTTAGATGGACCCGAAGAGCTTCGCGATATGGTAAAACAAGTGCAGGAGTGGCTGGTGAAGAATACACCAACTGGAATACCGGCCTTATTTCATGAAGAAGTCATAACAGGTATTGCTGCAAAAGAAGCAACGGTTTACCCACAGCAAATTGGTTTGGCATGTTCGTTCAATACTGACCTGGCTGCAGAAAAAACTCGTCAAACTGCTATCAGCATGCGAAAAATCGGAGGCATGCTTTCGTTGTCACCTATGGTGGATGTGATTCGGAATCCATATTTCAACCGTTTGGAGGAATCGTATGGCGAAGATGCTTATCTAAGTGCTGCTATGGGTTCTGCTTTTGTTGAAGGTTTGCAGGACGGAGGGATGAAAAGTGGAGTCGCGGCATGTTCAAAACATTTTTTGGGCTATGGTGGCGGATGCAATACCGATAGGAGAAAAGAACTTTTTGAAGAAATACTCTTGCCTCACGAAACAATGATTCGAACTAAGGGTAGTAAAGTGATAATGACCGGTTATCACTACTTCCATGGTGTGAAAGCCGTTGCCAATAAATATCTTATGCAGGATATTTTGCGTAATTATCTCGGATTTGACGGCATAACAGTAAGTGACTATGGCTCGATTAACCAGATTGACACAGAAGAAGATGCGTTGCATCGTGGAGTGGCTGCCATAAATGCTGGGAACGATGTGGAATTTCAAAACCGTGACAATTATCAATACCTTCCCGAAGCAATAAAGCAAGGACTTGTTAGTGAGGCGACATTCGAGGGCGCTGTCAAACGAGTTCTGAGGCTAAAAGCTGCAGTGGGTCTGTTTGATAAAAATCCGGCATTCTGTGCAGAAGGCGATATAGAATTCGACACCGCCGAGGAGCGTCAAACCGCTTATGAACTTGCTACACAATCAGTAGTACTTCTTAAGAATGATAACATCCTCCCTATCGAACATCCTAGGAAGATAGCTCTTGTGGGACCTAATGCCAACACAATGTGGGCTATGCTTGGCGATTACACATATCAAGGCTTGCACTATTTTTGGCGAGGCATTAATACCGGAAACACAAATAATCAGATTATAACTTTGAAAGAAGGTCTGGAAAAAAAACTACCAGATGGATGCACTTTGAACTATTCCTGTGGTGTGGATTGGGTTGACAAAACTGAGACATCCATTTCAAAAGGCGGGGATGATCGTGCAATATGGCTCGATAAGAATCGCCATATAGCCCGCGATGAGAAAATAGATGCTAAAGAAGCGCTTTCGTTAGCTGCCAATAGCGACATAATCATTGCTGCAATGGGGGAGAATACTTTACTGTGTGGAGAAAATCGAGACCGCGGAAGTTTACGGTTACCAGGAAAACAAGAGGAATTTGTCAGACAATTAATAGTTACAGGTAAGCCTGTTGTATTGGTTATGTTCGGTGGGCGTGCACAGGTTATTGGCGACCTTGCGGATAAATGTGCAGCCGTGATTCAGGCGTGGTACCCCGGTGAAGAAGGGGGTAATGCTCTAGCCGATATTATTTACGGTAATGTTGCGCCATCAGGAAAGTTGAGTGTGAGTTATCCAAAAGTAGAACTTAACGAAAACATCTGCTATAATTATTCCAGTACTCCTGATGAGCGTATTCAATATCACTTCGGGTACGGACTGAATTACACTACTTTTGATTATTCAGACCTAGTAGTTGACAAATCAGTTTTCACGACTGATGAGTTATTCAATATTTCCTTCAATGTGACTAATACCGGGTCGCGCGAAGGTGACGAAATCGTACAGATATATATATCACCTACTTCAGCAAGTCAACCATTGAAACCCATTAAACTCGCCGGGTTTGGTCGAGTATCACTTAAGCCGGGCGAAACTAAAAAAATAGACTTTATCATGTCACCGCAACAATTGGGTTATTATAATGATGGAATATGGGCTATAGAAAAGGGTGATTTCATTATAAAAGTTGGTGCAGCATCCAACGATATTCGCCTTACTGATAGTATCTGTCTCATCGGTGATGCTCACACTATGCCATTGCGCACAGTTTACTTTTCGGAGATGAAAACTATTGATAATTAACAATCTTAAGAGTCGTTAACAAAGTCTAATGTGGAGTGGTGAATCCTCTACAATTTTAGAACTCTAAATAATAAATTTAAGTGAATATGATGAAATATAGCAAATTGATTGCTTTAGCATGTGGAGTATTGACTCTGACCAGTTATACTCCCCCTCCCTCTGCTAATGGAGAGATGGATGCGTTTATCGATGACCTGATGGCAAAGATGACGCTCACAGAAAAGGTAGGACAGTTGAATCTTCTGGCGGTGCCTTCGTTTGTATCGGGCAACGCATCTGACGATAACGACAGCCGCGAACAACTCATAGTCGATGGCAAACTTGGCGCCATGTATGGCAGCTATGTGGCAGAAGATCTGCTGGCAGCACAGAAACTGGCAGTAGAGAAGAGTCGCCTGGGCATTCCACTGATGTTCGGCTACGATGTTATTCATGGTTTGCAAACGGTGCAGCCTATACCGCTAGCTATGTCCACCTCATGGAATCCGGAACTGATAGAGCGGGGAGCCCGCGCTGCTTCCCTTGAGGCTACGGCTTCCGGCATCAACTGGGTCTATTCGCCGATGCTGGATATCTGCCGGGATGCCCGTTGGGGACGCATTGCTGAAACATTTGGAGAAGACCCTTTTCTGTGCGGTGAACTTGGCAAGGCAATGGTACGCGGTTATCAGGGTACTGACCTTGCCGACAATACCACGGTAATGGCCTGCGTGAAACACTATGCGCTCTATGGAGCGGTAGAGGGTGGCCGCGACTACAACATTGTGAACATGGGACGCCAGGAGGCTCTTAACGGATTCCTTCCACCTTATCGTGAATCTGCCTACGAGGGTGCCGGCAGTTTTATGGCTTCTTTCAACGATTTCGAGGGTATCCCTGCACACATCAACCGCTATCTGCTCAACGACCTGTTGCGCGAAGAATGGGGATTCAAGGGATTCATCACCTCCGATTATGAAGGCATCAACGAATGTGTGAACCACGGCATAGGCGATATTGAGGAGGTTACTGCACTGGCCATAGAGGCTTCGGTAGATATGGACCTCAACGGAAGTGCCTATATGGACAATCTAGAGAACCTCGTCAAGCAGGGACGTTTATCGGAAAAAGATATTGAGGTGGCTTGTCGCCGGGTGTTGGAAGCCAAATACAAGCTGGGACTCTTTGAAGACCCCTATCGCTACCTGAATCTACAGCGTTACCAGCGCGAGATTCACACCGATGAGGCGCGTCAGCTCAGCCGTGAGATAGCCAGAGAATGCCAGGTGTTGCTCAAGAATGAAGCCAATGTGCTGCCTCTCTCCAAATCGGCCAAGATTGCCCTGGTGGGTCCGTTTGCGGTGGCAGCCAAAGAGATGCAGGGCAGTTGGTCCTTCTCCAGGTTTGCCGATGGCTGTGTAACTTTTTTGGAAGGTATGCAAGAAGCTGTAACAGGTCATGGCGGTTCGGTTACATACGCCGAAGGCTGTTGGGTGCTTGAAGACAAGCAACTGGAACAAGATATGGTCAACCAATATCTGGGCGCCTACAAGCCGGGACAGGTCATCAAACCTGTACATACTCGTCCAAACGAGCAACTCGTGGCAGAGGCTGTGGCCCTGGCCCGCCGGAGCGATGTGGTGGTGGCTGCCTTGGGTGAGCTGAACAACATGAACGGCGAAGGCGTGTCACGTTCCGACATTACCCTGGGGCTCCCGCAGGTAGAACTTCTCAAAGCGCTGAAGGCTACCGGCAAGCCGGTAATTCTCATCTTGACCGCCGGCCGACCGCTGGCGCTCACCGAGACCGAACCGCTGGCCGATGCCATACTTTATACATGGTCGTTGGGCGACCAGGCAGGTCGTGCCATGGCCGATGTGGTCTTTGGCGATGTCAATCCGAGTGCCCGTCTGTCCACCTCTTTCCCGCGCAACGTGGGTCAGTGCCCTATCTACTACAACCACAAGAACACGGGACGTCCGCATCAGGATGGTGCAGCCTATTCTCGCTTCAACAGCAACTATCTCGACTGCATCCACGGGCCACTCTATGCTTTTGGGCACGGATTGAGCTACACGACCTTCGAATACAGCGACGTCACACTATCAAACAATGAGATGACTGCCGACGGTCAGGTGAAGGCATCGGTGACGGTGACCAACACCGGCAAACGGGATGGCAAGGAGGTGGTACAACTCTATGTAAGGGACATCTATGCCACCAGTTCACGCCCGGTGAAGGAGCTGAAAGGTTTCGAGAAAATCAGTCTCAAAGCCGGCGAGAGCAAGACCGTATCGTTTGAGATTGGCCGCAAGCAACTGGAGTACTACAACCATGCGTTGCAACTGACCGTTGAGCCAGGCGACTTCGAGATAATGATTGGACATGATAGTCAGCATGTAAACAAAGCAAAACTGACTGTAAATTGAAAATTAACACTGAAAAAATATAATCATGAAAAAAATACTTTTCTTACTCCTCTCGGTAGCGTTGCTGGTTGGCTGCACCACCGGCAAAACCCAAAAACCATCGTTTACCGGCACTTGGTATGCCTCGCAGTACGGTTGTCGCAGCGTAGTCCACTTCAACGAAGACAGCACCATCACCATCAGCAGCGAGGCCAACTCCGCTGCCAACATGACCGTGGGCTATGTAGTTTCCCCCCAGGCCGATGGCTATCATTTCGACCTTAAGATGGGTATGGAGAATCGCGGTATCGCCCTCTTCGATGGCGCAGACCATCTGCAGATTGGTATCGTGTTCGGTCCGGAACAGTATGCTCCCCGTCCGCAGAAGTATGAAGATGCCAATTCGACACATGGAAATCTGATGCTGGATCTTTATCGGGATCCCACCAAGGTAATCTCCGTGCTCGACACCAAGGTAGAGGCTCCGGCAGAGGCGGCTATTCCCTTCGAACGGAACAAGCGTCTGGGTAGAGGGCTCAACATGAATGGATATGTGGATGCCAACCCCGTAGATGGTAACGATGCCCCCATGACCGAAGCTGATTTCCAGGGCATTGCCGAAGCCGGATTCCAAAGCGTACGTATCCCGACGACTTGGGTGAAGCACTGCGCCAAAGAGGCTCCCTATACCATCGATGCGGACTTCTTCCAAAAGATGGACTGGACCATTGAGCAGTGTTTGAAAAACAACCTCGCTGTCTCCATCGACCAACACTACTACCCGGCCATCAATATGGGCGAAGACGACCCTGACCTCACATGGGAACAGAACCTCGACCGAATTAAGTCGCTCTGGACACAGATTGCCGAGCATTACAAGGATTACCCCAACGACATGCTCTTCTTCGACTTGCTAAACGAACCCAACATGCGCCTTGGAGCCGATGGTTTGAACAAGCTGCATGCCGAACTCATTGCCATCATCCGCCGGACCAACCCGGGCCGTACACTGATTATAGGCACTCCCAATCTGGGACAGACCTGGACACTGGGCGAACTAAAATTCCCGGAAAACGAATGGAATATCATCGTTCAGGGTCACTACTACCTGCCTCATACCTTCACCCATCAGAATCTGGAGTATGTGCCGAGTGCGATGGTAGGACATCAGGTAGAGTGGCACGGAACCGAAAATGAGAAGGCGCCCATTATTCGCGACCTCGACTTCTGCCAACGCTGGAGCGAACAGAGCAGTCGTCCGCTCAACATCGGCGAATACGGTGTCTGCCTCAAAGCCGACCAGCAATCGATGAACCGCTACTTCTCCTTCATGCAAGAGCAGTTCCAATTGCGCGGATTCAGCAGCCACATCTGGGCATACCGCGGGCTGTTCGGCCTCTATGATCTCCAAACAAAGAAATGGAATCAGGAAAGTATTCAGGCGCTGACCAATTTCTAATTATAAAAGATTATTTATTCCTATGAGATATTTATTTAGCCTACTTTTCTTGCTGGCTTACGGGAGCACTGTGGCGCAACAACCGCCCATGTTGCCACGTGATGCCGCCATAGAAGCCAAGATAGAGAAACTGTTGGAGCAGATGAGCCTCGATGAGAAAATCGGGCAGATGGTGGAACTGGAGATAGGCATGATTACCTATCGAGACCCGCGTTACGTCGTGGAGAAGCTTGCCCGGATGTCGGAGCAGGAACTTGCCGACACCTTACGCCGCTTTGGGCTCGACAAGCAGCACAATGCAGCCCAGTTGGCACTGACAACGCCCGAAGATAAGCAAAACAGGGAAAAGCTAATGAGGCTCTACTGGGTGTCCAACGATATCCAGTCGAAGCTTCCCTTCCGGTTGGATGAGGCGGCGCTCGATTCCGTAGTGGGCAAATATAAAGTCGGCTCCATTCTCAATGCGCCACAAACTACCGCCCAGACCCCTGCTATGTGGAATCAGGTGGTAAAGACCATTCAGAATGTGTCAATAAAACATCTCGGTATCCCCACCGTGTATGGTCTCGACCAGATGCATGGCACCACCTACTCCGCCGGTGGTACGCTTTTCCCGGGTGCCATCAACATGGCGGCCACTTTCAACCGCGACCTTGTATATAAGATGGGCGAAATAGTGGCCTACGAGACTCGTGCCTGTAATGTACCCTGGATTTACGGCCCGTGTATCGACCTCGGCAGAATGCAAGCCTGGAGTCGGCAGTATGAATCATTTGGCGAAGATGTATTCCTCTCCAGCGAGATGGGGGCAGCCGCTCTTCGCGGCATGCAAGGTGATAATCCTAACCATATCGATGCATACCACGTGGCAGGCTGCCTAAAGCATTACTTTGCCTACGGAGCACCATACAACGGACTGGATCGTTCACCGGCCAGATTGAGCTACGAGGAACTGCGCGAGAAGCAGTTTGCGCCCTTTCTGCGGGGAATCCGGGAAGGAGCCTTAAGCATCATGACCAACAGTTCCAACGTAAATGGAGTGAAGGGCACGGTCAACCGGGAATTTATCACCGACTGGCTCAAGGAAGGGCTTGGCTGGGACGGAATGGTGGTAACCGACTGGGGAGACATCGATGGAGCCGTTACCAGCGACCGCGTGGTCCCTACTGCCAAGGAGGCAATCCGGCTAGCCATCAATGCCGGTGTAGATATGATGATGGTTCCCTCGCAATTCACTTACAACGGCTTACTCAAAGAACTGGTAGAAGAGGGTGGCGTCAGCATGGAACGCATTGACGATGCCGTGCGACGCATCCTGCGCCTGAAACACCGGGTGGGACTTTTCGAACAGCCTAACACCTTTGCTAAAGATTATCCCAAATTCGGTAGTGAGGAGTTTGCAGCATACAGCCGGCAGGCCGCATTGGAATCCATCGTTTTATTGAAGAACGACTCTGTAGACAGCCAAAGTCGCTTATTGCCCATAAAGCAAGGCACCCGACTGCTGGTATGTGGACCTAATGCCAACAGCATGCGTACACTCAACGGCGGCTGGAGCTATACCTGGCAGGGCGACGGTGCCGACCGCGAGGAATTTACCGGGCATTTCAATACCATCTATGAAGCCCTGCGAAACAAGTTCGGAAGCAATCATGTGACATTGGTAGAGGGCGTGAGTTACGACTCGAAACGCTGGGCAATGGATCATGCCGATAATATCGGCGATGCCGTGGCTGCTGCTGCCGACAACGACTATGTGATAGTGTGCATCGGAGAGAATACCTACGCCGAGACCCGGGGCAACATTGCCGATATCAATCTCAGTACCAATCAGAAAAATCTGGTGAAGGCACTGGCTGCTACGGGCAAGCCCATCATCCTGGTGCTGAACGAGTCGCGCGGACGCGCCATCAGCGACATCGAACCTTTGGCAAAGGCCGTAGTACACACCATGCTGCCTGGCAATTATGGAGGAGATGCGCTGGCCGAACTCTTAGCGGGCAATGAAAACTTCTCCGGCCGTCTGCCATATACCTACAGCGCTCAGCCGAATGCAATGGTCAACTACGACTATAAGGCGAGCGAAGTGCGCGAGACCATCAGCGGTGTATACGACTATAATGCCAAGACCTACGAACAGTGGTGGTTTGGAGCCGGTATGAGCTATACCACCTATACCTACAGCAACCTCCGTGCCGATAAGAATAGTTTCACGAAAGACGATGTGCTCACTTTCACAGTCGATGTAAAAAACACAGGCGCCATGGCGGGCAAGGAAACAGTAATGCTCTATGCTTCCGATCTCTATGCTTCGCTCATGCCCGACAATCGCCGCCTGCGCGGGTTCGAGAAGATTGTACTCGCCCCGGATGAAAGCAAAACAGTAACTTTCCGCATCAAGGCAAGCGACCTCGCCTTTATGGGAACCGGCAAGAAGTGGACACTCGAGGCTGGCGAATTCAATATCGCCTGCGGAGACCAGTCGGTGAACATCCACTGCACGGAAGACTATACCTGGGAAGAAGAAAATATACCTGATAACTGATGAATATGAAGAAGAGTGTTTTCGTTTTATTTTCTCTTTGCCTGGCACTATCCTGCGACGCGTCTGTATGGCCGGCTGTATGGATTGGTTGCCACGCAGAAAAATCGGGCGCGGATCTGCGTGTCGCCTATTTCCGTAAAAGCGCGCAGTTAAACACGGTGCCCGACGCGCACCTGATACGCGTATCGGCAGACAATAGGTATAAACTCTTTGTCAATGGAGTACTTGTTTCTCTGGGACCGGCGCGCAGCGATCTCAGCAACTGGAATTACGAAACGGTGGATATCGCACCCTACCTTCGCCAAGGGAAAAACACCCTGGCAGCCGTAGTATGGAACTATGGAGAGAAGCGTCCGATGGCACAAATGGGAACCAACGAGATTGCCCTATTGGTATGTGCCGACGGAGCAGACCCGGTGTTCAACACCGATTGGAATTGGCAGGTGCTGACGGGCGAATCCTATTCATCGCTCGACGACTTTGTAGTGCCCGGCTACTATGCGGCCGACCGCGGTGAGCGGTTTGACGCCAACAACTACCCCTGGGGATGGCAAACAGAGCAAGAAGCCCCCGGATTCGATTGGAAGCAAGCCCGGAACCTGGATGCGGCAGCCGACAAGGGTACACGCGACCGTGGAGGCCGCCTCCTTGTGCCTCGCTCCATACCACAAATGGAGATGCGCGAGGTGTCGGCAGGCGATATCAACTTGCCACTGACCGTTGCTCCACATACAAGAACGTCGGTATTGATTGATCGCGACTCGCTCACCAATGCCTATCTCCACCTGACCACTTCAGGCGGCAAGGGGGCTAGTGTGGAAGTATGTTACGCCGAGGCACTGTTCAATCCCGATATGCCCGACATCTGGCATGCCACCAAACCACATCGCGATGAGACAACAGGCAAAGTTATGATGGGAGTGAAAGACCAGTTCCTGATGGATGGGGGTACGCATCGGCAGACGACTACACTTTGGTGGCGTACCTGGCGTTATCTGGAACTGACGGTGGAAACAGCCGACGAAGCATTAACTATCGAATGCCTGGGAGCCACCTTCACGGCCTATCCGCTAAAGAAGGAGAGTCACCTGCGCGCAGGTCGGGAACTGGAGCAAATGGAGAAGATAGGCTGGCGCACCGCCCGCCTCTGTGCCAACGAAACCTATATGGACTGCCCCTATTACGAACAGCTTCAATATTTTGGCGACGCCCGGATTCAGGCCATGCTCACCCTGTACAACACCCGCGACACACTCCTGCCCCGGCACGCCATCGAGCAGGGACGCATGTCGATGACCGCCGACGGGCTGACACAAAGCCGTTACCCTTCGGCCTCGCCACAGATGATATCCTCCTATTCGCTCAGTTGGATAGGTATGCTCTACGACTACTGGATGATGCGCGACGGACATCAGTGGCTCCGTCAATACCTGCCCGCCGCTCGTCACATCATAGGCTGCTACGAGGAATACTTGCGGACCGACAAGAGTCTGGCGCGTATGCCCCATTGGTTCTTTGCCGATTGGGCCATGGGTTTCGACTATGGAGAACCCAACTACGGTCAAGACGGCAGCTCGGCCTATCAAAATCTGGTGTTTGTTATGGCACTGCGCGAACAGGCCGCTATGGAAAAGGCTTTCGGCTTAGAAGTTTTGGGAAATTATTACCATGATTTAGCTCGTCAGATAACCGCCGCCATCAAAGTCAAATACTGGAACAGCGCGCGCGGATTGTTGGCCGATACTCCTGAACACGATGTTTATTCACAACACGTCAATGCCCTGGCCATACTGGCTGAGGTGCTTGAAGAACACGAAGCGCAAGAGGTGTGCCGCAAGATGCTTGATGATACTACACTCATCCAAGCCACTTTCTATTTCCGCTATTTCGTACAGCAAGCCATGGATAAGGTCGGCATGGCCAACCGCTTGCTCGATACCCTGCAGCCCTGGCGAGACCAGCTTGCCATCGGGCTCACCACCTGGGCAGAAAATCCCGAACCGTCGCGCTCCGACTGTCATGCCTGGAGTGCCCATCTCAATATCGAGTTCTATCGTATGTTGTTGGGCATTCACTCTGCCGCTCCGGGGTTTGCCAAAGTTCGTCTGACTCCTGCTCTTGGTCACCTGTCGGAGGCATCAGGCTCCATACCCCATCCGTTGGGTAGCATCTCTGTAGCATACCTAAAGACGGGCCAAACCTTGCATGCCCGGATTGTGCTTCCGGAAGGAGTCCACGCTACCCTTGAATGGAAAGGTCAATGCGTGGAAGTAGAACATTCGCAGGAGTTAGTTATAGCAGAATAAAAACTTATTTATGTTTTATCAAAATCTCAATACGTTCGAATGAAAAAAATACCAAGATAACTTCTGAGCGGATAGCTATAGGCTATTCGCTCATTTTTTACCGGACAGTAATGGATGATGAATTGGACCGAAAAAACCTCCGCTTTAAATGTAGCCATATCTTTATTTGTAGAACATCTTACTGCAAAAGTAGCCTTATTTTGCGGATTCTGCGGAAACTCCACACTATCTAAATCTGTTATTTTGTACCCCTGAGCAGAATCGAACTGCTATTTAACGTTTAGGAAACGCTTGTTCTATCCGTTGAACTACAAGGGCTTTTGCATAGATTCTGCATATTGCAGTAGATTGCGGATGCAAAGATAATGTATTCTGTCGATTTTCCGAAAAAAGTTTTGTTAATCCGATTAACTTTACGAAATTTGTCGGTCAGTGATAGAATACAGTAACCCCCAAAAATTAATCTATAGTAATTCGTAAGTTATGGCAAACGACATGATGGTCAAAGAACTGGAGCAAGTGGTAGTCCGCTTCTCCGGAGACTCCGGCGATGGTATGCAGCTCGCCGGCAACATCTTTTCAACAGTTTCGGCTACCGTGGGCAATGATATCAGTACATTCCCCGACTATCCGGCAGATATCCGCGCCCCGCAAGGCTCACTTACCGGTGTTTCCGGTTTTCAGGTACATATCGGTGCAGAGAAAGTCTATACCCCGGGTGACAAATGCGACGTATTGGTAGCGATGAACGCCGCCGCACTGAAAACCCAATATAAGTTTGCTAAATCCACTGCTTGCATCATCATCGATACAGATGCTTTCCAGAAGTCAGATTTGGAAAAGGCCGCTTTCAAGACCGATAATCCGATAGAGGAAATGGGTATTAAGCAGGATGTCATCGCCGCCCCCATCTCAAAGATGGTGAAAGACTGCCTTGCCGACACCGGAATGGACAACAAATCCATGCTGAAATGCCGCAATATGTTTGCAGTAGGCCTGGTATGCTGGCTGTTCAACCGCGACTTGAAGATAGCCGAAGATTTCATCCGCGAGAAATTCGCCAAAAAGCCCGAAATTGCCGAAGCAAACATCAAGGTCATCCATGCAGGATATGACTATGGACACAACACCCATGCTTCCGTAGCCCACACATATAAGATTGAAAGCAAAACCACCGTTCCCGGCAGATACATGGATATCACGGGGAACAAAGCGACTGCTTACGGTTTCATCGCCGCAGCTGAAAAGGCTGGCTTGAAGCTATTCCTCGGCTCCTATCCCATTACTCCGGCAACCGATGTACTGCACGAACTCTCCAAGCACAAGTCTCTGGGCGTGATGACCGTGCAGTGCGAAGACGAGATTTCCGGTTGCGCCACTTCTATCGGCGCCGCTTTTGCAGGTGCGCTGGCTGTGACCTCCACTTCCGGTCCCGGTGTCTGCCTGAAATCGGAAGCCATGAACCTGGCAGTCATTACAGAACTTCCGCTGGTTGTGCTCGACGTGCAACGTGGCGGTCCTTCTACCGGTCTGCCCACCAAGTCAGAGCAGACAGACTTGTTGCAGGCATTGTTCGGCCGCAACGGTGAAAGCCCAATGCCCGTCATTGCCGCCTCTTCACCCACAAGCTGTTTCGACGCAGCCTACATGGCAAGCAAAATTGCACTGGAGCATATGACCCCGGTCGTATTGCTGACCGACGGCTTTGTAGCCAATGGCTCCGGCGCCTGGAAGCTGCCCAAACTGGCAGACTATCCCGCCATCACCCCTCCCTACGTGACTTCCGAAATGAAGGACAACTATACTCCGTACAAACGCAATCCCGAAACAGGTGTCCGCTATTGGGCCATCCCCGGACAAGAAGGTTATATGCACATCCTCGGCGGTCTGGAGAAAGACAGCAATACCGGTGCCATCTCCACCGATCCCGAAAACCATGACTTGATGTGCCACCTGCGTGCCGAGAAGGTTGCCAAAATCCCCGTACCTGATGTAGAAGTGCAAGGCTGTGCAGACGATGCCGATTTGCTGATTGTCGGTTTCGGCGGCACATACGGCCACTTGTATTCGGCCATGGAAGAGATGAACAAGGCAGGCAAGAAGGTTGCCCTCGCCCACTTCACTTATCTGAATCCGCTCCCCAAGAACACGGAAACCGTTCTGAAGAAGTACAAGAAGGTGGTAGTTGCCGAACAGAATCTCGGACAATTTGCAGGTTATCTACGTATGAAGATAGACAACTTCACCCCGTACCAGTTCAACGAAGTCAAAGGACAACCGTTCGTCGTTGCCGAGCTGGTCGCAGCGTTCAATAAATTAATTGATAATTGACAGTTGACAATTGATAATAACCATGCGTAATATGCGGATTATCAATGACCAGCCACCAATTATCAACTATCAATTATCAACTATCAATTAAAAAAGATTATGTGCGAATATACAGCAAAAGACTATAAAAAAGGACAACCCCGTTGGTGTCCGGGTTGTGGTGACCACTTCTTTCTGGCTTCACTGCACAAAGCAATGGCAGAAATTGGCAAAGCTCCTTGGGAGAATGCCGTCATCTCAGGTATCGGCTGCTCCAGCCGTCTGCCCTATTACATGAATACGTATGCGATGCAGACCATCCACGGACGTGCTGCTGCCATCTCTACAGGTGCCAAGGTTGCCAATCCCAACCTGACGGTATGGCAAATCTCCGGCGACGGTGACGGTCTGGCCATCGGCGGTAATCACTTCATCCACGCCGTACGCCGTAACATCGACCTAAACATGATTCTGCTGAACAACCGCATCTACGGTCTGACCAAAGGTCAATATTCTCCGACCTCTCCACGTGGTTTCGTCAGCAAGTCGTCTCCCTACGGTACGGTAGAAGATCCATTCCATCCGGCAGAGCTTTGCTTCGGTGCCCGCGGCCGTTTCTTTGCCCGCGCGGTAGCTACCGATGCTCCGGGGACCGTAGAAGTATTGAAGGCAGCTATGGCCCACAAGGGCGCATCCGTTTGCGAGATTCTGCAGAACTGCGTTATCTTTAATAACGGTACGCATGACTCCGTGGCCAAAAAGGAAGACCGCGCCAAGAATGCCATCTACTTAAAACACGGCGAACCGATGCTCTTCGGCGAGAACAACGAATACGGACTGATGCAGGAAGGCTTTGGTCTGAAAGTCGTGAAACTCGGTGAGAACGGCATTACAGAGAAGGATATCCTCATCCACGATGCCCACTGCATGGACAACACCCTGCAACTGAAGCTTGCCCTGATGGAAGGTCCCGACTTCCCGATTGCACTCGGTGTTATCCGCGATGTGGAAGCTCCTACTTACGACGATGCCGTTCATGAACAAATCGAAGAGGTGTCTGCCAAGAAGAAGTATCACAACTTCGAGGAATTATTGATGACGAATGATACGTGGGAAGTAAAATAAACCACTAAGATTTATTAATATCATGTTTGCACGAAACAAATAAGGTGCAAACATGATATTAATTTCCTAAAAGTAAGAGTACCCCCTCCCTATCCTTTCTCTCACAAACATAGATACTTATTACGCCAAACATCAGTTCTTCCATCAAGAATAACTATATTTGCCACAGTAACCATAGTAGTCACATTTTGAAAGTAATTCTCAGACTTATACTGGCTTAATATCAGTCTCACAAACTGCAGGCTGATAGCTCTTTCGTTCGAGTAATCCTTCCCGGATAAAGGTCAAAAACACTCCCACCCTGAAAAGAAAATGCAACCACTGCAACTGTACCAGATTTTATTGCAGTGATAGAGCATACCTCCGATGAACAAGGCTACCAATAAGGGTCGACAACAAGACTTCAAGGAAAGAGAGGGAAATTGTGGAATACCTACTGTGGATTTTTTCCACATCTCCACACCACAAACACCCGAACTTCCCTTTTTCCCGATAGAAAATAAGCAATTGATTATCAACATTATTCATCCTTAAAAGGATAGTCTGCCTTTCGTTTGGCATACCTCTTGCTAAAATATCCACCGAAAGGACGTAACATTTATAATAAGATAAATCAATTATTTTTCAGTAGTATGAAAATCAGGATGAGAAAACGGTGTGACATTCCACATTCAGCGTCGCACTTCCAAAAAAGTTTGATTATTGCAAGTTGGTTATTAGCATTTCTTTTCACCGGAACAGCCTTCGCACAAGAAAACCGAACCATTAAAGGCATTGTGAGAGATGTAACAGGAGAACCGCTTATCGGTGCCAGCGTCATACAGAAAGGTACCAACAACGGCGTCATTACCGATGTGGACGGCAACTTCACACTGACCGTTCCTGCAGATGCAACACTCTCTATCGCTTACATGGGCTATGCCACCCGGGAGATAAACCTGGCAAAACGAAAAAAGCAAGGCGACCTGAAGATTACACTCAGCGAAGATACCCAGCAACTGAAAGAAGTCGTAGTAACGGCAATGGGCATCAAAAAAGACACGAAACGTGTCGGTTATGCCATCAGTACCATCAGTGCAGACGAATTGGTAAAGGCAGGAGCACCCAATTTTGCCTCTGCCATGTACGGTAAAGCACCGGGAGTCCGCATCACACAGACACAAGGCGGTTCTGCCGGAGCTGTCTCCATCAACGTACGCGGCCTGACCTCCATCACTGGAAATAACCAGCCACTCATCATTCTGGACGGTGTACCCATCCGCAACGGCGGCACGGGCAAAAGCACGGACTTCGCCGAATTCGGCAACGACGGACAAATCCGTTCCAATGGTCTGGTAGACATCAACCCAGAGGACATCGAGAGCCTCAGTATTCTGAAAGGAGCTTCCGCCACAGCTCTCTACGGCTCGGAGGCTGCAAACGGTGCGGTAGTCATCACCAGCAAGCGCGCCAAAAGCGGCAAGCTGACGGTGGACTTCAATGCCCAAGTCATGGCAAACTTACCGGCTTATCTGCCAAAAGTACAGACCGTATACGGGCCGGGAACCTACAACACCGCATACAGCGATTATGAGAAACAGACGGGAGGCTTCTATCAGAGAACCCTAAACGGACAAAGCTACAAAAGCCTCCGTTCCACCACCTTGTCCTTCGGCCCGAAATACGACGGCAGCGAGGTACTTTACTGGGACGGGAAGATGCGCCCCTACCAGGCATTGACCGACAACCCGTGGAAAGAGTTGTTTCGCACCGGCTGGACCCAGACTTACAATCTCGCCATCTCACAAGGGACGGAAACCACCAGCAACCGCTTTTCCTACACATTCATGGACGAGATCCCCAATGCCCTGACCGGAAGCTTCACTAAACACAACTTCAAGCTGACCGGTTCGTATCAACTGGCGAAACCGCTGAAACTGGAATACTCCCTTAACTACATCGTACAGAATGTAGAAGACCGTCCGCAAACCTCGCTCAACCTATACAGCGGTTTCGGCAACATGTTCTCCACCTTCCTGGACATTCCCTATCTGAAACAAAGCTACGTCACCAGTCTGGGATACCGTAATACCTTTGTCGGAGGAAACGCCACGCTGACTCCTGAGGAATCATGGGCCTACGACCCCAGTTACGCCACCGGAGTGAACAACATGCTGTGGAATATGTACCATCACCATAGCGACGAGACAGAGAACCGGCTCATCGGTATGATTCGCCCCACCTGGCAGATAACCAACTGGCTGAGTCTACGTGCCCAGGTTTCAACTGATATCACAGATGTGAAGCAAACACTGAAATATGAAAGCGAACAACCCAATTCCCTATACGACCCCAACGGTAGCTTCCAGTCCATCAACCGCCGTTACGACATCGTTTATGGAGATGTTATGTTGAATTTCAACTATAATATCAACCGCTTCGACATTGCCGCCACCGTAGGCTGGACCGGACGCTACGAAAATATGAACAATATCAGGGTTTCCACCAATGGCGGGCTTGTCACGGAAAACTGGTTCGACCTCAATGCCAGCCGCTACACGCCAAGCAGTACCCTGCAACGTATGGAACTACTGAAAACCGGCTATATGGGTACACTGAGCCTGGGATGGGACAACTATCTATTCCTTGAACTGACCGGACGCCAGGAACGCTCGTCTACCCTAAAAGACCAGAGTTTTTTCTATCCTTCCACCAATCTGAGTTTCCTCTTCACCCAAGCCTTTCACATGCCGTCATGGTGGAACTATGGAAAACTGCGCCTCTCATACGGTATCGTAGGAAATGCTCCTGAAACCTATACCGCCAATATCGTCTACGAGCAAGGTTCGGACAACGGATTCACTTGGAACACCATTCCCTCTTCATGGGGAAATGCAGATATCCGTCCGGAAAAGAAGTACGAATACGAGATAGGTCTGGAAAGCAAGTTCTTAAACAACCGGTTGGGTATAGATGTATCCTACTACAACAACCGTGTAAAGGACCAGATACTCTCCACGCCGCAACCTTCCACATCAGGCGTAAAGAATGTGTTGATGAATGTGGGCGAGGTAGCCAACCACGGCTGGGATATATCAATCAGTGCCACTCCCATACTGACCAGAGATTTCCGCTGGGACCTGACAGCCAACTATGGTGTATATAAGAACAAAGTGGTGAAACTGGCCGATGGAGTGCCCTATCTGGAAATACTCAACTCCGGAGGCAGTGGAATAAAAATACAAGCTGTGGAAGGCCAGCCAATGGGTGACATCTATGCGCAAGTTCCCCAGGTGAACGAAAACGGTGAGTACCTCGTTTCCGATAAAGGTCTTTACCTCAACCAAACCGAATTGCAGAAAGTCGGCAACATCAATCCGGCAGGCGTAGGAGGTCTATTCAACTCTTTCTCCTACAAGAATGTATTCCTCGATTTCAGTATCGACTTCCGTATCGGAGGAGATGTCATCAACGAAATGAACCAATATGCCACCGCAGTGGGTCTGACACCCGAATCCCTGAAGTACCGTGATACGGAACACGGCGGACTATCCTATTACTATCCGGGCGACAACAATTCCAGCGGAATTCCGGTACAAGTAGACCCTTCCACGGGTGCCGGCCCCAACGGAGAGATAATCTACCACGACGGCATCATCCTTCCGGGTGTAGTGGCCTCCACTGGCGAAAGAAACACACGTATCATTCCGGCAGGCTATTACTACAACACCACCTATAATTGGGGAACGGAGGCCGAACAGCTGACATACCGCCATTCGGTATTCGACAATTCTTATGTCAAACTGCGTGAATTGACCATCGGCTACCAATTTCCCGAAAAGATGATCTCCAAACTGGGACTGGGCCGGCTGAGTGTGTCGGTCTTCGGACGTAATCTCTTCTACTTCTACAAAGCACTGAAAAACTACGATGCGGAGTCGTCCGTCGGAACATCCTGGGCCAACCAGGCTACCGTGGGAAGTTCTACCACAGCTACCCGCAGTTTCGGTGTTTCACTTCGTGCAAGTTTCTGACAAAACAACCATCCAAAAAACAAAAAAGAGTATGAAAAAGACAAAGATATTATCTCTTGTTTCATTGGGAGCATTCCTCCTGACAACATCAGGCTGTACGGATTATGACTTCGACAGCAAATACGAAGACCCCTCCAAAGTAACCCAAGTCACCATCAGTAATCTGATGGTAGGAGTCTTCCAAAAAGTAAAGGACTATGATGTTTACGAATACAACCGGTTCTTCGGATTCGATTCACAGTTTACGGGCAAGTATGCACAAACCTTCGGCTACTCCAACACTACGGATATGTATACCCCCGGCTATATACCCGCTATTGACGGACAGTGGGACAATGTGTATTCGGCACTGGCCCAGTTCCGTAAGCTGGAATCTCTCTACGAGGAAGAAAGCGCGGCAGAACAAGCCCAGGACGAGGCATTCTATCTTGCCGCCAAAGTACAGTTGTACGATTTCTTTGCCGCCACAGTGGACGTTTTCGGGGATATGCCTTTCTCGGAAGCTTGTACGCTGCCGCTTACCAACGATGTAGGTAAATCGTATGCTCATTATGACAAGGCCGAGGATATTTATAAAACCATTCTTGATGAGCTCAAAGAAATTGCTCCACGGTTCCGTTCCATCCCCACACCGAGGAACTTCAATACACAAGACTTTATCAACAACGGGGACATGGACAAATGGGAACGCTATGCAAACTCCTTGCGACTGCGCCTTGCCATGCGCGTAGCCGCGCAAGGAGACTTGCAGGCGGAAGGCCGTACCGCCATCAAGGAAATCCTGGAAAATCCGTCAGCCTATCCGTTGATAGAGGAACAAGAAAACAACATTCTCATTGTCAACCAGAAGTCTGGGCAACTGAACTTCACCGCAGGCCACGGACTGGGTGACTGGGTAACTAACCGACTTGCTTCGGGCGCCATCATCGACCGCATGCTGGGCCATGGCAACTATGATATGACCAGCAATGACCCACTGAGCGGCGTTTATGTGAAAGGAGAAGACGACCCGCGCATCCTGCTCAACTTCAATCCCGTGAAGATTACCAACCAAAACACCGGTCAATTGGACGAACACCGTTATCTGGGCACAGACCTTACCGTGGCAGATGAGCTGACGGAATATTACAACTCGCAGGCACAAGACGAAGTCAATACCAGCAACACCGGTTTCTCACAAATCACGCAGAAAGGTTTCTTTTGGGAAAACGATAAATTCGACATGCTGATAATGGCCTCACCCGAAATCCATTTCCTGAAAGCGGAATCCTATGAAATGGGGTATGGAGTGGCAAAGAATGAAGCAAAAGCGGAAGAAGAGTTCAAAAAGGCTGTCAGCCAGTCCATCACGCTTTACTACTATTACGACTCGGTAAGTACGGGTGAAAACGCACGCCGGTATAATGCCCCCACTGCCGAAGAAACAGCCTCTTTCGCTGCTGCCAAATGGAACAGCACGGAATATGCAGACAAGCTGGATGCTATCATTACCCAAAAGTGGCTGCATTTCGGTTTCCTAGCCAGTCGTGAGGCATGGAGTGATATCCGACGTACCGGCTATCCGTCCGGCCTGGCCTTCCCCGAAGTGGCCGGTACCATCACAAATGTGCCGAACCGCTGGAGATACCCGAATACGGAAGTCAACTACAATCCCTACTATAAAGAGGTGTCAGCCGAAGACACTTACTACCACAAACTGTTCTGGGCAAAATAAGGACTTTGTTCGCAAACCCATTTTGCCCGAAGAGTATATCATACTCACCACAGAATAACACGGATTAACACAGATTGCCTTAGGAGTTCTGATAATAAAGAGCTTTTAGCAGTGTTAATCCGTGTTATCCTGTGGTGAGTATGTATTTGCCCCCTCTGTTTCTTTTATTCCGAACAGTATCCCTCCTTTTTTAGAAATCTTAAGGATTTCCCGGTAGGGAGATTGCGGGAAACCACTGTCTTTAATGAACGACGGACAAACATCGCTTCCGCAAAAACTGAACTATAACATAACGGACTAAATGAAAAAGTATCCAAATGACTTGATTGGCGACATCATGAAAGCCTTCGGCAAATATGCCGACCGACCGGCATTCGTCATCGAAGACACGGCCTGCACTTATGGAGAGCTGGCAACTTGCGTACAGAAAATATCCTCCCTATTCAAGGACAGAGAAGACAAAATTATCGGCATCGTCGCAGAAAACAGACTGGAAACATACGCATCCATACTATCTGCACTGATTTGCGGAAAGACATACGTCATCCTGCATCCTTCCTACCCCAAACATAGGAACGACAGAATTGCCGACTCGGCAGGCATTCGCCTCGTGCTGCATACCGAGAATATCCATGTCTTGAACCTCGACACCCGGAATCTGGAACTGATATGTACCTCCGAAATAGAGCAGGCAGAGAACTCCGCCACGTTCCATGCCGCAGAAGACATCCTCCATACGGCAGAAGAGGAAAATGCCTACATCATCTTTACCTCCGGAAGCACGGGCGAACCCAAAGGAGTACCCATCTCCCGCCGTAACCTGAATGCTTTCTATACCGCCTACCACCGCCTCGGCTGGCAACTGGACGAGAACGACCGGATGCTGCAGATGTTCGAACTCACTTTTGACGTTTCCATCGTATCCTTTCTATATCCGCTGACGCTGGGTGCTTGCATATACACCGTTTCTCCGGAAGGCGTGAAATACATCAACGTAATTGAAACTCTGGAAAAATACGACCTGACCTTCGCTGCCGTGGCCCCTTCACTGCTCCAGCTGCTACGTCCCTATTTTCCGGAGATACACCTCCCCGCACTTAGATATCTAGTGGTTACTGCCGAGGCTTCTGACGCGGAGCTGTTGGATGCTTTCAGAAAATGTGTCCCCAATGCCTCTTTCATAAACCTATACGGACCGACAGAGGGAACCATCTACTGCACTGCCTACCGGATACCCGTCACCTCCTGCAAGCATCACAACGGCATGACCGCTATCGGAAGGCCTTTCGAAGGCATCGATGCCCTAATTATGGATAACGACGGTCGCCCGCTGCCTACCGGAGAAACCGGCGAACTATGGATTAGCGGCAATCAAGTGATGGGTGGATACTGGAATGCTCCCGAAAAAAACGGGGAATGCCTCGTAGAGACCGCCAATGGAAAAGTATACTACAAGACGGGAGACCTCTGCCGGATGGATGCCGACGGTGACATCATCTATTGCGGACGAAAAGACTCACAGATAAAGATACAAGGATTTCGCATCGAGCTGAGCGAGATTGAACATGTGGCAAAAAACTTTTTCAACGGTGAATGCCGTGTAGTCGTCATTCCCAAATACGACAACGGCAATCAGTGCGAACTACATCTCGTCGTAGAGAAGAAACAGCTCGACAAACAGCAGATGGAGGAATATCTGTATAGCAGGCTTCCCTACTACATGATTCCCAAGCATATGCATTGCCTGGAACAGTTTCCGCTGAACACCAGTAGCAAAACAGACAGAAAGAAAATACAAGAACTAATTTAAACTTGACAATGGATACACAGACTATTTTGAATGAAATGAGCCTCATCTTTCGGGAGGTACTGAAAAGAGAGAACATTGTACTTGACAATGAGACCACCGCCCAGGATGTGGAAGGATGGGATTCACTGACCAACATGCAACTGATAAACAAGATAGAGAAGAAATTCAATGTACGCTTCACCTTCAGAGATATTGTAAAACTCAAAAACGTGGGAGACATCTGCCATGCCATTTTAACCAAAACCAACTAGGAAATGTCATTCATATCCCTGAACTTCGTCGTACTGTTTGCGTGTACTTTCATTCTATACCATACGCTTCCTTCACGATTCAGAAAAGCGACCTTACTGACAGCCAGCTGCCTCTTCATAGGCTTCTACCACCTCGCTTTTCTGATAACGGCCCTCATCCTCACGCTTACCACCTTCTACCTTGGCAAATGGATAGGACAGGCCAAGCGGGAAAGCGGCATGAAGGGAATTTATTTTTCAGGTGTGTGTTTTCTGGTTGTAAGCTGGTTGGCATTCCGGTATGCTGACCGGCTTACAAACTGCCACATTCTCTTTCCACTGGGAATCTCTTTCTATACTTTCCAGGCCATTTCGTACCTGACAGAAATCTACTGGCAAGAAGAAGAACCGGAAAAGAGCCTGCCCGACTTCATGATATACATGCTCTTCTTCATGAAGTTCCTTTCCGGTCCCATAGAAAGAGCAAGTGACATGCTCCCCCAACTGAAGTCCTGCAAAGCCACGGACTATACATCCATGGTCTACGGAATGAGACTGATTGTCGTGGGACTAATAAAGAAACTGATACTGGCCGACTCCATCGCCCCATACATAGACGGTGTCTTCGGGTCGGTATACACAGCCTCGGGCGTGCAATTGCTGATGGCATGCCTCCTATATCCGATAGAGCTGTATGCCGACTTCTCCGGATATACCGACATCGCATTGGGAGGAGCGCGCATGCTGGGATTCAAGCTCAGCCCAAACTTCAACCGGCCGTTCATTGCACAGACCACTGCCGACTTCTGGCGCCGATGGCACATGTCGCTTTCATTCTGGGTACGCGACTATCTGTACCTCCCGTTGTCCTCGAACCTGCGTGGATGGGGACAATGGGGCGTATTTCTAAGTCTGGCGCTGACCTTCACGGGACTGGGTATCTGGCATGGTGCCGGATGGAACTTCGCTGTCTACGGACTAATTCAAGGTGTCATCATCTTCTACGAGATGAAGACCACAGCATTTCACCGCAGACTGAAAGCCCAATTGGGAAGCCGCTTATATGCCACATTATCCGTCGTAAGGACCTACCTACTTTTTGCCGTATCTCTGATATTCTTCCGGGCAAGTTCTATGGCCGAAGCGTTCCACTACATCAGCCACCTCTCCTTCGGCGTACATTACAGTTGGAAGGAAATGAACATCGGAATGCCGGACCACAACAGCATTGTGGCAGGAAGCGCACTCGTACTGATATTGGTTTACGAATATTTCATGTCCAAGCATGATTTGCTAGAAGCCCTCGGACGACAGCCGGCAGCCGTAAGATGGAGTATCTATTATCTGCTCGCCATAATACTTTTCACACTGGGACAGTTCAACTCGGACAGCTTCATATATTTACAATTTTGACAATAAAGACACATGATGAAGAAAAACAGCGAACGGAACGCAGCCATACGTTTCATGAAAAAGCTCTTTATCCTTTTTATCCCTTTTATAGCCCTACTGGCAGTCTATTTCCTGGACGACCCTTTCATGGTCCTGAAGAACTATGAACGATACGACCAAACCCCGGTTGTACTAAACGAAGGGCACGTGGGGTGGCAGATGTATCTGAACAACCGGGATACCATCCCCATCGACTCCTATATCATGGGAAACTCCTGCACTATGGCTTATCAATGCCATGAATGGGAGAAATACCTCCACGGCGGAAGAGCCGTACGGCTATTCGGAAATGCCGAAAGCCTTGCCGCCGTCTGCCTGAAGCTGAAGGCACTGGACAAGGCAGGTGCAACAATCAAGAACCTGCTGCTGATTATCGACAAGGAATCATTGCACAACGACCGTTGCCTGACCGGACATTCCAACATTCTGCCACCCGCCATATCGGGAATAAGCAGCTTCAAGTTTCAGAAGGAATTCTGCCAAGCCTTCTTCTACCCGAACTTTCTCTTCCCCTATCTGGACTACAAGCTGTTCCATACCTATCGCCCTTACATGAAAGGGGTTATAAACCCCTATGGCTCCACCCGAAACCCGGTAACCAATGACGTGTTAAATCCCAGAGAGAAAATGATAAAGGAAGAGGGAGATAAGTACTGGGAAAACCGGAAAGGAGAATTCACCAAAGAGAAAATGAAGAATTATAGAGACGGGAAATACCGGGAAGCCCCCCAAGTGCTCAGGGAAAAGCAAATCAATCTGTTGCAGGAAATAAAGTGGATTTGCCGGAAACATGATACCGATGTAAAAATCATTATCAGTCCCGACTACCTGCAAGTCAACATAAACCCTGCCGACGTAAAGACACTGAAGCGCTTCTTCGGAAAACGGAATGTATTTGATTTCACCGGTATCAACGAATACACGGAAGACATCCACAATTATTATGAACCGGGTCATTATAGGCCCGCACTTGGGAAAAGGCTGATGGAAAAGATATATGAACCTTATATCTTGTCACCGAACGCCAAATCTCCGGCATCTCCCAGCCCGGGAACGATATAGGAATGCTCGTTCATCTCCGGGTCGATTGCTGCACACCACAAGGTCACTTCATCTCCAGGGAACAGCTTTTCCAGATGCTCTACGCCCTGCTGGCTGGCTATGACACAAGCTATCTGCAACTTGGCCGGCATCCCCTTGGTGACGAAGGCCTTCCAGGCCAATTCCATACTTTCTCCCGTGGCAAGCATCGGGTCTACAATCAATAATGTCTTCTTGGACAAATCCGGAGTAGCGATGTATTCGATGTGTACATCCACCGTACGGCATTCCTTATCCTTATAATAACGGTAAGCGGAAACAAAAGCGTTCCCGGCATGGTCGAACATATTCAAGAATCCAGTATGCAAAGGCAATCCGGCACGGAAAACAGTGGCAATCACCACCTCGTCATCGGGTGTGCTGACCGACGCCACCCCCAAGGGAGTCTGTACCTGCTTGACAGAATACGTCAGTTCCTTACTCATTTCATACGCCATTATCTCTCCAATGCGTTCAATATTACGGCGGAAGCGCATACGGTCGCCCTGGACTGCTACATCACGAATTTCCGCCACGTATTGGTTCAAGACAGAATTTGTCTCGGCAAAGTTGATAACCTTCATAATTATAGAATGTTTTGATGTGCAAAGTAAACGAATTTCACCCAATTTGCAACATTCAGTTAGCAGATATTGTTATGGTTTTATAAAAGATTTCCTATTAGAGAAAAATTTCTCTAATAGAGCTTTTCTTTAAAAAGAAAGTATTACTTTTGTAGGCGAAAAACAAGGGACCTGCTGAAAAGCAGGAAAAAAAGAGCTTTTCTACACCCGTTTTCCCTTGTAAATCAAAGGTAAAAAGAGATTAAGGAAAGAGATTATAAACCAAATACCAACATTTTAAATCATTAAAAGAAATGGCAAATTTAGATTTAAGCAAGTACGGTATCCAAGACGTGAAGGAAATTATCCACAACCCGTCTTACGATGTACTGTTCGCAGAAGAAACCAAACCAGGTTTGGAAGGTTTTGAAAAAGGTCAGGTAACTGAACTGGGTGCTGTAAATGTAATGACAGGTATCTATACCGGTCGTTCTCCTAAAGATAAATTCTTCGTAATGAATGAAGCCAGCAAGGATTCTGTATGGTGGACTTCTGAAGAATACAAAAACGACAACAAACCTTGCTCTGAAGAAGCTTGGGCTGACTTGAAAGCTAAAGCTGTTAAGCAGCTGAGCGGCAAGCGTCTGTTTGTTGTTGATACCTTCTGTGGTGCCAACCCCGCTACTCGTATGAAAGTACGTTTCATCATGGAAGTGGCATGGCAGGCTCACTTCGTAACTAACATGTTCATCCGCCCGACTGCTGAAGAACTGGCTAACTACGGAGAACCCGATTTCGTATCATTCAACGCTTCTAAGGCAAAAGTTGACAACTACAAGGAACTGGGTCTGAACTCTGAAACAGCTACTGTATTCAACTTGAAGACCAACGAACAGGTTATCTTGAACACTTGGTACGGCGGTGAAATGAAGAAGGGTATGTTCTCTATCATGAACTACAAGAACCCGTTGCGTGGTATCGCTTCTATGCACTGCTCTGCCAACACTAACATGGAAGGCACTGACTCTGCTATCTTCTTCGGTCTGTCTGGTACAGGTAAGACTACTTTGTCAACTGACCCGAAACGTCTGTTGATCGGTGACGATGAACACGGATGGGATGACGAAGGTGTATTCAACTACGAAGGTGGTTGCTACGCTAAGGTTATCAACTTGGATAAAGAAAGCGAACCCGATATCTACGCTGCCATCAAGCGTGACGCTCTGTTGGAGAATGTTACAGTAGCTGCTGACGGTAAGATTGACTTCGCTGACAAGAGCGTAACAGAAAACACTCGTGTTTCTTATCCTATCTACCACATCAATAACATTGTTAAACCGGTTTCTAAGGGTCCTCACGCTCACCAGGTAATCTTCTTGTCTGCTGACGCATTCGGTGTATTACCTCCGGTATCTATCCTGAACCCTGAACAAGCTCAGTACTACTTCTTGTCTGGCTTTACTGCTAAGTTGGCTGGTACAGAACGTGGCATCACTGAACCGACTCCGACATTCTCTGCTTGCTTCGGTGCTGCTTTCTTGAGCTTGCATCCTACTAAATATGCAGAAGAATTGGTTAAGAAGATGAACAAGGTTGGTGCTAAGGCATACTTGGTTAACACTGGTTGGAACGGTAGCGGCAAACGTATCTCTATCAAAGATACTCGTGGTATCATCGACGCTATCCTCGACGGTTCTATCGACAAGGCTCCGACGAAGGTTATTCCTTTCTTCGACTTCGTGGTTCCTACTGAATTGCCTAATGTAGATCCGAAGATTCTTGATCCTCGCGATACTTACGAATGCGCTTGCCAATGGGAAGAAAAAGCAAAAGACCTGGCTGGCCGCTTCATCAAGAACTTCGCTAAGTTCACTGGCAACGAAGCTGGTAAGGCTTTGGTTGCTGCTGGTCCGAAGCTCTAATCTGACAATAAAGTTAGAAACATATGGAAAAGGTATCTCCTCCGGGAGATGCCTTTTTTCTTTTTTAATATCTCTATCTCATTGATAATCCGAAAGTTTTAGTAGTTTTGCAGAAACCATTATTCAAATAAAGCAATATGAAAAGTATCAGATTGATGTTGGCAGGCGCAAGTTTGTTACTGCTCTGCAGTTGCGGTGCCCAGGTCCAGAAAGAGACCCAAGTTGCCAATGCAAATGAAAGCAAAGAGAATGCGGTGATTGAAACCATCATGTCACGCCGCAGCATCCGCCAGTACAAACCGCAAGCCGTGAATCGCGACACCATGCAGATTATCCTGGATTGCGGTATCAATGCACCCAACGGACAGAACAAGCAATCGTGGGAAGTGCGTGTAGTGGATAACCCGGATTTCATCAACGGCATTACGGAAATCTACAAGAAGGAAAATCCCAAAGCCGCCGAAGACCCGAAATTCAAGAACATGTTTCGCAACGCTTCTACAGTAGTATTTATTGCCAATGACCCGTCTTATGACCTTTCGCAGATTGACTGCGGACTGCTGGGTGAGAATATGATTCTATCAGCCTGGTCCATGGGAATCGGTTCTTGCTGCTTGGGCGGTCCCACGCGCTTCATGACCTCTACTCCGGCTGCTGCCGAATACCTGAAGAAACTGGATATTCCGGAAGGCTATCAGCTACTTTACTGTATCGCTTTCGGCTATCCGGACGAAACGCCCGCTGCCAAACCCCGTAATGCGGCAAAGGTAAAATTCATCGATTGACTTTCGTTTGAATGACGACAATAAACAAGGAGTGCCTCACCTTTCGGCGGGGCACTCCTTTCATATATAACAACTAAAACTCTTCTGTTTATCAGTTCTTGTTTGCACGTTTACGCTCAAGCTCATCGAGGATAACCTTACGCATACGCATTGATTTAGGAGTAACTTCCACGTATTCGTCTTCCTTGATGTACTCCAGTGCCTCCTCAAGAGAGAACTGTACGGGAGGAATCAGACGTGCCTTATCATCCGAACCACTGGCACGCATATTGGTAAGCTTCTTGGACTTCGTTACATTAATCACCAAGTCGTTGTCATGGGAATGCTCGCCCACTACCTGGCCTGCATAAACCTCTTCCTGCGGGAAAATGAAGAATTTGCCGCGGTCCTGCAACTTGTCAATGGCATAGGCAAAAGCCGTACCGGACTCCATGGCAATCATAGAACCGTTGGTACGCCGTTCAATCTCACCCTTATACGGTTGATATTCCTTAAAACGGTGTGCCATGATAGCCTCGCCGGCAGAAGCGGTCAACACATTGGTACGCAGACCGATGATACCGCGCGACGGCATGTCGAACTCAAGATTTACACGTTCGCCGGCACTTTCCATCTTCACCATTTCACCTTTACGACGGGTCACCATATCAATCATCTTGCTGGCATATTCTTCGGGAACATTGATGGTAAGCTCTTCAATAGGTTCGCATTTCACGCCGTCAATCTCCTTGAAGATTACCTGCGGTTGCCCTACCTGCAACTCATACCCTTCACGACGCATGGTCTCAATCAGTACGGAAAGATGAAGCACGCCACGGCCGGAAACAATCCACTTGCCGTCTTCCTCGCTCTTGCGCACGCGAAGTGCAAGATTCTTATCCAACTCCTTCATCAAACGGTCGTGGATGTGGCGGGAAGTAACAAACTTACCTTCCTTACCGAAGAACGGAGAGTCATTAATGGTGAAGAGCATACTCATCGTAGGTTCATCAATGGCAATAGGCGGCAACGCTTCCGGATTTTCGTAATCGCAGACCGTATCTCCGATTTCGAATCCTTCGATACCTACCAACGCACAGATGTCACCGGAAGACACTTCCTGCACCTTTACACGGCCCATACCTTCGAATGTATGCAATTCCTTGATTTTTGATTTCACGATACTCCCGTCACGCTTTGCCAAAGACACATTCATGCCTTCTTTCAATATGCCACGGTGTACGCGGCCCACAGCAATACGCCCGGTATACGAAGAATAATCCAGCGAAGTAACCAGCATTTGCGGTGTACCCTCCAACTGTTCGGGGGCAGGAATATTCTCCAAGATACAGTCCAGAAGCGGATAAATGTTATCAGTCGGCTGCTGCCAGTCGGTACTCATCCAATTATTCTTGGCAGAACCGTAGATAACGGGGAAATCCAGCTGGTCCTCGGTTGCATTCAGGCTGAACATCAAGTCGAACACCATCTCGTACACTTCTTCGGGACGGCAATTTGGCTTATCCACCTTATTCACAACAACGATAGGTTTCAGACCAATCTGCAGAGCTTTCTGCAATACAAACCGTGTCTGCGGCATAGGACCTTCGAAAGCATCCACAAGCAGAATGCATCCATCCGCCATATTCAATACACGCTCCACTTCACCTCCGAAGTCACTGTGTCCCGGAGTATCAATAATGTTAATCTTGGTGTCTTTGTAGTTGATAGAAACGTTCTTTGAGAGAATCGTTATACCTCGTTCACGCTCCAGGTCATTGTTATCCAACATTAATTCACCTGTGCTCTGGTTGCTGCGGAAAAGGTTTCCGGCCAAAAGCATCTTGTCAACGAGCGTCGTTTTCCCATGGTCCACATGGGCAATAATTGCAATGTTTCTAATCTTTTGCATATAATACCTATTATTTTCAGGCGACAAAGTTAGTGATTTTGGATTAGATATGCAGTATAGATATGATTTTTTTGCTGAATATCATTGTGATATAAAAGTTTATCCCTATCTTTGCAGCCCCGAAAGGGAATATTTATAATAACTTTTAATTAAACATTATGTATTTAGACGCTGCTAAAAAGCAAGAAATCTTCGGCAAATACGGAAAGTCTAACACTGATACTGGCTCAGCTGAGGCTCAGATAGCTTTGTTTTCCTACCGTATTGCTCATCTGACTGAGCACCTTAAGCTCAACAGAAAGGATTATAGTACAGAAAGAGCTTTGACTATGTTGGTAGGTAAACGCCGTGCATTGCTGACTTACCTGAAGGATCGCGACATCACCAGATATCGTGCTATTGTCAAAGAACTCGGCTTGCGTAAGTAATCTACTTGCGGCAAAACCATTAAAAAAGGAAGTTTTCCAAAAGGAAACTTCCTTTTTTGTTTATAATCCGATTTATACGTAATTTTGTATCCATGAAAAGGAAAGTATCAGCAGCAAATCTTTCGATAGCAATCACTTTTCTATTGGTACTGCTATCATTCGGCTTCGGTTATCGCAGCTATTCGCAGGCAGAACAACGTGTGGTCTCTGACCTGAATCAAGCGCTGCAACGCACAGTATTGCAGCACAAGGGATTATGGTTGAATGCAGATACCATCCAAACCTATGCCAAGTTGCAAGAAGTGATGGGCACTCCCGTTTCCGTAAGCGGTTTCCACAGAGCCTTTACCGAAGCATTGTCCATCACCGGATTGAAAGATGTTTCTACCCTTTCGCTGCATATACTGAAAAAGAACTCTCCCGCCACCGTATTCAATGAGATTCCTGCCGGATGTCTTGCCAGCGACACATTAGTATGGCTCTCCACCACAGCCGATGCATCTGGGCTGACACTTTCTTTCCGGGGATATGCCCGCTGCTCAGCTGCCATGCTGTTCAGCTTATCCAAGCAGACAATTCCGGCAACATTGCTATTGGCCGCCCTGCTCTGGGGAGGATTCACTTTCTTCTATTTCCACCGGCACACAAAGACTAATGCCAGTAACGGGCAGCAACAAGAAAACTTCATTACCTTCGGCAACCTTTCGCTTTCCCTCCAGGAAGCCTGCTTCTATAACGAACAGCAGGAAAAGCTAAAACTCACCCCCATGCAGTACACACTGATGGAGATGTTCTACCTTTCTTCCTCACACCTACTTTTCAAATCCGACATCTGCCAATCGCTATGGCCGGGAAAAGACAATGCAGACGAAACGCTTTACACATTGATACGGCGTCTGAAGCCCATTGTCGAGGACAACAGTAACCTCAGAATAACAACAGATCGTGGCCGCGCCTACGGACTGGAAATAAAAACCTAAACATTATAGAATCATGAAGACTAACAAACTTATCCTATTAGGGCTAATCTGCCTAACTGTCGCAATGCCGACAACCGCCCAAAACCGTAACGAAAAGAAAGCGCGCACTGAACGTGCTGTAAAAGAAGCTATTGCTGCTAAACAATACAAAATCAACGTAGATCGGATGCAACCGATGAGAGGCGGTAGCCGTAACCTGACCACCAACTATACACTGGAAATTAGAAACGACTCCGTTTTCTCTTACCTGCCTTACTTTGGAGTGGCCTACAATGCTCCGTATGGAGGAGGCAAGAGCCTGAATTTCAATGCATCCATCACCGGATACACAACCAGAGCACTCAAAAAAGGCAAAATCCAAATAGACTTCAAGACCCGTAGTGATGAAGACAATTATGAGTACCGCCTCACCATCTTTCCCGATGGTTCTACCAGTATCCATGTGCAACCCATGAACAAACAGTCCATCTCGTTCACCGGAGAGATGGATACAGAAAAGTAATCATCTTCCCCCTTTAAAAGGACAAAAGAAAGTATTGTCAGTCTATTGTCAGGCAAATGTCAGACAACTATCCGCTTTTTATTTCTTCCATCCCGGCAGAAAGCGGATACCTTCGTGTCCCGAAATCAAACAACAACCGGAACATGAAACAGATAATATGTATTCTTGCCCTGCTCCTAATGAGCGTCACGACAACAAAAGCACAAACCAGCCCGGCAACACCCTCCATCCGAGGTAAAATTCTCACAGAGGAAAAGCAACCGATAGAGTTTGCCAACATCGCCCTCCTTTCCGAAGATTCCACCTTCATACAAGGAACGTGTAGCCGAAGCGACGGTAGTTTTGAACTTCTCCCTCCCGCTCCCGGAAACTATCTACTACAAGTTTCTTCCATCGGTTACAAACCCCTTTGCCAGCCTTGCCCCACCGGGAGTACCCACAACTGGATATTGCAAACCGATGCCGTGCTACTTGCGGAAACCGTCATCACCGCCGCCCGCCCCGTTTTCCGACTAAAGGGCGGAAAGTTGGAGACAAGCGTACGGCAAACCCTGCTCGCATCCTTGAATGATGCCAACGACGTATTGAAACATATCCCCGGACTACGCTCCTCTGATGAGGGGTATACCGTTTTTGGCAAAGGGACACCGGTCATCTATATAGACAACCGCCTTCTGCAAGACAACTCCGAGCTGCAACGCCTCTCTGCCGCCGATATTGAAAAAGTGGAGCTCATCACCAACCCGGGTGCAGAGTACGATGCTACCGTTAAAGCCGTTGTACGCATACGCACCGTACGTAACAAAAGAGACAGTTTTGGCGGTAATTTCCGTGCAGGAATCACCCAACGGAGACGCAACAGCCATTACGGACAAGTCAATCTGAATTATCAGAAGAAAGGACTGTCCCTGCTGGGCATGCTGTACACCAATTATGAAAACAGAAAACGCCACCAGGAGGTTCGCTACCAGATACCGTCCGAAATACAATGGGATGTAAATAACCGGGTTCACTTATATAATAAGGGACTACTTGCCGGAGGAAAAGCAAGCGCCAGTTACGACTTCACCCCCCAACACAGCCTCGGTGCCTCCTATGAGTTTCATCGTACCCCCGATTATCACAGCAGTGACCATTCGGCATATACCGTCCGGGCAAATGAAGAATTGGCCGATCACACCATACATTCCTCCCAAAACTTGCAGCAAACCAACCGGCACCAGCTGAATGCCTACTATCAGGGCAGCATAAAGCAACTCCACATAAACTTCAACACCGACCTGGTATACGGAAAAAGTTATAATCACCAGGAGGCTAAAGAAGAAAGCCAGACCGAAGGCAATCGCGACATCAGCTCTTTCAACCACGCCGACAACCGCCTTTATGCCGCCAAGTTGATTCTGACCCATCCCCTTTGGAAAGGTGAACTGAAGACCGGTGCCGATTACACCTTCATCCGGCGAAATGACAATTTCCTGAACCGGCAGCACATACTTCCCGATACAGACAGTCGAATCGACGAAAGCAAGTCCGCCGTCTTTGCCGAATACTCACTGACATTAGGAAAAATCAGCCTTCTTGCAGGACTGCGCTTCGAGCATGCCGTCTCCGACTATTGGGAGCAGGAAAAGTACGTGTCCGGTCAAAGTCGTACTTACAATGACTGGTGCCCCAACCTATCGGTAGACTTTCCTCTCGGCAAAGCCCAAGCCAATCTCAGCTATACAGCCAAAAGCAACCGCCCCAGCTTCTTCCAGCTACGTAGCACACTGAGTTATAACAACCGTTTCATCTACGAAGGCGGAAACCCACTGCTCACCCCCGAAACCAACCACGACCTGCTGTTCACGGCCCTTTACAAGTGGGTACAATTCGGACTTAACTACCAATACCGCCGCAATGCCATTGCCTTCATGACCAAAGAATACGAGGACAATCCGGATGTTGTCATCTTCACTACCGGAAATTTCAAACGGATGCAGTATCTCACCGCCTCTGCCCATCTGTCACCCACCGTCGGCATCTGGAAACCGGAGCTCGGCATCTACTTCGCCCAACCGTTCTTCAAAGTCACCAATCAAGGCAGTAGCAAGAATATGAACCGCGGCAGCATTTACCTCTTTCTGCAAAACAGTCTCCAGCTTCCGGACGAGTGGATTCTCTCCCTTGATGCCGACTACCAGAGCGAAGGCAACTTCGGCGCCATGCTGCAACGTTCCTATTGGGGCATAAACGCCGGCATCCGCAAAACATTCTTCAACAAAAGGCTGACGCTCGGACTGCAAGCCAATGACCTGTGGAATTCCCGGTATGGCTCCTTCATGCTGTTCGGTCCCCGGCTGACCTATACGAAAAAGGCAAACCCGGACTCGCGCAGCTTCTCCCTGAACCTAAGCTATCGTTTCAATGCAGCAGGCAAAGCGTACAAAGGAAAGCACGTATCGGAACAAGACTTGAAGCGGCTATAAACAGAACTTTGGGGAAGAAAGAGAAACAGAACAGAAGAATATTATACAAATAAGCCGACCACCGGAGATATTTCAGCAATATTTTCCCTCAGAATGTTGCATCAAGTAAAAGTTTCTCTTATTTTTGCGGTTTAACAGCTATAAATTATAACCTTTAGACAGAAAATACTATCATTATGGATACCAGCAAAATCGTAGGAGAAAAAATAAAATCACTCCGTGAAAGCCAATCCATCAGTATGGAAGAACTGGCACAGCGTTCGGGACTTGCTATCGAACAGATTGAACGTATAGAAAACAACATCGACCTCCCGTCACTGGCTCCCCTCATCAAGATAGCTCGTGTGCTGGGTGTACGTTTGGGAACTTTTCTTGACGACCAGGATGAGAACGGTCCCGTGGTCTGCCGTAAGGACGAGTCGCAGAACAGCATCAGTTTCTCCAACAATGCCATCCACAGCCGCAAGCATATGGAGTATCATTCACTCTCCAAATCCAAAGCCGACCGCCATATGGAGCCGTTTATCATTGATGTGGCCGCTACGGACGACAGTGACTTTGTACTCTCCTCACACGAAGGCGAAGAATTCATCATGGTGATGGAAGGGACCATGGAAATCAGTTACGGCAAAAATACCTACCTGCTCGAAGAAGGTGACAGCATCTATTACGATTCCATCGTTCCGCACCACGTACACGCCTATGAAGGGCAGGCAGCCAAGATACTTGCAGTAGTTTATACACCAATTTAAATTAATGGAAAATTAAAAGGTGAAAATGGAAAATGATAAATACTTTCTATTTTCACCTTTCAACTTTCCACTTTCAACTTCCACATCATGTTATACGAACGTACCCTCGGCCAATGGTTGGAACATTGGGCCGAAACAACACCAGACAAAGAATATATCGTTTACTCTGACCGCAACCTGCGCTTCACCTGGAGCCAGTTCAACCGCCGGGTGGACGACATGGCCAAAGGACTTATCGCCATCGGCGTGGAACGGGGAACACACGTAGGTATCTGGGCAGCCAACGTACCCGACTGGCTGACTCTATTATACGCTTGCGCCAAGATAGGTGCCGTCTACGTAACGGTAAACACCAACTACAAACAGTCCGAGCTGGAATATCTCTGCCAGAACTCCGACATGCATACCCTCTGCATCGTCAATGGCGAAAAGGACAGTGACTTTGTGCAGATGACCTATACCATGCTTCCGGAACTGAAGACTTGCCAACGCGGACACTTGAAAAGCGAACGTTTCCCTTATATGAAAAACGTCATCTACGTGGGGCAGGAGAAGCACCGGGGCATGTACAACACGGCCGAAATACTTCTCTTGGGCGACAATATAGAAGACAGCCGCCTGAATGAACTCAAAAGTCAGGTCACTTGCCACGATGTAGTGAACATGCAATACACCTCCGGCACTACGGGATTCCCGAAAGGCGTCATGCTTACCCACTACAACATTGCCAACAACGGTTTCCTTACCGGTGAGCACATGAAGTTTACCGCCGATGACAAGCTCTGCGTCTGCGTACCATTGTTCCACTGCTTTGGCGTGGTACTTGCCACCATGAACTGCCTGACACACGGCTGTACGGAAGTAATGGTGGAACGCTTCAACCCACTGGTAGTGCTCGCCTCTATCCACAAGGAGCGCTGCACGGCACTTTACGGCGTACCCACCATGTTCATTGCCGAACTGAACCATCCGATGTTCGACATGTTCGACATGTCCAGCCTCCGTACGGGTATCATGGCAGGTTCCCTCTGCCCGGTAGAGCTGATGAAGCAGGTGGAAGAGAAAATGTACATGAAGGTAACCAGCGTTTACGGGCTGACCGAAGCTGCTCCCGGAATGACCGCCACCCGGATAGACGACCCGTTCGACGTACGTTGCAATACCGTAGGACACGACTTTGAACATACGGAAGTAAAGGTTATCGACCCCGAAACCGGAGAAGAGTGTCCCGTAGGCGTACAAGGTGAAATGTGCAACCGCGGATACAACACCATGAAGGGTTACTACAAAAACCCGGAAGCCACGGCCGAAGTCATTGACGAGAACGGTTTCCTGCACTCGGGAGACCTTGGAGTGAAGGACGAGGACGGCAATTACCGCATCACAGGACGCATCAAGGACATGATTATCCGCGGTGGTGAGAATATCTATCCCCGCGAGATAGAAGAGTTCCTCTATCAACTGGAAGGCGTAAAAGACGTGCAGGTAGCCGGTATTCCCTCTAAGAAGTACGGTGAAGCCGTAGGCGCTTTCATCATCCTGCACGAAGGAGTGGATATGCACGAATCGGATGTACGAGACTTCTGCATCGGCAAAATATCCCGCTACAAGATACCCAAGTATATCTTCTTCATCAAAGAATTCCCCATGACGGGAAGTGGCAAGATACAGAAATTCAAGCTGAAAGATCTGGGATTGCAACTTTGCAAGGAGCAGGGGATTGAGATTGTGTAATAATAAAGGATAAGAGATAAGGGGTTAGCGATTAGGGATTATTTGGGGCCGCATAGACTTTAATATAGGCATAAACCCATCCTTAATCCCTAATCGCTAACCCCCTTATTTTTCTTCTTTTTCCGGATACTTCATATTCTCCTCTTTCATCTGTTCCAATACCTCATGCAGGTATTTGGCAGACTCCCACTTAGCCATTGGCAGGTCGTGGAGCAGGTAGTTGCCGCAATCTTGCGGAGCGGCACCGGGAACTTCACCTTCATACTCGGCAACAAAACGGAAGGTATCCTGCATCAGTGCCAGTATGTCCTGTGGTTTCAAGTCGCCTTTCATCAGCAGATAATTGCCGGTGAGGCAGCCCATGGGGCCCCAATAGATAATCTTGTCCTGCCACTGCGGGTCATTACGCAGGTAGGTGGCGGCAAGATGTTCGATAGTATGCAGAGCACCTTGTCCCAAGGCAGGCTCACGGTTGGGCTCTTTCATACGGATGTCGAAAGTAGTGACTGTTTCTCCGTTCACTTCATCCTGGCGGGATACGTAAATACCGCGCAACAAGCGGATGTGGTCAATTGTAAAACTGGGAATCTTCTTCATGAGTTATGAGTTATAAGTTATGAGTTATAAATTGCTGGGAAGGGTGGAGAGGAAGGTCCATATCGTGAGGAACGAACGCTCTGCCATGGTTCCCCAGAAATCGGCATACTGCGAAGCATGGTCCTCTACTCCGGGTGTGTCGCTGATGATGCGGAAGCTGAGAAAAGGAACATTGTACAGATAGCAAGTCTGCGCAATGGCGGCAGACTCCATATCAACGGCAAGACCGTCGGGGAAACGTTGCTTGATGGTATCCAGCTCCGTACGGTTGGTGATGAACTGGTCGCCGGTACAGACAAGTCCGCTGTGGATGCGGCTTTCCATTCCGGCTTCGTTCAGCGACAAGGCATGTTTCAACAGAGAGGAACATCCCTCGTAAGAGGCGGGAAAACCTTGCACTTGTCCGTACTCGTTACCGTCGCCGCACCAGACGTCGTGATACACCAGACGTTGGCTTGCCACTACATCCGTCACCTTCAGGCAAGCATCAATGCCGCCCGCCACACCGGTGCTGACGATGCAGTCCGGAGAAAAGCGCCGTATCAGTTCCGAAGCTCCTACCGCTGCACTCACCTTACCGATGCCGCATTGCGTCAAGATTACATGGTTACCGCCCAATGTACCTTCCACATAGCGGAAACTACCATCGCCCGACGTATTCTTATCCTGCAAGCGCTCCACCAACCGGCGGTGTTCGCTGTCCATTGCACTGATTATCCCTATTGTCATATCTATAATAATTTAAGCTTGCATATTACCATTAAAGCACTTTAATCTTTTTTTGGAAAGGCAAAGGTACAACATTCTGCCGATAACGTGACAATAACAATCTGCATTTATGTATCTTTGCCACAAAAGCGAAGATAGGCTGCACCTCAACAAAACTTTTTCACGCAAGCATGAAAGTTCTGTATTCGGTTTGCACTATCTTTGCCCCACAATTGATTAATTGATAACTCATAACTTATAACTCATGAAGAAGCTTCTTCCCGACCTTATTGCCATCTTGGCATTCGTCCTCCTTTCCTTCGCCTACTTCTTCCCGGCGGATATAGAAAACCGTATTCTCTTTCAGCACGACACGGCTGCAGGAGCAGGGGCAGGACAAGAAGTCAAGGAGTATTACGAACAGACGGGCGAACGCAGCCGTTGGACAAACTCGCTGTTCGGCGGTATGCCCATGTATCAGATAGCCCCTTCGTATGACTCCACCAAGTCACTGCAGTGGGTACAGAAAGCCTACCAACTCTTCCTGCCCGACTATGTGTGCCTCACATTCATGCTGATGCTCGGCTTCTACATCCTGCTGCGCGTCTTCGGCATACCGGTCTGGCTGGCCGGACTGGGCGGTATCATGTGGGCATTCTCGTCCTATTTCTTCATCCTGATATCTGCCGGACACATCTGGAAGTTCATCACCCTTGCCTACGTGCCGCCCACCATAGCAGGCATTGTGCTCGCCTATCGTGGGAAACTGCTGTGGGGAGGCATCCTCACCGCCTTGTTCGTGGCCCTGCAAATCACCTCGAACCACGTGCAGATGTCCTATTACTTCTTCTTCGTCATCCTTTTCTTTGTGGGAGCCTACTTCGAGAAAGCATGGCGTACCAAGACATTGCCCCAGTTCTTCAAGGCAAGTGCCGTACTGATTGTAGCAGCCCTCGTCGGCATAGCCGCCAACGTATCCAACCTCTATCACACCTATGCTTACAGCAAAGAAACCATGCGCGGCAAGAGCGAACTGGTGCAGACCGGCGACGCTGCCAAGCAGACCAGTAGCGGGCTGGACCGCGACTACATCACCCAGTGGAGCTACGGCATCGACGAAACACTGACTCTGCTGGTGCCCAACTTCAAAGGCGGAGCATCTGCCGCCCTCAGCCAGAGTGAAACTGCCATGAGCAAGGCAAACCCGATGTACAGCAGTCTGTACGGCTCACTGACACAATATTTCGGTACCCAGCCCATGACGTCGGGTCCCGTCTACGTCGGAGCATTCGTCTTGTTTCTGTTCGTACTGGGATGCTTCATCGTAAAAGGACCGTTGAAGTGGGCATTGATAGGAGCCACCTTCTTCTCCATCGTCTTGTCCTGGGGCAAGAACTTCATGCCGCTGACGGATTTCTTCATCGATTACGTCCCGTTGTACAACAAGTTCCGCGCCGTGTCCTCCATCCTTGTCATAGCAGAGTTCACGATACCTTTGCTAGCTATCTTTGCCCTGAAACGCCTGCTCGAAGAGCCGGAAATCTTAAAACAGGAAAAGAAGCCCCTCGGCATCAGCCTGCTGCTCACTGCAGGCATCGCCCTGCTGCTTGCCGTTGCCCCGGGCAGCATCGGCTCCGGCTACGTGCCCGCCCAAGAAGCACAGATGCTGCAGAATGCCGTCAACCAGCAGATGATACCCGCCAACGAACTCTCCGGCATCCTTGCCAACTTGGAAGAGATGCGTGCCGAACTCGTCAGCAGCGACGCCCTGCGTAGCTTCATCATCATAGGCATCGGCTGCAGCCTGCTCTGGCTCTATGCAAGCGGCAAGCTGCGCAGCTCGCTGACCATTGCAGGTATCACCATACTCTGCCTGGCAGATATGTGGGGGGTCAACAAGCGCTATCTGAATGATGCCCAGTTCGTGCCCCACTCCATCCGTACGGAAACCTTCACCAAGACGAATACAGACGAGCTGATACTGCAAGATACCAGCTTGGACTATCGTGTATTGAACTTTGCCACCAGCACCTTCGATGACAACAACACCTCCTACTGGCACAAAAGCGTCGGCGGTTATCACCCGGCCAAGCTGCGCCGCTACCAGGAAATGATAGAGCATCACATCTCTCCCGAAATGCAGGCGGCCTACAAGGCCATTGCCACCGCCGGAGGTGAGATGGACAGCGTGGATGCCAATAAGTTCCGCGTACTGAACATGCTGAACACCAAATACTTCATCTTCCCTGCAGGACAGCAAAGACAAACCGTTCCCATCCTCAACCCGCACGCCTACGGCAATGCATGGTTTGTAAACAAGGTGCAGTATGTGAACAACGCCAACGAAGAGATTGACGCCCTGGACAGCATCATACCCACAGAGACAGCCGTAGTGGATGCCCGCTTCAAGGATGTACTGAAAGGTACCACGGAAAGTTATAAAGACAGCCTCTCCAGCATCCGCCTGACAAGTTACGCACCTAACCGCCTGACGTACGAAACGAACAATGCCCAAGACGGTATTGCCGTATTCTCCGAAATCTATTATCCGGACGGCTGGCACGTAACCATCGACGGACAGCCTGCCGAACTGGCACGCGCCGACTATATCCTGCGCACAATGCATGTTCCTGCCGGACAGCACACCATCGAAATGCGCTTTGACCCCACCAGCCTGCACGTGACGGAAGGCATCGCCTACGGAGCACTGGCACTGCTGGTGATAGGTATCATCGTGGCAGTGCTGATAGCCAAAAGGAAGTATGTAAAGGCATAAAAAAATATCATATCATTCCCCCATAAGCACCCGACGCATTCCGCTATTCATACCCTGATACGGAATGCGTCGAGTGCTTATGTCCATTCCGTTATCCCCTCATGTTTGTTCTGTCATTCCCTTATGTCTGTTCTGTCAACCCCTATATATTGATGAAAAACCACGGCTGTGAAGCATATTCTTCACAGCTGTGGCACGTCTTCTTCACGACTGTGGAAAAGGCGTACCACAGCCGTGCGCACATGATAAACCCAAAGGCTTCTCAAGACAAACCACCGTGCAAAACACAACAGAAGCCTATGTAACACACAACGGAAGCCTATGCAAGAGACAAGAAAGCCCGGTCAGATGCGCAAAAAACCGTTTCTACCCTCCCGGGTAAAAACGGTTCAAGTCAATAATACATGAAAAAACGCTATTTAGAGAGAGTCTCTTCTATAACGGAATGGTTCTCTTCCTTCTTCACTCATCATCAGCAGTTCTCCGAACTGACATCAAAGTTAGGGAAGCATAACAAGAACAACAAATAGAATCTACGAAAAGGCATATCTCATCGACAGAACGGAAAAGAATGAACCCTACAATAGGGAAAAGAATGAAAAAAAAGCTATAAACAGTCGGCAGAACGATATATTTCAGTAACTTTGCTAACGTGAAAACAGGCTGCACCCCAGCATAAAAAAATAAACAGTATGGAAACTACCAGACAAAATAAAATAGCCCGTCTCCTGCAGAAGGAACTGAGTGATATCTTCTTGTTGCAAACCAAGTCCATGCCCGGCATACTGATTTCCGTCAGTGCCGTACGCATCAGCCCCGACATGAGCGTGGCACGCGCTTATCTCAGTATATTCCCCTCGGAGAAAAGCGAAGAAATAGTCAAGAACATCAACGGAAACATGAAGTCCATACGCTTTGAACTGGGTACCCGCGTACGCCACCAACTACGCATTATCCCCGAACTGAAGTTCTTCGTAGACGACTCACTGGACTATCTGGAACGAATTGATGAACTGCTGAAATAATGTCCCTTCCCTTCTTTATAGCCCGCCGCTACCTCTTCTCCAAGAAGAAACACAATGCCATTAATATCATCTCCGGTATTTCGGTGTGTGGGGTGGCATTGGCTACGTTGGCGTTGGTATGCACCTTGTCCGTGTTCAACGGTTTTCAGGACATGGTGGCAGGCTTTTTCACAGCCTTCGACCCGGAACTGAAAATCACCGTCCGCGAAGGTAAGGTTTTCGACCCGCACGAAGCGTGCATCCGGCAAGTACACGCCCTGTCCGAGATTGACGTGTGGACGGAAACACTGGAAGAGAATGCCATGGTGCAGTACAAGGACCGCCAGGCAATGGCCGTCATCAAGGGAGTGGAGGACAATTTCGAACAGCTTACATCCATCGACAGCTTGCTCTATGGGACGGGAAAGTTCCTACTGAGCGACTCGGTGGTGGACTATGGTTTTCTGGGTGTGGAACTTATATCCGAGTTGGGCACCGGCATTCAGTTCGTGGACCCGTTGCAGGTCTATGCCCCCAAACGGAACGTACGGGTAAACATAGCCAACCCCACTGCGGCTTTCAACCGGGAGTATCTCTTCTCGCCCGGCGCCATCTTTGCCGTCAACCAGCAAAAATACGATTCACGCTACATACTGACGTCACTCGACTTTGCCCGCCGTCTGTTCAATTATGACACGGAAGTTTCTGCCATTGAGATGAAACTGAAACCCGGTTCCAACATCGGCTCCGTACAAAAGAAAATAGCAGGCATTCTCGGCGACCGGTTCATTGTACAGAACCGCTACGAGCAGCAGGCCGATGTTTTCCGCATCATGGAAATAGAGAAACTCATCTCTTATCTCTTCCTCACCTTCATTCTGGGTATCGCATGCTTCAATGTCATCGGTTCGCTGTCCATGCTGATACTGGACAAACGGGAGGACGTGGAGACACTGCGCAACCTGGGTGCCGATGACCGGCTCATAGCGCGCATCTTCTTGTTCGAAGGCAGGATGATTTCTGTGTTCGGCGCCCTCTCCGGCATCGTTTTAGGATTGTTGCTGTGCTTTCTGCAGCAACGTTTCGGGTTGATTTCATTGGGGGGAGGCAATGGAAGTTTTGTAGTGGACGCTTATCCGGTAAGTGTACATGCCACGGATATTATTCTGGTATTCTTAACGGTCATCACTGTAGGCTTCTTGTCCGTATGGTATCCGGTGAGATACCTCAGCAAGCGGCTGCTGAGAAAAAGATAAAAAAACAGTTACTTCTTACGGATAATCGTCAATCCGTCACGCAGGGGAAGAATGACTTTCTCCACACGCGCATCCCGCGCCACCAAATCATTGAAGGCTTTGATACTGATTGTTTGCAGGTCTGTGCGATGGGGTTGTTCTTCCAGCACATGGCCATCCCACAAGGTATTGTCGGCAATGATATATCCACCGCCGGAAAGGCGGGCGAGCACCATTTCATAATACTCTATGTATTTACGCTTATCTCCGTCAATAAAGGCAAGGTCGAAAGTGAGGTCCAGTTGCGGTACCCGCTCCAAGGCATCGCCAATGTAGAACCTGATTTTATCCGCGTAATCGGAATTCTCCAGCCACGGACGGGTGAAGTCCTCCTGCTCGTCGTTGATTTCAAACGTATGCAGCATCCCGCCCTCCGGCAGTCCTTCTGCTATGCAAAGTGCGGAATACCCGCTATAAGTCCCTATCTCCAGCACCTGCCGGGGACGAATCATCCGGACAAACATCTTGAGCATACGCCCCTGCAAATGTCCGGAAGCCATGCGGGGATATAGCAACTTGACATGCGTGTCGCGATAGAGCGCTTTCAGATAATCGCCCTCATCATCAATGTGCTGCAAAATGTATTCGTCAATCGTCACTTTGTTAATGGATTATAGGTTAGGGATAAGGGATTAGGGGTTAGGGGTTAGTTCTGCGCACAATTATTAATTAATCATTAACCGCTAATCCCTAACCCCTTATCCTTAATCCCTTATCCTACAAGTATCTGTTACTGTTAGGCAGCACACTATCTTCAGCATGCTTCAAGGCATCTTCTACGACATTGATTTCAAGGAAAGAGGTCTGTGTGCCTTCCTTACCGCTACTCAGGTAGCCCACCATGTCCGTAGGACATAAACGGCCTTCCTTCAACAAGCGACGCAAGGCTGCAAAGTAATATTCCTGCCCGTTGGCAAGTTCGGGCATATAGATAGCTTCCACACCGTAGGAAAGGGCAAGGTGCCGCATGGTCTTTTCCTTGTAGCAGATGGCCAACACCGGATATTTGCCACGGAAAGCGGCAAGGTTACGGGCAGTACGGCCGCTGTAACTGTCGGTGATGATTGCACGGATTTTCAGTTTGGTGGTAGCCTTTACCGCTTGTTTGGCCAGGAACGCAGTCACGTCGTTGCTGTTCTCGTCCAGCGGAATACGGATATCGTTGTCAGACAGCTTGTCTTTCTCCGCTTGGGCGGCAATCTTGGTCATCGTCTTCACCGCTTCTACCGGATACTTTCCATAGGCGGTTTCACCGCTCAACATCAAGGCATCCGTACGATAATAGATGGCATTGGCAATGTCCGTTACCTCCGCACGGGTGGGACGCGGATTGGAAATCATGGTATGAAGCATCTGTGTGGCAACAATCACCGGCTTCTTGGCAAGAATACACTTGCGGATGAGCACACGCTGGATGCCCGGAATACGTTCCTGCGGAACTTCAATACCGAGGTCACCGCGAGCTATCATCACACCGTCGGCTACTTCCAGGATTTCATCGATATTATCAACGCCTTCCTGGTTCTCAATCTTAGCAACAATACGGATATCGCTGTTATGAGCGTCAAGAATCGCCTTGATGTCGAGTATATCCTGCTTATTGCGCACAAAGGAGTGGGCAATGAAGTCTATGTTCTTCTCAATGGCATAAAGGATATTGGTGCGGTCCTTCTCCGTCAGAGAAGGCAGATTGATGCGGACGCCGGGAACGTTGACGCTCTTGCGGCTGCCCAGAGTAGCCTCATTCTGTACTTCGCAGAGCAGGTAGTCGGGGGTCTTCTCTACAACAACCAACTCCAAGTCACCGTCATCAATAAGGATATGGCCGTCCACATTCAAGTCTTTGACGAAATGGGGATAGGATACCGAGATACATTCACGGGTAGTCTCCTGCTCCGGGTTGCCTACCACCTTCACGCGGTCGCCCGCCTTGAAAGGAATGGGCTCAGCCAGAACCGTCGTGCGGACCTCCGGTCCTTTCGTATCCATCAGGATAGCGATGCGGTTGGAAACCGTACGCACATTGTTTATCAACTTCTCGGCACCTTCACGGCCAAGATGTGCAGTATTCATACGTACAACATTCATACCTGCATCGAACAACTGCTTTATAAAATCAACATCACAGCGCTGGTCAGAAATCGTTGCGACAATCTTCGTTTGCTTCAATAACATAATCTATATACCTATTTTATTTAATAATCTTTTAATGCCTCCATGGCCAGACGGTAGGAGTTCAGCCCGAAACCGAGAATGACACCCTTGCAAGCGCAGGAAATCATGGACACATGACGAAAAGCCTCGCGGGCATGTACATTAGAGATATGCACCTCAATCACCGGAGAAGTGACCGAACGGATAGCATCTTGCAGAGCGATGGACGTATGGGTGTAAGCACCCGCATTCAAAATGATGCCGTCCACATCAAAACCTACCTGCTGAATCTTGTCTATCAGCTCTCCCTCAATGTTGGACTGGAAATAGTCAATCTGTACATCCGCATATTTCTTACGGAGTTCGGCAAGGTAGTCTTCAAAAGTAACGCTACCGTAAATGGAAGGTTCACGTTTGCCCAAGAGATTTATATTGGGGCCGTTAATAATCTGTATCCTCATAACACAATTTTTTATACCTTTGCGGTGCAAAGATAGTGCAAACCGAAAGCAGATGCAAATTTATTTGCAATTTGCTGAAATGCAGCCTATTTTCGCGAAGCAAAGGTAGAAAAAAGAAATGAAATCAGAAGAAAAATCCACGAATAAGGAGAAACAAACGCTGATAATCAGAAAGTACCACCAGTATCTGAAACTGGAAAAAGCACTCTCACCCAATACAGTGGATGCTTACCAAACAGACTTACAGAAGCTGCTGCACTTTCTGGAAGGAGAGGGTATCGCTATCCTTGACACTACCCTGGATGACTTGCAGCATTTTGCCTCCGGACTGCACGACATCGGCATCCATCCCCGCTCGCAGGCACGCATCTTGTCGGGCATCAAGTCATTCTTCCATTTCCTCGTCATGGCCGACTACCTGGAGGGAGACCCCAGCGAACTGTTGGAGGGACCCAAAATCGGATTCAAGCTTCCAGAAGTACTGACAGTGGAAGAGATAGACCGCATCATCTCCGCCATTGACCTAGGCACAAACGAGGGGCAACGCAACCGGGCCATCCTCGAGACTCTATACAGTTGCGGCCTACGGGTATCGGAACTGTGCAACCTGAAAATCTCCGACTTGTATTTCGACGAAGGCTTCATCAAGGTAGAAGGTAAGGGCAGCAAACAGCGCCTTGTACCCATATCGTCCCGTGCCATCAAGGAGATAAGGAACTGGTTCGTGGACCGCAATGGAGGCTGGAAAATCAAGAAGGACTTCGAGGACTATGTATTCCTGGCACGCTGGGGCAAAAATATCTCGCGCATCATGGTATTCCATCTCATCAAGGAACTGGCGAAGAAGGCCGGCATCACCAAAAACATCAGTCCGCACACCTTCCGCCATTCCTTTGCCACCCACCTGCTTGAAGGAGGCGCCAACCTGCGCGCCATACAAAGTATGCTGGGTCACGAATCTATCGCTACAACAGAAATTTACACACATATTGACCGGCACAGATTGCGCAGTGAAATCATAGAACATCATCCCCGCAATATAAAGTACCGCAAAGAGCGGGAAATTCATTAAATTATGATAAAATTGCTGCGCGAGTTAACAAACTGTAATAGGATTTAATATCTTTGCGTTGTTGTGTCCATGCCCAAACAGCACACTAAAATGGAATAGACAAATTTCAATTACAAACAATTAATTTATACCTAAAATGACTAAGAAATTGTATCTGCCGTTTTTAATGGCAATGGTTGTTGCATTAATGACATCGTGCAGCAAAAAGATGGGTGAATTGTCATCAGATTATTTCACCGTAACTCCTCAAGTTCTGGAAGCTGTGGGTGGTAAAGTTCCCGCTACAATCAACGGAAAATTCCCCGAAAAGTACTTCAACAAGAAGGCTGTGGTAGAAGTGACCCCTGTGCTGAAATGGAATGGCGGCGAAGCTAAAGGCCAGTCGGCTGTGTTCCAGGGCGAAAAAGTAGAAGGTAACGACCAGACTATCTCTTACAAGATGGGCGGCAGCTACACTATGAAGACATCTTTCGACTATGTACCGGAAATGGCCAAATCCGAACTGTATCTGGAATTCAAGGCTACAGTAGGCAAAAAGACTGTCACTATCCCTGCTGTAAAAGTAGCTGATGGTGTAATCTCCACTTCTGAGATGCTGGAACAAACATTGGGCAGCGCTAACCCCGCCAATGGTGACGACGCTTTCCAACGTATCATCAAAGAAAAGCATGACGCCAACATCATGTTCTTGATTCAACAAGCCAACGTACGCGCCAGCGAATTGAAGACTGCCAAAGAATTCGGCAAAGAAGTGAAAAACATAGACGAAGCTGAAAACAAGAAAATCAGCAACATCGAAATCTCCGCATACGCTTCTCCCGATGGTGGTGTAGGCTTGAATACTACACTGGCTGAGAACCGCCAGGACAACACGGCTAAAATCATCAACAGAGATTTGAAGAAAGCAAAAATCGATGCAGCAGTAGACACCAAGTATACAGCTCAGGACTGGGAAGGCTTCCAGGAACTGGTATCCAAATCAAACATCCAAGATAAAGAATTGATTCTTCGCGTTCTTTCCATGTATCAGGATCCTGAACAAAGAGAACAAGAAATCAAGAACATCTCTTCTGTTTATAAAACTTTGGCTGACGAAATCCTGCCGCAACTGCGTCGTTCACGCCTGACTTTGAATTACGAAATCATCGGTAAGTCTGACGAAGAAATCGCAAACCTCGCCGACAGCGATGCCAAGCAGCTGAACATCGAAGAATTACTGTATGCCACCACCTTGACTAAAGATGCTGCCAAGCAAGAAGCCATCTTCACAAAAGCTACTCAAATCTACCCGAACGATTTCCGTGCTTACAACAACTTAGGTAAACTGGCTTATCAGGCTGGTGATCTTGACAAGGCTGAAAGCTACTTCAAGAAAGCTCTCTCCATCAAGGATGCTCCTGAAGCAAACATGAATCTCGGTCTGATTGCCTTGACCAAGGGCGACAGAACAGCAGCAGAAAGCTATCTGAGCAAGGCTTCCGGTTCTAAGGAACTGAACGAGGCATTGGGTAATCTGTATGTTGCTCAAGGACAGTACGACAAGGCTGTCAGCTCATTTGGCGACACTAAGACTAACAGCGCTGCTTTGGCACAAATCCTGGCTAAGGACTACAACAAGGCTAAGAACACACTGGCTGCTATCGAAAGACCAGACGCTTATACTGACTACCTGATGGCTGTACTTGGCGCAAGAACCAACAATACATCTATGGTAACCAGCAGTCTGAAGAATGCCATTGCAAAAGAACCGGCTTTGGCAAAGAAGGCTGCTTCTGACCTGGAATTCGCCAAATACTTCACTAACACTGACTTTATGAATATCATCAAATAATAAAGGTTAGATTGAAAAGAACGTGCCCGGCATAGAAATATGTCGGGCATTTCTTTTTATTCACACCAAAAAGAAGTATTTTCGCGACGAAGTATCAGAAAAAGAACCGGAATGAAGAAAATCTATCTTGCATACCTTCTGCTTATTATATTGTCTGCCTGCGGCAGCAAAAATACAAATTCAGTCTACCTAAATGGTGAAATCAAAGGGCTGGGGAATGATACCCTTTATATATATGGTACGGACAAGTTCTATAACCGTATGGACACTCTGCTTGTCAAGGATGACAAGTTCTCTGCAACCCTCACCACCGACACACTTGCCTCTACATGGTTGCAATTCAGTGACGGTACGGAATATCCGCTTTACCTGGACAAAGGAGACAACATAAAGATAAAAGGTTCTGCCGCCGAACTTACTTCACTGGAAATCACGGGGAATGTTCCCAATGAAGAACTGACCGCCTTTCAGAAAGAGTTGAAAGGTTTGAGTACTCCCTCGGAGAAAGCATTGGAAGAAAAAGCAGAAGCCTTCATCAACAGCCATCCTTCTTCACTGGTAAGTATCTATCTGCTGGAGAAATATTTCGTGCAAAAACCGCAACCGGACTTCTCCTTAATCAAAGAAATGACAGAACACATGACCGGAGGCCTGAAAGACCGCCCATATGTGGACGAACTGCTTGACCTTATCCAAGAAGAAGAGAAGGTATCCGTCGGGAAAACCATCCCTTACGTCAACCTGCCCAATGCCAAAGGTACATCAATCAGCCGTACTAGCTTTAAAGATAAATATCTGTTGATACATTTTTGGGCATCCTGGGACCCACAAAGCATGGAGGCCAACGCTGCCCTGCGTCGGATTTACAAGAAAGAAGAAAAGAACAAGCTATTCGCACTCTGGGGCATTTCCTTGGATATCGACAGAAAGGAATGGGAAGAAGCAATCAAAAGAGATACCCTGAAGTGGGAACAGAGTTGTGATTTCTCCGGATGGAACACAGCGCCCATCAAACAGCTCGCCATACAAGCATTGCCTGCCAATCTGTTCCTTAGCCCTTCCGGAAAAATTGAAGGGAAGAATATGAGTGAGGAAGACATCAAAAAGAAACTGGAGGAGATAGAGCAAAAGGAAAAAGAGAAGAAAAAGAGTGAAAAGAAACTCAAAAAACAAAACCGACGGTAGCCTATCCTGCCATCACTAACCCCTAATCACTAAAAACGTGCTCATAAAAGTTTTTGGAGCGGCTGTTCAAGGTATTGACGCAACCCTCATCACCATTGAAGTCAACAGTTCCAGAGGCTGTATGTTCTATTTAGTCGGTTTGCCGGACTCTGCGGTCAAAGAAAGCCATCAACGTATCATATCTGCTTTGCAGGTCAACGGCTACCGGATGCCGACCAGCAATATTGTCATCAACATGGCTCCGGCTGACATCCGCAAGGAAGGTGCAGCTTACGATTTACCTTTAGCCATCGGCATACTTGCCGCCAGCGAAGTTATCCAGTCCGATAAGCTGGAACGCTATCTGCTGATGGGTGAACTAAGCCTTGACGGCAGCCTGCAACCTATCAAAGGAGCACTCCCCATTGCCATCAAGGCCAGAGAACTGGGGTTTGAGGGTATGATTGTACCGCAACAGAATGCCCACGAAGCGGCAGTAGTAAACAATCTGAAAGTGTACGGAGCGGGAAACATCAAGGAAGTTATAGAATTCTTTAATGGCACGCAGGAATTAACCCCTACGTTAGTCAACACCCGCGAGGAATTCTATTCCCAGCAGAGCAACTTTGATTTCGACTTTGCAGAAGTAAAAGGACAGGAAAATGTGAAACGAGCCTTGGAGGTAGCTGCTTCGGGCAGCCACAACATACTTCTCATCGGTTCGCCGGGCAGCGGTAAGTCCATGCTTGCCAAGCGTCTGCCGTCTATACTTCCTCCCCTCTCTTTGGGAGAGAGTCTGGAAACGACCAAGATTCATTCTGTTGCCGGAAAGTTGGGCAAAGACGGTGGACTCATCTCGAAACGCCCGTTCCGCGCCCCTCACCACACCATTTCTACGGTAGCGATGACCGGTGGAGGAAGTTTCCCCCAGCCCGGTGAAATCAGTCTGGCACATAACGGAATTTTATATCTTGATGAACTGCCAGAGTACAGCCGTAACGTATTGGAGGTTCTTCGCCAACCGCTGGAAGATAGGAAGATTACCGTGTCACGCATCCGATGCAATGTAGAGTACCCGGCAAGTTTTATGCTGGTAGCCTCTATGAATCCGTGTCCATGCGGGTATTACACGCATCCCACCAAGGCTTGTGTATGCAGTCCTGGACAAGTACAAAAGTACCTGAACCGCATATCCGGACCTTTGCTCGACCGTATCGACCTGCAAATTGAAGTCACCCCACTCCCCTTTGAAGAGATGGCAGATTCTCGCCCCGGCGAATCGAGCGCCACCATACGCGAGCGTGTGATACGTGCCCGACAAATTCAAGAAGCAAGGTATGCAGACATTCCCGGCATATATTGTAATGCCCAGATGAACAGTAAACTGCTTGCTCGCCACGCCCGTCCGGATGACAAAGGACTTGCCATGCTCAAAACTGCCATGAACCGCCTAAACCTTTCGGCCCGCGCCTACGACCGTATATTGAAAGTATCACGCACCATCGCCGACCTGGAAGGCTGCGAATTGATACAGCCGGCACACTTGGCGGAAGCTATCGGATATAGAAATCTGGATAGGGAGGATTGGGCAGGATGACGGTTAATGATTAATGATTAGTGATTAATGGGCTGCTCATTGAGAGCAATCATTAAACATTAATCATCGTTTCTCTATCCGAATACGTGCATCCACCGCTATCACCTGCTTTTCAGTCGCCAACAATGGATTGATATCCATCTCCTTGATTTCCGTTGCAAAGCGCAGCAAGGTGGAAAGCCGTACAATAATTTCGGCAAATTTATCTTCATTCACTCCCTTCTGCCCACGCGTACCTTTGATAATCTTATAGGCACGCAACGAGTGAATCATGGAGTAAGCCTCCTCGTAGGACAACGGTGCAAGACCGGAAGATATATCCTTCAGCACCTCCACAAAAATACCGCCCAGGCCGCAGAGTACCACATGTCCGAACTTCTCTTCATATTTGGCACCGATAAACAATTCCGTCCCTTTCAACATCGGCTGCACCATGATAGCACTAGCTTCGGGAATCTGCATCATACGGTCGAATTCCAATGCCAAATGCTGTTCACTCTTGATATTGAGCACAACACCGCCCACATCCGACTTATGCACCGGCCCCACCACCTTTGCCACCACCGGGAACCCCGTGCGACGCGCAAAGGCAAGCACTTCTTCCTTGTTGTCCGAAACAAACTCCTCCACAATAGGAATACCTGCAGAGCGGAGCAATGCCTGCACATAGTGCGGGGCGATATAACCGTCCGCAGGAATGGAATCTATAATCCGGCGGATACGGGGAACATCCACTCCAAAGAGCTCGATTTCATTATTGGCAGGCCGCGGGGCATTCATTATCCGCGAAAGTGCCGTACCCAAAGTCACTTCATCGGCAAAGTTCACATGGCCCTTTGCCAGAAAAGCAGCAACCTCGGCTCCTGCCGTATTGATGGAAGGAAGAATCGGAAAAATCGGCTTCTTGCAATGCAGCATCTTCTCGTGCAGCACATCATACATTTCAAACATGGTCACCAGCCCCGGAGTGCCGAAAATAGCCATTACAGCATCAATATTGTCAAACTTCTCCTCACAATACTCCAGACAGAGGCGCAGATGTTCCGGCGTACCCGTAGCCAGAATATCAATGGGATTCCCCACAGCCGCACCGGGGAAAAGCTTACCCTTAAGTTCCTCCGCCACCGGTCCTTCCAGTTTCGGAACATTCAGTCCGCCCTTACTCAACGCATCGGTCAGCATCACTCCCGGACCGCCGGCATGGGTAATGATGGCGAAGTTTTTCCCTTTCAGTTCCGGCAGTGTGAAGATACAACCTACGGTCGTCAGCTCCTCGCGCGAATAGCAACGCACAATACCCGCCTTACGGAACAAGGCCTCTACCGCCGAATCGCTACTGGCAATGGCCCCCGTATGCGAACTCGCCGCCCGGCTGCCGCTTTCGCTACTGCCCGCCTTGATGGCCGCAATCTTGCAGCCCTTCTTGATGAGCGAGGATGCATGAAACAGCAGACGGTCGGGGTCACCGATACTCTCTATATAAAGAAGTTTTATTCTGGAATCCGCTTCCGGATTGAAGTGTTCGTCCATGTATTGCAACACATCCTCCACGCCGATTTGCTTGGCATTGCCCACAGACCATACAGAGTTGAATTGCAATCCCTTGGTCACGGCGCTCTCCAATATGAACACCGCTGTGGCACCGGAGCTGGAAATCAGGTCTACCCCTTGCGGATGCAGTTGCGGGATGGGCTGGCTGAATACACTGTGATGCCACGAGTTCATAAAACCGATACAGTTGGGGCCTATCAGAGAGGCTCCATACCGGTTCACCGTTTCCAGTATGCGATCTTCCAGCACAGCACCCTCATGGGTCTCCTCACCAAAACCGGCAGAAAGGATAATGAACGCCTTCACCTGCTTCTCCGCAGCAAGCATCTCCACCGCATCGGGACAAAGCGCGGCAGGTATGGCAAGGATGGCTAGGTCCGTATCGGGAATGTCCTTCACATCCGCAAAGGCAGCAACACCCTGCACTTCAGTCTCTTTCGGATTCACGGCACGAAGCTCACCGGTATATCCGCCGCTAAGCAGATTTTTCAGGATAGCCCCTCCGGGTTTGTGTACATTGTTGGATGCCCCCACTACCACAATACTGGCCGGGTGAAGTAATTGGCTTGTTATCATAGTCTGTTTTACATTAAGTTAATGATTCATGCACAAATATACATTTTCCATACATAAAAGCAATCGGTAAAAGAGAAAATAAGCTTAATCCCTTTGCAAAATATAAATAAGTTTACGGAAGTATATATATTTGTGCCGTCAATAACAATACGCAGAAAACTACCCTATATGGAAAGCCGTGTCAAAGAGATAGATTATCTGAAATGCATCTTCATCACCCTGATGATTATCTTCCACCTTGTATATATAGGCGACAAGTATCCGTATGCGAAACAAATCGTCTATACGTTCCACATGTCCGCTTTCCTGATTATTTCGGGCTATCTGGCCAATAACCGGAAGGATGCCCGAAGCTTTTTCCGCAAGTTTCTATGGATTTTCATTCCGTATGCCTGCATGGAAGCGGCCTATACGGTGATGTCGCATTTCCTGCCCGTACGCGAAAGTGTAGATGCCATTACTCCTGCCGTATTGCTCGACAAGATATTCCTCCATCCGATGGGGCCTTACTGGTATCTGCATACACTGATTCTGTGCAGCCTCATCTATTACATCACGTTCCGTTATGTACGGCTGTCGGTTGTCTCCCGGCTGGTTGTGGCCGGTGTCTGCCTGTTTGCCCTTTCCCATTGGGGAGGATTGATGAATTTCTCCAATGCCCTCTATTTCCTTATCGGCATGACAGTGAGCCAAAGTGGGCTTCGTTTTACACAAGTTTTTCGCGCCACAACCTTCGCCATTGTCCCATTCGTAATACTATGCTGCTTTCCCGACAATCTAGATAGGGGGACTCTGGCAGGAGTCACCATCACCTGGCTTTCCATCAGCCTGCTGTCGGCAGCCTACGGCTATCTGCCGGCGCAAGCCAAACGGCTTTCCTTCTTTATAGGGCGCAATACGCTGGTCATACTTCTTTTCTCGCCCATCTTCACCATTCTCTCCAAGACGTTTCTGCCCGTATTCGCCTTCGACCCTACGGGGATGCTGTTCCTTGTCACTGCCACCGTCTTCACTCTTAGCGGCTGCATGGGCATGGCGTGGGCTATGGACAAGATGCACGTTTCCAGATTCTTCTTCGGGAAGAGTACTATATTGTGTTGAGGCGGTTCACGTCTCTGCCCACAAAGGGAAGTTTCACCACAAACTCCTTTTCGTCCTTAAGAATCTCCACCAGCATGCCGTATAAGGCATACTGCCGTTGCATGTTCTTCAATCCCGCTCCATTACTGGCCACATAGTTGCGCAACTGAAGATTGTTGCGTACCGTAATCCCTTCGTTTCCTATGGATATATGGACTATCAGCGGCGACTTCTTTGTACTGATATTATGCTTCAAGGCATTCTCCACAAGCATCTGTATGCTGGCAGGAATGACGAGACAATGATGATTCCGCAAATCATCTTCTATCTCCACATGCAGCGCATCGCCAAAGCGGATATGCTCCAGGTATAAGTACGACTCTACGAACGCCAGCTCTTCCTGCACGGTCACCGTAGCCCTGCCGTGCGTAGTAAGCAGATAGCGGTACACCGTAGACAGCTTCTTGGCAAACCGGTTCGTCTTTTCGGCATCCTGATAAGCAAGGGAGGCAAGGACATTCAGACTATTGAATAAGAAATGAGGATTAATCTGGTTTTTCAGCACCTCGAACTGATACAGCGCCTTCTCCTTCTCGATGACAGCCATCTGCTTCTCCATCTCCGAACGTTGCAGGCTATAGAAGAATATCTCTATCTGCAGAACGATAATCCAGTTCCACGGCACTACCGGCAGGGAGTTTCTCAGGATATGCCAGAAATTTCCATGCCCGCCCATCAGCAGGAAGTTCAAGATGTACGTCAACAGAACAGCCAGTGCAGTGGTCAACACGATATCCACCAGAATCCTCACCGCATTGTTGCGCTGTTTCAGTCTTTTATATATCAAGTTGATAACCCCAAAGTCGATGAACCCCAGCCCTATGCACAAAGGAAGATTCAGAAAGAACTGCACCATGATATTCGCATACCACGGCTTACCGCTGATGACGTTATAAACGCACCCTATGACAAGCAACGAGACGGAAACCGTCAGTATAAAAAGGAATATGTATCTCTTATGCCTCATAACTTATAGCTCATACCACTCCGTCCACCCATTTCAAGAAATCGGCCACGCGACTGCGGCTCACCAATACCTCGTGCGGGCACTCCGGCTCGAAGTAAAGCTTCAAGCGACTGCCGAAGTACCTGGAACTCTTCCGGATGGACCTAATGTTGGATATGCAGCTCCTTGAAACCCTAAAGAAAACATCCCTATCCAGCATTCCCTCCAACTGGTCCAGCGAGTAGCTGATGATATACCGTTTCCCGGAGAAGAGGTGCAGATAAGTCAACTTGTCCTCACTATAAAAGAAAGCGACATCCGGAGTTTCTACGTAGCGGAAGGTATCGCCTACCTGCACCAGAAAACGGTTCTTCTTGTTGGCTGCCAAGTAGCCGAGTTCCAGTTGCCGATATTCGGGAGCCGCAGAACGGAGGGCACTGTTGCGCTCGAACTTGCACAAGGCTGCTTCTAGGTCGCTTTCTTCAATGGGTTTCAGCAGATAGTCGATGCTGTTTACCTTGAAAGCCTTGATGGCATATTCGTCGTAGGCGGTGGTGAAGATAACGGGCAAATCGACGGGACACTGCTCGAATATCTCAAAGCTCAACCCGTCGGACAAGCGGATATCTACAATCATCAAGTCCAGGCTGCCCTGACGCAAGAGCAGTACAGCCTGCTCCACGCTCTCTGCCCAGCCCGCCAACTGCCAGGAAGGGCGCAGCCGTTGCATCATACGCTTCAGCTCTTCGTAGGCGAAGCGCTCATCTTCTACTAATAAATACTTTACCATAAAACGTGTCTGTTATTGCGACAAAGATACTATTTTACCTCTTGTCTTTACTAAAATGGCATTTGTCATTTCAGCGTATACCTGAATCCCACCGTCAGGCGCAGAGTCGGTCTGAAGCAAGGCTCGTCCTCATCGTTCTTGAAGTTATTGAGAAAACCTTTCAAACTACGGTCCGACATACTTATTCCGCGTATCCAGTTACCGCCTACTCCCAGATAAACAGCCGTCTTCCTACTCAACTGGTACGAAGGACTGATGTATGACCTCAGCATGACGGTAGAATAGATTTTCGATTTCCCGTCGACTTCCATCACGGCAGACATGCCGTCCATATCGAGGGCGGTCAGTTCCAGCTTCAGCTTCTTGTTCAGCCAGGTGGCGACGGACACTTTCATGCCGCTGGACATATCCACTTTCAGTTCATACCTGCCGGCATTCCTCCAACTGAAGTACATCATGGGCAGTATCATCGGGATACCATAAGAGTTCGTCAACCCCGCACCGATGCCCAAGTCGAGGTTCTTCCGCAGTTTATAGACAAAGATGATTGCTCCATTAGCCAGTAGGGTCTTCATGGAAACCCCGTCCAACGGGGCATAGACACCGCCGCCCACAGAGGCTATGATACTCCACTTGTCGGACAGGGGACGGATGTGGGAGATATTCAGACTGGCATTCAGCAGATTGTCCGGATTCAACTCCCGCGCCTGCCCCTTATTATGGAATACGCCATAGGCAGCATTGACGGTTGCCGACCACGCCACCAGCCTGCCCTTGTCGTCATGCCTGACGGAAAGCGGCAGGTTATACCTTCCCGATACCATCATCAGGCTGCCCGAACCATACTCGTTGCCGAGGTCATCCTTCAACGAACTTTCGGGCAGATAGTCGTAACTGATATAGCCTTGCCCCCGGCAGCAGAACGGCCACGCCGCAAGCCACAACACCAATAGAATCACAGAGTTTGTCTTCATGGGAATATGCAAATGTTTTCTGCAAATATAGTCCTGCGGCAAGTAAGCGGGAAGCATTTACGGACGGGGTGCGGAATGGGGAGGACGAAATGCGGAAACCGGAAGGCGGAATGATTCCATGTTTTACGTTACGCATTTCACGTTACGTAAAATACATAATATTTTCGGGATAAAACAAATATCAGGTGAAGCACCCATCAATCTCCAAACTAATTGTACCTTTGCGGAACTTTAAACAAAAAAATGATGAAAGAAGAAACTTTCGATTATTCCAAAGTTCCCCATAACTTCGGCTTATGCGCTACTGACACATGCCCTTATACTGACACCTGCCTGCGCCGGATTGCATATACGTATGCACCCTCAAACAACATCTTCCTATATGTACTGAATCCGAAAGCAATAGAGTCCACAGCGGGAAAATGCAAATATTATTGCTCGAATAAGAAAGTGCGCTATGCCAAAGGCTTTATCCATACGGCAGAAGCCATCTCTGTCGGCCAGTCCGGCACGTTCCGCTACCGGCTCATCGGCTTATGGGGTATCCGAAGATATTATCAGAAGCGGAAAGGGGAAACTTTGCTCTCACCAACCGAGCAGCAACAAGTCATTGCAATTGCCCGTAACTTAGGACTCCAACGGGCGGAGTACTTCGACGCTTATGTAGAAGAGTACGACTTCACATGACGACTCCGGTCACCTCACATGATAACTCCGGTTACTGTCTTATCCTGATATAGGTAGACACATTTACAAACTAATAAATGTGTT
>NZ_QTNB01000008.1:0-218397 GCF_003603395.1 Bacteroides sp. AM44-19 | reverse complement strand
ACAGCTGTGGTAAGAAAAGAACATTGCTGTGGAAAGATTAGTTTTTAGAGAAACAGACTCAGAAAGTAAAGAGATAGCAATTATATCTGGCATTTTAGAAACTAACTATCCATAAAGAACGAAATGAAATACTCCAAAGATAAAAGAAAAGAGAATGAAATCTCCCACAATACTGTGACAAACCGAAAAACTCAGCGACAGATAGGGTAAATATCAACCTAATTATTTATCTTTGTTAGCTTTTAAAAGTTAGCATACTAAAAACAATAAAGTGCAATGAAAGATTTTCTGAAATTTACGTTTGCCACCATTACCGGCATCATCGTATCAGTCGTTGTTTTAGTTTTCATCAGTATTTTGGTGGTTTTCAGCATGGTATCATCTTCGGAGTCAGAAACGCAAGTACGCAAAAACTCCATTATGATGCTGGATTTGAATGGTGCACTGGCTGAACGCAGCCAAGACAATCCGTTCGATGCCCTTATGGGAGACAATTATAAGACCTATGGCCTGGATGATGTCCTCTCCTCTATCAAAAAAGCAAAAGAGAATGACAACATTAAAGGTATCTATATAGAAGCAACTTCGCTGGGTGCAGGATTTGCTTCACGCGAAGAAATACGCAATGCATTGAAGGATTTCAAGGAATCGGGAAAATTCATCGTAGCTTATGGTGACAGCTATTCCCAAGGTCTTTATTATCTGTCAAGTGTAGCCGACAAGGTGTTGCTGAACCCGCAAGGTATGGTCGAGTGGAGGGGCTTGGCCGCTACCCCCATGTTCTTCAAGGATTTGCTGGCCAAAATCGGAGTGGAAATGCAGATATTCAAAGTAGGTACCTACAAATCGGCTGTAGAGCCTTTCATCTCTACCGAAATGAGCCCTGCCAACCGTGAACAAATCGACGCTTACCTGACCTCCATCTGGGGACAAGTGACCAATGATGTTGCAGAATCACGCAAAATATCTGTAGACTCACTGAACGCCATTGCCGACCGCATGTTGATGTTCTATCCCGCAGAAGAAAGTGTGCAATGCGGACTGGTCGATACATTAATATATAAGAATGATGTGCGCAACTACCTGAAAGCGATGGTAGGCATCGACAAAGACGACCGCATGCCCGTACTTGGTTTGCAGGACATGATTAACGTAAAGAAGAACGTTCCCAAAGACAAAAGTGGAAATGTGATTGCCGTATACTATGCCTATGGAGAAATTGACGGTGGTTCATCTTCTGCCTCCAGCGAAGAAGGCATCGACTCTAAAAAGGTGATTAAAGACCTGCGCAAGCTGAAAGATGACGAAGATGTAAAAGCTGTAGTATTACGCGTAAACTCACCGGGCGGAAGCGCCTATGGTTCAGAACAGATATGGTATGCCGTCAGCGAATTGAAGAAAGAGAAACCAGTCATTGTTTCCATGGGTGACTATGCAGCTTCAGGAGGTTACTACATTTCTTGTAATGCAGACACCATCGTGGCCGAGCCTACCACACTGACGGGTTCTATCGGCATCTTCGGCATGTTCCCCAACGCAAAGGGGCTGACTGATAAAATCGGGGTAAATTTTGATGTAGTGAAAACCAATAAATACGCAGACTTCGGCATGCTGACACGCCCGATGAATGACGGTGAAAAAGGGCTGATGCAAATGTATGTGAACAACGGATATGACCTCTTCCTCACCCGCTGCTCTGATGGCCGAGGCATCAGCAAGGAAGACCTGGATAAAATTGCCCAAGGTCGTGTATGGACCGGAAGCAAGGCCAAGGAACTAGGACTGGTCGACGAATTGGGTGGTTTGGACAAAGCTTTGGACATTGCCATTGCAAAGGCCGGAGTAGATACCTATACCGTGATGAGCTATCCGAAAAAGGAAAGTTTCTTTGAAAGCCTGATGAACACCAATCCGGGTAACTACGTCAAAGCACGCATGCTGAAAGGCACAATGGGCGAGATATACCAGCAGTTCAGCGTCCTGGAGAATTTTGACAAATGTGACCGTATACAAGCACGTGTACCCTTTGAACTGAATATTCAATAAATGGAGGAAAACTTTATCAAGATATATCATTGGCTATATCCCCTATCATGGCTTTATGGAATAGGGGTATGCTTGCGAAATAAACTCTTTGACTGGGGCTGGCTCCGGTCAAAGAGTTTTGACGTTCCAGTAATATGCGTGGGCAACCTTGCTGTGGGCGGAACTGGCAAGACGCCACATACCGAATATCTGATAAAGCTATTACAAAAAAACGGAGTGAATGTAGCCACCCTCAGTCGGGGTTACAAGCGTAAAAGCCGAGGCTATGTACTGGCCGATGACAAGAGCAATGTACGCCAAATAGGTGACGAGCCGTATCAAATTAAAAATAAATTCCCCAATGCACGGGTAGCGGTAGACGAAAACCGTTGCCACGGCATTGAGCAACTGCTGAAACTGGAAAATCCCACTGTAGAAGCCATCATCCTGGACGATGCCTTCCAACATCGCCATGTAAAAGCTGGGCTGAACATTCTACTAACTGATTTTCACCGGTTACTGTGCGATGATGCCTTGCTCCCTGCCGGAAGACTCCGCGAACCTTCAAGCGGTAAAAACCGGGCACAGATGGTCATCGTCACCAAATGTCCGGATGATATCAAGCCGATAGACTTCAACATCATAGCTAAACGGCTCCACCTCTATCCATACCAACAACTGTATTTCTCCAGATTCCGCTATGGAATGTTGACACCGCTATTTCCCGAGAAAACGAACAGCCGGAAAGTGCTCTCCTCCCTCACCAGAGACGAGCAAGTACTGCTGGTGACAGGCATCGCCTCCCCCGCCCCCTTACAGAAAGAAGTGGAATCTTACACGCCACACGTCAAATTGCTGTCATTTGATGACCATCATGACTTTACTCCCAAGGATTTATTGCAAATAAAGGAACAATTCCTGCACCTGGAAGAGTGGAAAAGACTGATAATCACCACGGAGAAAGATGCGGCAAGGCTGAAACTCCATCCCGCACTGGACGAAACACTAAAGCCGTACATCTACGTGCTGCCGATAGAAATAGAAATTTTACAAAATCAACAATATATATTTAACCAAAACATTATTGGCTATGTTAGAGCGCATTCAAGAAACAGCAGCCTTTCTGAAGGGAAAGATGCACACCCAGCCTGAGACAGCAATCATCCTCGGTACCGGACTCGGCAGTCTTGCCGGTGAAATCACTGAAAAGTATGAGATAAGGTACGAAGAAATCCCCAATTTCCCCGTCTCTACCGTAGAGGGACACAGCGGAAAACTTATCTTCGGCAAACTGGGCCATAAAGACATCATGGCGATGCAGGGACGTTTCCATTTTTACGAGGGCTATTCCATGAAGGAAGTAACCTTCCCGGTACGTGTAATGCGCGAACTGGGTATCAAGACCTTATTCGTTTCCAATGCCAGTGGCGGCACAAATCCGGATTTTGCGATCGGTGACCTGATGATTATCACCGACCATATAAACTACTTCCCCGAACATCCATTGCGTGGCAAAAACATACCTTACGGTCCTCGCTTCCCGGATATGAGCGAAGCTTATGACAAAGAGCTGATTCGTAAGGCCGACGCCATTGCGGCAGAAAAGGGCATCAAGGTTCAGCACGGTGTCTATATCGGTACGCAAGGTCCCACATTCGAAACACCTGCGGAATACAAGATGTTCCATATTCTGGGTGCCGATGCAGTGGGCATGTCCACCGTGCCGGAAGTCATCGTGGCAAATCATTGCGGAATCAAAGTGTTCGGCGTATCTGTCATTACAGACTTGGGGGTAGAAGGTAAAATCGTAGAAGTCTCTCACGAAGAAGTGCAGAAAGCTGCGGACGAGGCGCAACCGAGAATGACAGAGATTATGCGTGAATTGATTAATAGAGCATAAGAAAGCATGAGAACAGAAATAGCTACCCTCGGTGAATTCGGCCTCATCCGACACCTCACCGAAGGCATTGAACTAAAGAACGAGTCGAGCCGATATGGTGTCGGAGATGATGCCGCCGTCCTCTCCTACCCGGCCGAAAAGGAAGTGCTCGTTACTACCGACTTGCTGATGGAAGGCGTCCATTTCGACCTTGTGTATGTACCGCTCAAGCATTTGGGGTATAAATCGGCCGTAGTCAATTTCTCTGATATCTATGCCATGAACGGCACACCGAAGCAGATTACCGTTTCCTTGGGCATATCCAAGCGTTTCAGTATAGAAGACATGGAGGAACTCTATGCCGGCATCCGTTTGGCTTGCGAAGAATATGATGTTGACATCGTGGGAGGAGACACCTCCGCTTCCTATACTGGGCTTACCATCAGCATCACCTGCATAGGCGAGGGTGAGAAAGGAAAAGTGGTCTACCGCAATGGTGCCCGCGAAACCGACCTGATTTGCGTCAGCGGCGACTTGGGTGCCGCCTACATGGGACTACAGCTTTTGGAACGCGAAAAGGCGGTGCTCAAAGGAGGTGACAAAGACTTGCAACCGGACTTCTCGGGGAAGGAGTATCTTCTGGAACGTCAACTGAAGCCCGAAGCACGCCGTGACATCATTCAGAAACTGGCAGAAGAAGGTATACAACCCACCTCCATGATGGATATATCGGACGGACTTTCTTCGGAATTACTGCATATCTGTACCCAAAGCAAAGTGGGTTGCCGAGTTTACGAAGAACATATTCCTATCGACTATCAGACGGCTGTAATGGCAGAAGAATTCAATATGAACCTGAGCACTTGTGCACTGAACGGAGGCGAGGATTATGAGTTATTGTTCACCGTCCCCATTGCCGACCATGAAAAGGTTGCCGAAATGGAAGGCGTCAAGCTGATTGGCCATATCACCAAACCGGAATTAGGCTGCGCCCTAATTACCCGTGACGGTCAAGAGTTTGAACTCAAAGCACAAGGATGGAATCCTTTGAAGGAAGAAGAAGCGGAAAAAGCATAACTATAAAACTTTTTCAGTATTTTTTCTCAAATCATAAACGCTGATAATTAGCCATATAGCCAATTATCAGCGTTTTTTATTATGAAAGCTATTGCATAGTCCAAAAGTTTCACTACCTTTGCAACCGCAAAAGAGATAAACATGGTGCCATAGCTCAGTTGGTAGAGCAAAGGACTGAAAATCCTTGTGTCCCCGGTTCGATTCCTGGTGGCACCACTCAAATAAATACTCCCATTGAAATGATAATATTTCAATGGGAGTATTTATTTACACCCACTCCCCCCTATCCCCAGCAACATGCTTTAAGATAGACTTTACTATTATCCCATGAAAAGGTCTGATAATAAAGAAATATGCCCTTCCCAGCCAATTATTGTACTTCACAACAGTAGTAATCCGAAGTTCTTGTTTTCCTTCGTGATATTCCCCGCACCACATGGACACATGGAAATCAAGATGCTTATCCGGCATTCCGAGAATTTCTTCATGCAGATTTTTATCCAAGACCATATCTGTAAATCTGGTTGCTGTATCCAGTCCTAATGGCTTTACAATCGCATTCCTGAAATTCATGAGCCAACCAATCCACTTAGGAAATCGGCTGAAGGCAAGATTGCGAAAATCTTCCGGTGTCAAAGCCTGCCCAGTGACCATCACTTTAGAAAAAGAATCTATATAATCTACAGGAAAATAATTCTTTATTAAGCTGTCTGCCGGTATATCTTTCATCTTATCACATATTGAATTTATTACTCGTTTGCTTTTCATTCACGGCGTCCCCAATGACACGGCCTACAAAGGTAGCCACTTAATCCAACCCTACAACATATTCTTAGAAATAATATTATCCCGTAAAAGATAAAACTCAAAAGAAAATTATCAGTTATCTTTGTTCCATGACTACCAACAAGACAACTCCCAAAGAATTATGGGCAAGACAGCAGATTAGCGGTCCCGATGTGGACTATGATTTATGGAACAAGAAAAGAATATCCGTGCAAGCGTTCTCACAAATGAGTCAGAGCTGTATTTTTACAGTTGACGTATTTAAAGAGAGATACGATTTTGCATCCGACAGTTTTGCCCATCTTTTCGGATACAATCCCACTTGGATAAAGACAATCAGGCAACAAGGCGATTTACTGGAAGAGAGAATACACCCTGATGACAGAATGCAACTCACGGAATGCCAAATCGAGCATGGACAGTTCATCTACTCACTCCCACCGGAAGAAAGAAATGACTACCGGCAAATATTTCAATTCCGTATGTTGAATGCACGGCAACAGTATATCAATGTAAGTAGCCGGCAACAAGTCATAGAAACAGACCGGAATGGTAAAGCCTGGATAATCATGGGAGTAATGGACATACTTCCCGACCAGACCCCTATCGAAAGAATCAAACGGACGGTGGTGAACAGAAAAACGGGAGAGATGCTTCCAACATGCACTGTTTCTCCCGACAAACAATTATCCAACCGGGAGAAAGAAATATTACGACTCATCCGACAAGGTTTTCTAAGCAAGGAAATCGCTTACCAGCTGGGAGTGAGCATCTATACTGTGAACAATCACCGGAAAAACATCCTAAGCAAGTTAGATGCCAACAATATAATGGAAGCCATCCATATAGTAGAAAATCTTGGTATCTACCTCTAAGATTACGGAAGCCAACCGAGACTGTCCGCCAACTGATTTGTTTTGCGCCACTCTTCAAGCTCCTTATAAGTGCGGACACCTCCCGTAAAGACAGCATGATAAATCTCTATACCTGGAATCGTTACACCATCCGGCACATCGAATTTGATTTGCAATATCGTTTTCCTAATTTCAGGAGTAAGGCGCTCCGCAATAGCGGCAGTCACCTTTTCTACAACACCATCATACCTGGAACCTTTCCGGATGTGAATCATATCAAACTTCCAAGTATTCTGTTCTCTATCCTTATATAAAGCATGCCACTCCATGCACTCTTCCTCCGTATGGATAAGGTTCCTATATTGTATTTCCTGCAAAGGCAACCGTTCCGCAAGTTCCCGGATGACCGAAAAGCTCTCTCCTACATCCAACCTATCGGTATAAATATGGATATCTATATCCCTACTTTTCGCCAACAGCCCGGTACGGAGTGAGCCCACCAAATGAACGGTTGCTCCAATGCGCTCCCATGCTTCAATAATACGGGTATCTTCCAATACTTTCCATGCAGATTGCTGATTCTGCCTTGCAAGCTCATGAATGTCCATTTACCTCCACTTTTTTGAATGTGCAAAGATATAAAACTTCCCAGTATATAGCTATAAATAGCCATTTCCCTTCCCGATACAATACACTAATTTTGCACACTGTCTTATCTTTTAGCAACAACTAATTATGGCATTCAATCAAACAGAGAAACAAGAGAAAGAATATTTAAAGCAAATAATCAGTTTTCTGAAAAAGGTTATCGGTAATACCGACGCATCAGTGAAAGACCACGTCGACACCTTGGCAGAATACAAAGACTATATCTGGTCCAACAAAGACATCGACCCGCATGAGATACGCTCCATGCGCGAAAGCATCCTAAACCATTTTGCCTTGGGGGAAAGTGTAATCAACAAGCGTAAGCGGCTCACCAAGATACTTGCCATTCCTTACTTCGGACGAATTGATTTTTTGGAAAAGAAAGAAAACAGCAAAGTGATGCCTATCTATATAGGCATCCATACCTTCTATGACCCGGAAAGTCGAGCTACCCTTATCCATGACTGGCGAGCACCCGTTTCGAGCATGTTCTATGACCATGAATTAGGAGAAGCAGGCTATCGGTCTCCATCGGGAGAGATTAAAGGAGAAATTTCCCTAAAACGCCAATACAGAATTCGGGGCGGCAAAATGGAATTTATGATTGAAAGTGCCCTGACCGTCCATGACGACATTCTGCAAAAGGAGTTAAGTTCCAATGCAGATGACAAGATGAAAAATATCGTTGCCACCATCCAACGGGAACAGAACCGGATTATCCGTAACGAAGATATCCGCACGCTTATTATTCAAGGAGTGGCCGGCTCTGGAAAAACATCCATCGCCCTGCACCGCATAGCCTACCTGCTCTATACCTTCAGAGACAGCATCTCGTCAAAAGATATTCTGATTGTCTCCCCCAACAAAGTGTTTTCCGATTACATCTCCAACGTCCTCCCCGAACTTGGAGAAGAAACCGTGCCCGAAACCAGTATGGAACAAATACTCTCCGGAGTGTTGGAACACAAATACAAGTACCAAACATACTTCGGGTTAGTGAATGAACTGTTAGAGAAGCCATCCTCAAGCCTCATCGACAGAATAGCCTATAAAGCCTCTTTCGGCTTCATTTCAGAGCTTGACAAGTTTATCCTCCACATAGAGAACACCTACTTCAAGGCAGCAGACGTGAAGCTGACCAAATACATCACCATACCTGCCCCGTTTATTGAAGAACAGTACCTACGTTTCAACCGTTATCCCATACGCCGACGATTTGATGCTATGGCTGATTATATGCTGGATATGTTGAAAATACAATACGCCTTTACGGTAACCACCGCCGGCAGAAACCTTTTGAAAAAAGAAATCAGACTAATGTTTGCAGGCAATAACGACATTCAAGTCTACAAAGATTTCTTTAAATGGACAAATAATCCCGGAATGTTCAAAATGCGAAAGGGACATACACTCGAATACTCAGACTTGGCACCGCTGGCATACCTACACTTGGCATTGGAGGGAAGCGGGAACCAGCCATTCAGAGTCAAACATCTGTTGATAGATGAGATGCAGGACTATTCGCCCATACAGTACAAGGTAATACAGAAACTCTTTCCATGCCGGAAAACCGTGTTGGGCGATGCAGGACAGTCCGTGAATCCTTATGGCTCATCCACAGCAGAAACTATCCAAAAGTCACTTACTGCAAGTGAAATCATGAAATTGTGTAAGAGTTATCGTTCCACCTTCGAGATTACGGATTTTGCGCAAAAGATTCATCCTAACGCAGAGCTGGAACCGGTTGCCCGGCATGGAGAAAAGCCACAAATCCTGCAGTTCGGCAGTGCCGTAGAAGAACTGTCCGGCATTATGGGACTAATCTCCACTTACCGGAAATCCGGATATAAGTCTCTTGGCATCATATGCAAGACGGAGCAGCAAGCCAGGGAGATGGCAGACGTGCTGAAATCATATGCCAATGATATCAGCTTCCTATCAAGTCAAAGCTCCGCATTTGTGCAAGGCATCGTCATCACCTCTGCCCACATGGCAAAAGGGCTTGAGTTTGACGAAGTCATTATTCCACAGACGGATGAGAGAAATTACCGTTCGGAGATTGACAAGAGTATGCTTTATGTAGCTGTAACCAGAGCTATGCACCGCCTAACCTTGACATTTCACGAGGCAAGACCGACAACTCACTGATGATGGATTATTAAGGAAATCTATCCCAACAGCCTTGTACAAGATGCGGCAAGCAACGGCGTATCTCATCAATAGTGTATCTTTTCTTGCCGACAAGTTGGCAAGGTTTTGCCTCCTTCTTGGCAAGACTTTGCCACCGCATTGGCAAAACTTTGCCATCGGCTTGGCAAAAGTTTGCCAAAAGCACGGCAATAGGTTGGCAAAATTACTCTCTGATTGACAACAAGTTAAAACAATCATCACATCGGTAACATGAAAGATATGCCAAGTCAATTCCGCCAACGGTTTATTGTTTACTTCTTAAATAGAAAACCGATTGCAGTGCCAGCAAAATCACAAAAAGGTATTCTGCCGTTAAGTAAATAGCCAAGGATGCATGAGTGCAAGCGCTTAACCAATAAAGATACCCCAAATACACGACAGTGGTAGTCACTTGGAAAAGAAAAGTAATCCGGGTTTTACCGGTCCCTCCAACTGCGTTGAGATATACATAGCCTGGCAAGGCAAAGGTATAATTCAGCAACGTCACAACAAAAGGAATGAAAGCCTGCTCCGTCAACAGTTCGTTATCTGTATAGATTCCTATTATCAAGCGATTACAGCATACAGCTACCCCTATCAGTGGAAATCCAGCAGAATAGCCCAACCTCAGTATCTTACGGCAGATAATGAAAACAGCCCTCCTTTCTCCAGCCCCAATCGCATTACTGACCAGCGAACCCGTAGTGACCGCAAAAGAATTGACTATTACAAAAAAGACAGCAGATACACTTCGCGTAATATTGGAAATGGCTAATTCCGTTTTACCCAAATGTTCCACCGCCACAAAAAACAAGAACCACGGAGCCACGCTGATAAAGGCATGAAGCATGCTCCATACCGACAAGCTCAGCACATCCACCAACAGCTTTCCGTCATATACCGGTTTCAATCCATATTTCCCTTTATCTATTTTCAGCCATACATAGAAAAGAAGCATCACCAAAGAACCCATCTCTGCCAGAGAAGAAGCAATGGCAGCTCCCGATATTCCCAGTCCTCCAACAATTATCAGAATATAATTCAAAGGAATATTAATCACTATTGCAACGGCAGCAGCCCACGATAATGCCCGAGTGCATGTTATTCCCACAAGAAAAGAACGGATAACCAAAAACGGAAACGAAAACAGCAAACCGAAACTGCGCCAGTCCAAATATTGAATTACAGCCCGATAAATCTCCGGCGAGGAAATCAACCTTCCCAATATGAAAGGAGAACTTGCCTGCATCAGCAGACAAAGCAAAATGGCCAATCCCGATAAAAAGAAGAAACCTTGAAAAAATATCTTCCCAGCCTTACCATAGTCACATTCTCCATTCCTTCGGGCAATCATCACCTGCAATCCGATACTAAACCCAAACCCAAGCATGTAGACCGCCAAATAATAAATCCCCGCAATGGCAGATGCTCCCAATTCCACCTCGCCAACGTGACCTAAGAAAACAGCATCGGTTATATTTATCAGCTGCTCCATCAAAATGCTCATCATTACCGGAAAGTTGATAAGCCATATCTGTTTATATGTATAATGCATTGCTCAACAATAAAATAGCACAAAACAACACACTGTACAAGTACAGCATGCCATCCTGCAAATTCATGAATAAAAGGATACACAATCTCTGTGGCAAACGGGTCATCGCTTGCCAGATAGCTGAATAGCTTTATCAAGCAGGGCTATTCGTTGAGCGTAGCTATATACAGAGCTTCATAAAAGGTGAATATGTTTGTTCATTCAAGATATAGTGCAAAAGTACAGAAAAAATGTGCCAAAGTTCAGTTTAGGGCATAAAAAAAGGAGTACCGCTGTACTCCAACCTTTGTTAACCTTAAATCTAATACTATGAAAAACACATTGCAAAGGTACGGACTTTTGGGACATTGACAAACTTTCCAAGAAAAAAAGCATGTTTCATAACACATTTTAATAAGATAAATGCTCGTTTTCACGTCCTTTTTCACTTTTTCTGCTTCAAAATAGAAAAGGAGGTATAGCATCACGTAAAAAAATAAGCAAGTTCTTTCCATTATACTCCCAGTTTGCATTATCTTTGCACTAACACGAAGATAAGCTGCACCTCAGCATAAAAAATGAACGAGTTCATTTTATTCTGCATTCGGTTTGCACTATCTTTGTAATGAGATTAACAAGAACTTATATATGCCAGACTATGATTTAATCGCCATATTAGGGCCTACCGCCTCAGGAAAGACTCCATTTGCAGCCGCCTTGGCCGCCGAACTCCATACGGAAATCATCAGTGCCGATTCACGGCAAATCTACCGGGGGATGGACCTGGGCACCGGCAAAGACCTTGCCGACTATACCGTCGACGGGAAACAGATTCCCTATCACCTCATCGACATAGCCGACCCGGGCTATAAGTACAATGTTTTCGAGTATCAGCGTGATTTCTTGAATGCTTACGAGACTATTAAACAAAAAGGTTGCCTGCCCGTTGTATGTGGAGGAACCGGAATGTATCTCGAATCAGTGCTGAAAGGCTACCGTCTGCTGCCCGTACCCGAGAATCCTGAGTTGCGCACCCGTCTGGCGGACAAATCGCTGGAAGAACTGACCGACATACTGAAAGGTTACAAAAGCCTGCACAATACTACGGACGTGGACACAGCCAAACGTGCCATACGAGCCATCGAAATCGAAGAGTACTATGCCCATACCCCAGTAGACGAACGTTCCTTCCCCCAGATGAACAGCCTCATCATAGGTGTGGACATCGACCGGGAATTGCGTCGGGAGAAAATCACCCGCCGCCTGCACCAGCGCCTGGAAGAAGGAATGATAGACGAAGTGCGCCGTCTGATAGAGCAAGGCATCCAACCGGATGACCTCATCTATTACGGACTGGAATACAAGTATCTGACACTTTATGTCATCGGCAAGTTGACCTATGAAGAGATGTTCACGCAACTGGAAACAGCCATCCACCAGTTTGCCAAACGCCAGATGACCTGGTTCCGCCGTATGGAACGGCGTGGATTTACCATCCATTGGATGAATGCCCGGTGGCCGATGGAAGAAAAGATAGCTTTTGTAAAGAAGAAGTTGGAAGGATGATGAAATGATAAAGTGACCGGGTGATTTAAATCGTAAATAGTAAATAGTCAAATTGTAAATAGAATCATGAGTGCAGAACCCGAAAAGTTGGGAGTGATATACAACCCCAAAGCCGGAACACGGAAAGTGCAGAAACGGTGGAAAGAAATCAAAGAATACATGGACAGCAAAGGTGTGCCTTACGACTATGTGCAGTCCGAAGGGTTCGGTTCGGTAGAGCGTCTGGCAGGCATCCTCGCCAACAACGGCTACCGCACCATTGTTGTAGTAGGCGGTGACGGCGCACTGAATGACGTCATTAACGGCATCATGCTTTCCAATGCACCGGACAAGGAGAATATAGCCATCGGCATCATCCCCAATGGTATAGGAAATGACTTTGCCGACTATTGGGAAATGAGTTCGGACTACAAGAAAGCGGTGGATTGCATCATCAACAACCGCCGCCGGAAAATAGACGTGGGTACCTGCTATTATTACGACGGTGAAAAGCATCTGACACGCTACTTTCTCAATGCCATCAACATAGGCCTGGGAGCCCGTATCGTGAAAATCACCGACCAGTGCAAGCGTTTCTGGGGAGTGAAGTTCCTCTCCTACTTCATGGCACTGCTATCTATTATCTTCGAACGGAAGCTGTACCGCATGCATCTCAAGATAAACGGCGAGCACATACGTGGACGCATCATGACTGTCTGCATAGGCAGTGCGTGGGGATACGGACAAGCGCCTAGTGCAGTGCCCTATAATGGCTGGCTGGATGTTTCCGTCATTTACCGTCCCGAATTGCTGCAACTATGGTCGGGATTGTGGATGCTTATCCAAGGGCGGATTCTGAACCATAAGGTAGTGATGCCCTACCGTACGCAAAAAGTAAAAGTGCTGCGTGCGCAAAATGCCTCTGTCGATTTGGACGGACGTATTCTTGACCGTCATTTTCCACTGGACATCAGCGTACTGCATGAAGCAATAACATTGATTATACCCAATTGAAAATACTTAATCAGTAACAACCTATGATTGAATTAAAGAATAATCCTGCCGGAAACTTCTTCCTACTGGCAGGTCCATGTGTCATCGAAGGAGAAGAAATGGCAATGCGCATTGCCGAACGTATCGTGACTATCACCGAAAAACTGCAAATCCCCTATGTATTCAAAGGGTCGTACCGCAAAGCCAACCGCTCCCGCCTGGATTCCTTTATGGGCATCGGCGACGAAAAGGCGCTGAAGATACTGCAAAAAGTGCACACCACCTTCGGAGTACCTACCGTGACCGACATTCATGCAGCCGAAGAAGCCACCATGGCTGCCGAATATGTGGATATTCTGCAAATTCCCGCCTTCCTCTGCCGGCAGACAGACCTGCTTGTAGCCGCCGCCAAAACCGGAAAAACCATCAACATCAAGAAAGGGCAGTTCCTCTCTCCGCTTGCCATGCGCTTTGCGGCTGATAAAGTAGTGGAAGCAGGCAATAGGAACGTCATGCTGACGGAACGCGGAACTACTTTCGGTTATCAGGATTTAGTCATCGACTATCGCGGCATCCCCGAAATGCAGACCTTCGGTTTCCCCGTCATCCTGGATGTAACCCACTCCTTGCAACAGCCCAACCAGACCAGTGGCGTCACGGGAGGTATGCCGCAACTTATCGAGACCGTAGCCAAAGCCGGTGTTGCCGTAGGTGTAGACGGACTGTTCATCGAAACCCACGAAAATCCCGCCGTAGCCAAGAGTGACGGCGCCAACATGCTGAAACTCGACCTGCTGGAAGACCTGCTGACCAAATTGGTCCGCATCCGGGAAGCAGTCAGATAAATTCCATTTATCCGGAATGGAATCCGAAAAAAACAACAGAAGTTGTGATTTATCCAAGGGCTGTCCGACAGATAGTTCAAGAACAATTTAAATTCATAATAATATGAAACATCTATTACGTGGTTTATGGATTGTAGCGTTAATTCTTTGCTGCAATTTTCAGCAGGTATTTGCACAGCAAATGCCGCCTATCCCGGTCGACAAAAATGTCCGTATCGGAAAGTTGGACAACGGATTGACCTATTATATCCGCAAGAACAGCCAGCCTGCAAACCGGGCCGACTTTTACATTGCCCAAAAGGTAGGCTCCATTCAGGAAGAAGCCGACCAGCGCGGCCTTGCCCACTTCCTGGAACACATGTGTTTCAATGGAACGACCCACTTCCCCGGTGATGCACTGAAGCAATACCTGGAGCGTATCGGGGTGAAATTCGGTGAGAACTTGAACGCCTATACTTCCGTAGACGAAACCGTATACAACATTTCCAATGTGCCGGTCACTACTCCGGGAGCCATCGACTCCTGCCTGCTGATTCTGCACGACTGGAGTAACGATTTGACCCTGGACCCGAAGGAAATAGACAAAGAACGCGGAGTCATCAACGAAGAATGGCGCACCCGTATGAGCGCCATACAACGCTTCCAGGAGAAGATGCTTCCAGTCATGTTCGAAGGAACGAAGTATGCCACTTGTTTCCCTATCGGAACGATGGAGGTCGTTATGAACTTCAAACCGCAAACTTTGAGAGACTACTATGAAAAGTGGTACCGTCCGGACCTTCAGGGTATTGTGGTAGTTGGCGATATAGATGTGGACGCCATCGAAGCCCAAATCAAGAAAATGTTTTCTGATATTCCCGCCCAGCCCAATGCTGCCAAACGCGAGTACTATCCGGTAAACGACAACAAGGAGCCTATTGTATTGGTTTATCAGGACAAGGAACAGTCCAATGTACAAGCCCTCATCTTCAACAAGCACGAAGCCACTCCTGACGAGCAGAAAGGCGACATGGGTTATCTGGTACAGAATTATGCAACCACGCTCATCAACAATATGCTGAATGCGCGTCTGAACGAATTGGTACAAACCGCCAATCCTCCTTATATATATGCCGCCACTTATGACGATGATTTCTTTGTTGCCAAAACCAAAGATGCCTTCACCGGTGTCGTTGTCTGCAAGGAAGATGCCATAGAAAATGGAATAGCCACTCTCCTGCGCGAAACAGAACGCGCCCGCCAATTCGGCTTTACGGAAACGGAATACAACCGTGCCCGTGCCGAATATCTGCGCCAACTGGAATCTGCTTATAACGAGCGTGACAAACGCAAGAATGAAGAGTACGTGGATGAATATGTCCGTCATTTCCTCGATAACGAACCGATTCCGGGCATCGAAAACGAATACGCCATCATCAATCAGATAGCTCCCGCCATTCCGGTTGCCGCACTGAACCAGATGATGCAAGCCCTCGTGACAGACAGTAACCAGGTAGTCGCAATTCTCGGTCCGGATAAGGAAGGATTGAAAATGCCGACAGAAGATGCAATCAAGAAGATTCTGAAAGATATTAAAGCTGAAAAACTGACTGCCTACGTAGACAAGGTGTCGGATGAACCTTTGATGGCCGAAGCCCCGAAAGGCGGAAAGATTGTATCCGAGCAGACAGATGATACATTCGGCACTACAACGCTGACACTCTCCAACGGAGTCAAGGTCATTATCAAGAAGACAGACTTCAAGGCAGACGAAATCCGCATGAAGGGAGTCAGCCTAGGCGGTAGTTCCCTGTTCCCCGACTCGGAAATCATCAACATCAACGGACTGGATGCAGTGAGTGTCGGTGGTCTGGGTAATTTCAGTGCCGTAGACCTGGAAAAAGTTCTGGCCGGCAAGAAAGCTTCCGTCAGCTATGGTATCGGTGACAAGACAGAAACCGTCAATGGCAGCTGTTCACCGAAAGACTTCGAAACAATGATGCAGCTCACTTACTTGACGTTCACCGCTCCACGCCGTGACGACGATGCCTTCGCATCCTACAAGAACCGCAACAAAGCTGCTTTGCAGAATATGGAAATGAATCCCCAGGTGGCGTTCAGTGACTCTGTCTCGGCCGGTATTTACATGCACCATCCCAGAAGAGCCAGAATAAAGGCGGACATGATTGACAAGATGGATTATGACAAGATTCTGTCCATGTATCAAGACCGCTACAAAGATGCCAGCGATTTTACCTTTATCTTTGTAGGAAATGTGAATGTGGAGGAAATGAAACCACTCATCGCCGAGTACCTGGGTTCACTGCCTGCCATCAACCGCAAGGAAACATTCAAGGACAATAAAGTCGACATGCGCCAGGGAGTTTATAAAAATGAGTTCGTAAGGAAGCAGGAAACTGCTAAAGCGTCAAATTTTGTCCTGCTGAACGGTGACTGCAAGTACGACCTGAAAAATGACATCCTGCTGGATATGACCAGCCAGATTCTTGACTTGGTTTATACAGCCAAGGTACGTGAAGACGAAGGTGGCACTTACGGTGTATATGTAGGCGGCCAGTTAAGCAAATATCCGAAAGAAAAGGCCCTTCTGCAAATTATATTCGAAACCGCTCCGGCAAAAAGAGAAAAGTTGATGCAGATTATCTTTACAGAACTCGACAACATCGCCAAAGCAGGTCCGTCGGAAGGAGACCTGAATAAAGTGAAGGAGTTCATGCTGAAAAAACACGCCGAAGACTTGAAGGAAAACAGCTACTGGCTGGGAAGCATTGACGAATACCTGTTCACCGGTATGAATCCGATAAAGGATTACGAACAGATTGTCAACAGCATCACCGTGAAGGACATCCAAAAGTTCACCGACGACTTGTTCAAGCAGAAGAATGAGATTGAGGTATCAATGATCAGTCCTGAAACTCCTGACAAAGAATAAGAGAGCCATACACACAGAAGGCTGCGTTGTTCGATGAAAGGCAGCGCAGCTTTTTTTATACAAACTCTATATATACAAATACTATGAGTCTTTTCTTAGATTTGCGCAAGCACGGAAAACTGGCGGAAAAACGAAATCCGATGTACGAAAAAAGTAAATTTGGAAAATTCTGGATGTACTTCATGTTCGTCTTCTGGGCCGGTTACCTGATATTCTTCGGTACGACCTTTGCATTCGCCTTTGACGGTGGTGCCACAGAAGCCTATCACGTAATGAATTCCGGATTGATATTTGTCCTTGTGCTGGATTTCCTGATACGCCTGCCTTTCCAAAAAACACCCACCCAGGAAGTGAAGCCCTACCTGCTGCTTCCCATCAAGCGGAACCGTCTTATCGACTTCCTGCTGATCCGTTCCGGACTGGATGGCTTCAATCTGTTCTGGCTGTTTCTGTTTGTTCCGTTTTCCATCATCACCGTCACCAAATTCTATGGAATCAGTGGTGTGCTGACCTATTGCATTGGCATCTGGCTGCTGATGGTATTCAATAACTACTGGTTCTTGTTGTGCCGCACACTGATGGGTGAGCGCATCTGGTGGCTGGCACTACCGGTAGTAGTATATGGTGGCATTGCCGCCGCACTATTCATTCCGGACAACAGTCCGCTTTTCGACTGTTTTGTCAATCTGGGAGAAGGGTTCATCACCGGTAATATACTGTCATTCATCGGTGTACTGGCTGCCATCGCCCTCATGTGGTTCATCAACCGCACCCTGATGCAGAAACTCATCTACAATGAACTGAACAAAGTGGAAGATACACGGATAAAACATGTATCCGAATACAAATTCCTCGACCGCTACGGCGAAATAGGCGAATACATGAGACTGGAACTCAAGTTATTGCTACGCAACAAGATTTGTAAGCGTTCGCTCTATTCCATCACCGGTGTAGTGATAATGTTCAGTAGTATCATTAGCTTTTCCGATGTGTATGACGGAGGTCTGAGAGATTTCTTCGTCCTTTATAATTACATTATCTTCGGCATCATGTTCCTCAGCACACTGATGGGTTACGAAGGCAATTACATTGACGGACTGATGAGCCGCAAGGAATCTATCTACTCGCTGCTGCGTGCCAAATACATACTGTACAGCATTGCATTGCTCATTCCTACGATTCTGATGATTCCCGGTATGGTTACCGGGAAGGTATCCGTACTCGGTTGCATTGCATGGCTGATATTCATTCCGGGAGCCGTATACTGCTGTCTGTTCCAACTGGCAGTCTACAACAACAAGACTACCGACCTGAATTCAAAGATGACCAGCCGGCAGAATATAGGCACCGGTCTGCAGAATCTGATTTCAGGAGGTGCTTTCGGCATACCTTTACTGCTGCTTTTTGCACTGAATGCCATCTTTGGCAAAGAGGTCACCCCCTGGATACTTATCGGCATCGGCGTGGCATTTATCGCCACTTCCAAATTCTGGCTGATGAATGTATATCACCGGCTCATGAAACGCCGCTACAAGAATATGGAAGGCTTCAGGGACAGTAGACAGAAATAGAAATCATTAAACATCAATCACTAACATGATACGCATCAACAATTTACAAAAGAATTTCGGCACAAAAAAAGCCGTAGATATAGAGAACTACACCATCGGGCAAGGCGATATGCTGGGACTGGTAGGCAACAACGGTGCAGGCAAGACCACCCTCTTCCGTCTGATTCTTGACTTGCTGCAGGCAGACCGGGGCAATGTAACCATCAATGACATTGACGTCAGCAAAAGTGAGGACTGGAAGAACTTCACGGGAGCCTTTATAGACGACGGTTTCCTGATAGACTACCTCACCCCCGAAGAATACTTCTACTTCATCGGTAAGATGTATGGTCTGAAGAAAGAGGAGGTAGACGAACGCCTGCTTCCCTTCGAACGCTTCATGAACGGCGAAGTAATGGGCCAGAAGAAATTCATCCGCAACTATTCTGCCGGAAACAAGCAGAAAATCGGCATCATCTCCGCCATGCTCCACCATCCGCAACTGTTGATTCTGGATGAACCGTTCAACTTCCTTGACCCCAGTTCACAGTCCGTAATCAAACACTTGCTGAAAAGATACAATGAAGAACACGGAGCCACCGTCATCATTTCCAGCCATAACCTAAATCATACAGTGGACGTTTGCCCGCGTATTGCATTGCTGGAAAACGGTGTTATTATCCGCGATATACGAAATGAGAACAACTCTGCCGAGCAGGAACTGGAAGCTTACTTCAACGTCGGCGTGGAGGAAGAAGCCGTAGTAGAAGAAACGGTAGAAGAAGAAGCCGTAGAAGAAATAACGGAAAAAGAAGAAAAAACGGTAGAAGAAAAAAACGCGGAAGCATGAAAAAATATCTTTCTTATATAGTAGCTCTTACCATCATATTGATAGGTCTAAGTTCCTGCCATACCTCCGCGCCACGCCTGGACTACAAAGCCCTGGCACAGGCATCCGTCCGTTTGGGAGTGGATATTGAACTGCAGGACAACCACAAGCTGTACATCCATGCCTCCGAATGGATAGGCACCCCCTATCGTGCAGGCGGTGACAGCAAGCGTGGAACGGACTGCTCCGGACTGGTATCGCAACTGTATAAGAAAGTTTATCACACCCGTCTGTCGAGAAGCACAGACGGGCAACTGAAAGAGAGCAGCAAAATCTCCCGCCGCAACTTGCGTGAGGGAGATTTGGTGTTCTTCACCAGCCGTGCTTCCCGCAAAAAAGTGGCACACGTAGGCATCTACCTCAAGGACGGCAAGTTTATACATGCCAGCACCAGCCAGGGAGTCATAGTCAGCAACCTCCGGGAAAAATATTACACCCAACACTGGCTCTGCGGAGGAAGAATAAAATAATACTAATTTTTCCCTTCTTGTGATTTTCTTTACTCTGTCCCGACTGATAGTCCAGAAACTATTAAAAGAAGAAAACAATGAAGAAACTTTTAGGCATCCTCTTATTCATCAGCATTGCGCTGAGCGCCAATGCACAACTTTTATGGAAAGTATCCGGTAAAGGATTAGAGAAACCATCCTATATTTTCGGTACTTATCACCTCTCTCCACTCAGTATAAAGGACAGCATTGCCGCCATGCCGCAGGCCATGAGCGAAACCACCCAAGTCTACGGTGAGGTCGTGATGAGCGAAATGGCGACTCCCGCCTTCATGCAAAGCATGCAACAGCAGATGATGATGCCCAAAGACACCACGCTGCAAAGCCTCTTTACTCCCGAACAATACGAAGAAGTGGGCAAAGTTGTAAAAGAGAATATGATGGTAGACATCGCCATGCTTGCTCAACTGAAACCGGCTGCCATCAACCAGCAGCTTGTCGTCCTGCTCTACATGAAACATACTCCGGGCTTCAACCCGCAAGAACAGCTCGACACTTACTTCCAGCAGCAGGCCGGACAGCAAGGCAAGAAAGTTGGCGGTCTGGAAACAGCCCAGTCACAAATAGACATTCTGTTCAACAGCCAGACGCTGCAACGCCAGGCAAACCTCCTCTACTGCGCTATCAGTGACATCGAGAAAGGTATCGAGCAAAGCAAGCGCCTGATTGCCGCTTATGAAAAGCAGGACCTGGATGCCATGCTGCAACTGATGGAAGAGCGCGACGGCAATTCATGCGACCCGCTGCCTGGAGAGATGGAAGCCATGCTGGACAACCGCAACAAGGCATGGGTTGAAAAGATGCCTGCTATCATGACAGAAGCCCCTACCCTTTTCGTAGTCGGCGCCGGACACCTGCCCGGAGACAATGGAGTGTTGAACCTTCTGAAACAACAAGGATATACGATAGAAGCCATGAAATAAATCCTCTAACAATTCTCTCTAACAATTTTTAATGGCAAGCTATACAAAGCGTGACGGTCAAATACCATCACGCTTTGTTTGCATACACACTTTATTGCCCTCATCATACCGTACATCCCGAAAAATATACTACTTTTGCACCAAAGTCTTGGCTGTTATAGTGATAACGGTCACTTTTGACTCGATTCGATAAGAACGCAAGAAGCGAAAGTTATTATCCCTGCTATTCGGAATCTGGAAAATTCTCTTAAACACCGCAGGATAATAGCAACAGTTTCTTCACGTCTATGTTATTATATACTTAGGCGTGGGGGCTGTTGTCTATTAACGGTGTGGGCATTTTCCAGAGCCTCGAATGCAGATAGACAATAACAGTCCTCGCGCTTTTTATATAATAACCTTCGTCAATGGGGACAGACGAAATGAAAGACACCGCGTATGCATCTTACATTATTTGGAGAAGTACAGTTATTTCTGTTAATTGCCGTTACATCTGCAAGCTTTCTATACTGGATAAATCATAAATACAAAAGTCTGAACAGACAGATTATCCGGGCAATAGACATTCCAGTATATCTGCTGAACAGACAAGGTATTGTCGTAAAACTACTTAATACACCTACCGAAAAGGCAAACAGACTTCCGTTCCTGAATCCGGGAGTTCTAAATATCAATAATTTAGTGACAGACGCCGATGAATGCCGGAAATACATGACGTCGCTGTTACGCGTACTGAATACCCGCACTTCGGACAGCCTGACCCTAAAGATAAGAATAGAAAGTGGTGAGAAACTATATATCGCAGTGCGCATGGTCTACCTCAACAGAAATTATGTCATAGCCTTCATACGCGACATTACGGAAGATGAAGTCCAACGCCGGGAAAACGAAAAATACCGTTTCTTCCTTGAAAGTATTCTGGAGAACCTCCCCATCGCCACTACAGTAAAAGATAAAAACGATGAAGGACGTTACCTGATATGGAACAAAAAAGCGGCAGAGATGATGGAAGTCCCCGCTGAGGATATTGTGGGACACTATGAAGAGGAGTTCAACCCCCTAATGCAAGATAATTTCATTCAGGAGACAGACAAAGAAGTTGAAGAGTCGGAAATTCCCCAGTCCTACATCAAACACTTTGTCAATCCCAAAGGCAGAGAGTATATTCTGTCGTTTCACAAAACGCTGGTGTCCTACAACAAAGGGAAAGAGAGGTGGATTGTCAGTTCTGCACTGGACATCACCGAACTGCTGGCAGCCAAAGAGAAAGCAGAAAAAGCCAACCGCCTGAAATCGGCTTTTCTCGCCAACATGAGCCACGAGATACGTACTCCGCTAAACGCCATCGTCGGATTCTCCTCCATACTTTCCGATTATATACAAGACGAAGATACAAAGGAATACATACATATCATCGAAGAAAACACCCAACTGCTGCTGCAACTGATTAATGATATTCTCGACCTGTCACGCATCGAAGCTGGCATTCTCGAATTCACAGAAGGAGATATGGATGTAAACAAGACGCTTGATGAAATGCAGACGATGGCAAAACTGAAACTTCCGTCCGAAGTCAGTATACGTCTCCTGCCCGGTGCGGATTACTGTATTATTCACACAGTCCCCAAACGGGTAAGACAAGTACTGAACAACTATCTGTCAAACGCCCTCAAGCATACGGAAGAAGGTTTCATCGACATTGGTTATCACCTGCCGCAAGAAGACAGGATTCGCTTCTTTGTCCGTGATACCGGCTGCGGCATTCCTCCCGAAAAGCAAAAGGATGTATTCGAACGCTTTGTCAAGCTAAACAGCTTTAAACAAGGCACGGGCCTCGGACTCTCCATCTGCACCATGATTGCCGAGAAAATGAACGGAAAAGTGGGCGTCAGCTCTATTCCGGGGAAAGGTTCCGAATTCTGGTTCGAAATACCCTATCAACCTGCCGGTAGCCAACCTGCATAGAAAAGCCCGCCACTGACATGAACTCTGTCAACGACGGGCAACCTAAACCATCACCGATGCTATCCTGACTCACAATACCTATCGAAGACTAAATCGCAGTTTTCCACTCTGCACCAGTTCTTCATGAGTGATACGATATCGGGACAGTTTTTTTCCTCCCAGTTCCATTTCACCGATATAAAGCGACTCTGCCGACGGGCGTTCCGTCTCTATCACCAGTTGGTCGCGTCCCCAATACTTAGGGTCGAGCTTTATGGTTACTTTATCAAATACCGGAGTAGATAGCGTATATGCCGGTTCTCCGGGACAATCCGGATAAAAGCCCATCATATTGAAGATAGCCCAAGCGGACATCGTTCCGGTATCATCATTGCCGGGAATTCCGTCGGGGGCATTCTTGAAATACTTCTGCAAAAGGCGGTGCAGCTCTTTCTGCGTGCGCCACTCCTCACCCTTGAAATAAGAGAAAAGATGGGCGTATGCAATGTCCGGTTCGTTGGCAGGGTCGTACAGTCCTTCGTCGAACACGCGCTGAAGCTTGTCTACGAACGGCTTCTTTCCACCCATGAGCCGGGCAAGCCCTTTCACATCGTGGGGAACATAGAAAGTATAGTTCCAAGCATTGCCTTCGTGGAAGCCGGGGCTGGGCTCAAAATTCTCACCTTCCATAGGATTGAAAGGAGCATAGAATTCTCCGTCCGGCAAGATGGGACGGAAAGTACCGTACTCCTTACAGTAATAATGCTTGTAGCCCAGCGAACGTTCGTGGAACAGACGGGCATCCTCCTTCTTGCCAAGCGCAGCGGCTATGCGCGACAAGGCATTGTCGGCAATATAGTATTCCAGGGCATGCGAAACGGAATTGTCATACTGCTCCCGCAGGGGCACATATCCCAATGACACGTAGTCGTCATTGTCCGGACGGAGCAGGTTCTCCGCCCCCGGCAGGGTGGCTCCCTTGCGCATGGCCTCGTAGGCCAGTTCTATATCAAAGTCGCGCAGACCTTTCAGCCAGGTGTCGACGATGACGGGGATGGAAGGGTCACCTTCCATGGTCAGCGTCTCACGTCCGTAGAGTTCCCATTTGGGAAGCCAGCCATGTTCACGGTACATGTCGAGCATGGAACGCACCATCTGCAACTGCCGTTCGGGATATACCAGCGTAAGAAGCTGGTGCACATTGCGGTAAGTGTCCCACAAGGAAAAGACGGTATAACGGTCGCCTTTGGTGGTCAGAATCTTGTCACTCTCCATAACGGGATATTCCCCGTTCACATCCTGCAGGATATTGGGATGTATCAGCGTATGATAGAGTGCCGTATAAAAGACGGTTTTCTGCTCTTCCGTACCTCCTTCCACAAGGATGCGCGAGAGGTCATCGTTCCAGCGGCGGCGAGCTTCCTCCAGCACTTGGGCAAAGTCCTTGCCCTTCTGTTCGGTATCCAGATTGAGCCGGGCATTCTCCATGCTCACAAAAGAGACTCCCATCTGTACTTCCACCTGCTCGCCCTCTTCGGTATGGAATGTAAGATAAGCGCCGATGTCATCTCCTGCCAGCTCTTTCCCGTAGCCGGTGTAAAGTTTGTAGCGTCCGTTATCGGGATCCCATTCGGCCTCCACACCGGTCATGGTGCGCTGCTTCTTCCAGTAGCCCGAAGCGGAGGGCTGCTTGTTGACACGCATCACAAAGTAGATGGGGAAAACGGCCTGCGGATTATAGCAGAAAGTTCCCAGCAACTTCATCCCTTCAAACTCGCATTCACCCGTCCGGCGCAGAAAAGCTCCCGATTCATTGGTCAGACCTTCGCCCAGATTCAGCAGCACATGGCTTTGCCCGGCAGGAAAGGTGAAACGCGCCACACCCGTGCGAGGGGTTGCCGTCACTTCCGTCTTCACATGGTAGCGGGTCAGGAAGTTGCTGTAATATCCGGGGGATGCCTGCTCGTCCTTATAGCGGCTTCCATACTCCTTATAATCCACGGACAGCTCTCCCGTAGTGGGCATCAGCAGCAGAGAGCCCAATTCCGGACAGCCCACACCGCTCAAATTGACATGCGAATATCCGGTGAAGAAACAATTGTGATACTCATAGGGAGTAGACCACCAGCGAGCATCTTTATCGTATTTGTTGTCCTCCGAGCCCATCACGTTGAAGGGCACTACGGACATCATTCCGTTGGGACAGACGGCTCCCGGATTCGTGGTACCGAAGTTGGTGGTACCGATAAAGGGATTCACATAGTCCGTCGGCTGCTTCTCCGCAGCCATAGATGCCGTGAGCATTCCAAAGGAGATGATACAGAAAGTTATCAGTCGTTTCATAATACAGTAAGGATTTGTTCTTTATTAGTTAGTGAGCACGCTGCCCATGCCGGTGTCATTGCATGCACTCTACAGTGCTACTGCATGCCTTTTGCAGTGGCGATGCAACGGCTTTGCAATGTCGCTGCATCGGCTTTGCAGTGGCACTGCAACAGCTTTGCAGTAACACTGCAAAAAGCATGCAGTATCTTTGCAGTGATATTGCACTAAATATAAGACAGTTACGGTAGACGCTTTTCAGCAATACCAAGCGCCCGCCAACTGCTTGGTACTTACAAAATACTTGTGCGCTTCGTGAACTCCAGAATCTCGCGGATATAGCCAAAGGCAAGCCCCACTACCGTATCGGCTGCACCGTAGTATACAGCCACACGTTCTCCATCCTGCAATGCTGCGCAAGGGAACACCACGTTGGGAACATCACCTTGCAACTCATAAGGAGCAGCAGGCGCAAGCAGATACTCACGGGTGCGGTAGAGCAACTTGGCAGGATTGTCCTTATCCAGAATAGCTGCTCCCATGGAGTAACGGAAACCGTTGCAAGTGGTTATCACGCCGTGATAGAACATCAGCCAACCCTCGTCCGTGAGGAACGGTACCGAACCTGCCCCTATCTTGGTACACTGCCAGGCACTTTCGGGGAAAGGCGTAGGAGCCATCACATGGCGGTGTTCGCCCCAGAACTTCATGTCGGGACTGAAGCTGATGTAAATGTCTCCGAAAGGCGTATGGCCACTGTCGCTGGGACGGCTCAAGAGTGCATATTTGCCATCGAACTTCTGAGGCAACAATACACCGTTGCGGTTGAAAGGCAGGAAAGCATTCTCGCACTGAAAGAACTCCTTGAAATCGAAAGTATAGCCGATACCGATGGTGGGACCGTAGTAGCCGTTGCACCACGTAATCCAGTAACGGTCCTCAATCCATGTCACGCGCGGGTCGTATTTATATTCGGACTCTATCATGTCCGTATTCCCGGCCTTGAACCGAATGGGTTCATGCTCTATTTCCCAGTGGATGCCGTCCTTGCTGAAACCGGCAAAGATATTCATCTGCACCGCCCGGTTGTCACAACGGAACACACCGGCATAACCATCTCTAAACGGAACCACCGCACTGTTGAAAATGCTGTTTGAGGACGGAATATGGTAGCGGTCTATTACGGGATTCTCCGAATAACGCCACATTACATCCTTACAGCCTGCCGGCCGTTCTTCCCAAGGCATTGTGATTTTGTTGCTCATAATTGCTCTATATTATTAATTGGTTATTGTTGTTTCTTCTCATCGGCATACGTAAACGGTATGAAGTACGTAATGAGGAACGCCGGAATGGTGGCAAACAGCGTGAAGGTGAAGAACGCCTCGTATCCCAGCCAGTCGCTGACAAAACCGCTGATTGTGCCCGGCAACATCACCCCCAGATTCATGATGCCCGAAGCAAAGGCATAATGTGCCATCTGGTGCTTTCCCGGCGCCACCTGCTGCATCATGAACAAAGTCAGTCCCACAAAACCGAAACCATAACCGAAGTACTCGAGCACGATGGCACTGCCTATCAGCAATTCGCTTTCCGGCTGGTACATGGCAAGCAGGGTATACGCCACAAAGGGCAGATTGAAGATGCAGCACAGAGAGAACAGCGTCCGCCGCAATCCCCGGTGCGAAATGTAATAGCCTGCCAACAGTGAACCCAGCACAAAGGCTGCCGCCCCATAAGTACCGTAGTACAAGCCTATCTGCTGCTCATTCAGTCCCAAGCCGCCTGCCGAACGCTCCGCCTTCAGGAAAAGGGGGACAATCTTCATGACAAAGCCCTCGGCAAGGCGATAAAGGATAATGAACGCTATATAGTACCAGATGTGCTTCTTCAAGAAGAAATCCTTGATTACCGCCACCAACTGCTCCCACGTCTCCCTTGCCGACTTGGCACCGGATGCGGCCGCACCGCCCGACGGCAACATGCGTATGTGATAGAAGCCAAGCAGCAGCATCACCGCCGCCAATATCAGCATCACCGTCATCCATGCATGCCGGGTAGCTTCGTAGCGGACTGCCTCTGTGGCACCCTCCACTCCACCGAAGCCTACCAACAAAGCACCTGCCAACCAGACCAGTCCACCGGACGCTACAATCTTCGCTATATTGTAGAAGGCTCCCTGCCAACCGATGTACTTGGCCTGGTCCTGCTTGCTCAGTTCCGACATGTAGACACCGTCCGTAGCCACATCGTGTGTGGCTCCACTGAAGGCAATCACCGCCAGCAGTGCAATGCACACCGCAAAGAATACCGGCAACTGCAACGCCAAAGCTACCAGAGCAAAGCCTGCCCCGGTAACCATCTGCGTCAGTACCACGAAAAACTTCTTCGTCTTGAACATTTCAAGGAACGGACTCCAAAGGAACTTCAGCGTCCAGGGCATCATGATGAGCGACGTCCACAGAGCAATCTGCGCGTCACCGATACCCAGCCCCTTGAACATCAGCACAGAAACCATGTTCAGCACCACGAACGGCAATCCCATGGCAAAATATACGGTGGGGACCCACGATATAGGATTATGATTTTTTCGGCTCATCCCTTCTGTATATTATCTGTGTCACTTCAGCGGTTCGCTGCCCATAGTCAGCTCCAGCGTACCGCCGTCCACTATATCCTGATGCGTGAAGAATGGAGTCTCCAACTTATTGCCGTTCAGCACAATGCTCCGCACATACTTGTTGTCGCGGCTGTTGTTGTGGGCTATCACCTTGAACGACTTGCCGTCTTTCAGATGAACGGTCGCCTCGTTGAACAGCGGGCGTCCGATGGAATATACCGGCTTGCCGGGGCATACCTGATAGAAGCCCATCGCATTCAGAATGTACCATGCAGACATCTGTCCGCAGTCTTCATTGCCCGAAAGTCCGTCGGGGTTGTTGAAGTAAAGCGTATGCAGCACCTCATCCACAATCTCCTGCGTACGCCAGGGCTGGCCTACGTAGTTGTAGAGATGGGCAATGTGATGGCTTGGCTCATTGCCGTGGGCATACTGGCCTATCAGACCGGAAATATCCACCGAGGTCGATTCACCTTCCAGCTTGGAATCGGCCGTGAACAGAGAATCCAACTTGCCGATGAAGGCGTCGCGTCCTCCCATCAGTTCCACCAGTCCGTCCACATCGTGGGGAACGAACCAAGTCCACTGCCATGCCGTACCTTCGCAATAGTCATCATTACGGTGATTGGAAGCGCGGGGGTTGAAAGGCGTACGCCAGTTGCCCTCACTGTCCAGTCCGCGCATGAAGCGAGTACTCGGGTCGAAATAAACTTTATATCCTTCGGCAAAAGCCGCATACTTGTCACGGTTGGCTTCATCATCCAAAGCACCTGCCAGTACGGAGATGCACCAGTCATCGTAAGCATATTCCAGCGCTTTAGCCACAGATTCATTGTCTTTATCGCAAGGCACGTAGCCAATCTTGTTCTTCCAGTACTTGGCCTGCGGCATCAGATGCGGCACAACCAAAGGATGGGTGATAATACCCGTCGTATCGTATTCTGCCGTACGGAGGCAAGCCTTGTAAGCCTCCTGCACGTCGAAGTTACGGTATCCCTTTACATAAGAATCCGCTATGAGGGAGGCTGCATGATAACCAATCATGGTACCCGTATAGTTTCCGGCCAGTTCCCACATAGGCAGGACGCCGCCCTCGCGGGACTTCTGGATGAGCGAACGGATGAAAGCCTCGTTCAGTTCAGGATCAATAATCGTCATCAGCGGATGATAGGCACGGAAAGTGTCCCATAAAGAGAAAATGGTGTAGATAGGCTCGTCCACCCTGCCTTGATGGGGCTTCAAGTCCATACCAAAGTAACGTCCGTCAGCATCGGTAAACAAGTTGGGCTGCATACCCGTGTGGTAAAGTGCCGTGTAGAACATGGTACGCTGGTCGTTGTCCTTCGTATCGATGTCAATCTTGGAAAGATAAGTGTTCCACTGCTGGCGGGCAGCACGGCGCACACCGTCAAAATCCCATCCGGAGATTTCGGCTTCCACATTCTTGCGGGCACCGTCCATATCCACGGCAGACACACCTACCTTTACCAATACCTCTTCATTGGGCTCCGTCTGGAATTGCAGTAAAGCTTTAGCTGTAGGCAGAAGCGGACCGCCTTCGTCCAATGCCATGGAGTCCGTGACCAGCGTATAGGTAAATGGTTTGGAGAACTTAGCGTAGAAGTTGATATACTGGTCGAAAGCCCAATATACAGTCTTCTTGCGTCCACGGATTTCAGTATCGCTGATTACTTCCAGCTCCATCTGTTCATTCTTCTGGCGCTGGATACTGTAATCCAGGTCGAGGATAAAACCTGCATCTTCCGCTTTCGGGAAGGTATAGCGATGAATCGCCGCACGTTTGGTAGAGGTCAGTTCGGCTTTCACCCCGTAGCGGTCCAAAAATACGGAATAATATCCCGGTTCGGCTGTTTCATTCTCGTGGGAAAAGGCAGAGGCGTACGCCATCTGCTGGCTCTTCGAGCCCATGGAGTGGTAATCCTGCCGACCTACAGTGGGCATCAGCAGCACATCCCCGTAATCGGCACAACCCGTACCGCTGACGTGGGTATGTGAAAATCCGTTGATAGTAGTATCTGCATAGTAATATCCGGAGCAGGCATCCCACTCGTAGATACGCGTGTCGGGGCTGGGCTGAATCATCCCGTTGGGAACTACCGCTCCGGGATAGGTATGCCCATGTCCACCCGTACCGATGAACGGATTGACGTAAGACGCATAGTCCGGTGCCGTCTGGGTACAGCTGCAAACCGCCCCCAGCAGAAAAAGTCCGCCCAACAGTATGGAACTAGATTTCATGTTTTTCTTCATATTGTTTATTGTATAAGTAGGTGTATAGCTTCATAATAGAATCTTGTTATATGAGAATGCTTGAGGAGGGCCGCCCTATTACTTTGAGCAAAGCCCTCCTTTGTTTCATGTATGAAAAGGTTCAAGCATCCGTTTTCCGAAACCTCAGTTTACGGAAAACACGGCATCAGCGTACCTTCTTCATCGTATAGTTCTCACTCACGAAGTAAGGAACATCGGGGAAGATGTCGGTCTCAATCTCACCGCCTACATACTTATAGGGATTGATAGCCCATCTGTTGCCCAAGCCATAGATATGCATATCACCGTTAGGAGCAATAGCACCATCCATATAGTAATCATCATAGTTAGGATATGCTTTCCACTGGAAATTCTTGCTGTAAGTACCGAAATGCATCTTGTAGGTAGCAGGGTCTTCAGCATCGCCCTCATGAATGGTTTGCGGATAGATGAGCAGTGCACCGTTATAGTAATCGCAATGCATCGGATACTTACCGGTGATTTCGGGGAAAGTACCCCAGTTGTAAACCACATATCCGGTACCTTCTTCATCCTTCTCTATAATTACATTCTTCTCAAACTCCTGACTGCCTTTCCAATCCCACCAGCGAGGATTGCCTTCTTCATCCACATAGGTAAAGAGAGAGTTACTGGAAGTTACTTTCCACTCGCCGACCAAATCTTCATAACCCAACATTTTGCCCTGATAAGCTTCACCGATACGGCTCCAGTACTTGCCGCTCCACTCCACTTCATCATCAAAAAGTACTTTACTTATTTCCGAAAGCAACGTATAATACTGATACACCAGCGGTTTGGGATTGTAGAACATCTGAATGCCATAACCTTCATCTTTCACTTTCTGGAATTTGCTCTTGTCAAATCCACTCCAACCTCCGTTCAACTCATCATTAATCTTCCAAGGCAGCGGAGCATACTTGGATTTGGGCAGGTTCTCAAAATGAGACTCTTCACGGCCAAAGGCTCCCTCGGGATTCTGATTCTGGTAGTAACCGTAGGTCATATAGTCCACAATGTCACCTACCTTCATACCCTCTACCTCACCGTCTGGAGAGTCGAGCGAACCATATTCATACACACCAATCAACTTGTTGCCAAATACCTGGCGGCACTCATAAACCAAACGCGCGAAGTTGGCACGTGAGCGTGTTTCGAAGCCGGGGCTGGGATTGGAGTTGTTGTAGCTGGTGTACTCATCATCAAAGTCAATACCATCCAAGCCATAGATATCCAAGTAAGCTTTCAGTTCCTTGGCAAAGTCTTTGGCGGCAGCTTCCGAAAGGTTACCCATACCAGCCTCGTCATGGTTGCCAAGAATAGTCATAGCCACCTTAATGCCCTTAGCCTGCAAAGGACGGATGAACTTATCCGCATTTCTCAGCAAGAAGGAAACCTGGTCATTGCAGAAAACATGTACGCGACCGGTCTTGCTATCCACATTGATGTTGGCAGCAAAAATGCTGACTACATCAAAGAAAGGCTTTCCGTTGCTCTTCATGGTATATTCACCCATATTCAAGATGTTCTCGTCATTTACTTCCACAAAGCAATGTGTAAGTATATCACCCTTACTGATACTCTCAGGAATAGCAGCCAAAGGCTTTACCAAGTAAATATATTCCTGATTGTTTGTAGAAACTTCCACACCGTTATTGGCAGATGCAGAAACGGCAACAGCATAAGTCTGTCCGATTGTGCCTCCGGCATTGATATTCAGTTCCACAGAAGCCGACTTCTGTTCGCCCGCCTTGATAGTGGCAGTTCCACCGTTCGCCAGGCTCAGCTTATCGGCGGGATACATTTTATAGCTTGTTCCATTCTTCTTATTGTAAGCCTCCAAAACGTCTTCGTCCACTTTGAAGGTCACCGTAACATCCTGCTCTGCAGCTTTGCTCAGTTCAAAATAGAGATGTCCGGTAGCAACCTTGTCGCCAAAAACAGAAATCGGAGTAAGTTCACGTGCACCGGCGGCAGACTTTACATAGCCATACACGCCATCCACAGTATCCAGCTTATCGCTGTTGCCGGTGTTGATGACAACATCATCTTCACAACCGGTGAAGCATATTCCTGCACATGCAAAAGCCATTGCCAGCAAGCCTGATTTTACATGATTCATATATTTCATAATCAATATCTTTTTATTTGAATTAAGGTATAACTAAATTATTTAGCGGGCAGTTCCACAGCAGTCCAAGTCAATGATTCCACTGCAGTAGCATTGTTCTCATTTCCGCTATAATCGTGAATGGCAGTACCGGCGCCCTCATCGAACTTCCAGTAAGAAACCAGTCCGTCAGCATCCGGCTCTACCTGGTAGAAGTGGTCCTTTGCATTGATTTCTGCTGATGTCAACACCTTGTTCCAGATACGCACCTCTGAGATATTACCTTCCAACCAACGGTCACGATTGTATGAATGGCCAATCCAGAATCCGTTACCTTCATCGGTCATGGTCTGGCCCCAGTTCACGACTCCGCAGTCCAAAGTAGTCTCCAGCATATTCTTACCATTGATGTAGATTATAACTGTTTTTGCATCCGCATCGTAGGTCACAGCGATATGTGTCCATTCGTTTGTCGGAATAACCAGACTCTCATCGGTCACATTGCCGCTACTTGTAGCCACCTGCAACTGGTTTTGAGGAATTCCGGCATCACCGATGCGGAGCAGGAACTTACCTTCGATCCCCATAATGGAAGTCAGCATCTTGTCAAACTTGCTTACACGAATCAACGCTTCTGCCGTCAGCTTATTCATATTATTGGCTACATCTGGATTGGTCCAAGTTACGTAAACCAGATTCTTGGTAATATCAGGAACCGTATTAATCAATGCGGCACCCTTCAGCACGTAGTACATGGTACCGGAGCTCTTCAAGACTCCGATGCTTGCCTGGTCTACCGTAACCGGCAATACATATACCTTCTCACGGTCCAGCTCCGTCAAGTTCTTGAAGCTGACAGTGATGTCGTCTGAAATGACAGCACCGGCCAAAATGGTAGCCTGCGGAGTTTCTACCGTATAATAGTTTTCCGGCAGAGCCTCGGCTGTGTCATAATAGGTAGCGTTATAAGTAGCCACCAGTGAAGGGTCCGCCTTCAAGGCAATAGTTATATCCTGCGATTCAGGACGGGCCATTGAAATCCGGAATGAACCTTCCGTATCGGAAACAGTGTTTTTCAACAACACAGTACTGGTCATCGCCGAGCCGTTGATATACACCTGATTATCGAAATTCTCAACGTCATTATCATTACAAGCAGCAAATACACCTGCCAATAATGCCATCGATACTAAATATATACTTTTCAGTTTCATGATATTCTTTTATTTTTTAGGAGCAGGATTCATAATATTGATAGCTTCTCTCACGTATTGATAGGTATTGGTAGCATTGTAATAATCATTCTGCATGTTCTCAATAGCCAGACCAGCTTTTGTAAACTCTGCAGACGGTTCTGTCACCCAATAAGCAGCTTCCGACAGAGCTCTCAAAGCATTGTAATATCCGGTAGTCTTATCTGTTGTATCCAGAGAGACGGTAGATGCCGATACAATGAAGCGGTCAGCCGGAACACCGTCTGCCATCAAGGCCTGAAGCGCTTCTATCCCCAGTTGGGCAACATCCGTGACATCATTTGTAATCAAGATGATATGGTCACAAGAAGAGAGCACAGACTGGCCTATCAGGTTGGCAGGATACCCCTGGAACACCAGTTGCTTACCTGAATTGGCACTCTTCCAGTTGGATATCACACCGAAGAAAGTATCCTGATTTGCCTTTGCTTCAGCCTTGTCGGCTTCGGACATGTAGATAGGATTGCTACCACGATACTCGGCTACAATACCGTCGAAAGGTGCTTCAAGAGCTATCAGTCTGTTCAGCTCAGCCGACAGATAAGCCGAGAATGCAGATGTTTCTGTTCCTTCTTTCACCTTGTCGGTATGTTCCTTCAAGATATTGTCATAGCTGATGGAATAGAATACTTTCGTTCCCTTCTCATGTACATTTGCAATATCTTCCAATTCGAATTCCGCCAAATCGGGAGTAGTTGCGATAATTACGTCCAGGCTGTCGGGAACATCCGACATGTGCTGCCCGCGGCTGAAAGGAACTTTCTCACTATTATCAAACCAGCCGTATACAATCTTATGGTCAGAATTCTTGTATTCCCGCAAGTTCTTCAGATACTTGGCATATAGTTCGGGAGACTGTTCGTCGATTCCGGGTTCTTTCAGTTTAATACTCTCTGAATCCGTCCAGTCAGAGCAGGCAGACAATGCCAATACGGAAAAAGCTGCCAGCGCGATTCCTTTGAATGATTTCTTATATAATTTCATAATTATTCAGCATTTATTGTTATTATTTGCGTGCCCACCATACGTCAGTAGCCATGTTGTCCGGTCCACCCAGATAGCTGTTTACTGCCTCTTGCACGTTTTCAGTATTACTTGTATATTCTTCAGAAGGATAAGGCATACGGCGTGCACCTTTCTCGCTATCAACAATTCCACCACTCAAGTTACCTTCACTGGTTGCAGGCAACAGTTTGGGATAGCCTGTACGGCGATAGTCAGCCCAAGCTTCGTTACCTAACGGCCAATTCGCAATCCACTTCTGGGTAATGATACGTTCCTGTTTTTCTTCCTTGGATGCCCCTTCATTCCACTTGACAGTAATGGCTGAAAGGTTCTTTTCATAAGTATTAAGACCGGCGGGATCTTTGTAAAGAGCAGGTACACTGCTTTCATCAGCCAGATAGCTGTCTACACCGGTAGCTCCCCACTGTTCGAAAGAGAGACGGACACCTTGTTCATAAAAATCAGCAGCGGTTCCTTTCATGTTGAAACCATAGATTGCAGTGGCTTCAGCACGCAAGAAGGCAACTTCTGCCGCATTCATCCAAAGCACGGGATCAGAAGAGGAAATCTTCACACGCGAATAATTGATGAAATACTCTTTCATCTTACTGAGGTTGATACCGCGACGTAATCCTACATAAGTCTCTCCAGGCCATTTTGATTCCTCAAAATAGCTGGCACGACGATTGTCGTTGTAACCGTTCATGTAGCAGATGATGTCGGCAGCAGGATGGGTATCACCACCTGAAGCTTCTTCATTGTAACGTACTGCCACAAACAACGGATTGCTAATTGTACCGAAATACTTCCATGTAGCATTGTCTGCATTTGTTTCAATCAGACCCAACTCGTGATTCACTGCACTTTCAGCCATTTCTTTAGCCTTAGCAGGGCTTACATTGGCAATACGGATAGCCAAACGCAGTTTCAATGAATTGGCAAACTTCACCCACTTCTGTACATTACCACTGTACACGAAATCTGCAGAAGCAACCAACGCCGCATTTCTGTTTTCAGTCAGCACCTCGATGGATTCGTCCAGTTCCTTGAAGAATGCGTTATATACTTCTTCCTGCGTATCATAAGGAATGGTAATCTTGCCATCCTGACCGATTTTAGAATAAGGAATAGGACCATACGCATCAGTCACGCGACTCATGGCAGCAACCTTTATGATTTGAGCAATGGCATAAGGAACCGGATTATTGGTATTCTCCGATACTTGTTTCACTGTGCTCAAGTTACCGTAAAGTGTTGAAATGATACGGTCACTTATCAAGAACACACGCGTCCAGTCATTTGTAGCATTAAAATTGGATATTGTATTGGACCAGCCGGCATTTGAATCGGCAAAATAACCTCCCAACGGTCCACCCAACAAACAATCAGTAAACTGTGCCGTATTGACATCTGATGAGATAACCGTACTTGCCAAGTTACTCATGGCAGAACCCAGTGCATAATCATCCGGAGTCAAATCACCCGGTTGATAAGGATTGGAGTTGATATCCATATAATTGCCGGTACAGGACATAAAGCCCATAACCAACGGAGCAACAATCAATTTATTTATAATATTTTTCTTTTTCATATCGTTTGGTATTAAAATTTAAAGCTCAAGCTAAAGCCGATGTTACGCAAAGCCGGCATCATGAAATAGTCTATTCCCTGATAAAAGTTATCGGTAGAAGCTACACTTTCGGGATCGAAAGGAGCCTTGCTGTAAATCATCCACAAGTTGCGGCCTACCAACGAAACCTTGATATCGCACACATCATTCAACAACTTTCTGGGGATGGTGTAACCCAAAGATACTTCCTGCAGACGAACATTGGTAGCAGAATAAGTGTAGTATTGGGGAACAGACGTGCCGCTACCTACTACACCGTACCATGTTTCGGGGTTTACCTTATCTCTACCATTCACCAACACGTAACCTAAATCACGTGCATCGGCAGAAGCCTCGGACACACCGTAATAGTCCAACATAGCTTGTGTACGTGAGTAAACCACACCACCCAAACGGGCTGAAATCAAGAAACCTGCTGTGAAATTCTTCCAAATGAAGTTATTACGCCAAGCCAAATTACCTTTAGGAAGTACGCTTCCCAACTTGATGTATTTATCCGGGTCCGTTATGGCTTCCGTAGCAACCGTTCCATTTTGGTCCACAAAAATCTGTCCATTGGCATCACGTTTCATATCTCGCAGTGAGTAAAGGTCACCCATGCTCCCACCTTCTTTCAGCAAGAAGCGGGCATCACCTAAGCCACCCATATTCAACGTGCTCAAAGAGAACAGCTCACCGGTAACGGGATTGATGGCATTGTCTGCCAAAGTCAGGATTTTATTCTTGTTACTGGAGAAGGTTATACCGGTATCCCATGTAAAATCTTTCCAGGTATTCTTGTAATTCAGCGACAACTCAATACCGGAGTTACGTACGGCACCAGTCTGGATATACATAGCCGACCAACCGCTGACAGGCAACTGCGGGTTGAATGTCTGGTTCATAGTCTTGGCATTGTAATATGTCACGTCCAATTCAAAGTTCTTGAGGAAACGCATGTTCAAACCGATTTCCCAAGAATTGGTACGTTCAGGTTTCAAATTGTACAACGGATATTGGGTCGTGATACTCCACTGGCCGGAACTTGAATTCCATTCATAGTGAGGATTAGCCAAATATCTGGAGAAAGCACTACCAACAGATGCCCATGAACCACGAACCTTTATAAAAGAAAGATAATCTTTGTTCAAGTTAGGCATTAGCTCAGACAGTACAACAGAACCACCGACTGAAGGATAGAAGAATGATTTGCTGTTGGAGTTGGGACCTGCCAGCTGTGAAGGCCAGTCGTTACGTCCGGTCAGCGTCAAGAAGTAAGTGTTCTTGTAACCAAGCTCAGCCGAAGCGAAGAGAGACTGGGTCTGTTCACGCCATCCTTCCTGCAAACGCTGTGTCTTGCTGGCACTCAGGTTCTGGATGGCAAAGTAGTTGGTCAAACCTACCGGTTCGCCGCTGAAGGCATCGCCACCATCAGCAATCGGACCACGTGTTTTCATTGCATCCGAACGTATATCGGAGAATGAACCACCGACATTGGCCTGAAGTGACCAGTCTTCACCGAAATATTTGTTGATACTCACCAGGAAGTCTGCATACAACTGTTTGTCCTGCGTCTTGGTAATACCATAAAGACCTCGTGAAGAGCTCTCGGTGAGCTGTGTATTGGTAGAAGCATAGAACTTTTCTGTATAATCATTGTTGGAGTTATCCAAACGTACACGTCCTGAAACAGTCAGCCAGTCCAGAATCTTATAGCTCAAACCGGCATTCAGCATATAGCGGTCCTTCTTGTTCTGGCGCAGATTGCGGTAGTTAATCCAATAAGGATTCTGCATTACCATACCTTCGTCACCTACCGGCCAGTATTGCGTATAAATTTTACGGGCAGCGTCATAGCGCTCATACATGCTGATATCAGACCAGTCGTTGCTGCGCGGGAACAAATAAGCACCCACCAACGGGTTGTTGTAAGTACCCTGGTTCGTCATGTTCTGGTCATTCTGCAGAATATAGCTTGCACCGAAATCCAGAGTCATCTTGTCGTCCAGGAAAGTAGTGGTGTTACGTACCGTAAAGTTGTAACGGTTGTATTTGTTGTTGGGAACAATACCCTTGGAGTTTACAGCAGCAGCCGATGCATACGTCTGGTTTTTCTCTGTACCGGTTGACAAAGAAATGCTCTCTGTTCCTACAATACCCGTCTGGAAATAATCATCTCTCGGGCTGTAATTGTAGTTATTGGCTGCAGACAAAGGCGCTCCCCAGCTCATGGCTCCTGAAGTGCTCATCACACCACCGGTTCCCGTACCGTAACGGTTTTGGAAGCTCGGCATCACAAACGGATTGGTGAATTCAGTATTACTGCTGACAGTAAGGCTCACCTTACCTTCTTTACCTTTCTTTGTAGTAATGACAATGGCACCGTTGGCAGCTTCCGAACCATACAAGGCAGCAGCGGCGGCACCAGTCAGGACTGACATTGACTCGATGTCTTCCGGGTTGATATCGGCAATCGGTTCTGAAGATCCCTGGGAGTCGAACTCCTTACCTCCGGCAGTACCACGGCCAGAGAAAATAGGCACACCGTCAATTACATAAAGTGCATTGGAAGACTGCATGATAGATTTCGTACCACGCATCACTACCTTTGATACACCACCTACACCGGATGAAGAAGCATTGATGTTCACACCCGCTACCTTACCACTCAATGAGTTCACAAAGTTGGCATCTTTATTGGAAGTAATGGCATCTGTATTCACCTGCTGTACATTGTAGGACAATGCCTTTTCCGAACGCTTGATACCGAGTGCAGTAACCACAACTTCTTCAAGCTGTTGGGTATCTCCGGCCATCATTACATTAATCGGTGCATTACCTTTCACGGGGATTTCCTGCGTAGTATAACCGATATAAGAGAATACAATCACCGGATTCGTTTCCGTAGTGGTCAGCGTAAAGTTACCGTCGAGGTCGGTAATACACCCGTTGCTAGTACCTTTTATCAATACATTCACACCAATCAGAGGTCCCATGTCATCTGACACGACTCCGGTAATCGTCCGTTCTTTCCCTTGTTGGTTGCCCTCTTGAGGAGCAGCAGACTTCTCAGAAAGATAAACGATGTTATCCTCCACTTTATAGGAAATGTCTTTCCCTTTGAGAATAACATTCAAAGCATCTTCTATAGACGCATTGTTCACTTTGACGTTTTCTACCGGCAACGCAGCCAGTTTGTCGTCATAAAAAAATTGATACTTGGATTGAGACTTGATTTGTTCAATGACTGTCCCCAATGTGCCGCGAGACACATTCAGGTTTAACTGGGCAAAGCCCCACTGGATAGAAACTGCCATGAACAACAAAACTAATAAAGCCCGCATGAACGTCGAACTCCGAAAAGCATAATTGTCTTTCATAAACACAATTTATAGGTTATACAATAAATTACTTCGAGAGATTCATTCTCTCGCATTCCTATATAAAACAACAGACAATGAAAATACACTTACTGAAAAAGTATCTTTTTTATCATTAATCCTAAAAAAAAGAGTTACCCCGAAAACAAGTTGATATATCATTTTGCTCAATATTACTAACGAAGTAAATAATTATTTCCACCTGATTCAAGAAAAACACCTATAATACAGATAGTAAATAACAAAATGATATATCAACTTATTTTCGAGGCAACCCTTTTCTTACTATATTATTACTATTCTTTACTTCTTCAGTTCATTCGAGAAAGAATAAGGATAATCTTCCGGCTGCGTACCTCTCTTCATATTAGGCTGGCTGCCCATATCAAACCTCAAGGTACCGCCATTCAGCAAATCGCCATGCGTCAGATAATTCCTGGAATAATCCACGCCGTTCACCTTGAGAGACTCGATATACATGTTCTCCGGTGAGTTATCCGGAGCGTCAATTGTCAGGGACTTACCGTTCTCGAAATGGAGGGTAGCCTTACGGAACAGAGGGGCGCCCAATACATACTCGTCCGTACCAGGGCAAACCGGATAGAAACCAAGTGCAGAGAAGACATACCACGCGGAAGTCTGACCGTTGTCCTCGTCACCGCAATAACCGTCGGGACCGGCAGTATACATGCGGTTCATTACCTGACGAAGCCAATATTGGGCCTTCCAAGGTTCCCCGGCGTAGTTATAAAGGTAAATCATGTGCTGGATGGGCTGGTTGCCATGGGCATAGTTACCCATATTCATCACTGTCATCTCACGGATTTCATGGATTACCTGGCCGTAGTAGCTGTCATCGAACAAGGGCGGGACAATAAATACAGAGTCAAGCATCTCTACGAAAGACTCTTTTCCACCCATCAGGTCTATCAGACCTTGAGGGTCGTGGAATACAGACCAGGAATAGTGCCAGCTGTTACCTTCAGTAAAGGCGTCACCCCACTTCAAAGGAGAGAAAGGAGACTGGAACTGGCCGTCTTGATTACGACCACGCATCAGCTTGCTTTCCTTATCAAATACATTCCTATAGTTCATGGCACGTTCCGCAAAGAGTTTCTGCTCCTTCTTCGGACGGTTCAGTTCTTTTGCCATGCGGTAGATGCACCAGTCATTATAAGCATACTCCAAAGTACGGGCAGTGTTCTCGTTGATTTTCACATCGTAGGGAACATAACCAAGCTTGTTGTAATACTCATAGCCGAGGCGACCCGTAGAAGAGACCTCGGGATGGACATTCTTTGTACCGTTGATGAGACCTTCGTACAACATCTGCACATCCTCCACCTTCACACCTTTCAGATAGGCATCTGCCAGTACGGAAGCAGAGTTGTTGCCAATCATACAGCCACGGTGACCCGGACTTGCCCATTCGGGGAAGAAACCGCTTTCCTTATAGGTGTTGACAAGACCTTCCTGAATCTGCCTGTTCACCGACGGATACATCAGGTTGAGGAATGGGAAAAGACAGCGGAAAGTGTCCCAGAAACCGGTATCCGTATACATATAGCCGGGCAACACTTGCCCATTGTAGGGACTGTAATGAATCGGATTTCCCGCCTCATCCAGTTCATAGAATGCACGCGGGAACAACAAGGAACGATACAAACATGAGTAGAAAGTACGGTACTGGTCAAGGGTTCCGCCTTCCACATCAATACGGCCCAGCACCTTGTTCCAGGCATCCTGACCTTTCTGAACCAGTGTTTCCAAATTGTCATTGCCAAGCTCCTTCAAGTTACGGTCAGCCTGCTCAAAACCGATGAAAGAAGAGGCTACACGGGCATGTACCACTTCACCCTTACGGGTTTTGAAACCGATAACAGCACCGGCATGTCCGGCTTCCTGCTCAACCTTATTCTCGGTCAAGACGCCATCGGCTACAGACGCCTTATAAGTAAAAGGCTTGTCGAACTCTATCACGAAATAGTTCTTGAAGTTCTCGGGAACACCGCCGCTGTTACGGGTAGTATAACCGATAATACGATTCTGTTCCGGAAGTATCTTCACATAAGAGCCCTTGTCAAAGGCATCGACAACAATGTATGAATGATCATTTTCAGGGAAAGTGAAACGGAACAATACGGCACGGTCGGTAGGGGTGAACTCGGTAACCACATCGTGTTCGGCAAGATATACCTTATAATAATGAGGAAGTGCTACTTCGCCCTTGTGGGAGAACCAGCTTGCACGCTTCTCTTCATCAAACTCGGGTTTGCCAACCACCGGCATAATGGAGAACTGCCCGTAGTCGTTAATCCAGGGACTGGGCTGGTGTGTCTGCTTGAAACCACGGATCTTGTTCGCGGTATAGACGTATTGCCAGCCGTCACCCATCTTACCTGTCTGAGGAGTCCAGAAGTTCATACCCCAGGGACGTGCGATCGCAGGATAGGTATTACCGGTGGAAAGCTCGAAAGTAGACTGCGTGCCGACAAGAGGACTGACATACCGGGTAAAGTCTTTGGCATGCAGCCATAAAGCACTGCTCACAAAAAAAAACAATAGGATTAATTTTCGCATAATATTAGAAAGTTGTTAGTATTAAATAAATTCTTCTCGTCATATCTCGAATTTGTGCGGCCTTCCTACTTCATTGAGGAGAGGAAAACACTGTTCCCCACAATTTTATACTCCAATGGAATGGCATTCTTTATCAGATTCAGCACAGCCCCTACACTCTCTTTTTTCTTCAGTGTACCCGAGTAAGTCTTGCTTACATCTATGTTCGGTGCCAGAATTACCCTCACCCCATACGAATTCTCCAATGTACGCGCAATGGTGTATAGGTCAGCCTTCTCAAAGACAAACTCATTATTGTGCCAGTTTTCGATTCCCGTATCCACCTGCTTCACCACCAGACGCCTAGTCATTCCGTTCAGCTCGGCTTTCTGTCCGGGGGCAAGGATAATCATACCCTCGCCATGATTACCTTTCACCTCTACTTCGCCTTTCAAAAGGGTAGCTACTGCAGACATCTTAGCCTTGTCAGACTTGAGGTTGAAAACAGTTCCCAATACTCTGACCTGCATGACCTCACTCTGTACGACAAACGGTTTTTCCGGATTCCTCATCACCTCAAAATATCCTTCTCCTTCCAGATAAACCTTTCTTCCCTTCCCTGCAAACTCATGTGGATATTTCAGGGTAGTGTTTTTATTCAGCCAGACTTTGGTTCCATCCGGCAGTTTCAGTTCCTTAATCTTATCATGAGTGGTGACAGCCAGTAATGTTTCCGGCTGGCTATAAGTCTGATAAAAAAGATAGCCGAAAGTACCCAAAAGGAAGAAGCCCACAAATACGGCCGCATACCGTATCCACCCAACCATCCTCCGTACCTTGTATTGTTTCGTCTTCTCTTGTTCCAGCCTTTTAAACAATCGCTTTTCGGCCTTTTCTATGTCTTGTGTATTCGAAGTATCCCCCAGTCTCCCCAAGTGGTAAATCTCCTCCAGCCTGAACAATTCGCGTGCATTCTCACCCGACTCTTCCAGCCAGGCGTTCACCTCACGAAGTTCATCTTCCGTACATTCACCCATAAGGAACTTGGCCAATATCTCCTCATTCAACTTATTCATTCTTTCCTTCATTATGATAATAAAACAACGCTGCTCGCAAAAACACTTACTTTCCCGATGAAAAACAGAGCCAACATCAGGTTCAGATACCCCAGTTTATCACGCAGCAACTTCAAAGCTTTGTACATGTGGGCCTCCACCGTACGCAATGACACTCCCATTGTATCAGCTATCTCCTTATTCTTCATATCATGCAGATAGCTGAGTTTGAATACCATCCGGCACTTGTCCGGCAATTCATTGATGGCATCGGACAGCTTCCTCCTGAGTTCGGCATCCTCTATCCGTTTCACCACATCATTGCTGTCAGGTTGATAGAACTCAACCCTCTTTTTATGGATTTCGAGCATGACAGCCTCATAGCCACTCACAATGTCCCGATGCTTCAGAACGTTCAAGGCACGGGTATACACCGCCCTATACAGAAAAGCCTGAATCTGCTCTCCCACCTTCATGGTATCTTTCCGCTTCCACAGCTCCACGAAAACATCCTGTACCACATCTTCCGCATCTTCTTCCCCCACAATGCGTGTGGCATAGAACAGCAGGTTGGTATAATACCTGCGGAAAAGGGATTTATATGTCAAGTCGAAATGTTCATTCATATGTTAGCCGGTTATCGGGGACTGTACCATGCCTGACCTGGCTTATCCCCCATTTCAAATTCGAAAACACTTCCATCCATTATCTGTTCATGCGTAATATAACTTTTGTCATAGTTCTTACCGTTGAGTTTGACAGATTGAATGTAGCAATTTTCCTTGCTCACCGCCGGCGCCAGTACCGTAAAGGTCTTTCCACCGGGCAGGTGCATCTTCATTTCCGGATATAGGGGGGTACCGATTTCATATTTTCCACCAACCGGGTCTACCGGATAAAAGCCCATCGCACTGAACACATACCAGGCGGACATCTGTCCGCAATCCTCGTTGCCGCACAAACCGGCAGGAGTGTTCAGGTAGAGTTCACGCATCACCCGGGCTGCATATTTCTGGGTTTTCCAAGGTTGATCCACAGCATTGAACAGATAGATGACGTGATGGCTAGGCTCATTTCCATGCGCATACTGGCCAATCATCCCGGTGCTGAAAATAGGCAACTCATCATCTGCAGAAGGATTGTAAGTAAACATACTGTCCAGCTTCTGGGCAAACCGTTCCTTACCTCCGGTCAAAACTATCAAACCGTCAATATCCTGCTGCACAGACCAGAAGTATTGCCAGCCGTTGCTCTCGCAGATGTGCGGAGTATAGTCGTCCGGCGAGAAGTTCCGGATAAACTCTCCCTTGTCATCACGGGGCTGCATGAAAGAACTTACCGGATTGTAGACATTCCGGTAATTACGGGAACGCTTATAAAACTCGTCCGCAACCTCCTTATCGCCCAGCTTCTCTGCCATACGGGCTATACAATAGTCATCATATGCATATTCCAGTGTTTTAGAAAGTGACCAGTTTTCCGAATTATACTGATCTGTCACATTATAAGGAACATAGCCATATTTCTTATATAACCCAATGCCACGATAGGAATCGATATTGGCAGTAGCTACACAAGCCTCCAAGGCCTTTTTCGCATCGAAGTCCCCAATACCTTTCAGATAGGCATCTACAATAACCGGCACAGAGTGGTAACCTATCATCATATCTGTCTCGCCCCCCTGAAAATTCCATACGGGAAGGCGGCCGTTCTGTTCGAAGAAGGCGAGGAAGGACTTCACCATATCATTCACCCGTTCCGGCTCAATAAAAGTATAGAGAGGATGAGCCGCACGGTAAGTGTCCCACAAGGAGAAAGTACTGTAATTTGTCCAGCCCTCTACCCGGTGCACTTGCTTGTCGGGACCGTAATAGGCGCCGTCCACATCACTGTAAATGGTAGGAGCAATCATCGAATGATATAAAGCTGTATAGAACTTGACTTTCTCATCGCGGTCATCGCATTTTATTTCTATCCGGGACAATTGTTCGTTCCAATCATCCTGCACAGCAGCCAGGTATTTGTCGAAATCATCATCAGGTACTTCTGCTGCTAGATTACGTGCCGCCCCTTCCATACTTACACCGGAGATGGCAGTACTGACAAGAATCTGTTCTCCTTCCTTAGTCTGAAAGTCGAATCGTGCAATGACAGATGTTCCTATCCGCTTGCCTTCTTTCTCTATGGCAGCTGTATCGAGCTGCATCGCAGCAAACGGTTTGGAGAAACGTGTACGGAAGTAGAGGCGCTGGTCGCGTGCCCAACCGTCAGAGTAACGGTAACCTTGCACCGTTACCGAATCGACGGCTTCTATGTGAGAATCATTGGTAAAATCCCAATTCATGGCTTTCCGCAAATTCAGGAAAACGGCAGCATCGGCTTTTGGGAAAGTATACCGCTGAATGCCACAACGCTCGGTGGCCGTCAACTCTACATTTATATTATAATCTTTCAGACGCACCTGATAATATCCAGCGCTTGCCGACTCTTCCGAATGAGAGAACAAAGAGTGAATGCCGAGCGGAGCTTCCGCCTCCTTATAAGGCAATGTCACCGGCATAAAAGAGATGTCATACAAGTCACCAGCGCCGGTTCCGGAGAGATGGGTATGGCTGAAGCCTGTAATGGTACTGTCCGGATAAAAATATCCGGAAATACGGTCCCAGCCCGGCAGTCCGTTGTCAGGACTGAGCTGCACCATGCCAAACGGCGCCTGGGCACCCGGATAGGTGTTTCCAGTAAAATCTGTACCGATAAAGGGATTCACAAACTCTGTATAAGACACACTCTTCACATCCGACACCTGCGAGGTGCATGCCAGAAAGGATGAAAAGACCACAAACAAACAACAAGATTTTATCAAATTCATAACATTATAGGGTTAACGTGTATAGTATAACAACCTAACCGGATAAAACACTTACACATCTTGTCACTTTTCTACAGAATTCATGCAAACAAAAGTAATACAAAATTCCGATTAATCCTCTTTTTTATTTTGTAAAAATATACTTTACACTATCTTTGTCACAAAAAGTCACAATGAATTACACGACCTATCTTTTCGACTTTGATTATACGCTTGCTGATTCTTCCCGCGGAATCGTCACTTGTTTCCGCAACGTACTGACCCGTCACGGATATACAGAGGTGACGGATGACGACATCAAACGTACTATCGGCAAGACTCTGGAAGACTCTTTTTCCATCCTCACCGGCGTGACAGATGCCGGACAACTGGCAGGATTCAAGGCAGAATACCGAAAAGAGGCCGATACGCATATGACTGTCAACACGGTGCTTTTCCTGGAAACCAAGTCCGTACTGACTGCACTGAAGGACTCCGGCGCCCGCATCGGAATCATCTCGACCAAATACCGATTCCGCATCAAGGAACTCCTCGACCAGCATTTTCCTGAAGATTTTATGGACATCATCGTGGGTGGTGAAGACGTGAAAGCCGCCAAGCCATCTCCCGAAGGGCTACTCCTTGCCATTAAGCGGCTACATGTCAGCAAAGCCGAGACCCTCTATATAGGCGACAGCACGGTAGATGCGGAAACAGCCCAAGCGGCCGGAGTAGACTTTGCTGGAGTCACCCACGGAGTAACCACTGCCAAAGAATTGGAGAAGTACCCACACCGGAAAATAATGAACACCTTGGAAGAACTGCTGGCAGTTCAGGAGGAGTATCCTTCCATATTCAAGATTGAAAATCCCATCCGGCCGGAAAACGCGCATGCCACTTCTCCCCGGAAACAGAAAAGGATAAGCGTCTGGCAAATCCTCCTTCTAGTGACACTCTTCTGGCTGGCTATTGAAGAGCTGGACATGACCGACGACAGCAACTTCTTCCCGGTTGTTTTCATACTGACATTGTGGGGTATCCTCCAAAAAAGAAGGATACTACCCAACAAAGCAAAAACTTTCATCGACTCATGGTGGCACCCCTGCGCAGTACGCTTACGCGCATTTCACATCAAGCTGATACAAGGGAGAAAAACTCCTCCCGCTGGCAACGAAACCTGCACCTGCCTGAATTGTGGCACCACCTATACCGGCAACTACTGTAACCGTTGCGGACAAAGCCGTAACACTCCACGCTATCGGTTGAGCAACGCGCTTAAAAACATTGCCGGAGGCTTCTTCAATATAGATAATGGCTTTGGACGTACCCTTCTGGAACTCCTCTACCGTCCGGGATACATGATTAGAGACTTCATCGGCGGTAAGCGTGTAGAGTATTTTCGCCCGTTCCAGACACTCTTCATTCTTGCAGCCCTTTATATCATGGCTGTACAACTGGTAGACCCGGAAGCTCTGAGCAAAAAAGAAAAGACGGAAAAGACAGAGCAGACAGACAAAGAAGAAATCATTGCCGCTAAAGAGAAGCTTACCAAAAAGATGGAGAAAACCTATAGCAAAGAGGAAAAGCGAGCCCTCGCCATCACTATAAAAAGCCTGGAGAAAAGCTTGAACAAACTGGAAGAGAAGAACGACTCCACTTCTGCCACACAGGTATCCGAACAGAACAGCGATGATGGCGACCTCATCGATGAATTTGTAAACGACACCTCGGAAGTGGGAGACAGACTGGAAAAAGTCTTCCAGAACTCTCCTTTCCTAATGAAAGTATGGAATCTGATGAAGAGCTGGGGACACGGAAACAAGGCATTCCGCATCATTGCCACACTGCCTTTGTTTGCACTTGCCACCCAACTTGCCTTCCGACGCCGGAAATATAAGTTAAACTACAATACCACGGAGCATGTGTTCATACAAGCCTACATAGCTTGCCAGATACTCCTGCTGAGCATCATCGTGCTGCCTTTCAACGGGTACGCAAAGGTAGACGATTTGTATGAGCTGCCTTTATGGCTTATTTTCGTCCTATTCTGTTGGGATTACAAACAATTGTACCGCTGCACCTGGTGGAGAAGCTTTTGGCGCACTATCCTCATGCTGACTTACAGTCTTGTGCTACTCGTCATATTCGCGTGTCTTGTAATGGCGCTGATGCTGGCCGGTATCTATGTTCTGAAATTCATTTTGTAACAGAAACCATCCCTACACGGACTGTTTCTCCTTGATGAAACAGTTTTTCTCCAATAATCTAAAAGTACAATCTGCATTAAAAGAACAAAAAAGCAAAAGAACATTTGTCTATTTAGAATAAAAAGAGTACTTTTGTGCCCGATTATTCCGCACCGGGTTCGACCAAGTGCTTTCTAAGTGATTAGAGACCACCCGACGGAGCTAACTTATACATTATATATAAGAAATGTACGCAATTGTAGAAATCAACGGTCAGCAATTCAAAGCAGAAGCTGGCAAAAAGCTGTTTGTACACCACATCCAGAATGCAGAAAACGGTGCAACAGTAGAGTTTGACAAGGTTCTTTTGGTAGACAAAGACGGCAACATCACCGTAGGTGCTCCCACAGTAGAGGGTGCAAAGGTTGTTTGCCAGGTCGTATCAAACATGGTAAAAGGCGATAAAGTTCTTGTTTTCCACAAGAAAAGAAGAAAAGGTTATCGTAAGTTGAACGGTCACCGTCAACAATTCACAGAGTTAACAATTACAGAAGTAGTAGCTTAATCAATTAAAACAGTAAGAAGAAATGGCACATAAAAAAGGTGTCGGTAGTTCTAAGAACGGCCGCGAATCACAGAGCAAGAGATTAGGCGTTAAGATATTTGGTGGCGAAGCTTGCAAAGCAGGTAACATCATCGTTCGTCAAAGAGGTACTGAATTCCACCCGGGTAATAACATCGGTATGGGAAAAGACCACACTCTTTTCGCTTTAGTAGACGGAACTGTACAGTTCAAAGTGGGCAAGGAAGACAGACGTTCAGTTTCTGTTATCCCTGCAGAAAATGCAGAAGCATAAGTTTCCGAACAAGAAATAAGGAAAAGGGATGCAATCCGAATAGGTTGCATCCCTTTCTTTTATGTCAAAAGCAACACTTTATTTGTTTTTTCCATATCTTTGCACTCACAAAACCGAATAACATAAAAACAAGTATAAGATATGCTTACCATCAAACAAATTACAGAAAACACCGACGCGGTTCTCCGCGGACTGGAAAAGAAGCACTTCAAGAATGCAAAAGAAACCATTGCACAAGTGCTGGACTTCAATGACAAAAGAAAAGCCAATCAAACCATCCTAGATAAAAACCTGGCAGAAGCCAACTCACTCTCCAAATCCATCGGACAACTGATGAAGGAGGGCAAGAAAGAAGAAGCAGAAGCCGCCAAAAGCCGCGTGGCCGAGCTGAAAGAAGTCAACAAGGACTTGCAAGCCAATATGGACCAGGCTGCCAACGATTTGCAGACTTTGCTTTATACCATCCCCAACGTTCCCTACGACAGCGTGCCTGAAGGCGTAGGTGCCGACGACAATGTAGTAGAGAAAATAGGTGGTATGGAAACCGAGCTGCCCAAAGACGCCCTGCCCCACTGGGAACTGGCCAAGAAATATGACTTGATAGACTTTGACCTGGGTGTCAAGATTACCGGTGCCGGCTTCCCCGTATACAAAGGCAAAGGCGCACAACTGCAACGCGCACTCATCAACTTCTTCCTGGACGAAGCACGCAAATCCGGCTATACGGAAATAATGCCGCCCACAGTGGTGAACGCCGCTTCCGGCTACGGCACGGGACAGCTGCCTGACAAGGAAGGGCAAATGTATCATTGCGAAGTGGACGACCTCTACTTGATTCCTACCGCCGAAGTCCCCGTAACCAACATCTACCGTGATGTGATTCTGGACGAAAAGCAGTTGCCCATCAAGAACTGTGCATACACACAATGTTTCCGCCGTGAAGCCGGTTCATACGGGAAAGACGTACGTGGCTTGAACCGCCTGCACGAATTCTCCAAAGTGGAACTGGTACGCATCGACAAACCGGAACACAGCAAACAATCCCACCAGGAGATGTTGGACCACGTAGAAGGTTTGCTTCAAAAGCTGGAACTCCCCTACCGCATCCTGCGCCTTTGCGGTGGCGATATGAGCTTCACGGCTGCCCTCTGTTTTGACTTTGAGGTGTATTCCGAAGCACAGAAACGCTGGCTGGAAGTAAGTTCCGTCTCTAATTTTGACACTTATCAAGCCAACCGTCTGAAATGCCGCTACCGTACGGCAGAAAAGAAAACAGAGCTTTGCCATACGCTGAACGGTTCCGCACTCGCTCTGCCACGCATCGTTGCCGCCTTGCTGGAAAACAACCAGACTCCAGAAGGAATCCGCATACCAAAGGCATTGGTTCCGTATACGGGATTTGAAATAATAGACTAAGGCCATAATAGTCACGTGCAGCAATACGCCTTTGACACTTTCTTTCGGGCACGAATTACATGAATTTCACAGTTGCGGTTAGCAAAAAACGTGAAATCCATGTAATTCGTGCCCGGAGTTTTATCATGACAAGCTTCTCCTGCGCAACTACAAAGTATTCTTCAAAATACGTGCAAACACCTCCTCGCGGAAATTACGTGCCACCGGAACAGTATGCCTCCCAACTATAATCCGATTGCCATCTATCATCTCAATCTTTTCCAAATTTATCAGATATGATTTATGGACTTGCTGAAATACTCCACCAGGAAGAGCCTCTATCATACGCTTCATGGTAGAACGTACAAGCAGCTTTGTGCTTTCCGTATAAATACAGACGTAATTTTCCAGCCCCTCCACCACCAGAATATCCTTAAACAACACCTTATGCATCTGACGGTCTGAACGGACAAATATAAAATTATTAGCTTCATCCGGCCATTTCTCCTGCTGCAAAAGACCATGTACTTTATTCACCGCTTTCAGGAACCGGTCAAACGAAATCGGTTTCAACAGATAGTCCGTAACATCAAGTTCATAACCTTTCAATGCATACTGCTCATAAGCGGAAGTGATAATCACATGAGGCGGATGGGCAAGAGATGCCAAGAGTTCAAGCCCCGAAAGATAAGGCATTTCAATATCCAGAAACAACAAGTCCGGCTGCTCAGTCTGCAAAAGAGTGTTCAACTGCATAGTATCTTCACATACACCCATTAAAGAAAGGAAATCCACCTTTTCCACATAGCGTTGCAATCCTTCACATGCAGTAGGCTCGTCATCGGTTATTACACATTTTACCTGTTTCATCCTATAATTCTATCACAAGTTTTACTCTAAACAAAGTATCTCCTCTATTTATGTCCAGCGTATGACGCTCCGGATATAGCAGCTCCAGCCTGCGCCTCAGATTTTCTATGCCGATTCCATGTTTTCCTTTCTGGTGCACTAATGGTTCCGGTATAGAATTTTCAATACTAAAACACAACTTGCCTTCTTTCAGACACATATCCATAGCTATAAAATAGTTCCCTCCCACATATTTGAAAGCATTCTCCACCAACGGTACAAACAACAATGGATAAATCTCAACCTGCGCCTCCATTTCATCGAAATGCACCTGCAACTGCAGCCGCTTCGTAGCACGAAGTTTACATAGGCTGATGTATTGTTTCAGATATTCCACTTCCACACGAACTTGCACTTTCTCCCCGTCATTGTATAATTGGTAACGAAGCAAATCGGACAATTGCTCAAGAGTATGCCGTGGAGCCTCATTATTCTCATCTATCTGAAAATAAACCGTATTGAGTACATTAAAAAGAAAGTGTGGATGATATTGTGCTTTAAGGAATTTCAGCTCTGTCTGGAGCTGGTCATTTTTTATCTTCTCCAATTGCAGGCGTTGAGCTTCGTTTTCCTTCTGTATCATCTGATTACGCAAGAATATATAGAAGAAGCCGCCAAGCAACATACTGACTATGGCGGGAATAGGCACATCGTATAAATCAAGACTTACCCCCATCAAAAAGCGGATAACCCACATCGTCAGAAGACACCAGACGGGAGCTGTCAGGACAACCACCCCGTATTCCTGCCACCACACCAACTTCCGCTTCCGGCACAAACAAAGCCAATACTTCAATAGAAAAAAGATAGGGTAAGACATGAAGAGTACCACAAGCATATCCTTCAACATGAAATTCCACTCATTACTTTCCCAATAGTATTCATGTTTCGGAATATCATTCGCCACACGAATACATAGAAAAAGAATCACGGCAAATAATGCCGGCATCAGCCATTTGTTCCACAGTCTGCCCATAGTAGTTACAAATTTACTCTTTTTGTTTCATCTATTTCTTTTTTCCTTCTGCTTTCTTTTGTATCGCTGCCTTTTTGAAAACGCCAAGAGAAAGCAATACCCAGCACACGTTTGTTGTGCCGTTCGTCAACAAACGCCTGCACACCGGGAGATTGAATATCTACTTTTTGATAATTGGTGTTGAATACATCCTTGGCAAACAAGGTAACGGTGCATCTGTTACGGAACATCTTCTTTTGGATGCCGACATTCACTTCCAGCGCCGGATGTACTGTGGCTTGTCCGTAGGCCATTCGTCCATTATAATTTGCCGAAAGTTCGGCCGACCATACGGAAGTGAAAGCAAACTGGTTCATGCAGCCGAATATCGGGGTAAACATACGGTTTTTCATTTTCTGCCCTTGCTCCGTCCAACCATAATTATTATAAATACCGATAGCGGTCAGATTCACCTTCCAAAAAGAAACAGGTGAGAGGTTGGCGGCATGTACACGCATACCCGTCTGTACATAGGAAGACAGATTCTGGGGCATTACATAGATACGCCGCCCCTCCTGTTCGCGATAGCTCTTCATGATAGCATCATCTGTACGCGAGAAAAAGAGCACTGTCTGAAACCAGTCACGATACACATACCCCAACTCTATATTATCAGAGAAAGAAGGATGCAGCTTCGTATTTCCCCCTTCATGGGTATAGTCATCAAATATATAGGTAAAAGGATTCAAATCACCATAATTGGGGCGGGTAATACGCCTGCCATACGAAAGCTGAAACAGATGTTCCGAAGTCAAACCGTATTGCAAAGCAATAGTAGGAAACAAATGGAAGTAATTCGTTGTAAACGAAGAGTCTTTCTGTTGTGTATTTCCTCCAAAATCCCCGTGTACATGGGTATGTTCCAACCTTAGACCCGCTGAGATTTTCAAGCGGTCTTTCTCATAGCCGACTTGTAGATAAGAGGCATTGATATTCTCATCATATACGAATCGGGAACCAAGTGCCCCGTCCGGCAGCCAGCCGGAAACCGACGGACGCATATAACCTGCCGTATTGTCTATCGTAACAAATGAGGTTTTGACTCCAGCCTGTAACTTCCAAACCTCACTCAATGGATAAACCGCATCTATCTGTCCGACATATAAGTCGGTATTTCCCTTCATATCCCCTTTCAATGTATCGGGCTTAAAACTATCCATCAACTGGTTTCCAACACGGTAGTAATGGAAATAATCAAAAGAAGCGCTGAGTTCTCCCCCTTCTCTTTTCAGCTTGTGCACCATACTGGTTCCGGCAGAAACATTATTCCGGTTTTGCTCCGCATGGCTGTAAGTATTTCCCGCAACTCCGGTTTCTCGGATTTCCGTAAACATGCCTGCATTTTCCCTTTGCCGGGAAAAGTTTCCACCCAATGAGACTCCCCAAACTGTCCGCTCATTGAGATAATAATCACATCCGGTACGAAAATAGTGCGAATAATTCCTACGCTTCCGGTAAGAGTCCTGCATCATCCTTCCTCCATCCCGTTCGAACGCACGGTCGATAAACAAGTCTATGACATCCTTCCCCTGATAATACGAATAGTTCAAATAAAGATTGAACTTATTCTCCCGAATATTCATGGAGGCACCTCCATAACCGCTACCCGTCCGTCCAAGACTGCCATTGCCGTTCAAGGCCAGATTCACACCGCGCAGTCTGATTTTTCTTGTACGGATATCAATCAACCCGGAGCTTCCCGCCGCATCGTGGCGTGCGGAAGGCTGGGTTATCAAGTCTATCTTATCAGCATTAGTTGCAGGAGTAGATTTCAACAGACTCATCAATTCATCTCCCGAAAGATAAGTAGGCTTGCCATCCATCAGAATCGTCGCACCGCTTTGTCCGTTCAGCAAGATATTACCATTGGAATCTATCACGACTCCCGGCAGGGAAGCAAGAACATCATAAAGACTTCCCGTACTTTGAGTGACTGACGCATCCATCCGGTAACTTGTTTTACCGGCAGATATTTCTACCAACGGGAGTTTAGCAGTTACCATAATTTCTTCCAAACGCTGGTCGGCAATCGTATCCTGCTGCGACCAAACCACCAAAGGCATACTCAATAAAATTGCCCCTAAAAAAACATTTCGATACATACTCTTCCTCATTTTTTATTTCAAAAGTAGGCAGGCTGTAGAAAGTGAACAAATTATAGTGACAAAGGAATGTTATCCAGTGACAACATGCAGTTTTACCCTATTCTTCTTTTGATATTACCAAATAACCCCTATCTTTGCAAAATCTATCAATCTGACAGTAATTGCGTAATTACACCAACAAAATTATTAGATAATGAATAAAATCATTAGCAAAGAACACTTTTCTGAAAAGGTCTTTAAGTTAGTCATTGAAGCACCATTGATTGCCAAATCACGTAAGGCAGGGCACTTTGTCATTGTACGTGTGGGCGAAAAAGGCGAACGTATGCCGCTTACCATTGCGGAAGCCGACCCGGTAAAGGGAACCATCACACTGGTGGTTCAGGAAGTCGGGCTCTCCTCTACCCGTCTTTGCGAACTGAACGAAGGCGATTATATTACGGATGTTGTCGGCCCGTTGGGACAAGCTACGCACATTGACAACTTCGGTACTGTGGTCTGTGCCGGAGGTGGTGTAGGCGTAGCTCCCATGCTCCCTATCGTGCAAGCGCTGAAAGCTGCCGGCAACCGCGTCATCACCGTACTGGCAGGACGTACCAAAGAACTGATCATCCTTGAAAAGGAGATGCGCGAAAGCTCCGACGAAGTCATTATCATGACCGACGACGGTTCCTACGGACGAAAAGGTCTGGTGACGGAAGGCGTAGAAGAAGTCATCAAGCGCGAGAAGGTGAACAAGTGTTTCGCCATCGGCCCCGCCATCATGATGAAATTTGTTTGTTTGCTGACAAAGAAATACGAAATCCCCACGGATGTATCCCTGAATACGATTATGGTTGACGGTACCGGCATGTGTGGCGCCTGCCGAATCACCATCGGAGGAAAGACCAAATTTGTATGTGTGGACGGCCCTGAGTTCGACGGACATCAAGTGGACTTCGACGAGATGCTGAAGCGTATGGGCGCTTTTAAAAACATCGAACGCGAGGAGATGCACAAGCTGGAAGAACCTCAGACCTGCCAAGCTACCGGTGAAAACATGGAAGATGAGAAAAGCCGTAATGCTGCATGGCGTCAGGAGTTACGCAAATCCATGAAAGCCAAAGAACGGACTGCCATTCCACGCGTGGAGATGAACGAGCTCGATGCAGAATACCGCTCGCACAGCCGCAAGGAGGAAGTCAACCAAGGGTTAACGAAAGAACAAGCGCTGACAGAGGCCAAACGTTGCTTGGACTGCGCCAACCCCGGATGTACGGAAGGTTGTCCGGTAGGTATCGACATCCCCCGCTTCATCAAGAACATTGAGCGCGGTGAATTCCTCGAAGCAGCCAAGACACTGAAAGAAACCAGTGCACTGCCTGCCGTCTGCGGTCGCGTCTGCCCGCAGGAGAAACAGTGCGAATCCAAATGTATCCATCTGAAAATGAACGAAAAGCCGGTAGCCATCGGCTATCTGGAACGTTTTGCCGCTGACTACGAACGGGAGAGCGGACAAATCTCCATACCTGAAATCAAGGAAAAGAACGGTATCAAAGTAGCTGTCATCGGTTCGGGTCCCGCCGGTCTGTCATTTGCCGGAGATATGGCGAAGTATGGCTATGACGTGACTGTTTTCGAAGCACTGCACGAGATTGGTGGTGTATTGAAATACGGCATTCCTGAGTTCCGCCTGCCCAACAAAGTGGTGGATGTGGAAATTGACAACCTTGCCAAAATGGGAGTAGAATTCGTCAAGGACTGTATCATCGGCAAGACGCTCAGCGTGGAACAACTGGAAGAGGAAGGCTTCAAAGGCATATTCGTAGCTTCCGGTGCAGGACTGCCCAACTTTATGAACATCCCCGGCGAGAACTCCATCAATATCCTCTCGTCCAATGAATACCTGACCCGTGTCAACCTGATGGATGCGGCAAGTGAAGATTCCGATACACCGGTTCCCTTCGGCAAATGTGTAGCCGTGATAGGCGGCGGTAATACTGCCATGGACTCCGTGCGTACTGCACGCCGCCTCGGTGCAGCGCGCGCCCTAATTATCTACCGTCGTTCGGAAGAAGAAATGCCGGCACGTATCGAGGAGGTGAAACATGCCAAGGAAGAAGGTGTAGAATTCCTGACCCTCCACAACCCAATCGAATACATTGCCGACGAACAAGGAAAAGTGAAACAAGTGGTGCTTCAGAAAATGGAACTGGGTGAGCCGGATGCCAGCGGACGCCGCAGTCCCGTACCCATCCCCGGAGCCACGGAAACCATCGACATCGACCTTGCCATCGTCAGCGTAGGTGTATCTCCCAACCCGATTGTCCCAAGCTCCATCAAGGGATTGGAATTGGGCCGGAAGGGAACGATTGCCGTCAACGATAACATGCAGTCGTCCATCCCGACCATCTTTGCCGGAGGAGACATTGTCCGCGGAGGTGCTACCGTAATCCTTGCCATGGGAGACGGACGAAAGGCAGCAGCAGCGATGAACGAACAGCTAAAAAAATAAGAATCTGTCATGAAAGGTGGAGACATACGAACTCCACCTTTTTTATTCTACTACAACCTCTTCCTCTACTTTCCCCTTCTAGCATACAATTTAAATATTTCAAGAATATGAAACGTATTTATCTATCCCTCCTTCCCTGTCTGGCTTCCCTATTGGCAAGCGCCCAAGAGCCCCTAAACGGGGATTCCCTTGCCTCAGACTTTCGGTATCTGGTAAAAGAACTGGCAGCAACCCATCCCGACCCTTACAGCGGCTTCGGAGGAAAAGTATTCTTCTACGAACAAGCTTTCCATCTGGAGAACGAGTTACGCCGGACTCCCGGTACGAAACAGACCTTTTTTGATAAGGTAAGCATTTTCCTATCCAATCTGCAAGACGGACATACCTACCTTTTACCTCCCACAGCCAATCAACAAGCAAATCAGCGTTACCTGGCACTGGAAGTACGCACCATCCCCGACGGCATTATACTTCAAGGAATCCCTGAAACGTACAAAGACTTGTTAGGTAGCCGTATCACAACCATCAACGGAGATTCTTTAGAAGAGGTACTGGCCCGCACTGCCGCTATCCAAGCCAGTGAAAACCTATATGACCGTTATGCCAATCTATGCAGGTCCATGCCTACGGAACATTTCTTGAGACAGCTTTTCCCTGAAATGAAAGACAACCTTCACCTCTCACTTCTTACTCCCGACGGCAAATCAAGAGGATTAACCCTTCCCTTATTGTCAAGGCAGGAAGTGCAAAACACACCCATGCAACACAATAACAGTTGGAAAGCTTATACAGACAAACAACTGGCCTATCAGTTCATAGACAACGACAAGCAAATAATGCTCATCAATATCAACAGTATCATGGCACGGGATAATTTTGAGTATATGCAAAAACAAGGGCTGAAAGATTTATACCGGCAAATAGGATTCTATTATCGGGATATCCTGAAACAAGATATGCCCGCCGATACCCTGCAAGCCATTCGGCAACTCCCGTCCCTTTCCGAAGTTTTCGCCCATATGCTGAAAGAGATGAAGAAGGAAGCCTCCTCCACCCTCATCATAGATTTGCGCAACAATAGCGGCGGCTGGACTCCAATTGTCCTACCCACACTTTACCAACTGTTCGGCGACCACTTCCTGCAAACGGATATGGATATAGAATTCTATCGTATCATCTCTCCCCTCTACATGCAAAAACTACAGACAAACTTACAGGATTTCAACCAAGCATACGGAACAGACTATGCCTACGGTGACTACACTTTTAGTACGGACGAAGCAGACACCACAAACATAGAACAGCGACGGACCGACTTCATCGAGAACTGCATGTCCAGTGTGCCGGAAGAACTGAGAAAGCAACAAGGAAAGGCGCTCTATACTCCGGAACACATTTACGTCATTACCAACGAACGTACCTTCAGTGCAGCTTTCCACTACACTTTCTATCTGTGGAAAATGGGTGCTACCCTTGTAGGAATACCCAGCGGACAAGCCCCCAATACCTACATGGAACAAACCTTATTCCGGCTACCCTATACCGGTATGCAAGGCTCTATCTCCAACTCCATACAAATATGCTTTCCGGGCAAAGACCGGTGTGCCCACACACTTTATCCGGACTTGATGCCCACCTATCAGGATTACCAAAGATATAATTTCGATGTCCAAACTGAGATTCTGTATTTACTCGACAAGATTAAATCGGCTCCTCATTCTCATACGAACCCTGCGGAGAAGAATCAGAAGTAAAACAAAGCCCCGTTTACAAATAAATTGCAAACAGGGCTTTATTTCCATATTTCAATAAAGAGACTACTTCACCACCTTGTTCGTTGCCGGGTCGGGGAAAATCACCGTCGGCTTGAACGACTTGGCTTCTTCAAAGTCCATCAGCGCGTAGGACATGATAATAACGATGTCATCAGGTTGCACCTTGCGGGCTGCCGCACCGTTCAGGCAAATTTTGCCAGAGCCACGCTCGCCTTTAATAATGTAGGTTTCAAAACGTTCACCGTTATTATTGTCGGCTATATACACCTTCTCGCCGGCAATCATGTTGGCGGCATCCATCAAATCTTCATCAATCGTAATGCTTCCCATATAGTTCAGGTTCGCTTCCGTGACGCGGGCACAATGGATTTTCGACTTCAACACTTCAATCATCATATCTTTATAAATTACGAATTACTAATTATAAATTACAAGGCAGCAGGCTCTTTGTACTTGATATTGTCAATCAGACGGACTTCCCCACAGAATACTGTGATGCAACCCACAGCATAAGAAGTTTCCTCCCAATCGGTAATCTTCTGTAAGGTATTGCCATCCACCAGCTCAAAGTATTCCAAACGCAATCCGGGGGCGGCTGCGATGGTGTCTTCCACAAACTTCTGTGTCTCAGCTACCGTATGTGAAGCTCCAAAGGTACGACTTTCAAATAAAGTCTGCGAAATTTTCAGTGCATTTTTACGTTCTTCGGCAGATAAACGGGCATTGCGACTGCTCAGAGCCAACCCGTCTTCCTCACGCACAATCGGACACCCTACAATTTCCAAAGGATACTTCATCTGGCAGACCATCTCGCGAATAATTGCCAGCTGCTGGAAATCTTTCTCACCGAAGTAGGCACGATCCGGCTGCACAGCATCAAACAGTTTGCTCACAATCTGGCAGACACCGTTAAAATGTCCCGGACGGAATGCCCCTTCCATCACTGTGTCCAGCGGCGCATAGCTGAAACGGCGGGTATCCGGTTCCGGATACATCTCCTCCACTGAAGGTGCAAAGACAAATGCCGCTCCACACTCCTCCAGCAAACGGCAGTCAGCCTCCGGCGTACGAGGATATTTCACTAAATCATTCTTGTCATTAAACTGGGTCGGATTTACAAAAACGCTTACTACGGCAGCGTCGTTTTCTGCCACACAACGTTTCACCAATGAGGCATGACCGGCATGCAAGGCACCCATCGTAGGCACCAGACCTACCTTCTTTCCTTGGGCTCTCAAAGCCGAAAGTCCGGCCTGCAAGTCCTTGATAGTATGTACTATTTCCATTTTAATCGGTTATATAATAACTTGGTTGTTCGCAAAAGCGGTGCAAAATAAACCATTATTTAGCATATAAAGAAGAAATATCGCAAATTAATGCAAAACTCAGTACACTTTCCGGCAATTCCAGAAGCAGCTGTCTCGCTGAATAACAAGCAGTTAACAATTCATAAGGAATTATAGACGGGCTCCGTTTGCTTTATTGCCCGATTTTTTTTATATCTTTGCAGAATAATTGAGAACATTGTTATTATGACAAAGGCGAACAAGGTTTTATTTATAACCCAAGAAATTACCCCTTACGTTTCAGAATCCGAAATGTCCCTCGTAGGCAGAAACCTACCTCAGGCTATTCAAGAAAAAGGCAGAGAAATCAGAACGTTTATGCCCAAATGGGGAAATATCAACGAACGCAGAAACCAGCTGCATGAGGTGATACGACTCTCCGGCATGAACCTCATCATTGACGATACCGATCACCCGCTCATCATCAAGGTTGCCTCTATCCAGTCTGCACGTATGCAAGTATACTTCATCGACAACGATGACTACTTCCAGAACCGCTTGCAGGTAACAGACGAAAATGGTGAAGAGTATGAAGACAATGATGCCCGTGCCATCTTCTATGCCCGTGGCGTACTGGAAACGGTGAAGAAACTGCGTTGGTGTCCCGACATCATCCACTGCCACGGCTGGATGACCGCTTTAGCGCCTCTGTACATCAAAAAAGCCTATAAAGACGAACCTTCCTTCAGAGATGCCAAGGTCATATTTTCCCTTTATGAAGATGACTTCAAACAACCTTTCCACGCAGACTTCTCTAACAAGCTATTGTTGAAAGGCATCGCCAAGAAAGATATTGCAGGATTGAAGGAACCCATTGACTACACAGCACTTTGCAAACTGGCTGCTGACTTCTCCGACGGCATTATCCAGCAAAGCGAACACGTCAATGAGGAAGTACTGAACTATGCCCGCGAATCCGGAAAACCGGTATTGGAATATCAATCTCCCGAGAACTTTGCTGAAGCCTGCAATGACTTCTACGACAAGGTATGGGAAACAGAACAAAAATAAAATCGATTTAGACAGTTAAAACTATGAAAGTAAGATACCTGGGAACATTGCTTTTGGCAGTCCTGACTTTCTTTGGATGCGATGACAACACCGGAACATTAGGTCTGGGTATGTTGCCCGATTCTGACGGCATGTCAGCGCATACTACTACTTTTAATGTAACAACACGTTCATTTGCCGTTGATTCCGTATTTGCCAAAACGAGTACCGGCTATATAGGCAAGTTTTCCGACCCGGAATTCGGTTATTACGAAACAAGTTTCCTTACGGAGCTGAACTGTACGGAAAACTTCTCCCTTCCGGAAGTGTATAAAGTGACCGAACGGGACAGTGAAGGAAATCCAATCAAGGCAACTGGTACAATGACTGCCGACTCGGTAGTTTCAGTGCAACTGGCAGTCTATTATTCCAGTTGGTTCGGCGACTCCCTGAATGCATGCCGGATGAGTATCTATGAACTGGACAAGAAGCTGGACAAAAATCGCTATACCAATATCAATCCAGAAGAATACTACAACAAGTACGACCCCAAGTCCCTGCTCGGACGTAAGGCTTATTCAGCTTTCGATACGTCTGTTCCGGATTCTGTGAGATTTGAAAAGGACAATAATGGTTATTATACTTTCTATCCCAATGTGACGTTCCCATTGGACAAGAAAACTTTCGGCGAAGACAGAATATTGAAGGTTTATCGCGAGCATCCCGAATACTTTAAAGACGCCGCAACTTTCATAGACAAGATTTTCAAAGGAGTATATGTAAAGAGCGATTACGGAGATGGAACCATCCTCTATGTGGATTATGTGGCTTTGAATATGCAATTCCGTTTCCACCACGTAAATGATACTACCGGTGTAGCACTGAAGAAAAAAGATGGTACAGACTCTTTGTTCTATAGCATGCAGACTGTATTTGCCTCTACCAAAGAGGTTATCCAGGCAAACCAGTTCCTGAATTCAGATTTGATAAAGGAAAAGGCTGCCGAACCTCAGCACACTTACATTAAATCTCCTGCCGGTATCTTCACCGAAGCTATCATGCCATACGATTCAATATACAACAAACTGACCAATGACACCCTGAATGCCGTGAAACTGACTTTCACGAATTACAATATAAACAGTGACTACGAATATAGCATGAGTGCTCCCAATGACGTGCTGTTGATACGTAAGCAGGAGTTGAAGAGCTTCTTTGAAGAGAACAAAGTCAGGGATAATATTACCTCATTTACAACCACCCACAATGCATTTGCTACCAATCAATATGTATTCAGCAACATAGCCCGGTTGGTTACCACTTGCATCAACGAAAAACAAGCTGCCAAGAAAGCCGCCAAAGAAAAGGCCGGCAGTTCTTGGAATGAGACAGAGTGGGAAAAAACTTGGAACAAAGAAAATGAAGACTGGGATAAGGTATTGCTGATTCCGGTTTCCATTACCTATGACAGCAGTACAAGCAGCAGCGGCAACAAAACCATAACCGGTATCCAAAACGACCTCAAGCCGGGATATGCCAAACTAAAAGGCGGCCCGAAAGAGAATGCAAAAGGCGAAGTGGAATCTCCGCTGAAAATAGAAGTTACATACACCAGTTTCAACAAGTAACTGACAGATATTCCATAAAAAAGCCTTCCGCTCATTGTAGAGCGGAAGGCTTTTTTGATTGATGGGACAAGCTGCCGATATTATTCAGCAGCCTTTTTAGTTGTTTTCTTTGCGGCAGGCTTTTTGGCAGGAGCCTTGGCCTTTGCCGGTTTTTCTGCGGCAGATTTAGCTGTAGCCTTGCTCTCTTTCTTTTCTGCAGCCTTTATCTTCTCCAACTTGGCCTGTGCTTTCTCCAATTCCTTATGCAGTTCCTCTATCTCGGCACCTTGGTTCTGGATAGTGGTCAGCAATGCATTCAGTTCTTCGTTATCTATATCCACCGGATAGAGAGAATCGACACGTTTGATAAAGTCACCAAGAATATTCATATAATTGGTAAAAGCATCAAAAGGAGATTCATAAATGCCACGGTTCAAGCCGACACCGCTTTGCTTGGTAGTCATGAAACGGAAGTTGTTACTTGCCTGCAGATAATCCCAGTCTTGCTTGATACGGCGGTCATCACAGAGATGGACACGTTCGGCAACACTATACAGCTTGTTGAATGCTTCACGCTGCATCACGTTACCCAGCCAGCAGCTGGTATCTCTTTCTTCGTCCACCCAAGACATCGGATATGGAACGTCCAACTGGGAAACAGATTTCAGTTTGGTAACAATTTCCGTCGGTGTGGAGAAAGTAATCCCCTTTTCTTTGGCACAGTATGGAAGTGCCTTCAGGAATTCCAGAATATTGGAAGACAACGGCTGTGCCATGCCCAGAGCAGAGAGTTCCATAAAGATGTTGATGACCTGCTCTTCCTGCGGTAAAGCATCAATCCAGTTGATGTACTTGTCGGCAAACAAAGGATACTCGTTCCACTCGGAGTTGGAGAAGCGCAGGCTGATGTCGTCAGACAGCTTAAAGTCACGCAACAGCAACTTCAAGTTAGGATTCATGGAGCAATGGTATACATAGTGCGGACTCTTCCAACCCAAAACATGCTTGGCTCCTTCCGTCAGCATACCCTTGAATCCCAAAGCTGCCACCATCGCACCAATCTCGTCATTATAAATCAGACTGGAATTACGGAACACCTTCGGTGCCTTACCGAACATTTGCTTCATCTTAGCGCTCTGACGCATCACCTCTTCCTTGAAGCAATCCTCGTTGGCCAGAGAAGAAAGGCCATGGGAATAAGGCTCGGCAAGGAACTCACAGCAACCGGTATCATTCAGCTGGTGCAACAAGTCGATGACAGCCGGCGCATATATTTCCAACTGCTCCAGCGCAACCCCCGAAATGGAGAAAGCCACTTTAAACGCACCTCCGGAATTCTTCACCATTTCAATCAGGGTGTTCAATGCCGGGATATAAGAGCGTTCGGCTACATCATTGATACTGGTTTCATTGGCATAATCATCGTAGTAATAATGATCGGTACCTATATCAAAGAAACGGTAACGTTTCAGATGAATGATTTGATGTATTTCAAAATAAAGACAGATAGTTCTCATTTCTATTATTGTTTTTGTTATTTACCATAGTTTCTTAACACATCCTCGTAGAGGGCGCGGATTCTCAAGCCTACTTTTTCCCACGTGATTCCATCCACTTCCTTCCTGCCTTCCTCCTGCAGATATTGGAAGAGAGCGGGATTGGTGCAGAGAGAATAAATGGCATCGGCCATTGCATGAATGTCCCAATAATCGGTCTTAATGACCTTATCAAGAATTTCACCGCATCCCGACTGCTTGGAAATGATGGAAGGAGTTCCACACTGCATGGCTTCCAGCGGAGCGATACCGAAAGGCTCGGAAACGGAAGGCATAACGAATACATCACTGTTCTTGTAAACCTCATATACCTGCTTTCCCTTCATGAAGCCCGGGAAGTGGAACCGGTCGGCGATGCCCCGCTCGGCTGCCAGATTAATCATGGCATCCATCATATCTCCCGAACCGGCCATCACAAAGCGGATGTTGCGGGCACGCTGCAATACCAGCGAAGCTGCTTCCACAAAGTATTCCGGCCCCTTCTGCATGGTGATACGGCCCAAGAATGTCACAATCTTTTCTTTGGAATGGTCGGGACGTGGAATGTCCTGGTATTCCTGCGAGAGAGGATAGACGGCATTGTGCATGGCAAACACCTTCTTGGGGTTCTGATGGTACTGCTCAATAACCGTGCGGCGGGTCAGTTCGGACACGCACATGATGCAGTCGGCATAATCCATACCGTTCTTCTCCATAGAATAGACGGTAGGATTGACTTTTCCGCGCGAACGGTCAAAGTCCGTAGCATGGACATGGATACAGAGCGGCTTTCCGCTCACCATCTTGGCATGCACTCCGGCAGGATACGTCAGCCAGTCGTGGGCATGAATAATATCAAATTCCTGCTGGCGAGCCACTACTCCGGCAATCACCGAGAAGTTGTTTATCTCTTCGTGCAGGTTGCCGGGATAACCGCCGGCAAAGTCCATGCAGCCTATGTCATTGACGTGCATATAAGAGAAATCCGAATAAATATGGTCGCGGAAAGAATAATAATCTTCCGGCGTCATGTTGCGCGTCAGCCTCGACTTCAAATAATTGTAATCGACATCACGCCACACGATAGGCACCTGGTTCATGCCCACTATCTTCAAGAAGTCCTCTTCTTCGCCCGTCGGCTTGGGCATGCAGAAAGTAGTTTCCACATCACCCTGCAAACTCAATCCCTTAGTTATTCCATAAGAAGCAACCGCAAGACCACCATATATTTTGGGAGGAAATTCCCATCCAAACATTAAAACTTTCATCTTCGTTCCTCCTTTTATAAATTATACTTAGACAATAACTTCAAGATACGCAGGATTTCCGCCGTATTCATGGCAAATGACACCGCCCCTCTTCCAACAAACGGAGGATTACCATCGAAGAGTTCGGGCAATGCGCCAATACAGTGGGAAGTCATTTCATCTTCCATACCGATGAGGTATCTCTCTACAAACGACACGCCACTCACTTTATAGATACGCAGATATGCTTCCATGTAGAAGCCCAGCAGCCATGGCCACGCTGTTCCCTGATGGTAGGCATAGTCTCTCTGTATCTGAGGGCCGACATAATTCGGATTGTATCCGCCACTCTTGGGGCTCAGTGTACGCAAGCCCTTCGGAGTCAACAGTTCTTTCGTCACAATATCGAGTACCTGTTTCTTTTGGGCCCTATCCAACGGAGAATAGTCAAAGGCAACGGTAAATATCATGTTGGGACGTACGCTCCAGTCCATCATATAACCATCCACATAGTCGAACAGATAGCCATACTCATTGCGGAAGACATCTACAAAAGACTTTCCGGTGATTTCTGCCTGAGCGTCCAGTGTATCGGCAAGAATTTCATTGCCTCCCTCCCGAACCATATCGGCTACAAAACGCAGGGCATTGTACCACAGCGCATTCACTTCCACAATGTAGCCCGTACGCGGAATAACCGGGCGGCCATTGGCGGTAGAGTTCATCCAGGTAACCGCTTTCTCGGTGCCATTGGTATACAACAGTCCGTTTTCGTGCAGGAAGAGATTGTCATGCCTGCGTTCACGGATATAGCCAACAATCTCCTCAAGGAGATTACCGTACATCTGCCGGCAATTTTCACGCGAAGTCTCCTTGGCATACTGCTGTAAAGCCCAGACAGCCCACAGTAGCACATCCGGATGCTCCATCTCGTATATCTTATAAGAGGAAGGCTCTCCATTGATAAACTCACGGATAGCCTTTTCGGCTGTTTTCATCACGTCTTCAAATTCATCTTGCTCGCCTAAGGCCAAAGTAAGACCCGGCAGGGAGATGAACAAGTCACGGGCACGACACTTGAACCAGGGATAGCCTGCAAGCACATAATGCTCCTCGCCCTGCTTGTTGTGGAACTGGTGCGCCGAGTTTTTCAGACAGTGGTAGAAACTGTCACGCGGAGTGCGGTCGGCCACCTCGGACTCAAAAGTCTGCTTCAGCTTGCGGGGAGAAATCTCGGAGATACCGGCAGAGAAGACAACGCTTTCCCCTTTCTTTATATCCACTTCAAAATATCCCGGCACATAAAGGTCTTCGTTGAAGTCATATCCGCGTTCCTGTTCTTTGGGATACTCGATACCACGATACCAGTCAGGCTGGAAGTGGAACTCATTCTTTTTGTTGAGCTGCATGAACAACTCCGGATAACCGGGATACATGCAGGTTTTAATGCCATTCTCTACCAACTGGTAGTCGCGGCTTGCCTGCGCATTTTCGTGCGTGTACTCGCGCACACTGCGGAATGCCAGGAAAGGGCGGAAACGAAGTGTGGTTGCCGAATGGGCATCGACCAAGGTATAACGAATCAGAATCCGATTTTCATGGTGTACGAAAATCTTTTCCTTACGAAGGATGACGCCTCCTACACGATAGGTAGTTGTGGGGATATTTTCACAGTCGAACTCTCGGATATACTTGTGCCCGTTAGGACTGAAGTGGTTTCCTTGATACTTATGCAACCCCAGGTTGAACTCCGCACCGTGCTGAATTACAGTTTCATCCAAAGAAGACAGCAGCACATGGTTTTCATCATCGAGGTTGGGGACCGGTATCACCAACAGACCGTGATATTTGCGTGTGTTACAATCTACAATTGTTGTACAATGATAGGCTCCCGACCTATTCGTCCGCAATATCTCCCTTGGCAAAGATTCTTGCAGATTAATCATCAGGGTCTTGTCAAATCGTAAATAACTCATAGTTGTGCATTATTTAAAGGTTAATTATTTCGGTATATGCGCTACAAGCCATGTAGCGATGCCCAAAAATACGAATTAAAGCTTATAGGCAAAATAAAAAGTCAGTTTTTTTTCGGTTTTCGTCAAATATTCCGTAGTATTGTACAAAAATAGCAATCACTGTACGAAATATGAAGCATGATATACGCAGAATGGCATTGGCGGCGGTTATACCCCTATTCTTGCTATTCATTTTATACATTTTAAAGTTTTTGGAGACAGGCATGGATTGGAACTTCACACGACTGGGAGTATATCCGATGGAACAGCGGGGCGTGTTCGGAATTTTCGCACATCCACTGGTACACAGCAGTTTCAAGCATCTGTTCGCCAATACGATTCCACTCTTTTTCCTGATGTGGTGTCTGTTCTATTTCTACCGGCATATAGCCCCCTACATCTTCTTTGCCATTTGGATAGGATGCGGTGCGCTTACCTTTCTTATAGGGAAACCGGGATGGCATATCGGAGCCAGCGGCATCATATACGGACTGGCTTTTTTTCTGTTCTTCAGCGGCATTCTGCGCAAACATGTACCGCTTATCGCCATTTCACTGTTGATAACGTTCCTATATGGCGGCCTGGTATGGAATATGTTCCCACAATTTGCCAAAGCCACCACTTCCTGGGAAGGACACCTTAGCGGAGCCATAGCAGGCACGCTATGCGCCATAGGCTTTATGGAATACGGTCCCCAACGGCCCGATCCGTTTGCCGGAGAGGAAGACGAAGAGGAAGACGAAGATGAGGAAAACAATGAGGATGAGGACGATAAGAAGGAAGAGGAGAAGGATGAGGATTCGTCTACAAGGATTGAATAGCACGTTTAAGAAACAATAAAAAAAACAAAAAGAGGGGCAAAGAGTTTACAGTACACCTTGATAATATCTACTTTTGTTTCAAAACAAGAAGAAAAAGCATTATGAATACAATGTTTGATACATTACTGCAACTGCCACTCTTTCAAGGACTCGCACAAGAAGACTTTACCAATATCCTGGGGAAAGTCAAGCTGAGCTTTACAAAGCATAAAGCCGGCGAAGTTATCGTGAAAGCCGGTGACACATGCAGTCAACTGATATTCGTATTGAAAGGTGAAATCTCCTCATGTACTTCATCTGCGAATACATCATACAGCTCCACGGAATATTTTCAGGCACCTTATGTCATCGAGCCACAATCTCTGTTCGGGATGAGCACCTCCTACGTCTCGGCCTATACCGCCCAAACCGAGACCCACACAGTGAGCATCAGCAAGGCTTTCGTCATGAGCGAATTGTTCAAATATGACATATTCCGCCTGAATTACATGAATATCATCAGCAACCGCGCCCAAAGCCTAAACAGCCGTCTTTGGGCAGAAAGCACCGACAACCTTGAGAAACGTATCGGCAACTTTATCCTGACACATATCGAACGTCCGTCAGGCAGGAAAATACTGAAAATAAAAATGGAAGAATTGGCTCAGGTGGTCAATGATACCCGTATGGGAGTATCAAGAGCGTTGAACAGCATGCAGGAGAAAGGCCTGCTCGAACTGCACAGAGGCGAGATGATGATTCCCGACGCAGAAAAGCTCTTATAGGCCACCTGAACCGAGATTTCCTACAACACCTTGTCTATCGCTTTCTTTATCAAGGCTTCCATCACTTTATACCCTTCTAGAGTGGGGTGTACCCCATCCCGGGTATACGAGGAGTTCAGAGCCTTATTGTCGCCTTCCACCATCTCACTGTAATAGTCGACATAAGGAATCTTGTTTTCCTGGGCATACTTCCGGATTCTGGCATTCAGCTGCATTATCTTTTGCGGAGCATCCTTCACCGAAGGATTCCAGCCAAAGGCAGCGGCAGGCAACACAGACGTCAAAATCACCTTTATCTTATTGGCCCGTGCCAGCTCTACCATAGACACTATATTTCCAAAAGTGTATTCTTCATTATAAGCGCCTGCATTTTCCGCAATGTCATTGGTACCTGCATTTATCACGACCAGCGCCGGAGCAAGCTTGATGACATCTTCGCGAAAACGGAGCAGGAAATGGGAAGAAGTCTGCCCGCCTATACCACGGCCCACATAACCGTTGTCTTCAAAGAAAGCGGCATCGTTTGCCACCCATCCTTCCGTGATGGAGTTGCCCATAAAAACCACCCGGTCCTTCTGTTTTCCCTTCCGTACCAGTTCCTTGTTTGCCTCTGCATAGCGTTTCAAATTTCCCCAGTCCTGCTTCTGTGCGTCAGAGGCTACCCAGGGGATGCACAAAAAGACAGCAATCATACATAAAAGTTTCATTGTTCTATTCTTTGTTGTTTTGTTATAAAAAAAACAGCCCCACCGTTTTTAAGGTGAGGCTATCATTATCATTGGTCAATCTCACTCCCACTCGATAGTCGCATTGGGTTTCGGAGACATATCATAACAAACGCGATTGACGGTTTTCACTTCCTTGAGAATACGGTCGGTAATCTTCATTAGGATGGGCCAGTCCACCGGCTCAATGGTAGCGGTCATGGCATCCACTGTGTTGACGGCACGGATAATGACGGGCCAGTCGAACGAACGTGCATTGTCGCGTACACCCACAGATTTGAAATCGGGCACCACAGTGAAATACTGCCATACCTTCTTATCCAGGCCTGCCAGTTGGAATTCCTCACGCAGAATGGCATCCGACTCGCGTACAGCCTCCAAGCGGTCACGGGTAATGGCTCCCAGACAACGTACTCCCAATCCGGGACCGGGGAACGGCTGACGGTAAACCATCTCGTACGGCAATCCAAGCTCTACACCGCATGCACGTACTTCGTCCTTGAACAGCTGGCGCAACGGCTCCACCAATTCAAACTGCAAATCCTCGGGCAGACCGCCTACGTTGTGATGAGACTTCACCATCTTGGCTGTTTTTGTGCCACTCTCTACAATATCGGGATAGATGGTACCTTGTCCCAGGAAGTCGATACCGTCCAGCTTGCGGGCTTCTTCCTCAAAGACACGGATAAACTCTCCGCCGATAATCTTGCGCTTTTCTTCCGGGTCAGCCACGTTTTCCAGCTTGGAGAGGAAACGGTCTGTAGCATCCACGTATATCAAGTTAGCTTTCAGCTCCTTGCCAAAGATTTCCACCACGGCTTCCGATTCGCCCTTACGCATCAGTCCGTGGTTCACGTGTACGCAAACCAGCTTGTCTCCGATGGCTTTCAGCAGCAAAGCGGCCACCACGGAGCTATCCACACCACCGGACAGTGCCAGCAGCACCTTACGGTCGCCCACCTGACGACGTATCAACTCCACCTGGTCGTTGACGAAATTCGTCATGTTCCAGTTCGCCTCAGCCTTGCAAGTATCGAATACGAAAGATTTCACAGCCTCCTTGATGGCTTCCACATCATCCGTAAACTGCGGCAGCTTCACTTCGCACAGCGCCTTGTCGTGTCCGGCAGCCATTACGGGGAATCCCGCTTCGTAAATCTCGGGCAACACGTCGATGGACACCCCGTCAACCACATTGTTGGGGCCGCCGTTGATGATGATGCCTTTCACATTCGGCAAGGCCTTCAGTTCGGCGGCAGTAATGTCGTGCGGGTAGATTTCGCTATATACTCCCAACGCACGAATCGCCCGGGCAAGCACTGTGTTCTCATGGCTTCCCAAATCCAGAATCACAATCATATCCTGCTTCATTCTTCTATATTGTTTTTAAGTTAATAATTTCAGTAGGTCTTATTCCCATTCTATTGTGCTGGGTGGTTTTGAAGAGATGTCATAGGTCACGCGGTTCACACCTTTCACCTTATTTATAATGTCGTTGGACACCTTACCCAGGAATTCGTAGGGCAGATGCGCCCAGTCGGCTGTCATGGCATCGGTGGAAGTGACGGCACGCAAGGCCACTGCACGTTCATAGGTGCGTTCGTCGCCCATCACGCCCACACTCTGTACGGGCAGAAGAATGACGCCCGCCTGCCAGACCTGATGGTAGAGCGATGTCTCGTTGCCGTCGGCATCCTGCACTTTCCAGTCACGCAAGCCCTGAATGAAAATATCGTCGGCTTCCTGCAAAGTATGCACCTTCTCCGGTGTTATATCCCCCAGGATGCGGACAGCCAGTCCCGGACCGGGGAAAGGATGACGGGTAATCAAATGTTCGGGCATTCCCAATTCGCGTCCCACGCGGCGTACTTCGTCCTTGAACAGCCACTGCAACGGTTCGCACAGACGGAGGTTCATCTCCTCGGGCAGACCGCCCACGTTGTGATGGCTCTTGATGGTCTTGCCCGTAATGTTTAGGCTCTCGATGCGGTCGGGATAAATGGTGCCTTGTGCCAACCAACGGGCATCGGTTATCTTGTGCGCTTCGGCATCGAAGACCTCGATAAAATCGCGGCCGATGATTTTACGCTTTTGCTCAGGCTCGGTCACTCCCTCCAAATCCTTGAAGAACTTCTCGCTGGCATCCACGCCAATCACGTTCAGTCCCAGGCATTCGTAGTCGTGCATCACATTCTTGAACTCATTCTTGCGAAGCAGTCCGTGGTCCACAAAGATACAGGTCAAGTTCTTGCCAATGGCACGATGCAGCAACACGGCGGCTACCGAAGAATCCACACCGCCACTCAGTCCCAGGATAACTCGGTCGTTGCCAAGCTGCTCCTTCAGTTCGGCCACAGTAGTATCTACAAACGATGCGGCGCTCCAGCTCTGGCTGCAACCGCATACGTCCACCACGAAGTTGCGCAGCATCTGCGTACCGTCCTCGCTATGAAATACTTCCGGATGGAACTGCACTCCCCACATCTCCTCGCCGGACACCTGGTAAGCAGCAATCGCTACCTTGTCCGTAGAAGCTATAATCTTGAAGTTGTCGGGAATGGCTGTAATCGTGTCTCCATGGCTCATCCATACTTGGGTATTCTTCCTTACCCCTTTGAAAAGGACATTCTCCGAATCGAAAGAACCGAGATGGGCACGTCCGTACTCGCGGGTTCCTGCCGGCTCCACCCGTCCACCGTTGCTGTAGGAGATAAACTGCGCACCGTAGCAGATACCCAGAATGGGGTATTTCCCACGAATCCCGCTCAAATCTACCTTGAATGCACTCTTATCATAAACAGAAAAGGGGCTACCCGAAAGGATAACTCCTTTTACACTCTCATCTCCGTATGGAAATTTGTTGTAAGGTACAATCTCGCAATAGACATTCAATTCGCGCAGCCGGCGACCGATGAGCTGCGTGGTTTGCGAACCGAAATCAAGAATAATAATCTTCTCTTGCATATAAATCCGTATAGACTTTAATAAATGATTTGCAAAAGTAGAAAAAGTAAAGGAATTATCAGGGATAATGTGACAGAAAAACGTTTTTTTACTAAAAACAGCTTTAATTTCAGGCTAGAACTATCCACAAGGATACTAAAAGCTATTCTTACTACAACCGTGCTGTTTTCTTACCACAGCTATGCAACTTGCTTACCACAGCAATGTTATTTTCTTACCACGGCTGTGGTAAGATTACTGCTTAGTATAAAAAGGGACAGTTTCCGGCGGTACCGGGGAGAGTTAAATGCATTAGGGAATGTATCAAAAGCCATGAACGCTTTCATCATGTTATAATATTAGGCGCGGAATTCTAAGACCTACGCAAGTTTCCTGTGCAAAAACTTGTGTAGGTCTTAGAATTCCGCGCCTAAAAAAAGCGTCAAGAGGGTTTTGACATCCCTATGAAGTTCCGCTTCGATATTACTTTTCTTTCAGCAAATCACGGATTTCGGTCAGCAGCACCTCTTCCTTGCTCGGGGCAGGGGGAGCCGGAGGAGCGGCAGGTGCCTCTTCTTTCTTCTTTTCAGTCAGCTTGGTCAACAACTTTATGAACATGAAGATAGAGAATGCTATAATCAGGAAGTCGAAGGTGACCTGCAAGAAATTACCGTAATTCAGGGTCACGGCAGCAATTTCTTTTCCGTCCACCATTTCGGCAGGTTTCAGCACCCACTTCAAGTCTGTAAAGTTGACACCGCCCACCAGCAGCCCGATAGGAGGCATAATCACATCTGCCACAATGGAGGAGACGATTTTTCCGAATGCCCCACCGATAATCACACCGACGGCCATGTCTATCACATTGCCCTTCATGGCAAAAGCCTTAAATTCCTGTAAAAATGAACTTTTTCCCATCTTTTCAATTATTTAATTATGATTTTGGTTACGAATATAAAAACATTTTCTTACTTTTGCACCGCAAATCAGAAAGAATTGCAATTAGTAAGCGAAAGTTTATTTTTAAACATTATAAAACCCTTAAAAGTTTAAACAAAATGATTAAAGTAGGTATTAATGGATTCGGACGTATCGGACGTTTCGTATTCCGCGCTGCAATGAAGAGAAACGATATTCAGATCGTAGGTATCAACGACCTTTGCCCGGTAGATTACTTGGCTTACATGCTGAAGTATGACACTATGCACGGCCAGTTCGACGGTACTATCGAAGCTGATGTTGAAAACAGCAAGCTGATCGTTAACGGTCAGGCTATCCGCATCACTGCAGAAAGAAACCCGGCTGACTTGAAATGGAACGAAGTAGAGGCAGAATACGTTGTTGAATCTACTGGCTTGTTCTTGAGCAAAGACAAAGCTCAAGCTCACATCGAAGCCGGCGCAAAATATGTTGTAATGTCTGCTCCTTCTAAGGACGACACTCCGATGTTCGTTTGCGGTGTTAACGAAAAGACTTACGTTAAGGGTACTCAATTCGTATCTAACGCTTCTTGTACTACCAACTGCTTGGCTCCTATCGCTAAGGTATTGAACGACAAATGGGGTATCACTGACGGTTTGATGACTACTGTTCACTCTACAACTGCTACTCAGAAGACAGTTGACGGTCCTTCTATGAAAGACTGGAGAGGTGGTCGTGCTGCTTCCGGCAACATTATCCCGTCTTCTACCGGTGCTGCTAAGGCTGTAGGTAAAGTTATCCCGGCATTGAACGGCAAACTGACTGGTATGTCTATGCGTGTTCCGACTTTGGACGTATCTGTAGTTGACTTGACAGTTAACTTGGCTAAGCCCGCTACTTACGCTGAAATCTGCGCTGCCATGAAGGAAGCTTCTGAAGGCGAATTGAAGGGTGTTCTGGGTTACACTGAAGATGCAGTTGTTTCTTCTGACTTCTTGGGTGACACTCGCACTTCTATCTTCGACGCTAAGGCTGGTATCGCTTTGACTGATACTTTCGTTAAGGTTGTATCTTGGTATGATAACGAAATCGGTTATTCTAACAAGGTTCTTGACTTGATTGCTCACATGGCATCAGTTAACTGCTAATATACAGTTAGAAAATAATAAAAAATAGGTGACTTCTGCAGAAGTCGCCTATTTTTTTTGCAATTTTGCAGCTAGTTCGTTTTTTATCAGACCCTTTAAACATGATGAAGATTATACTAACTCTAATATTGCTTTGCTTTATGAACACTATATCGTCTCAAAATCCTTTTTTTGAAACATACTCCACGCTGCACGGCACTGTCCCGTTCGACAAGATTAAGACCGGAGATTACGTACCCGCCATCCGCGAAGGCATCCGCCGCCAAAATGCGGAAATAGAGGCCATCATCCGCAATCCGGAAGTCCCGACATTTGCCAACACAGTGTTGGCCTACGAGAAGTCCGGTGAGATGCTCCACCGTGTCAGCACTGTATTCGGCAATCTGCTCAGTGCCGAAACGGACGATGACCTACAGGAACTGGCCAAAGAAATCATGCCGATGATGAGCGAGCATGAAAACAACATCAGCCTGAACGAAGAGCTGTTTGCACGTATCAAAGCTGTTTACGAACAGCAAGACAAAGAAACATTGAGCCCGGAACAGCACAAACTGCTGGAAGACATTTATAACGGCTTTGTACGCAACGGTGCCAACCTCCTGGGAGAAGATAAGGAGAAATACCGGGCTTTATGCAAAGAGCTCAGCCTGCTGACGCTGCAGTTCAGCGAAAACAACCTGAAAGAAACGAACGACTACAAGCTTGTCATCACCGACAAGTCACAACTGGCCGGGCTGCCCGAGAGCGCGGTAGAAGCCGCTGCAGAGACAGCCGGGGAAAAAGGCGTCGAAGGCTGGGTATTCACCCTGCAGGCTCCCAGCTATGGCCCTTTTCTGACCTACGCAGACAGCCGTGACCTGCGCCGTGAGCTATATATGGCCTACAATACGAAGTGTACGCATGACAACGCCAGCAATAACCTGGAAATTGTAAAGAAACTGGCAAATGTCCGTATGGAGATTGCCCAACTCCTAGGCTATGACAACTTCGCCGAATACAACCTCCAGGAGCGCATGGCACAAAACAGTGAGTCCGTGTATAAGCTGCTGGACCAACTGCTGGAGGCTTACACGCCCACCGCCAAACAAGAATATGTAGAAGTGCAAGCCCTGGCACGCCAAGCGGAAGGAGAAGACTTCGTCCTGATGCCGTGGGACTGGGCGTACTATTCCCATAAACTGAAGGACCGGAAGTTCAATATCGACGATGAGCTGCTCCGCCCTTACTTTGAGCTGAACAACGTGAAGGAAGGTGTATTCGGCCTGGCAACCAGACTGTATGGCATCACCTTCAAGAAGAATCCGGATATTCCCGTTTATCACAAGGATGTGGATGCCTACGAAGTCTTCGACAAAGACGGGAAATTCCTTGCCGTGTTCTATACCGACTTCCACCCCAGAGCAGGCAAGCGCTCGGGAGCCTGGATGACCAGCTACAAGGAACAGTGGATTGACGAAAAGACCGGTGAGAACAGCCGTCCCCACATATCCATTGTGATGAACTTCACCAAACCGACACAAGACAAGCCTGCCCTGCTGACCTTCGGTGAGGTGGAAACCTTCCTGCACGAGTTCGGACACAGCCTGCACGGTATGTTTGCCAATTCCACCTACGGAAGCCTGAGTGGAACCAATGTATATTGGGACTTTGTGGAACTCCCCTCCCAATTCATGGAGAACTTCGCCATCGAAAAGGAATTCCTGCATACGTTTGCCCGCCATTACCAAACCGGAGAACTGATACCGGACGAACTGGTACAGCGCATTGTGGATTCCTCCAACTTCAACGCGGCATACGCCTGCCTCCGCCAGGTTAGCTTCGGCCTGCTCGATATGGCTTGGTACACACGTAACACCCCGTTTGAAGGTGACGTGAAAGCCTATGAAAAGAAGGCTTGGGAAAAAGCACAGATTCTGCCTTCTGTGGCAGAAACCTGCATGAGCACACAATTCTCCCATATCTTTGCCGGAGGGTATTCTGCCGGATACTATAGTTATAAATGGGCAGAGGTGCTGGATGCAGATGCTTTCTCGCTATTCAAGCAGACGGGCATCTTCAACCCGGAGACTGCCGCCTCCTTCCGAGAGAATATCCTTTCCAAAGGCGGAACGGAACATCCGATGACGCTCTATAAACGCTTCCGCGGACAAGAGCCTACAATCGACGCATTATTAATCAGAAATGGAATAAAGAAATGAAGAGACTTATAAGGAACATCTTTTGCATGTTGCTCATGTTTTCGCTGCTCCCCCTGCTAAGCGGTTGCGACAACGAGGACGATGTTATCGGAATATTCACCGGGAAGACATGGAAGCTCAGCCGACTCACCAATAAAGGCAGCAATGCCCAATTCTATCCAAACCTTTGGAACAACAATGAGGAAGAGATGAAGAAGAGTCTGGACAAGCTATATAATCAGAAAAGCACCTTCACCCTCAATTTTGAAGGTACTGAACTGGATGGAGAACTGATGGGCACCACCGTCAACGGACAAGGCATCAACTCAAGCGTCAACGGCACTTGGAAAGCCGACGGAGCTTCAGGCTCGCTCAGCATCAGTGTGAAGGTTACGGGGGCTGCAGAAAGCGATGCACTGGCCAAGGCATTCATCTCCGGATTGCAAAACGTGTACAAGTATGAAGGGGATGCCAATTCACTGACCCTCTATTTTAAAGACGGACCGACAACCAGAGTCATGGGATTCACCCCGCAACGATAAAGCATAAATATGATGGACGATTCTACAAAAGACAAACAAGAAGCATTGGATAGGCGTTATATACGTATGGCAAGCATTTGGGCCGAAAATTCGTATTGCCAACGCCGCCAGGTCGGTGCACTGATTGTAAAAGACAAGATGATTATCTCTGACGGCTACAACGGTACCCCTTCCGGTTTTGAGAATGTATGCGAAGATGAGAATAACGTCACCAAACCATACGTGCTCCATGCCGAAGCAAACGCCATTACCAAAATAGCCCGTTCAAACAACAGCAGTAACGGTGCCACCATGTACGTCACTGCCTCCCCCTGCATAGAATGCTCCAAACTGATTATCCAGGCAGGCATCAAACGGGTAGTCTACTCCGAGAAATACCGCCTGGAAGATGGTATCGAACTTTTGAAACGGGCAGGCATCGAGGTAGTGTTTATTTCAATGGATAATGAAAAGTTGAAAATGGAAAGTTGAAAGTTGCATGCGCAGCCAAATAGTAAATTGTAAATAGTCTAATAGTAAATAAACATCATGAGTACAAAAAATACTTCCCGCTTTATGCCGCTCATCATCGCAATCAGCGTAGTCGCGGGAATCCTTATCGGAACGTTTTATGCCAGGCATTTTGCCGGTAATAAACTGGGAATCATCAATAGCTCGTCCAACAAGCTGAATGCCTTGCTGCGTGTTATTGATGACCAGTATGTGGATACCGTCAACATGACCGATTTGGTAGAGAAGGCCATGCCACAGATATTGGCGGAACTCGACCCCCACTCCACCTACATCCCCGCACAGAAGCTGGAAGAGGTAAACTCCGAACTTGAAGGCAGCTTCAGCGGTATAGGTATCCAGTTCACCATTCAAGAAGACACGATACACGTAAACAGCGTGATTCCCGGCGGACCGTCCGAGAAAGTGGGCCTGATGGCAGGCGACCGCATTGTAATGGTCAACGACAGTCTGTTTGCAGGCAAAGGCCTGACAAACGAAAAGGCCATGCGCAACCTGAAAGGTCCGAAAGGAAGCCAAGTGAAGTTAGGCGTCAAGCGTGCCACGGAAAAGGAGTTGCTCGACTTCACCATCACACGCGGTGACATCCCACAAAACACCATTGATGCAGCCTATATGCTCGACGATGACTACGGATATATACAAATCAGCAAATTCGGACGTACCACACACGTGGAGCTGCTGAATGCGATTGCCCAACTGAGCCACGAGAAGTGCAAAGGCCTGATTATCGACCTGCGCGACAATACCGGAGGATACATGGAAGCCGCCACACGCATGGTGAACGAATTCCTGCCGGAAGGGAAGTTGATTGTATATACCCACGGCCGCAAATATCCCCGCATGGAGGAATATGCCAACGGTACCGGCAGTTGCCAGAAGCTGCCGCTAGTGGTATTGGTAAACGAGAGTTCCGCTTCGGCCAGCGAAATCTTTGCGGGCGCCATTCAGGACAATGACCGCGGAACCATTGTAGGACGCCGTTCCTTCGGCAAGGGACTCGTACAGCAACCCATCGACTTCAGTGACGGTTCCGCCATCCGCCTGACCATTGCCCGTTATTACACCCCATCGGGCCGTTGCATCCAGCGCCCCTACGAGAACGGCAAGGACAGCAAATACGAAATGGACTGGATTACCCGTTACGAACACGGCGAGTTCTTCTCCAAAGACAGCATCAAACTGGACGAAAACCTGCGTTACTCTACCGGTTTAGGCAGACCCGTATACGGCGGCGGTGGCATTATGCCGGACGTATTCGTTCCGCAAGACACAACCGGAGTATCTTCTTACCTGATAGAAGTAAGCAACAAGGGACTGATTCTGCAATTCAGCTTCCAGTATACCGACCGCAACCGTGCGAAATTGAGTGAATACGACAATGAAGAAGACTTGTTGAAGTACCTTCGCCACCAGAGTATTGTGGAGCAGTTTGTACGTTTTGCAGACTCCAAGGGAGTAAAACGGCGCAACCTGCTTATCCACAAGTCCTACAAGCTACTGGAAAGAAGTCTTTACGGCAACATTATCTATAACATACTGGGAAGGGAGCAATACATCCGCTACATCAACCAGAGCGATGCTACCGTCAAGAAAGCATTGGATATTCTGGAACGTGGCGAGGCATTCCCCAAAGCTCCGGAAGCAACACCAATCATAGAGGATAAAAAAGATGATGGAAAGGAAAAAAGAACTGCGCAGGCAGGTAGCTTTGTTGAAGACCCGACACAGCTCTTCCGCTACGCGTCAGTCTGCTGAAATACTTGCCGCCCTCGAGGCACACCCCGCTTTCAGGGCGGCAACAACCGTACTGCTCTACCACTCTCTCAAAGACGAAGTGGACACACACGAATTTATCCGGAAGTGGAGCCGCGAAAAGCGGATACTGCTTCCGGTAGTTGTAGGTGACGACCTGGAACTGCGGCTGTACACCGGACCCGAAGACTTGAAACCTGGCGCATACGGCATCGAAGAACCAACCGGCGAGCTATTTACCGACTATGCAGACATAGACTTCATAGTGGTTCCCGGCGTGGCATTCGACCGTAACGGCAACCGCCTGGGGCGCGGTAAAGGTTACTATGACCGGCTTCTGCCCCGCATCCCATCAGCCCACAAAGCCGGCATCTGCTTCCCGTTTCAACTCGTAGAAGAAGTTCCTGCGGAACCGTTTGATATACGCATGGATGAAATCATTACGCAATGAAAACTAATTATCATACACACACCACACGCTGCATGCATGCCACCGGAGATGACGAAGACTATGTGCTCAGTGCCATCAAAGGCGGTTACCGGATACTCGGTTTTTCAGACCATACTCCCTGGAAATACCGTACCGACTACGTAGCCGACATGCGGATGCTCCCCGAAGAGCTTCCCGGCTACGTGAAGAGTCTCAAGACGCTCCGTGAGAAATACCACGACCGGATAGACATCAGGATAGGACTTGAATGTGAATACTTCCCCCAATATATCCATTGGCTGAAAGAACAAATCAAGAAGTACCAACTGGACTATATCATCTTCGGAAACCATCATTACCACACCGATGAAAAGTTCCCCTACTTCGGCCATCATACAGACAGCCGCGACATGCTCGACCTTTACGAAGAGAGCGCCATCGAAGGTATGGAAAGCGGATTATTCTCTTGCCTTGCCCATCCGGACTTGTTCATGCGCTCCTATCCGAAGTTCGACCACCATTGCACTACCATAAGCCGGCACATCTGCCGTACTGCTGCACGCCTGAATGTCCCGTTGGAATACAATATAGGCTATGTAGCCTACAATGAAGCGCACGGCTTATCCACCTACCCGTGCCCGGAGTTCTGGCGAATCGCTGCCAATGAAGGCTGTACAGCTATCATCGGACTGGATGCGCATGACAACAAGGATTTGGAAACTCCGATGTATTATGACCGGGCAGTCCGGGAATTGAAGGAACTGAAGATTGAAAGAATAGATGAGCTGAGGATGCTCATCTGAATATGATATTCGTGATGACCTGAGCCCCCACATGACGGTTCAAGTTGCGCACCAGCAACTCACGCCCCATCATCAGTTCCTGGCGCAAAGCAGCAGAAGTGAGATGCACATAAAGCACCTGGTTCTTTATATAAAGTTCACGGGTGTAGGAGGCAATGGTAGGCCCCAGCACTTCGGGCCACGCACTGATAAGCCGCCGTTCATTCAGCGGAGACTCCAGACTTTCCTGCCTGAGGTAATGACGGATAAGTTCACCTATCTGTTCGGCATTATTGCGCTTCATGCCTCTTCCTCCTTCATTTCGGCAACCGTTCCCTGCTCCACACGGAACATCTTATAATCACTGCCCACTTTATGCAGAATACGGTCCAGGTGTTCGCGGTTGGTATCGGTTATAAAAATCTGTCCAAAACTGTCGCCTGCCACCAACTTGATGATTTGCTCCACACGCGAAGCATCCAGCTTGTCAAAGATATCGTCCAGCAACAACAAGGGAACAGTGGTCCCGGTACGTTTCAGGAAATCAAACTGTGCCAGCTTCAACGCTACCAGATAAGTCTTGTTCTGTCCCTGCGACCCTTCACGCTTGATGGGGAAATCTCCCAAAAGCATATTCAGCTCGTCCTTGTGCACACCGCGCAATGAATAGCCCATAATCTGGTCGCGTACACGGCTTTCCTTCAGCACTTCCAGCAAAGAGGCATCGCGGGCATGGGAATCATAGCTTAATCCCACCTTCTCCCTATCTTGCGAAATGAATGAATAGAAAGACTGGAAAATAGGAATAAACTCACGGATAAAGGCCTCACGTTTGCGGAACACCACTTCGCCGGCTTGCGCCATCATCTCCTCCCAGACCAGAAAGAGCTCTTCCTCCACCGGCTGTTCACTCTTCAGTAAGGTATTCCGCTGCACCAAAGCTTTATTGTATCGTATCAAAGCATCCAGATACTCTTTGTCGTACTGCGAGATAACCACATCCATAAAACGTCGGCGTTCATCACTGCCTCCTGCTATCAACTCCGAATCGGCAGGCGAGACCATGACCAAAGGCAGGAAGCCGATATGGTCCGACAAACGCGTATACTCCTTCTTGTTTCGCTTGAACTGTTTCTTCTGGCGCCTCTTCATACCACAGTAGATTTCCTCAGGAGTCCCATCGGCAGCCTCATAAAACCCTTGAATAACAAAGAAGTCGGCATCATGGCGGATATTCTGGGAATCAATGGGATTACCGGCACTTTTACAGAAAGACAAGAAATACACCGCATCCAGCAGGTTCGTTTTCCCCATGCCGTTCTGTCCGAAAAAGCAGTTCAACTTGGGCGAGAATGAAAGCTCCACCTGCTCCAAGTTCTTATAATTGAGTATAGATATACGTTTCAGTATCATTATAGTAACGATGAGTTCGGTTACAAAGATAATGCAAAACCGAAAGCAGTACAAAATAAGCCTGCTTATTTTTAATATAGAGGTGAAGCCCGGCTTATTGAAAAGTAGAAATAATTTCGGTGTTTTCTGATACAAAACAAAAAAAGATGCCGCTAAATTTCGTTGATAGCTATAAAAAACTTACTTTTGCGGGTCGAAATAGATAAATAAGAATAATAACAAAAAGATTATATAAAAATGGCAGAACAAAAAAAGACGAATGAAGCCTTAAACGTGGAGGATGCACTGACACAATCGGAGGCCTTTTTCATTAAGAACAAAAAAGCAATCATCGGCGCTGTAGTAGCAGTAATCATCATCATTGCCGGTGTAGTGATGTACAAGAACCTTTATGCAGACCCCCGTGAAGAAAAAGCACAAGCTGCCTTATTCAAAGGACAAGAATACTTCGAAGCAGACGCTTATGCACAAGCACTGAACGGTGATAGCATCGGTTTTGCCGGATTTGTAAAAGTGGCAGACGAATACAGCGGCACAAAAGCAGCCAATCTTGCAAAAGCTTATATGGGTCTCTGCTATGCACACCTCGGCAAATATGACGAAGCAGTGAAAGCATTGGACAGCTTTGACGGAGACGACCAAATGGTAGCTCCTGCCATGAAAGGTGCTATGGGTAACTGCTATGCGCAGCTCGGCCAACTGGACAAAGCCGCTTCCATGCTGCTGAAAGCCGCCAACGCAGCCGACAACAACTCCCTCAGCCCCATCTACCTGCTGCAAGCCGGAGAAATCCTGGTAAAGCAAGGTAAGTATGACGATGCAATTCAGGCGTATACCACTATCAAGGATAAATACTTCCGTTCATACCAGGCAATGGATATCGACAAGTATATCGAACAAGCCAAACTGTTGAAGAAGTAATATACCTTATTATAAAGACATCTCAGGCACGGATTACACGGAAAACACGGAAAGACACAATAGCCGTGAATCCATGTAGTCCGTGCCTCTTTTATCTCCCCTCTCCCTTTAATTTTCAATTATTAATTTTTAATTCTTAATTCCTTATTTATGGCAACAGCTTATCACAATCTTTCAGACTACGATTTCAGTTCTGTACCCAGCGCGGAAAAAATGAAATTCGGCATCGTTGTATCTGAGTGGAATTATAATATTACCGGTGCTCTCCTAAAAGGTGCCATAGACACCTTAAAAAAACATGGAGCCAAAGATGAAAATATTCTGGTAAAAACAGTACCCGGCAGTTTTGAACTGACTTTCGGCGCCAACCAACTTATCGAATACAGCGAAGTCGATGCAGTTATTGCAATTGGTTGTGTAGTCAGAGGAGATACTCCACATTTTGACTATGTTTGCATGGGTGCTACCCAAGGAATTACCCAATTAAACGCAAGTGGCGATGTACCAGTAATTTACGGATTAATTACTACCAATACTATGGAGCAAGCAGAAGACCGCGCCGGTGGCAAGCTGGGTAATAAAGGAGACGAATGTGCAATTACTGCAATAAAAATGATAGATTTTGCTTGGAGTTTACAAAAATAGTCGTATCTTTGCACCGCAATTGAGAAACAAAGCTACTCAATGAGAGAATTGAGATAGAATCTTAAGTGCAAAAGGGCAAATACCAGAGTGGCCAAATGGGGCAGACTGTAAATCTGCTGGCTTACGCCTTCGGTGGTTCGAATCCATCTTTGCCCACAAAAAATTGCGGAAGTAGCTCAGTTGATAGAGCATTAGCCTTCCAAGCTGAGGGTCGCGGGTTTGAGCCCCGTCTTCCGCTCTTCTGAAAATCAGATAGTTATCGCAAGATTTCTATCTGATTTTTGTTTTTAGAGAATGCTGAATTTAGTGTGGTTTAACCGAGTGAGTTAAACCAGGAAGTCAACCGAATGACGCAAAGCACAAATTCATGGTTATTTAAATAAGATATTTCTGAGAATATCATCTAACCACGGCTCTTTCATCTTTTCCACAAAAACATCATTCTTTAGTTGAAAAGCCTTTTTGTAAACACTCTGCATTTTCAAATTATAGCGCACCGTATCATAGCGGACTACTGACTGGTAAAATCCGGTATCAACAGCGACAATTTCATTTTCTATTCTCAATGTATCCTCAGCTGTATCGGAAACTCTTCCAGTCTCCATCTGTGCGAATGAAATGCAGCTGCCTCCGATTAGAGCCAATAATGTTACCAATATTTTATTCATAGGCTACCGTTTTCTACAAAGATACAATATTCAAAGAACAAACATCTCTTTTACAAGAAAAATTCCATTATACCATAAACGCTTATAAGGCAACGCACACATTTGTATATCAAAGTTCAGTTTTAGTTAATAAAATTATGTAAGTTTGTAAACGAATAAAAAGCTCCCCTCCAATGAACAACATCATTCATAAAATCAGGCAGATTTATCCGGTTTCCGAAGAAGCTCTTCAGGCATTGCTGATGAATATGCAGGTAAGACACTACCCTAAAGGAACTTATATAGTACAAGCAGGAGTGACAGACCGTTTGGTTTATTTCATTGAGGAAGGGGTCACCCGTTCCGTATTTCATCACGACGGACAAGATACCACCACTTGGTTCAGCCAGGAAGGTGATGTAACCTTCGGAATGGATTCACTGTACTATCAGCAGCCGTCAGTAGAAAGCATTGAAACTCTTTCGGACTGCAAAATCTACGTCATCCACATAGACAAGTTAAATGCTCTCTACGAAACATATATTGATATAGCCAACTGGGGCAGAATACTGCATCAGAACGTAAACAAAGAGCTCAGTCATATGTTTGTGGAAAGGCTCCAACTGCCTCCCAAAGAGCGGTATGAACAATTTAACCGCCGTTACCCCAGACTGATAAATCGGGTGAAGCTAAAATATGTGGCAGCCTTCCTGGGTATTTCCATCTATACTCTCAGCCGGGTACGCGCAAAAAAATAGAAGATTGCCGTTCTTTTTTGCTTTTAAGCAAAAGAACTTCGCTTCGCATGGCGTATCTTTGAGATCCGAAAACATTAACCAAACAACAGAAAAAAAACAGATGTCGCACATTTCATCTTCTGCCTTTTCAGACACCAAAGCACATTATGACCTTCTCGACGGGCTCCGTGGCGTAGCAGCCTTGATGGTTATATGGTATCATATATTCGAAGGCTATGCTTTTGCCGGTGGTAGCATTATCGAAACCTTCAACCACGGCTATTTAGCTGTAGATTTCTTCTTTATACTATCGGGATTCGTTATCGGGTATGCTTATGACGACCGTTGGGGCAGGAACCTCACAATGAAAAACTTCTTTAAACGGCGCCTGATACGTCTCCATCCGATGGTCATTATGGGAGCTGTCCTGGGTGCCATTACTTTCTGTCTTCAAGGATGCGTACAATGGGACGGAACACATATTGCCCTCTCCATGATTATGCTGTCCCTTCTTTGCACTATATTTTTTATTCCCGCAATGCCAGGTGCAGGTTATGAAGTCCGTGGTAATGGCGAAATGTTTCCTTTGAATGGTCCATGCTGGTCCTTGTTTTTTGAATATTTAGGCAACATCCTTTATGCCTTGTTTATCCACCGCTTATCAAACAAAGCCCTTGCCGTACTGACAATATTGCTGGGAGTGGCATTGGCATCATTCGCCATTTTCGACATCTCCGGATACGGAAATATGGGGGTAGGCTGGACACTGGACGGAATAAACTTTGGCGGCGGATTGCTGAGGATGCTTTTTCCTTTCTCCATGGGCATGCTTTTGTCGCGCAACTTCAAGCCTATCAAGGTGAAAGGTGCTTTCTGGATATGTGCCATTGCATTGGTTACCTTGTTTTCAGTGCCCTACTTGGAAGGTGCAACACCGGTCTGTACAAATGGCATTTATGAAGCGTTCTGTGTAATCATCGCTTTTCCGGTTCTCGTCTGGTTAGGAGCTTCCGGTACCACAACGGATAAAAAATCGACCCAGATATGCAAGTTCCTGGGAGATATATCCTATCCAGTCTATGTGATACATTATCCATTTATGTACTTGTTCTATGCATGGCTCATCAAGAACCAGCTCTTCACGTTGGAGCAGACTTGGCAGGTTGCCTTGTGTGTTTACGCATGGAACATATTATTGGCTTATCTATGCTTAAAATTCTATGATGAACCGGTACGGAAATATCTGGCCAGACGCTTCTTGAGCAAAAAACAATAAACAGTCCGTCACGGAGATTATGCTGATTCGCACAGATACAAATTCCCGATATAAATTCAATCTGCGCAAATCAGTATGATCTTTGTGGCGAACTGTTATTCCAGATAAAGCGGTTCCACTACTTCCATCACATTCTCATGGAACCACTCATCCAATTTTGCCTCTACCTTATCCTTTATCTGTGGAGTGATGTATTTCTTCATTTTCTTATAAGCATAGATTGCAGCAAATCCCTTCCCTACCATAAAGACTTGTCCCAAGAGGTCTTCTATACCGGCAGGAAACACAATGGCCACCAAAGCAATCATGATATTTGTCCTTTCACTCTCTGGAGTAGAATCAGCAGTCAGGACATAATAAGCTGTCAGTACGGGACGACCAGCTGCCCGACTACCTTTCTTTATATACTCCTCTACTTTAAGACGAATCTCGTCCATAGAAAAATTCATTTTCATATTCATAATCTCCTCTTTTTATTTATTAGACGCAGAAAGATGAAGTTTGGTTGCAAAAATCTGCAAATAACATAAAAATAGTTCTGTGGAACAATCACAGCCCCACAGAACTCTCATAAAACCATCTAATCTATACATGTAAATCTTACAATACTACAAATTTCACAATTTGTATATAATCAAGAACCTTATCCAAACTATAATTGAATTTCCTTACCGGAAACGATACATTTCTGTACATCTATTACCCCATATTTCACATCTATAAACGGCTTTCCTTCCTTAAGTCCAACATTACCAAAACCCGTTTCCGTAGACAAGAATGAAGTGAAATCATCTCCAATCCGCGAATCTATATACAAAATTTTGTCTACTGCATCATAGCGTATTCCCGTAAGGCCTTCTAGCATAGCATAACTGGCCATTGCACGAGCATACCATGCTCCACACTCATATTCATTAAACGGATTACGAACACGACCATTATAACGATCACGGCAAGTTCTCACTATTTCAAGCCCTTTTTCCACTTCTCCTTCAAACATAAGATGAGCAGCCACTTGATATTCAATTCCAGTCCACACTTCGTTACTGTATACAAAAGGCAATTTTAGCTTACCACCTTTCGGCCAGGTACAAAGTAATAATCCCCCATCCTCTCCCAATGCAAAGGTGGAACGTTGAGGGTTGACATGGTTACTTAAGCTCTTTTTAAAGTTATACTTATGGACAGAAATCAAATGACTTTTTACTTTCAGACGATCGACCACCTCCGGCATTCCACATACCAATGTCATCCAAGAGCCCAATATTCCGTCAGACAAACAACCTTTACCATACTGATATTTCGGACCTTCTTCTTGTAGGATTTTTAAAGCTTCTGGCGTATAATGGGTCACAAACGATTGGGCATCAACTGGGTCTGGAGCGTCCAATCCAGTCCATTGAATGTTCTGAATAAAATACTCTCCATCAAAAAGTTTGCTCTCCAAATATGCTTTACTTTTATTCATCAATTCTTCATAACGGGAAATATCATCGCCTACCGTTTTACCCATCAAGCAAATAGCTTGTAATGCTCCTACATAAAAACTGGTAATCATCCCATTCGCGCCCCAAAACTCTATATCATACGTATTATGGTGAGGTTCTTCAACAGCTCCAACCTCTCTCGGATCCCAAGTACGGATACAATAATCCATACTTTTCTTCACAGCTGGATACATCATCTTCAGCCAATTTATATCACCCATAATTCTCCATTCACGATATACCTTCATTATACCTCCTAATTGCCCATCTGCCGCCGAATGAAAATCATGGACAGTAGGACTGATAGGCAGATTCGTACGGAACACTTGATGTCCCCTTTTATCCTGGCTCACAAAAAATTCTGTTTCACGTAATGTACGTTCTAATTTTGGGAAAAGATGAGATACAGCTTGCGCATAATTCCAAACATGCGTGCATGAACCATGACAAGAGCCCCAATTATCATGACTTCCCTCCCAATTCCACATACGCCCATCGTATTGGCGAAGTACTGTAGTAGATTTCAATATACTCAAATTAGCAGCAACAGCCTCCTTAACTTCAGGTGGAAGAGTAGAATCATAGAAAGCATCAGTGAACAACTGAGTATTCTTTTTCAATGCATCATAATTATCCAACCAGTAGTTTGCAACATCTTGTATACTGCCAAACCTACTGCTATACCAAGGGCGGTAATTCCCTTCAAAATTATTCTCATAAGTATAACAGTTACTCAATTCATCTGGACAAACTGGTGCATCAGGGATATCAGTATCTGTACGTGGGATTCCACCTATTCGTTCTTGTGAATAAGGGACATGCCAAGCCATGTACAACCTTATATTACGAGTCTCACCAGGTGCTAAAGTAAACGGCACATATAACGAAGCTCCCACTGCTCCTTCCAAGCCTGCTGGATTCTCTTCCATTCTGCCCTCTTCCAAGTTATCCCAACAAATGCTCAATGGGTCGAACCAACCTCCACGAAACCAGTTATGATTAACTACCGTCTGGGGATTGTCAGTATAAATCATAAAATCACCTTGACAGAAAGGTTCATTCTCTGTGCCTGTCTGTCTTAGAATGAATCCATTCTTTGCTGCATCTATATACGCTTTACCTCTACCCGGAGTTTGCATAAAATTCATACTATTATATGAAAAGACGGCTTGTACTTCCTCATTACTGGTATTATGAAACTCATATTCAAACCCAGCAACCGGTAGACTTGAATTATCTTCATCCGTTGGTATAAATGGATTCCAGGCAACCAGTTTCACATCTATAGGGACATTCTGATCTGCCAACTCTACCTCCGCAAAAGGGAAACGTGACTGGAAACTATACTCCTTAAACCGGGGCATTCCCCATGAGCCGCCGTCTCCACGGCTGGAATTAGGAGCACCAAATTTTTTCCATTCTGGAACCGGCCCTTCCAGAATGCGTGTACCATACTCATAACCTTTCACATGAATTGCAGCAAACATCGTTGGTTCATTGAAAACATTCGGTCTATGACGTATAGACATATTACTCAATGCTCCTGTTCCTTCAATACAGAACATGCCCGTGCCTATACCTCCTATAGGGAAAGCTATTTTACGCGTATATTCACCTATATACTTCTCATTATAGCCACGTTCAACCGCACTCTCATGATGCCAGCACCCTTGAAAAATCAGTGCACAAACTACCAGACATATTAATAAATATTTCGTCATAAATACTGTATTTATTATCATTTTTTTATTTTGTATCAGGAGCTACAACTGTATAAACAGCACTACTTCTACCGGAAGAAAGGCGGAGATAACATTTTATATTTACTCCACTGAAAGATAAAGGTAACTGCAATGTATCCGTATAGAGTTTTCCATATAAACGAGGATCGGTACCATCTGTGGTATAATATATATCAGCACCCTCTACTGACGGCTTCAAATCCACTATCGCGTTACCGCCTCTAACAATAGCTTTATCCCAACCAATCGGTTCGGGAATACGGAAAGTAACCCCTTGTCTATCCAGTTCAGCCAAACATCCCGCTAATCTTTCACGGAAATCTGCATAATTCTTCTTTTCCGCAGGTGACCAACCTATTTCTGAAAGGGCCATAGCCCGAGGATATGCCATATAGTTCACTTTATCAGGATGATGTATAAATTCTCCCCAAACATTAGCTTGTACCCCCATTATATAACCGCATTGCTCTTTTGTAAGCTTAGGCGTATAAGGTTCATAGCTGTAGATATGTTCCAACGTAACCAGTCCTCCTATATTTAAAGGCTCATTAGTATAATCCTCACTCTGATAATAATCAATATACATATAGTTATTGGGAGCCATCACCACTTTATGCCCCATTCCCGCTGCAGCAATTCCACCGTTTTCTCCTCTCCAGCTCATTACAGCAGCATTCGGTGCCAGACCACCTTCTAAGATTTCATCCCAACCAATGATTTTTCGCCCCTTCCCCGTTACAAATTCATCCAAATGATGGATGAAGTAACTTTGTAATTCATGTTCATCTTTCAATTTATTTTCCTTAATGCGTCGTTGACACTTCGGACATTCTTTCCAACGTCTTTTAGGTGCCTCATCACCGCCTATATGAATATACTCACCGGGAAACAAATCTATCACCTCAGATAAAACATCTTCTACAAACCGATAGGTTTTATCATTACCGAGACAAAGAACTTCCTCCTTAATACCCCAAGTTTCCGGTATCCGAAATGGTCCGCCCGTGCAAGACAGCTCCGGATATGTAGCTAAAACAGACATTGTATGTCCTGGTAAATCGATCTCCGGAACAATAGTGATGTACCTATCTGCCGCATATTGGATAATCTCCTTAATCTGCTCCTGAGTATAGAATCCTCCATGTGGAATACGATCTTGTTCTGTCGGATTATGCCCCCACTGAGTACTATTACGCCATGCCCCAATTTTGGTCAATTCTGGATACTTTTTTATTTCAATACGCCACCCGGCATCTTCTGTCAAATGCCAATGGAATCTATTTATTTTATAACGAGCCATTAAATCTATATACTCTTTTACATATTCCACTGAGTAAAAATAACGTGCAACATCCAACATCAAACCACGATAACCAAAACGGGGTTCATCATTTATCATAATATACGGAAGCTGTATGCATCCATTTCCCTTATCAACAAGTAACTGCTGCAATGTCTGAATTCCATAAAATATTCCAGCTTCACTTCCCTTGATTGTTACTCCCTTATCATCCACAACTAATGAATATGCCTCTAAAGGCATTTTCTTGTCTATCTGCAAATGAATGGCATTCTTTCCTTTCGATCCTTTCTTCAAAGTCACCCCAAACCGTCCATCTAAATAATTATTAAAGAGACTGACTGTTTTGGTAAGCGCATCATTACTGTAATTTATACGTGTATCGGCAGATACATCCCAAGAACCTTCTCCCATCACCATTTCTTTTGGCATAGGAATTACTGACTGTGCATTACAAGGTAACGTACCGAGAATAATACATATTACCAATATGTATTCCCATCTGATTTCGTGTTTAATCATGACTGTAATTCAATTTTATATCTATATCCTTTTGTTTATTCACCTTGATATTTACTGTCTCGAATCCTTTGGCAGAAATCGTTAGCACATCGTTTTCTACAGTCAGAATGGAATATCTTCCGCCTTCCTTACTTATAACCGTTCTACCAGAATAATTAGATTTGATTTCAATTCCACTTATAGGGGTTGCTTGTACATCTCTGACACAACCAGCAACCTTTATCTTTCTTCCTGGATTCTTCACAATTTCATCCATGCAGAAGTCGTTATGACCAAGACTATTACTAGTCACCGGCTGTCTGCCAACAAAGATTGTCCTTCGTAATCTGATATCATCTGAGGCTGTTCCTATCTGTATTTCATACTCCCCTTCTTCTACTACTTTTTTCATGCTCAAATCATATAAGGCCAATTCTTGTATTGGTAGCTTCAAAACAACTGTCTGCATTTCGCCTGGTTGTAAGAATGGTTTTGAGAATGCCTTCAGTTGCTTGACTGGAGTCACAACCGAACTGACCACATCTCGAACATAAAGCTGTACTACCTCCTTTCCCGCTACACTACCCGTATTCTTCAAAGATACACTGACAATCAAGGTATCAGATGGATGTAATAACTCTGCAGAATAATGAGCATTCAAATACTCAAATGTAGTATAACTCAATCCATGCCCAAAAGACCATAACGGAGCTGGTGAAGAAAAAACATAATCACGTCCAGGTTCATTTGGTCTACCAGGACGACGATAGAATCCTTTGTCCGTTGGCAAATGATTATAAAAAACCGGTAAATGTCCTACGCTCTGCGGAAACGAGAATGGAAGTTTGGCTGAAGGATTAATATTTCCCAATAACATATCAGCTATTGCATCTCCAGCTTTCTCACCACCGTACCATTGTACAACTATGGCTGGAATATGTTCTTTTATCCAAGAAATAGAAAAAGGCTTACCTGTAACCAATACAACTATAACAGGTTTTCCTATTGCATAGATTTCTTCCACCAATTCTTCTTGTACACCTGTCAGATCCAGAGAAGAGAGGTCAAACCCCTCCCCACATGTAGCATCTGAATAGTCACGTGCCAGTGAAGCACTAGAAGAACCAACAAATACAACAGCCATGTCACTCGCTTTTACAGCAGCTACAGCTTCATCAAATCCGGATTTATTATCTGTAATAAGATCACATCCTGCCGCATAATTTATTTTTATCTTATTTCCAACCCGTTTCTTTAGGCCTTCAAGTGGAGTAACCCCATCTTTATTACTCCGGCTCCATGTATAATCCCCGAACTGTACTTGATTAGCATTCGGCCCAATCACTGCTAATGATTTTATTTTATTCAAATTTAAGGGTAAAAGAGTATTTTCATTCTTCAATAAAACAATCGATTCATCAGCCACTCTGCGCGATAGCTCCACCGCTTCTTTAGTACGCATGGCTACTTCCGGCATGTCAGCGCCCTGATATGGATTCTCGAACAATCCTAATTCAAATTTAACACGTAAGATACGTCCAACAGCCAAATCCACATATTTTTCATCAAACCTGCCTTGCTCTATCAATTGCTCCAAAGCCCAATAGCAATTACTGGAAGCTTCCAAGTCCACCCCCGCAGTCAAGGCTTGGATAGCCGCTTCACTATCATCCTTAGCTGTATGCTGAAAATCCTTCAACATAGCCACTGCCCCCCAATCGGAATATACATATCCTTTGAATCCCCATTCATTGCGTAAAATATTCGTCAGTAAATAAGAAGAAGCAGAATTAGGGATGCCATTCCAAGAATTATAGGAGGTCATCACCGCCTTCACTTCCGTATTCCGAACAGCCATCTCATACGGCTTGATATGGATATTACGTATATCCCGTTCTCCACTCTCAACTGAAGCCAAGTTCAGCCCTCCCAAAGGAGCTCCTCCCGGTCCAAAAGGTTTCAACATTGGAGATATTCCTCCGTCAATATAACCTTTCACTTGTGCAATCCCCATCTGTCCCACTAGCCAAGGATCTTCACCAAACGATTCCTCAACACGCCCCCATCGCAAATCCCGAACAACATCCAATCCTGGTGAAAGAGTCTGAATTACCCCTTGGGACCTTAATTCTGTAGCAATTGCTTTAGTCATCTGATAAGCCAAATCTAAATTAAAAGTACTACCAACGGCTACAGATTGAGGAAAAATGGTAGAACCATCATGTACCGAGCCATGTAAAGACTCAGTTACTGTAAAAACTGGGATTCCCAAGCGTGTCTCTTCAACCATATATTTCTGAATTGCATGAAATGCTTTCCGCACATTTTCACCAGTAAGATTGAATCCCTCAATACAGCCGTAACTAATATCACCAGCTGCATCTCTTAATTTTTGGTAATCCACCTCTTGACCATTGTATAATTGATAACCATGCAAATGACTTAATTGTGCTATTTTTTCTCGTAATGTCATTCTACCCAATAAATCTGTAACCCGTCGTTCAACAGACATACTAGAATCCTTGTACACCGGAATGCATTGAGCCATGGAATCTACGGCAATAAGAACCGACAATATAAAAGGTAATAACCATTTTTTCAAAATCCTATCTTCAAGTAACATATTTCAGTAATTCAAAAAGTAAATATAAATATCAATCTTATGGTATAGCTTGATGGTCTGTATCACGCATTCTATACCAATCAACCAACTTTTCTTTCTCTGGTAATTTGAACGCCAGAGGTACAGCTTTGTCTTGATACCAGAAAGCCGCCGAAGAGAATTTAAAGGGCCGGGTCTGCTCCGGTTTACGGGGATTTATAAAATCAAAAATAAAACTTTCATTGAAACAGATTGCATCTTGCTCATGATAACGATACATACTCACCATCGAACGGAGCGGATCCTTTATAGGAACTCCATGCAACTCTCCACAGAATTCACCTTCCCTAAAATACCAGCCACCATTAAAATAATCTTCAAGTCCAGAACCAACTATAGTCGGTACACTTTTGTCTTCCGTATCGATATAAATAAACTCGGGTGCTTCCAAATATCCCAAGTAGTTTGGAAGCCAACTCTGCATGGACAAGGAACAGCCAATAAAATGTCCATGTCCTTTAGTCTGCAATATGGTTAATGGTTCATAACCAGGATTGGTACCAGCATTATATAAACAATGGAATCGTCCCATACCCTCAGGTAAACTCTCCAATTGATCATAATTGGCATTTAAGAAAACGCTTGTAGTCAAACGGTGATGAAGATTTTCCACTTCTATCCTTACCTTTTTAAATGGCATCGGAAAATAACAATAGAAACCTCCACTGGACATACCTATATATTTGGACATATAATGCTTATATTCACAATGCCCTATACCAAAGAAGTCACCAATCGGACATTCTACAGAAGGATAGTCCTCACCATCCCAATAAATACGCAAAATCAGCATTTTCAAAATAGTAGGATCAGGCCACCGCTCCTTACTTAAATCCCAATTTTCCCAAAACCAACCATTAATAGTAAACCACATACGGGTAATTACACCAGGAGAAGTGTGATCTACCAGTACAGATTTCTCACCCGGTCCAACCAAATGGGCTTTAATCTTAGTATTCAAGTCAAAAGTCGTAAACTGACGAGATACAGCGTTACGCATAGTATGGATAGATGTAAAAGCAGAGGTTTGAATGTCTCTCCGTTCTTTCTTGATGGGATTCAATGCATGCCCTACACCAGGTAATGCTGCCAATCCTACGGCACCTGCCATAGTAGCCAATGCTTTACGACGAGACATCTTTTGAGGGCTGGAATCCATATTGCCCGGAATTTGTTTTCTCTTCATCATATTATGTATTAACAATTATCCTTGCGGTTCAATCTCTAAAATAGAGCCTTGTATATGTCTAGTACCTTTGGCTCTGTCAAAGTTTATATAGTATACCACCAATACCCTCTTCTCATCCAGCTGTACAGCCCATGTATATCCGACATCTCCATCATCCGCATCATCTCTTATGATAATCTCAGGAGCCGTGGCAAAATCTGTACATTCTGCATTAAGAATTCTGGCTCTAACTCCACAAGGTTCATGACGATAACCATATGTCAACAAAACTCTATTGTCTGGCAGCCTCATTGCCTGGAGAGGATGTCCTTTGAACCCCATACTTTTCCATTCACCAAATGTTTTCCCACCATCTATGGACCGTGCAATACAAGCTTGGTCACCAAACGCTTCCGAACGCATAAAAGCAATCAAATCCCCATTAGGCGTTTCATACATGGAAGTCTCATTAAACGAGACCTTTTTATCTTTAGCAATTTTCGTACCGTATTCCCATGTTTTTCCTTTATCTTTGGATATAAGCAAATAGACCGACGTATTTCTTAAAGCTTCTGTATCAGAAGCTACTACTGCCCAAAAAATACGTCCATCTTTTCCTTCATACAAAGCGCCACGATTATAAGCCGGCAATTTACCTCCCAATCCACTATAATTTATTTCAGACGGAACGCTACAAGGTATAATCAAATCATTCCAAGTTCTACCATCATCATAAGAACGGAGCAAATATCCTCCTGCAAAAACAGCGTCTGTATTCTGTACGAACGGTTTCTTAAGAACAGCTAAACCATCCGGACGAATAAATGTCCACAAATAACTAGCACATAGCAGTGTTCCATCTTTCAACTTCAACAAACATGGATCTTGTGAGCCTCCAAACGGATGGGCATAAAGCAGTTCCGGTTCCTTGGTCCAATGTTCGCCATCTTTGGATCTCACTACTACCAGATAACTATTCGGGTCCAAATGATTATTCTTCTTCTCCTTAAAGACTTTACGGTCTGGAGCTCTTCTGAACGATACCAGTATCTCTCCATTCGATAATTTTACAGCTGAAGGAAAAGCGGAGTAAAACATGGTATCCTTATATATTATTACATCCTTTATTTTCTTGACACCTGGTATCAAAACGTCATTCTGTTGAGCAAACAATGTTGTCGCAGAACACAAGTGGACAAGCAGACAATAAAAGAGAAATATAGACTTTTTCATATATAATTTTATTATGTTCGTTTATCAATCTTTCCAATATGCTGTAAAGTTACAACATATTGGAAAGATTTCAATAATATACTTTATTTATCCCAACCAGGATTTTGAGTAACTTTCGGCTCCACGCTTATTGTTGACAAAGGAATGGGGAACAGCATCATATAATCTTCCCCCTTATGCTCTCTCAAAGAAGGAACCAAATCAAAGGCTTTGTCAAAACGTACCAAATCCCACCACCTTTTACCTTCAAAAGCCAATTCTAAAAGTCTTTCTTTCAAGATAGCTGCATCATTCGCCTCTTTTGTGCTATTCACATAAATATGCTCTTCATACTTGTCTTTATATGCACGTTTCCTGACCTCATTAATTTCTGCAGAAGGATCTTGTCCCAAAGCATTTTTAGCCTCAGCCTTCATTAATAAAATATCAGCATAACGGTACAATATGATATCATCTGCAAAAATACGATCACCATCTCGCACCAAGCCTTTACCTTTTAATACTACACTAACATAAAATTTATTTTCTCCAGTTTCCTGATCTTTAGAATAAATCTCAAGAAAAGAAGCATTTTTTCGAGTATCATCTTCTGTATATTGCTTTCTATACTCGTCCGAAGCTACTATAATACCTTGTCCCGGCCCTATCGGATAAACTATATCCTTTACCTCTTGAGGAGCATCTCCAGGAACAGCACTCGCATGTATCCACATATATCTGAAATAGTTAATACCAGATTCCAAATCCTGAAATCTAACACTCATCAAGATTTCATCATTACCCTTATTATCATAAGCAAATACATCAGCAAAATCCGGCTGTAAACGAAGCTTATCCGTTTTAATTGAATTCAAAGCATTTAATGCAGTTTCAATATCACTGCTTCCACCATTCATTTTTTTTCCACTCCAAAGATATACTTCAGCTTTCAAAGCCAATGTTGCCGGTTTTGACCACATAGCTCTTTGATCACCGAAATTGTCATCCGGATATAAAGACAAAGCTTTCTCCAAATCATCTTTTATCAGTTGGAAAACTTCCGTTTGGGGTCTTCTTTCTTTATAAAGGACTTCTGAATTTGTGTTTTCAATAGGATCTGTATGGATTATCAAATCCCCCCATGTACGAGTCATCACAAAATACATGAAAGCCCTCATTGTATAAGCTTGAGCCAACATTTTATTGCGGGAAGTCTCGTTATTAAAAGTCACATTGGGAGCATACTTTAAAAGAAGATTGCATGAATTGACTATCTGATAATAACGTATCCAGGATATAGGCATATTAGCTTGTGTCAACGTATTATAATAATAAATATCATATCCGCCATATCCACCGATACCTACAGTCAGTATTTCGCTACGCGCTTCCCCCAATATATACAAATCATGTTCAGCAGCTCCTCGTAACTGGACATAAATACCATTTAACGCACCCTTCACGTCATCTTCTGTCTGCCAGAAAGATTCATTCGTTATAAAGCTTATTGGCTTAAGGTCTAGTGCATCACAAGAAGCAAATGTCAGGACCATAAACAAAGCTATTGTACTATTTATTATATTTCTAATTTTCATAACTTTACTTTATTAAAATGATACATTTGCACTAAAAATAATATTTCTCGGCATAGCATATCTACCATTATCCTGTCCACCTTCTTCTGGATTAAGACCAGAATATTTAGTAAAATAGTGCAGATTATTTCCCGTAACCGTAAACCGAAGTCCGCTTAAACGAATCTTTTGTATGATATTTGCAGGAACTGTATAACTTAAAGAAACTTCTCTAATGGCTAGAAAATCTCCTGATTCATGATACAAAGAGCTACCTCGGATAGCATTCTGCTGTCCACGATCACCATGCCAATAGAATCTCGGCATGTCCGCTTTGTCACCTTGTTCTTTCCAGGAGCGATTTACGACATCTTTCGTCATATTATTATCACCCTGCCAATTATAATCCAAAAAGCCTTTGGCAAAATTATATATGGTATGACCCAATGTAAAATCAAGTCTGCAATACAAATCGAACCCTTTATAAGATAGAGAAGTATTAATACCCCCAGTCCAATCCGGATAAATATTACCAACATATACACGGTCTTTACTGTCAATCACACCATTACCATCAGTATCTTGCCACTTTGCATCACCACCATATTTGGTTTTATCAGGGACTGTAATAACATTATCTATCGGCTCATTAGCATTCTGTGCTTCCTCATCAGTAGAATATACACCTATCATCTTATAGGCAAACAAATCTCCAATTCGTCCTCCTTCCTGTAAACCACCTTGCCAAGTATGTTTACCCAGTTTAGCATCCCAAATGTACTCACCACCAATCCGATTATTTTCAACCCCATTATCTGGCAGCTTCAATATTTTATTGGTCACCTTCGAGGCATTAAAACCTAATGACCATTGAATAGAACTGGATACCGGTAATATTCTTGCATTCATTTCCAACTCAATACCTCTATTTTGTAAACGCCCTAAATTAGTGAAAATAGAGCCAAAGCCTGTAGAATGAGGTAAAGTGCGATTTGTCAGCAAATTATCTGTGGTACGATTGAAATAATCAAAGATAAAGTTTAACCGATTATTAAAAAAGGAAATATCAGTACCGATATCAAATGTCTTAGACTCCTCCCAACTCAAGTCTTGATTTGCCATAGTTCCCATAGTGATACCTGCATTACCTAAATATTTAGATCCTACACTATAACTACCTTGAGCCGTATAATCCCCCAAGCCTGAAATATTACCATTTACTCCATAGCTGGCACGCAATTTCAGACGCATTAGATTCTCAGGCATAAATGACCAGAACTTTTCTTTATCCACATGCCACCCTAATGACACGCCAGGAAAAAATCCCCATTTGTTGTTCGTACCCAAATTGGAAGCACCGTCATATCTTGCAGATACAGAAATCAAATATTTATCCTTATAATCATACCCTATACGAGCAAAAATACCTTGCATAGATCGCTCTGTAATAGAACTACTCACACTTACAGGAACACTTGAGGCATTCAAAGTAGGAATCAAATCAGTAGAAGCACCTCTACCAGCAGCTGCTAAACGGGCCTCTTTCCTAAAATAATAAGCATAACCAGCTGTTACATTCAAATTGTGTTTTTCATTGAAAGATTTAACATAGTTGAATACAGCATCTGCCTGATATTGCCGCCATTTGTAAGTATCAGCATTTGCATTTCTTGTAGTTATATAATCTCTCGGTCCATTCCAAAAAGCATCCCAAAAAGTATAGTTATTACTGTTCACTTCAAATAAAGAAAGAGCTGGTTTGAAAGACAATCCTGGCAATATAGTCCAATCTGCATCTACTCCTATTGATAAATTCTGATAGTCATACTCTCTTTGTGCCTTGTTCATATGATATACAGCATTTCCCAGATACTGGGCAGCTCCTGGAGCCAGACTACCATCTTCAAATCTGAATTTAGTGGTAGGTGAGGCAGCCGGTGAACGATAGAATGTTGCATCTGCAGCTAATGGAGAACCATACGTAAACGAGTTTGAATAAGTAGTTCTAGCTGAAATTTTCAAATTATCCCGTGCTTGCAAAGAACCATTCAAACTAAAATTATACCGTTTATATGAAGTTGTAATAACAGTTCCTTCATTAGTCATATACCCTAATCCCATATTAAAGGTAGCCTTTTCCGTTCCACCTGAAACTTCAATATGGTGATTATGAGAAAAACCAGTACGATAAATTTTATCCTGAAAATCAGTATCTGAGTATAACAATGTCTTACTCGGATCTACTGGATCTGGCATTGATTTCCACCCTTGATCTAATTTATAGCGATTCTCATCAGTCAAGTATTGAGTAGAGAAGGCAGTATTATTAGTCAGATCATTTCCTGTTCCATAACCTAAATGTCCTATCAATCTTTGTTCGGTAGCTTTTCCAAATTTCGCTGGTGAAATCATACCTTTCCTCATAAGGGTCAAAAATTCTTCAGCATTGGCAAATTCATATTTTTTACCAATATCAGAAATTGTCAGATTATATCTATATTCAACTCTGGTTTTACCGGCCTTCCCCTTTTTAGTAGTAACAATTACAACACCATTTGAACCTTGGGCTCCATAAATAGAAGTAGCAGCAGCATCTTTCAGAATTTGGATGGATTCAATATCTTCCGAAGCTATATGAACCATATTCGCCCTCATAACACCATCAATAATATATAGTGGAGTAGCACCATTAGGATTATTAATGGAAGTACCACCACGGACTATAATACGAGGTTCTGCACCTGGTTGCCCTGAAATACTTTGCACACGTACACCAGACACTGTACCTTGTAAGGCTGAAGCTGCATTTGCATAGGGTACATTCTTCAAAGCCTCTTTATCAAGCTTGGTCACAGATGTCGTAATCTTCTCACGAGACTGAGAACCATACCCAATGACTACAACTTCCTCCATTTGGGTGGCATCCTCTACCATCACTATTTTATAGTTACTCTTATTGGCAGATACCTCTTGAGTTTTCATTCCCAAATAAGAAAATAACAAGGCACGACTATCAACTGGAATACTAAAACTAAAATTTCCATCCAAATCAGTAACAACACCTAATGAAGTTCCTTTAACTTGTACAGCTACCCCCACCAATGGTTGTCCATATTCATCCATCACATTTCCTTTTACTGTTTTCTTTTCTGATTGATTAGTGGATAATACAGACGGAGTATCTTCCGATGCATATACACTTCCCACACTCAAAACAGTAAAAAGGAAAATATAAAATGCCCAATGTAATATCCTGCTATTAGATTTAATGTCTATTGTTTTCATTTTTTTTGATTATTTGTGTTTCAAACTATTATTAGATTCACCACTGTATAATTACTTTCTTCTTATTTCCATTATTCCTCCTTTCTCTATCAATTAACAAAATCTGTTTCTATGTCAGAAACAAAGCACTTTTTCACATCAATCTTCCCATATTTCACCTCAATGAAAGGTTTACCATCTTTTAGACCAACATTACCAAAACCTGTTTCCGTCGACAAAAAAGACGTAAAATCATCACCTATCCTTGAATCAATATATAAAGTAGAATCCACTGCATCATACTGTATTCCAGTCAAAGCTTGGAGCATAGCATAACTAGACATTGCACGGGCATACCATGCCCCACATTCATATTCATTAAATGGGTTACGTACTCTTCCATCATACCGATCACGACAAGTACGGACAATATCAAGTCCTTTCTCAACCTCACCTTCAAACATCAAATGAGAAGCCACTTGATATTCAATACCTGTCCATACCTCATTGGAGTAAACAAAAGGAAGTTGTAACTTTCCTCCTTTGGGCCATGAACATAATAATAAGCCTCCTTCATCACCTAAAGCAAAAGTCGAGCGCTGAGGATTTACATGTTTTCTGAGATTCCTCTTTAAATTATATTTATGAACAGACAATAAATGACTTAATATTTTCTTTCTATCTATAGCCTCGTCCAGTCCACAGACCAAAGAAAGCCATGCTCCTACTACTCCATCAGATAAACAGCCTTTTCCGTATTGATATTTCGGCCCTTCCTTTTCCAATAAATCCAAACCCTCTTTCGAATAATTAGAATTGACAGACTGTACTTTCGTCGGATCAGAAGCCTGCAACTCCTTCCAACGAATATTTTGAATAAAATATTCACCGTCGTACAATTGATTTTCCATGTAGTCAATACTCTTATCTAGCAACTCTCTATATTCTGTCATATCTTTCTCCAAATGTTCACCCATAGCAACAAATGCTTGTAATGCGCCAGTATAGTAACTATTAATCATACCACTAGGCCCCCAAAATTCAATGTCATAAGTATTATGATGAGGTTCCTCTATAACACCTTTCCTTTTAGGATCCCACGTATTAATGCAATAATCAAGACTATTCTGTACGTATGAATAAATCAACTTCAACCATTCGTCATTACCATATATATGCCAATCACGGTATACTTTCATAATACCACCTAACTGCCCATCAGCTGCTGCATGAAAATTATGTCTGATGGGTCGGATAGGAAGTGCAGAGCGAAATGCTTGGTGCCCATTCTTAGCTTGACTAACAAAAAATTCCGTTTCCCTCAGTGTTCTTTCCATTTTAGGAAACAAATGAGGTATAGCTTGAGCATAATTCCAAACATGTGTACAAGAACCATAGCAAGAGCCATATTCATTACCGCAACCTTCCCAATTCCACATCCGACCATCGTATTGCCGAAAAATCGTAGGTGATTTTAATATAGTAAGATTAGCAGCAACAGCTTCAACAACTTCAGCAGGCAAAGTTGTAGCATAAAATGCATCAGTAAACAGCTCTGTTTTTTCTTTCAACGTATTATAATTTTTCATCCAATAGTCTGCGACTTCCTCTATATTTGCAAATCTACTGCTATACCAGGGACGGTATTTATCGGACAACTGAATGGAAGTATCAATATAGCCTGCGGGCTCTCCTCTTTCATTAACTACAGGTACGATAGGTACATCTACATCATCAATCGGTTCCAATCCCTCACGAACTAATGAGAAAGGAACGTACCATGCCATATATAAACGGATTGTCTTTGACTCTCCCGGTTGCAATCTAAACGGTACATACAAGGAAGCTCCGGGAGCATCCGCCATATTAGCAGGATTTTCTTTAATTACCCCACTGCTCATCTCATTCCAGCACATCGTGAATGAGTCAAAAGACCATCCTCTAAACCAACAATAATTAACCTTAGTTTCCGGTTCATCTGTAAAGATTGCAAAATCAGCCTGATGAAACGGCTGCGTTTCTGTTCCTTTCTGTGATATTATAAAACCATTTTCAATTGGCCTAATAGATGCTCCTCCATTACGAATATCTACAAAGTTCTTTGAATTATAAGAAAATATGGCTTCTACTTCTTTAGCATATTTATTTTTAAACGTATATTCAAAACCAGCAACTGGAAGCCCTGAGTTATTTTCATCTGTAGGAATAAATGGATTCCAAACCTTCATTGTCACGTCCATCTTCAGTTCATCGTCACTCATTCTCAATTTGGCAAAAGGGAATTTTACTTCAAAATCACAATCTTTAAATCGAGGTAATCCCCACGTGCCGCCGTATCCTTTTGTTGACTGTGGTTGGCCAAATTTTTTCCAATCCGGTACTTGTCCTTCCACAACAATACTACCATTATCTACCCCTTTCAAATATAATCCGGCAAACATTGTCGGTTCATTCAACATCTCAGTTTTATGCCTAATATTCATATTAGAAATTGCACCACTACCTTCTACACAAAACATTCCCGTCCCCAATCCCCCAATAGGGAAAGCAATCCTGCTCGTATACTCTCCCGTATATTTTTCATTATAATCACGTACTTCTTCCATACTGGAGCAAGAAGCCCATAAACACAAGCAGATACATAGACCTAAAAAATAAAATCCATTTTTCATATATCATTTTTTTAATGATTTATTCCTTCAACATTCTCTATTTTTTCTCCATTTCTGTTCAATCTCCTCCAATGATAACCCTTTTGTCTCCGGCAAGAATAAATACCCCCATACCAAACCCAACACGGCAATAAATCCATAAAGAAAAAATGCACCTGCCGGATTCTCAGAAGTCGTTTGTCCAACAACAATTTCGGTACCTGGTATAGAAAAAAAATCTATAATCTTAAAGAAAGTAAAGGAGACAATGCAATTAAATATCCATACAGCCAATGAACCTATCGAAGTCCCCAATCCCCGTACTTTCTGCGGAAATATCTCGGAAATGACCAACCATCCCAAAGGTCCAATACTAATTGCAAAAAATGCAACATATCCAAACATAAAAATGACCATTAACCACCTTCCGATTTCGCCCAACTGATTAGCATAAATAAAACAAGCACTAAGGCACAAAACAGAAAAGGCAATTCCTGACAGACCAATAAAATACAACTTTCGTCGTCCGATTCTATCCACTAAATAAAGAGAAATCACTGTAAATACAACATTTACAATTCCAATACCTACAGAAGTCCAAATAGCAGAGAGTGTACTTTCAAATCCTGCCATCAGGAAAATCTTCGGACTATAATAAATAACTGTGTTAATACCTACAAACTGTTGAAAAAACATAATACAAACAGCAATCATTAGAGGAGTTCTCAACCAAGGCTGCATCAAATATCGCCATCCTACCGCACTATTCCTATCTTTCTCTATTTCCACCTCCATTTGTCCAATTAAATCATTTACTGTATTTTCCGGTTCTATTTTCTGCAACACTTTCCTACATTCTTTCAACCGTCCTTTACTCAACAGCCACCGAGGTGTTTCAGGCACAAAACACATACCTACCAGTAATACCAAAGCCGGTACGACACCTGCCCAAAACATCCATCTCCAACAATCCAACTTGTTTTCATCAGCCCAAAAGGTATCTGACATGTATGAAAGTAAAATACCTATTGTAACCATTAACTGAAACATTGAAACCAGACGTCCCCTGGATTTAGCTGGAGCAATTTCTGCTATATACAATGGAACAGTAAATGATGCCACACCTATAGCTATACCAAGAAACAGACGAGAAAAAACCAAGCTCGTCAAATCCGTTGCCAATCCTGACCATAACGCTCCCACTGCAAATATCACAGCAGAAACCAATATGATTTTTCTTCTTCCAAATATATCAGATAAACGCCCACAACATACAGCCCCCAACATAGCTCCCAACAAACCAGCCGCCGTAATCCATTCAACATCATTATTATCTATTCCCCAATCTGACTGAAGAAATGGAATCGCTCCTGAAATTACCCCAGTATCAAAGCCGAAAAGCAATCCTCCTGTTGCTACAACTGTAGCTATTAAAAATATTATATGTCTGTTTTTCATATTAAACTTATATTTTAGGGTTCAAAACTTATCCAAACTTCCTTTTTCACTGACGGATTCGGAACATATAAGAAAGTATTCGGAGCATCTTCAAAAATTTTATAAATGGATTTACCTTTCCCAATACCTAAATCATGATACTCTCTTGGAGCCTTTCTTACCAGTTCCGAAAAATGATAGTTTGTATTTCTGATCCACTTCAATCCATCACCCTCAAAAACAGGATACCATGCAATACCTTTATGACGACGAATCTCAGCATATTCAAAACCATATTCACGGTCACACCATGCACCAAACACAAGAGATTCATCTGCATTCGTACTAATGGTAGCATGTACCCAATATGGAGGGACCACCACCACATCGCCAGGCTGTGCATAAACAGCATAACACCTCCCCGGTTCATCTGTAGCCGACTCTTGCATGTAAATGACCGCCTCTCCATTCCATATCTCATAAACCTCTGGAGTGGACCATTGACTAAAAGGTGAGACCTTATGAATATGTCCCTGACTGCGAATGGGTTCCATTCCCAAACTTCCTTTGGCATAAGCCACTACTCCAAAAAGCAAATGCTGTTTTTGCAAAAGCGCTTTATGAACAGTCTTACCCACATCCATAGCTATAGAATAGACAATATCCGGTCCTTCACATTTCGGATCCAACAAACTAGACCGGATATCATCCAACCGCCGGTTTTCTACTGTCGGGCCAAAAACGTCCTTACCATAAATAAAACCTAACGGATTTTCTGTTATCCCTATATCAATCCCCTTATCAAAATTATCTTTATGCATGATGTCTTACAAAAGCTTTAATTGTTCCACATTCCATTCCTTCAGACTCCCCATAAGGTTTTATTGTATATTCCTTTATGGCAGCAGGAATAATAAAAGTTTCCGCATAATGGACAACAAACGGAGAAAATTGCCCTATAGGACTTTCCACTATCACCGAACGTCCCTCAATCAGATTCAGAACATTAACACCCGACTCATTCTTATGCAAAACTTTGTCCGTGAACCAATGTCTTCTTGTTTCTATAAATTCCCATTCATGAAGTCCCGTCTTTTCTTCACGCCAAGAATCTCCTTCACCAATAACAGAGACCTTGTTTATCAGTTCTTCTTTCACCCAAGACTCCGTTCTATTCCATTGTATCACATTAGCCCCATGAGCTATATTAATCGGACGCGGTCTGCCATCCAGTCCCATCCGTCCCCAATCCCACAACTTAAATGTAAAGATGTATGGGGTTGCACTAATCTCAAGTACCATGCTATTCCTTCCCGAACAATGTACCGTACCAGCCGGAATTAAAAAATGATCATGCTTCTTTGCCGGATAAATACCTACATACTTCTCCACTTCAAATTCACCAGTCCTTTGCGATTTTTCCAATTCATCAAGCATCTCCTCCGGTTTAATATTATCCTTCAAACCCAAATATACAGTTGCCCCCTCCTTAGCATCCAAAATATAGTAGCTCTCATCCTGCGTATAATGCATCCCAAATTTCTGTTGTATATATTCAGTCAAAGGATGAACTTGTAAGCTTAGATTGCCGCCTTCTATCGTATCAAGAAAGTCAAACCGTATTGGAAACTCATCACCAAACCTGCCATACACAGCATCGCCCAATAGCTGTCGGGGATAAGCAAAAATCAGATCAATTGACGGTATTTCCACTTTCTCATCCCCAAAGGCCAACAACAGACTGTTTTCTTCAGGTACACAGTCAAAACACCAAGCATAATTAGGCATCGTCCGTTCTAAATCGCAAACATCTTTCATCCACTGTCCCCCCCAAGGCCCCGGATCAAAAAAGGGAACTACACGAAACGGGCCATTTACCGCTTTCTCCAATCCCTCAAACATCGCTTTGCCTGTAATCATCTTAGGATGATTGCGCCGATTCGTATCCAAAACATAATCCACCTTTGCCATCAGTATCTTTTTGTGCCTATCGCATATTCTCCAATCTACGAAAAAAGCTCTTTTATACTGCAAGGAGGTTCGTTCTTCTTTGTTGTTGACACCTATATTTGATATTTCATCTTTACGGAATCTGGACTGTATCTCCCATCTTGCCATATCGGCATAAATCAACAAATCAGGATGTTCACAAAGATAGGCCGCACCAACCCCATAGACTATTACAATACCAGACTGCAAATCTTCTATCTGTTGCCGGATACCAGTAACTTTATCGAAATCAAAAAAACATTCCATTGTATACCGGGTCAGATAGCCGAATAATTCATCATCGGTAATATCAGGATAGAAAAAATCATTGATTTTCTCTTCCGGCAACATCGCACTATCTGTATGAACAAATAAAGCATTATTGAATCTACCGGCAAAAGCATTACGTATATCATTCTCAAACACTCCTTGATAGCACTCAATCGCAACCACTTTCAACGGCTTCTCCAGTACCTTCAAACGTTCACTGATACTATCGGTAATGGCAAACCAACCGGAAATACAGTCATCCGAATTATAGGACACCTGCACAAAAGGATATTTATCGTAATTAGCAGAATACTTCATCTTTTATCTTTTTTCTTAAACAATATTCCAAACCATACAAAGCTGCATAATCTCCCAAGCTAGAAACTACCACAGATACTTTTGCACTCGGAGTCCAGGCAAACTTTGACACCCGTTCCTCGATATAAGGCACTATCACTTTATGGCTATTCATGATTCCCCCTCCAAGTATCACCACTTCAGGATCATAAGCATGAATAAAATTTATAACAGCAGCTCCCCATATTTCAATGCATTCATTTCGTACCAATAACGCGTCTCTATTTCCTTGTTCCGCCAATTGGAAGATTTCTTTAAAATCATAATTCTGAGATGACATTTTAAACGAAGGAGACAGGCAAGCATGATCCTTTATAATTTTATGAAGGAAGAATGAAGAGGACAAAGCCTCCACACACCCCTTGTTTCCACAAGAGCATAACCTTCCTTTGTAGTCTACTACAAAATGGCCACCCAACGAACCTGCTTGAAAGTGCTTTCCATACATTACCTCACCATTCATAATGACTCCCGATCCTATGCCCGTACCAATAGTCATCATAACAACGCTATCATATCCTCTGCCGCTCCCATATTGCCATTCTCCAATTGCTGCAAGCCGTGCGTCATTATCAATGTAAAAGGGGGCTCCCCAATGTTCATCCGCCCATCTATCCAAATCAAGCTCCACTCCATCATCATATTTTTCATTCGTAGATATAATAATGCTTTTTTTATTATTTACTAGCCCTGGAAAAGCTATACCCACTCCAAAGAGGCGCTTCACACCATTTGAATTTAGCAGGAAATCAATTGCATTTTCAATCTCCGGCAAACTTGCTGTCATATCCAAATCTTGACGAGAAGGCATTTTTACATAGTCTACCAGTTCTCCATTGCGTAAGAGACCGACTTTTGTAATGGTTCCTCCCAAATCTACAGCTATGATATACTTCATATTCATATTTCTATCAATTGGGGATTGCCATTCACACACTGTAAAGATGCAGAAAACCCGTTCTCCAAAATCACTTGATAATCATGTCCTGCGTCCGAAGGCCAACAAGCAGCGAATGACAGAACAGAATATCCTATATTTGCCACACGATGGGCCACCCCTCCAGGTATATAATGAAGACTACCCGGAAACATCCGCTCACTCCAAACCCTTCGGTTCTGATCCATCATAATCAATCTGCCTTCACCTTCCACTCCCCAATAGTACTCCCCACGATTCATATTGGCATGAAAATGTCCTTTGGTCATGAAATACTCATCACCAACCTTACCTGGATAAATTCTCGTGATTCCGAAATAGAGTCCCCCTGGCGTTCCTTCTTCAACCGGCAGATGACAAGTCACCTCATACAATAAAGTATCAGGAGACATCTGTTCATAAGCCTCACAATTATGAAAAACACCTCGTAAATCAGCCAAAGTCTTCAAACTCCTCTTCACATTTTCACCGATCAAAGAATCCTTTATAAAGAGCAAAGGCGACTCATTTGTTCTCTTATCATTCATCAGCATCATACTTTTAAAATCTTATATTGCAAAAGTACGCTGATATGGAACTCGCTCTTTCCTCTATATTTTCCGATAATTATGGTATTTTACCATTATTCGCAGCAAATGGATAAAACCTTGCAAAAAAAGTAGAAAACCAAGGCTCTAACCACCAAATATTCAATGATAAAATAGTAGAATCAAATGGCTTGTTTAGCCTTTACTCCAAACTGCTTTTGGAACTGCGACGGGGACATTCCTGTCACTTTTTTAAATTGGGATATAAAATTAGATAAGTTAGGGAATCCGACTTCCCCACTGATAGTAGAAATCTTCATTTTGTTTTCCAGTAATAGTTTTTTCGAATAACCGATACGCATTTCGTTCAGATATTCTACAAAGGTTTTCTTGGTCCTCTCCTTGAAATAACGGCAAAAAGCTGTCGGGGTCAATCCAACCAAAGTCGAAACTTCTTCCAACCTAATGGAAGTCGCAAAGTTCTTGACGAGAAACTTGTATACCTTATTAAATCTCTCAAAATCTTCTGAATTTACAGAATTCGTAAATCCCACTGAGGCCAGTAACTCATACTCAGTCGATGTGGCCATCAGCTCAAGAAGTGTTAAAAGATTCGTTACCTTCCGAACCCCTACATCATTCACCGAACTCCTTATAAACCGGGTTATCTCTAATTTCGAATTTCCGGTAAACTTCAGTCCACGCCGTGATCTCTCTATCAAATCACGAATATTATTCATTTCTGGTAATCTGATAAAATTCGGATCAAATATCTCACGTTTAAAGAACAGACAGATACACGTAGCACGCAAACCAGACTCCTTATCAAAATAAGCATCATCATTACGCCATTCATGAGGGAGATTAGGGCCAATCATACATACATCCCCCTCCTCATACTGTTCTATGCAATCCCCGACAAAACGAGTTCCTATACCTCTAGTTATATACATTATCTCTATGGCCGGATGATAATGCCAAGGTACAATGAAGTGCGGCAAGTCTTCTATATAATAATGTATATGACTGTCTATTGGGAATGGCAGATCTTGGTAAAGTGGTTTCATAGTCATCTAAGTCAATAATCACCGTTAATTATAAAAGCGAATATAGACAATTATTTTATCAAAGCAAGCTATTGTATGTTAAAACTCATAGTAACATCAAAATATAAATATCAATCTTATACTCAAACAAACAAATGATATCTTTTGTATCTTTGTCCCCGCATTTTCACAACCACATAAAATTATAATGAAAACAATAGTAAATGTTCCCTCCCGACAGAACACCATGCGCGAACTGCGGGATTATCTGATGATTGCCCTGGGTATGGTCTTATATGGTATCGGCTGGACAGTCTTCCTGCTTCCCAACGATATTACTACCGGTGGCGTACCGGGCATTGCATCCATCGTATATTTTGCCACTGGATTTCCCGTCCAATATACGTACTTCGCCATCAATTTTCTGCTTCTATTGCTTGCCCTACGTGTGTTGGGATGGAAGTTCAGCGTAAAGACAATCTTTGCCGTATTCACCCTGACCTTTTTCCTTTCCATTATCCAGAAACTGACCGAGGGTGTTGTCCTCCTGCACGACCAGCCTTTCATGGCTTGTGTCATCGGTGCCTCCTTCTGCGGTAGCGGCATCGGCATCGCCTTTTCCAACAACGGCAGTACTGGCGGCACGGACATCATTGCCGCCGTAATCAACAAGTACCGCGACATCACGCTGGGCAGAGTCATGTTGATATGTGACCTTATCATCATCTCGTCCAGTTACTTTGTTCTAAAAGATTGGGAAAAGGTGGTGTATGGCTACGTTACTCTATACATATGCAGCTTCGTGCTCGACCAAGTGGTGAACAGTGCCCGCCAGTCCGTACAATTCTTTATTATCAGCGATAAATATGAGGAGATAGCCAAGCACATCCAGGTATATCCTCACAGAGGTGCAACGGTCATCAACGCCTCGGGCTTCTATACGGGAAAAGAGATAAAAATGCTGTTCGTGCTGGCCAAGAAGCGGGAGTCCACCATCATTTTCCGGCTCATAAAAGACATAGACCCCAATGCCTTTGTATCACAAAGTGCAGTCATCGGAGTCTATGGAGAGGGATTCGACAGAATCAAAGTGAAGTAGAGGATTTCTCGAACTTCCCTTGATTCCAAGTATAAACAATAGGACGGCGGACAAACGGTTTCAGTTTCTCCGCCGCTTCTTTACCCATGTAATCGGTCGTGGTAAAAGTGAATGCCAACGTGGCATCCTTCGCAGAAAGGTCCGCTTTCATCAGCAGCATGTCGGCCTGGCGACGGGCATCCTGATACTCATAGACATCCACCGTATCCGCGGCCTCAGCGATAAAATCATCCAGAACGGGCAATGCCGGCAGGTAGGACGAAGCAACCAGCTCCTTCCAGTCTGTCGTATAGAACTTGACATGGCTGTCGCAAGCCGGAGCACAAACCGTAGATACCACACAAACCACTTTCGTGCTGTCGTTGACAGGCAAGAGCTTCATCTGCCACGAGCTCTGGGGAGTCATCTTCACATGTATATAATCCGGGGCAAGTTCCGTCATTTCCGATTTACCACCAAAGCTGTTGGTCACCTCAGCTTTCATCTTACTTTCCAGAAAGTCTATAAAATCCGCACGGTTCACGGCACTAAGCAACGGACATATAGAATCCGGCATATTCTTAAAACACGTCTTGGCTTCCTGGGCCTGCAAATACCCCCATCCGATGAAAGCCAAAATCAAAAAAGCACTCAGTTTTCTTATCATAACATTTTAATCATTTCTTCAAGGAAACGGGCATCTGTTTCATCAAAACCGCCCAAATCGTCACTGTCAATATCCAATACTCCCCACACTTCACCGTCCTCACGCTTCAGCGGAACCACGATCTCCGAACGCGACAGCGAGCTGCAGGCTATATGTCCGGGAAATGCATCCACATCGGGCACAACCAACGTCTCGTCTTTATCCCATGCCGTGCCGCAAACACCACGGCCTTTCCTGATGCGCGTACAAGCTATCGGTCCCTGGAAAGGTCCTAACACCAATTCTTCACCCTTCACCAAATAGAAGCCTACCCAAAAGAAATGGAAAGTCTCTTTCAGCGCCGCCGAAACATTCGCCAGATTGGCTATCAAGTCATCTTCACCTGCCAGCAGATTTTTCAGTTGAGGAAGCAAAGCGCGATATTTCTCTGTCTTGCTAACAGCATTTATATATAGGTCTTCTGCCATATATCTCTTGTTTATTTACTCCCCAAATATAGGAAGAACATTCCAATCAACACCAAAATGAGGTCGACAGCCTTGCTTTTTAAATTCTTTTCACGGAAGAAAAGCGCACCGAAAAGGAAGGAAACAACAACGCTTCCACGACGCACCATCGAAACGATGGAAATCATGGAGTCCTCATAGCTCAGGGCATAAAAATAGACAAAGTCTGCCGCACAAAGGAAAATGGAGATACAGATAATGGTCCAGTCCCAACGAAACGGGGTACTTTCTTTTCGCTTGGGGTACCACAACAGCAAGATAATGGGGCACATGATAAAGACTTGGTAGACATTATACCACGACTGCACCAGCATCGGATTGAGCTGCTTCATCAGATATTTGTCATACAGCCCACTGACAGCTCCAGCAACGGCAGCCAGCACGATGAAAAGAATCCATTTGTTATGCTTGAAGTCGATTCCCTCCTTCTTGCCCGAACGGCTCAGCATGAAAAAGGATACTATGGCAAGCATCACGCCAATCCATTGATAAAGGTTCAAGCGTTCGCCAAACACAAGCATGGCACCTACAAGCACCATCACGGGGCGCGTCGCATTAATCGGTCCCACGATGGTCAGCGGCAGATGCTTCATCCCGAAATAACCGAATATCCAGGAAGAGAGCACGATAAACGACTTGACAACAATAAACTTATGCACCTCCCACCCCACCACGGGAACATCAAACATCGTACCTCCCAACACCGACGGCGCAAAGGCAGATACCAGAATGAAAGGAAGAAATATCAGGCTCGAGAACAGCGTGTTCAGGAAAAGTACCGGCAGTACGGCATTGTCACGAAGCGACTTCTTCTTGAAGACATCGTAAAATCCCAATAAGGCAGCAGAGAGGAAAGCAAGCAATAACCACATAGAGTTAATTAAAAATTAAGAATTAAAAATTAAAAGGAGGGGGGTACGTTTTTGTAGTGCATCCCTCTTTTATTCTAAAAAAGTAGTTTCCGGATAGGCTACATCTACTAGAAACAATGCATTTCCGGGAACGGAGGTTCCTGCCTGACAACGGTCCTTCTGTTCGATGACGCGTCGGAAACCCTCAACAGAAAGTTTTCCGCGACCCACTTCGAGCAAAGTACCGACAATGGCGCGTACCATGTTCCGCAGGAACCGGTCGGCCTGGATGGTGAACACCCAGGTCACATCGTCTACCCGGGTCCAGGCGGCATGCATAATCTTGCAATTATTGGTTTTGACATCCGTATGAAGTTTGCTGAAGCTGGTAAAGTCCGTATAGTCAAACAAGGTTTGGGCAGCCTCATTCATCCGTTCAAAGTCCGGTGTTTGGAACAGACGGCAACGGTATTGACGATTGAAAGGCATCTTGGCAGTAGTGACGTAATACTTATACATCCGCGCCGTAGCATCAAAGCGGGCATGTGCATCGGGCTTCACGGCCCGCAAGCGGTATACGGAAATATCGGGAGGAAGCAGACGATTCAGCTTATCCGTCATAAAAACAGTGTCCAGAGGAGAATCACTGTCAAAGTGAGCTACCATCAGTGAGGCATGCACCCCGGCATCGGTACGCCCCGCTCCCACGACTTCCACCTCGCGACGCAGCAAGGTACTCAGCGCCTTCATCAAACACTCCTGCACACTCGCTCCATTCGGCTGGATTTGCCAGCCGTGATAAGCGGTGCCATCATAAGCCAGGTATATAAAATATCGTTGCACGGTCTTTTTTGTGTGCAAAGATAGTGCAAACTTAAGAAGGTTTGAATTATCTTTGCAAGGTTTTCACCACAGATTACACAGATTAACGCAGATTTTTCACAGACATAGTACATTTATAAGATGAGATATTCTTCCAGAATCCTACCTATACTGATAATTGTCGCAGCTGCCGCAACATTCACCTTTGCCGGCTGTAAGAAGAAGGACATGTCGCTCAAGTTGAACGAACCGCGCAACATTCGGGGTGTTGTCAGCTACAAGCGCTCGTTCGGAGACTTGAATGAGAAACATCTCAATGTAGCCCAAGCCATCGGCATACGTGTACTTTCATCCCGCGAGGAAGCAGAAAAGATGAGAGAGCAACTGCAACCTATCACGACAAACGAGCTCTATGCCGTGGATTCACTGACGCATTCCATCCCTTATCTCATTCCGGGCGCCGCCAGCCTGCTGGACACCATCGGACACAACTTCCTTGATTCACTGACCGCCAAGGGGCTGAATCCAAACAAGATAATTGTGACTTCCGTACTCCGCACCCAAGACGACGTAAAACGCCTGCGCCGCCGTAACGGCAATGCTTCTCCAAACTCGGCACATTTTTACGGAACGACATTCGATGTCAGTTGGAAGCGCTTTCAGAAAATAGAAGACGAGGATGGACGTCCTTTGCAGGATGTCAGCGCAGATACCTTAAAACTGGTTCTTTCGGAAGTGCTCCGTGACCTGCGGAAAGCCGATAAATGCTACATCAAGTACGAGTTGAAGCAAGGATGCTTCCACATTACGACAAGAGAGAAATAAGCGGAAAAGAATTAGCGTTAATAGTATTTTTCAATCCCGCCAAACCCTATTATTATTTTGTTCTCTTTCGTTTTACAGATAAAGTTATTTAATCGCCTTTCAAATTCTTCCGGTCGTTTCCTCGCCGCTTCAATGTATGCGATTCGGATACGTTTATAGGGGTCAGAGAAACTCTGATAATTCTTCCATATTCTTTCATCCTCTTTCAATCTGTCGATTATATCATTTGGAAAAACAAAAGGAACCGACAAGACAGTTCGTATTTTATCCTCAAATTCAAGATGTATCATTTTATGCTCCAGCAACCATTTCAACCTTTCTTTGTTGGCTTGCGAATAGGTGCTTTTAGGATTTCTGGGCGTGAAACGCTGAATTTTATGTTCTTTGTCAAGTGACTTTATCGTGCTGTCAATCCACCCGAAACAAAGGGCCTCTTCAACAGCGTCATTATATACAATACTTTTCTCGCTTGAAGATTTAGTAGGAAACACAAACCAGACTCCATCGGCAGTATCAAAATTGTCAGCCAGCCACTTCCGCCAATCTTTTCTGTTTTCAAAATATCTTATTTCTGTTGACATGACAAGCCATCCAAATTACACTTCTCTCCTTATTCTTCCAGCATCTTCCACGCTAGCGGCAGGCAGGCAACTATATCCCCCACCGTCATCCCCACTGCCCCCTGCTTCTTGCAGGCAACATCTCCCGCCAGTCCGTGCACATACGTGGCCAGGCAGGCAGCCTTCTCCGGCTCATAGCCTTGGGCAAGCAAGGCAAGCACCACTCCCGTCAGCACATCACCGCTGCCTCCCGTTGCCATACCCGGATTGCCGGTAGGGTTGAAAAAACATTTCCCGGCAGGAGTGACAATGGCAGAATAAGCGCCTTTCAAGATGATATGCACTCCGGCGCTCTTCGCCAGCTCGCGAGCCTTCATCAGGCGTTCGTACGAATTCTGGCATTTGCCTACAAGACGCTCCAGTTCCTTGGGGTGCGGAGTCAGAATACTCCCTTTGGGCAGACGCCCTATATAGTTACGCTTCTCGCCCAGCAAGTTCAGGGCATCAGCATCCACCACCATCGGAGTCTGGCATATCTCTATCTGCTCCAGCAGAGCCGCCTCGGTCTCTGCCGCCTTTCCCAGTCCCGGACCTATCGCCACGGCCTGGTAATCGTCCGTATCAGTAGCGGCGGCAAAGCAGGTGTCGCTGATGTCCAGCTCCGTCATGGCTTCGGGCACGGAAGTCTGCACAATGAAGTTGTTGCAGAACGGCACATGCACCGTCAGCAGCCCCACCCCCGAACGCAGACAAGCACGCGCAGCCAGCACCGAAGCTCCCGCCATTCCCTGCGAACCGGCTATCAGCAGTGCACGGCCGAAGTTCCCCTTATGGGCAAACCGGCTGCGCGGCTTCAGCAGGGCAGACACATCTTCATGCTCCAGCAGGCAGAAGTCCGTTTCCATGTCATGGATGACATCCTCGCTGAGTCCGATGTCCAGTAACTGCCATTCGCCCACATACGGCTCGTTCTCGGCAAAGAGAAATGCCAGTTTCGGCAATTGCAGGCTCAGCGTCAGATGGGCACGGACGATATTCGTATGTACGTTGTAGGTATTGTCCTCACCCATCAGTCCCGATGGGATATCGATGGACACCACCGTGGCGGGCGAAGCGTTGATGTACTTCACTACGGCTGCAAAACCGCCGCTCAGAGCCTTGTTCAAACCGCTGCCGAAGAGACCGTCTATCACCACATGGTCTGCCGTCAGCACGGGAGGTACAAACTGGGTGGTCACTTCGTGGAAGTCCACACCCGGCACGTCGGCCAGCCGCTCCTTGTTCGTCTCGCAGTCCGGCGAAAGCGTCCCTTTCGTATTGAAGAGATACACCTCGAGCCGGTAGCCCTTCCCGGCCAGCAGTCGCGCCAGGGCAAGCGCATCGCCACCGTTGTTCCCCGGTCCGGCAAAAACGGTGAGCGGCGTGTCCGGCTCCCAACGCTCGGCAATGGCACGGGCCAATGCGCGTGAGGCACGTTCCATCAAGTCGATGGAGGCAATCGGTTCATTCTCTATGGTATCTGCATCCAGTTGCTTGATGCTTGTAGTAGGAAATATCTTCATAATAGGATTATCTTAAAATCGTAGAGCAAAGATAGGGCTTTGATTTCAACTGTACAAAGAGAAGACGTTTTTTATCAAGTTGCTTTGCCCCCCGGGAAAAAATATCTGCTCCGTAAGGAAAAGTTGTCTTCAATGCAAAGGATTCTTAGAACAAAGCCTTTATTCTTAGAAACAAAAGCTCTATTTCTATAAACAAAAGCTTTATTTACAGAAACAGAAATTCTGTTTTAAGTTTGCGTAGGCTTACGGATAAGTTTGCACAAGCTTGTCGGCAAGTTCCCGCAGGCTTGTCGGCAAGTTTCTAATTATACCCATTAACTTACGCAAAATAATGACTAATTTTGTACCCTCAACATATAATAAAAGCCAAAACAATAAAAGCATATTCAATGAGTACATCCCGACACCCGAAAGGTCTTTACCTTATCTTCGCCACCAGCACGGCAGAGCGTTTCAGCTACTACGGCATGCGTGCCATCTTCATTCTGTTCCTCACCCAGGCACTCCTTTTCGACAAGGAGCACGCCGCCTCCATCTACGGCAGCTACACCGGACTGGTGTACCTGACACCCTTAATCGGCGGCTACATCGCCGACAAATACTGGGGCATCCGCCGTTCCGTCTTCTGGGGGGCCATGATGATGGCAGTCGGCCAGTTCCTGATGTTTGCCAGTGCCTCGATGCTGGAGGCGCGTGAGCTTTCGCATTGGCTGATGTACGGCGGGCTGACTTTCCTTATATTGGGCAACGGCTGCTTCAAGCCCACCGTCTCCTCCCTGGTGGGGCAGCTCTACGAGCCGGGTGACAAACGGCTGGATTCCGCCTACACCATCTTCTATATGGGTGTCAACGTGGGTTCCTTCCTCGCCCCGCTGGTCTGCGGCTATTTTGGCGAGACGGGCAACCCTCACGACTTCCGATGGGGCTTCCTCATTGCCGCCATCGTCACCGTGCTGACGGTCGTCCTCTTCGAAACCCAGAAAAACAAGTACCTCATCGGCCCCGATGGCAAGCCCCTCGGCATTATCCCCGACGCCCGCAAGGAGCGGCCCCAGGCAGACAACACCGCCCGGAAGAGTGCCCACGCCAACGGACGGCCCATGCGCAACTACCTGCTGCTCGCCCTGCTTGCCATCGCGCTTGCCGGTTTCTTCTACTGGTGTTTCGGGAGCGATTGGATAAGCATCGGCATCTTCACCGCCTGCATCGTGTTTCCCGTCAGCATCCTGCTGGAAGGCTCACTCACCAAGACGGAGCGCGACCGCATCTTCGTCATCTACATCATCGCCTTCTTCGTCATTTTCTTCTGGGCGGCCTACGAGCAGGCAGGCGCCTCGCTCACGCTTTTCGCCTCCGAGCAGACCGACCGCGTCATCCTGGGGTGGGAAATGCCCGCCTCCTGGATTCAGTCCTTCAACCCCTTCTTTGTGGTGATACTTGCCGCCATCATGCCGGGCGTATGGGGCGCCCTGGGCAAACGGGGCATGGAGCCCGCCTCGCCCACCAAGCAAGCCATCGGCCTGCTACTGCTTTCACTGGGCTATCTCGTCATCTGCTTTGGGGTGAAAGATGTTCAGCCGGGCATCAAGGTGAGTCTCATCTGGCTGACGGGGCTCTACTTCATCCATACCATGGGCGAAATCTGCCTCTCGCCCATCGGGCTCTCCATGGTGAACAAGCTCACGCCCATCCGCTTCGCCTCGCTGATGATGGGGATATGGTACCTCTCCACCGCCACTGCCAATAAGTTTGCAGGCACGCTGAGCGGGCTCTACCCCGAAGCCGGAAAGGTAAAGACGCTACTGGGCTATCGCATTGAGACGATGTACGATTTCTTCATGGTGTTCGTCGTCATGTCTGCCACGGCATCGCTTATCCTCTTCCTGCTTTCAAAGAAATTACAGAAGATGATGCATGGAGTGGAATAAAAATCGTATTTTTGCGGCAACTTTCTAAAAACATCCCATCTATGGATACCATACAAATAAAAGACAAGATGTTCACAGTCTCCATCAAGGAGCAGGACATACTGAAAGAAGTAACCCGTGTAGCGAACGAAATCAACCGCGACCTGGCAGGAAAGAATCCTCTATTCCTCAGCGTACTGAACGGTTCGTTCATGTTTACCTCCGATTTGCTGAAACGAATCACGATTCCCTGCGAAATTTCGTTTGTCAAATTGGCATCTTATCAAGGAGTATCCTCTACCGGGGTAATCAAGGAAGTAATAGGCATCAATGAAGACCTCACAGACCGTACAGTGGTCATTGTAGAGGATATCGTAGATACGGGACTCACCATGCAACGCTTACTGGACACCCTCGGCACTCGCGGTCCCAGGGAGATTCATATTGCCTCTCTACTGGTGAAACCCGATAAGCTGAAAGTTGATTTGAACATAGAATATGTGGCCATGAATATTCCGAACGATTTCATCGTGGGCTACGGGTTGGATTATGACGGCTTCGGGCGCAACTATCCCGACATTTATACTGTAGTAGACTGATACAGACATAATATAGTAAATCATTAAATAATAACTAAGCAAATGTTGAACATTGTAATTTTTGGTGCTCCCGGTTCAGGTAAGGGAACACAAAGTGAAAAGATTGTAGAAAAGTATGGCATCAACCACATCTCTACCGGAGACGTGCTCCGTGCTGAAATGAAAAACGGTACAGAACTGGGCAAGACTGCTAAAGGTTATATCGACCAGGGCCAGTTGATTCCCGATGAGTTGATGATTGATATTCTGGCAAGCGTATTCGACAGCTTCAAGGATAGCAAAGGCGTGATTTTCGACGGCTTCCCCAGAACAATCGCCCAGGCTGAAGCATTAAAGAAGATGCTCGCCGAACGCGGACAGGAAGTCAGCGTAATGCTCGACCTCGACGTGCCCGAAGAAGAACTGATGAAACGCCTTATCAAGCGCGGACAAGAATCAGGACGTGCAGACGACAATGAAGAGACAATCAAGAAGCGTCTGGTGGTTTACCACTCACAGACAGCTCCGCTGATTGACTGGTACAAGCAGGACGGCAAATACCAACACATCCAGGGCTTCGGCGTATTGGAAGAAATCTTTGCCGATGTTTGCAAGGCTATTGACGCAGTGAAATAACAATAAAACAGAATATGGCTGAATCGAATTTTGTTGACTACGTAAAAATATATTGCCGCTCCGGAAAGGGCGGACGAGGTTCTACGCATATGCGGCGTGAGAAATACATACCCAACGGAGGCCCCGACGGAGGTGACGGAGGACGAGGAGGCCATGTCATCCTGCGGGGTAACCGCAACTACTGGACGCTACTCCATCTGAAGTACGATCGCCACATCCTGGCAGGTCACGGAGAATCCGGTTCCAAGAACCGCAGTTTCGGGAAAGACGGAGCGGACAAGGTGATTGAAGTGCCCTGCGGCACGGTGGTGTACAACGCCGAAACGGGTGAATATATCTGCGACGTCACCGAGCACGAACAAGAAGTCATCCTGCTGAAAGGCGGACGCGGAGGTCTGGGCAACTGGCACTTCAAAACCGCCACACGCCAGGCTCCCCGCTTTGCACAACCGGGCGAACCGATGCAGGAGTTGACGGTAATCATGGAACTGAAGCTGCTGGCAGACGTCGGTCTGGTAGGTTTCCCCAATGCAGGAAAATCCACTTTACTGGCATCCGTTTCTGCGGCGAAGCCCAAAATCGCCAATTATCCGTTTACAACGCTGGAACCCAATCTGGGCATCGTGTCCTATCGCGACAGCAAATCGTTTGTGATGGCAGACATTCCCGGCATCATCGAAGGAGCCAGTGCCGGCAAAGGCTTAGGATTGCGTTTCCTGCGCCACATCGAGCGCAACTCATTGTTGCTGTTCATGGTGCCTGCCGACAGTGACGACATCCGTAAGGAATACGAAATCCTGTTGAACGAGCTTCGCACTTTCAACCCCGAAATGCTGGACAAACAGAGAGTGCTTGCCGTCACCAAATGCGACATGCTCGACCAGGAACTGATGGACGAGATAGAGCCGACACTGCCCGAAGGTATTCCTCATATCTTTATCTCTGCCGTGGCAGGCATGGGCATCTCCACGCTGAAAGACATCCTTTGGGAAGAGCTGAACAAGGAAAGCAATAAGATAGAAGGCAAAGTGGACAGCATTGCCCACCGCGCCAAAGACCTCAGCCACCTGCAGGAAGAATTGAAAGAAGAGGGTGAGGACGAGGACCTCAGCTATGAATACGTCAACGACGACGAGGACATAGAGGACCTCGAGGACTTTGAATACGAAGAAGATTGGGAGGAAGATAAAAAATGATTCCTCTTACAGAAGATAGGAAAATGTTGGGATATGAGCTGCTTGCCTCATATCCCGGCATTTCTTGTTTTGTAACCACCCGCCACGGTGGATGCAGCCAAGGTAACTATGCCTTCCTCAACTGTACACCTTACACGGGAGACGAAGCCGAAGCTGTACGCCGCAACCAGGAAATAGTATGTTCTTCCCTGCCCCAACGCCCCCAAGAACTGGTCATCCCGTTTCAGACCCACGGGACAAAGGCACTTGTCATTGACGGAACTTACCTGCAAGCAACAGCAGAAGAACGCCACTCCATGTTGCAGGGCATTGATGCACTGATAACCCGTGAACCGGGCTACTGCATCTGTATCTCTACGGCAGACTGCATTCCCATCCTGCTCTACGACCGGAAGAATGCCGTGATAGCCGCTGTTCATGCCGGATGGCGCGGCACTGTGAATTACATCCTCGGCCACACACTCGACAAGATGCGTGCCCGCTATGGTACAGAGGGCAAAGAAGTGATAGCCTGCATCGGCCCCGGCATCTCCCTTTCCGCCTTCGAGGTAGGCGACGAAGTCTATGAAGCATTCCGCAAGAACGGTTTCCAGATGGATTACATCTCCGAATGGAAACCCGCCACCCACAAATACCATATCGACCTATGGGCTGCCAACCGACTGCAACTGCTGGACTTCGGAGTACCTTCCGCACAAGTGGAGACAGCCAATATATGTACTTTTACCCAATATGAAGAGTTCTTCTCGGCACGCCGGATGGGTATCAAATCCGGAAGGATATTGTCGGGAATCATGTTAACCCATTCAAACGGATTGCATTAATGTATCATATCGCACTTTCTAAAGAAATCAAGCAGAATTGCCCCGAATTCCGCGGTGCAGCCGTATTTGCCGAAGTGACAAATACCCCATATTGCGAAGGGTTGTGGCAGGAAATCGCAACTTTCACCCAAGAGCTAAGAGCCCGTGAAACCACGGACAGCATCAAGTACCAACCCGTCATTGCCGCCACCCGCGAAGCCTACAAACGTTGCGGCAAGGATCCCAGCCGCTACCGTCCCTCGGCCGAAGCACTGAGACGGCGACTGCTGCGCGGATTGGAACTCTATCAGATAGATACGTTGGTAGACCTTATCAACCTTGTCTCCCTACGTACGGGCCACTCTATCGGCGGATTTGATGCCGACGAGATACAAGGAAGCGACCTTGAGCTGGGCATAGGACGTGCCGAGGAATCGTTCGAGGGTATAGGCCGCGGCATGCTGAACATAGAAGGGCTGCCCGTCTACCGCGACCGTATAGGCGGTATCGGTACCCCGACCAGCGACCACGAACGCACCAAGATGAAACTTGAAACCCGCCATATCCTTGCCATTGTCAACGGCTACAACGGGCAGGAAGGTCTGAAAGAAGCAGCCGAAATGATATTGGAACTGTTGGAGAAATATGCTTCCTCTACCAGTGGGACTATACAATATTTTGAATAAATGAGAATCCGTATTCTTGTCCCTCTCCTGCTTATAGCCCTTGGTGCCACGGCACAAGGGAAGAAAACGGTCTTTTCCACCATGGAAACCAACCATATCCGCGTTGCCACTCCGGGACTGTTTTCGCAAGGAGAACTGATAGAGCTACCTTTGGAGGACATTCCGGACACGGAATACTCCTTTCCCCTGCCTGGAGGAAAAGTCATCTCCCCTTACGGACGGGGGCGGGGACGCCACAGTGGCATAGACATCAAGACCTGCGCCAAAGACACCATACGGAGTGCCTTCAACGGCGTAGTACGGATGTCCAAGCCTTATAGCGCCTACGGCAATGTCGTCGTCGTACGCCATGACTTCGGACTGGAAACGATATACAGCCACAACTTCAAAAACCTTGTACATTGTGGCGACACAGTCAAAGCCGGACAGCCCATCGCACTGACCGGACGCACCGGACGCGCCTCTACTGAGCATCTGCACTTCGAGACACGCGTCAACGGGCAGCACTTCGACCCCAATATTATCTTCAACATGAAGGAACAGACGCTGAACCGACAACGTATCGGATGCTCAAAAAAAGGAAACGGCATCGTCGTGCAACAATTACCGACAATCTACCCGAAGCCACTGCAAAAAAAATACCCAATGGAACTGTTTAAGTATCCAAACGTTTCACTACATTTGCAGAACGTTTCACTAAAAGAACGAATTGAACTTTAAAACATATCAATGATAGAAAAACTGATTGTTCTTGAAGATATTGACCCGGTAATATTTTATGGCGTAAACAACGCCAACATGCAGCTGATAAAGGCCTTGTATCCCAAGCTTCGCATCGTTGCCCGCGGCAATGTCATCAAAGTATTGGGTGATGAGGAGGAAATGTGTGCATTCGAGGAGAACATCACCAAGCTGGAGAAATACTGTGCCGAATACAACTCTTTGAAAGAAGAGGTCATTATAGACATCATCAAAGGCAATGCCCCGCAAGCGGAAAAATCGGGCAATGTCATTGTATTCAGCGTAACCGGAAAGCCGATTATCCCGCGCAGCGAGAACCAGCTGAAGTTGGTAGAGGCATTTGCCAAGAATGACATGCTGTTTGCCATCGGTCCCGCCGGTTCAGGAAAGACCTATACAGCCATCGCGCTTGCCGTGCGGGCACTAAAGAATAAGGAGATAAAGAAAATCATCCTCAGCCGCCCTGCCGTAGAAGCCGGAGAAAAGCTCGGTTTCCTGCCCGGCGACATGAAGGACAAGATAGACCCGTATCTGCAACCACTCTATGACGCCCTGCAGGACATGATACCTGCCGCCAAGCTGAAAGAGTATATGGAGCTGAACATCATCCAGATTGCCCCTCTCGCCTTTATGCGCGGACGTACACTGAACGATGCCGTTGTCATTCTGGATGAAGCGCAGAACACGACCACCCAGCAAATCAAGATGTTCCTCACCCGCATGGGCATGAACACCAAGATGATTGTCACGGGGGACATGACGCAGATTGACTTGCCTTCTTCCCAGACTTCCGGTCTGGTGCAGGCACTGAAGATTCTGAAAGGCGTAAAAGGCATCAGTTTTGTGGAGCTGAACAAGAAAGACATCGTACGCCACAAGTTGGTAACTCAGATTGTGGAGGCCTACGAGAAGTTCGACAAGGAAGCGAAAGCGGAGCGTGAACGACGCAAAGCCGAACAAGCTGATAGCAAGATTGAACAGAAACAGTAAATTCTCAAATCGTAAATATTACAAAGATGAAAGCATTAACAGCAACTGAATTTAACTTTCCCGGACAGAAAAGCGTGTACCACGGAAAAGTTCGTGATGTGTACAACATCAATGGTGAAAAGTTGGTCATGGTAGCTACCGACCGCATCTCAGCCTTCGACGTAGTATTGCCTAAAGGCATTCCTTTCAAGGGACAAATGCTGAACCAGATTGCAGCCAAGTTCCTGGATGCCACCACCGACATCTGCCCCAACTGGAAAATGGCTACTCCCGACCCGATGGTGACGGTAGGCGTGATGTGTGAAGGATTCCCCGTAGAAATGATTGTACGCGGTTACCTCTGCGGCAGTGCATGGCGCGCTTACAAAAGCGGTGTCCGTGAAATCTGCGGTGTGAAGCTGCCCGAAGGAATGAAGGAGAACCAGAAGTTCCCCGAACCCATCATCACCCCGACTACCAAAGCCGAAATCGGCGAACACGATGCCGACATCTCCAAAGAAGAAATCCTGGCACAAGGACTTGCCACGCCCGAAGAATATGCCGTATTGGAAAAATACACAATGGCTCTCTTCAAACGCGGTACAGAGATTGCAGCGGAACGCGGATTGATTCTGGTAGACACCAAATACGAATTCGGCAAGCACGACGGCAAGATTTATCTGATGGACGAAATCCATACCCCGGACTCCAGCCGTTATTTCTACTCCGAAGGCTACGAAGAACGTTTTGCCAAAGGCGAACCGCAGAAACAACTTTCCAAGGAATTTGTACGCGAATGGCTGATGGACAACGGTTTCCAAGGCAAGGAAGGACAGCAGGTACCGGAAATGACCGACGAAATCGTTACTTCAATCAGCGAACGCTACATCGAACTGTACGAACACATCACCGGCGAGAAGTTTGTAAAGGAAGATACCAGCAACATTGCCGAACGCATTGAAAAGAATGTAACCGAATATTTAAAGTAAATGGACTATCCCCAAGAACACATCAAGCCCTACGGTAATGACGGCAAGAAGAGCGAACAAGTGGAAGAAATGTTCGACAACATCGCTCCTGCCTACGACAAGCTGAATCACACCCTATCCATGGGCATCGACCGCAGCTGGCGTAGGAAAGCAATCAAGTACCTACGTCCTTTCCGCCCCCGGCATATTATGGACGTAGCTACCGGCACCGGCGATTTCGCCATCCTTGCATGCCGCGAACTGCAACCCGATAGCCTGATTGGCACCGACATCTCGGAAGGCATGATGAACGTGGGACGTGAAAAAGTAAAGCAGGCGCACCTCTCGAACAAGATTTCATTTGTCCGGGAGGACTGCACCTCCCTCTCGTTTGCCGACGAAAGCTTCGACGCCGTGACCGTAGCGTTCGGCATCCGCAACTTCGAAGGGCTGGACAAGGGACTGTCCGAGATGTGCCGCGTACTAAAGACCGGCGGACATCTCGTCATACTGGAGCTCTCCACACCAGACCGCTTCCCGATGAAACAGTTGTTCACCATCTACTCCAAAGTTGTCATCCCCCTGCTCGGTAAATGTATTTCGAAAGACAACAGCGCCTACACCTATCTACCGGAAAGTATTCGCGCCTTCCCGCAGGGAGAAGTGATGCAGGAGGTAATCCGCAAGGCAGGCTTCAGCGAAGTGCACTTCAAGCGGCTGACTTTCGGGATATGTACACTTTATGTGGCAACTAAATAAAAAGAAGAAACTTATATAAAAAAGAGACCTTATGAAAGCTACACACACCCTCTATTTATTATTTATTTCCCTCCTTTGCGTTGCCGGTTTCACAGCTTGCGATGATTCGGGAAGTGATGATATGATATGGGATTTTGCTCCTATCGAACTGCATATCGCAGTACAAGATGCTCAAGGTAATGATTTGTTGAATCCTGAAACTCCCGGCAACATTGCCAAGCAAGGAATCAAGGCAATCTATAATGGAAAAATATATGAAAAGGACGTTCCAATAAGCCAAACCAAAGCTTACCTTGCACACTTCAACGGTCTGCAAACAATGAAATTTGAAACTGGCAAATACTTTCTCACTTTTGGAGAATTCAATGGCGACGATACATTCGATAACGAAAAAGTGATAATAGACTGGAACGATGGTACTCAAGACGTCATCACCTTCTCTAGCAAACTGATCTGGAAATCAAAAAATAAACCCGTATTCGACAGAAAGTTCTGTTTGAACGGAAAAGACAACGGATTGCAATTCGGAGGTTTTGTTATCATCAAAGAACCGGTAATCACCTCCTCAACTACTTCCGACCAATAATGTACTCCATAAACAAACGAATATAGTTCAATCAATAACTAAAATATTATGCAGAAATACGGTTTAATAGGTTACCCGTTGAAACATTCCTTTTCTATCGGATATTTCAATGAGAAATTCAAGGCAGAAAATATTGATGCAGAATATGTAAATTTCGAAATTCCACGTATCGAGGATTTCATGGAAGTTATCGAGGAAAATCCCAACCTCTGTGGACTGAATGTGACTATCCCTTACAAGGAGCAAGTCATCCCCTACCTGGACGAACTGGACAAAGACACAGCCAAGATAGGCGCCGTCAATGTCATTAAGATTATCCGCCTTTCCAAAGGCAAAGTGAAACTGGTTGGCTACAACTCCGACATCATAGGATTTACACAATCCATAGAACCACTTTTGCAACCACATCACAAAAAAGCCTTGATTCTGGGCACCGGCGGCGCATCGAAAGCCGTATATCGCGGGCTGGAGAACCTGGGTATAAAAAGTACCTTCGTATCACGCGCCAAGAAAGAGGATAAATACCTCACTTATGAGGAACTGACACCGGAAATCATGCAAGAGTACACAGTGATTGTCAACTGTACCCCAGTAGGCATGTATCCCAAAGTGGACTTCTGCCCCAACATTCCTTACGAGCTACTGACTCCCAACCATTTGCTCTACGATTTGTTATATAATCCAAACGAAACCCTCTTCATGAAGAAAGGCCAGGCACAAGGAGCCGTCACCAAGAACGGACTGGAGATGTTGCTGCTGCAGGCCTTTGCTGCATGGGAAATTTGGAATAAATAATGAAGAAAGCCATAAAATATTCGATTCTCGGTCTGGCTGCCCTCTGCACCGTACTGTTGTGCGGAGGGTACTATATGCTGGGCTATTCCCTGAAACCGGACGACCTCGTTTCACGCAGCCGCAACATAGCCGCATCCTACGATTTCATGTACGAGCGCTATCCCGAACTGCACCCCTGGGTGGATAGCCTGATGACCGCAGGAGCACTGAAGGACTTCTACATCGAGAACGACCGCGGAGAGACGCTGCATGCACTCTACGTTGCCGCCGCCCACCCCACCCTCAAAACAGCAGTCATCGTACACGGATATACGGATAATGCCGTGCGCATGCTGATGATAGGCTATCTGTACAGCAAGGAGATGGGGTTCAACATCCTGCTGCCCGACCTTTACGGACACGGGATGAGCGAAGGGAACCATGTACAGATGGGCTGGAAAGACCGGCTCGACGTGTTGCAATGGACCGAGACCGCCGATGAGCTTTTCGGACGCAACCATGCGGACAGCATAGCGTCCCGCAGTACAAAGATGGTAGTACACGGCATCTCCATGGGAGCCGCCACCACCATGATGGTATCCGGCGAAGTGGAACACGGACAATACCAACAGCCATTCATCAAGTGTTTTGTGGAAGACTGCGGTTACACAAGCGTATGGGATGAGTTTCGCGGGGAGTTGAAAGAACAGTTCGGACTGCCCGCTTTCCCCCTACTGCATACTGCAAGCTGGCTTTGCCGGCAGGAGTACGGGTGGGACTTCCGCGAAGCTTCTGCCCTGGAGCAAGTAAAGAAATGTACTTTGCCGATGCTCTTCATCCACGGTGATGCCGACACCTTTGTACCGACGTGGATGGTTTATCCCCTCTATGAAGCCAAGCCCGAACCCAAAGAATTATGGATTGTACCCGGTGCCACACATGCCATGTCTTACAAGGATTATCCGCAGGAATACACCGAGCATGTAAAGAAATTCGTAGGGAAATACATACATTGACGTGATTTTTCCTATCTTCGCCGCAGCAAATATTGGTAGTATGAGACGATTTATTTCTATAGCATCCTTCTTATGCCTGCTCTTATCCTTGCAGGCACAAGAAGTCTACACCACTAAGAATATTCCTAAAGTACACCTTCAGGACAAGACACGCTATGTGTGCAACCCAGCCGGAATCCTATCAACGGAGGCATGTGACAATATAGACCGTATGCTCTATGCATTGGAGCAGCAGACTGGTATTGAAACGGTAGTTGCCGTTGTTCCCTCCATCGGACAAGAAGACTGTTTTGATTTCTCACATCAGCTGCTCAATGAATGGGGAGTAGGGAAAAAAGAAAAAAACAACGGTTTGGTCATTCTGCTGGTAACCGACCAACGCTGCATCCAGTTTTATACGGGATACGGTTTAGAAGGGGACCTTCCTGATGCCATCTGCAAACGTATACAGACCAAAAACATGATTCCCTATCTGAAAGACGGTAATTGGGATGCTGGAATGGTAGCGGGTGTAAAGGCAGTCTGTTCACGTCTTGACGGCACTATGGTGAATGACACGGAAGAGGAGGATGATCTCTCCGTAGGAGGTATCCTACTGGGGCTTATCGGTTTCCTCGCAGTGGCATCTATTATAGGCATCCTTGCCCAACGCGCTGCCAACAAATGCCCCAACTGCGGACAACATAAATTGCAACGTAGCAGCAGCATACTCATCTCACGCCGCAATGGAGTGAAAACGGAAGATGTGACCTACACCTGCCGCAATTGCGGACATAAAGTAGTGCGCCGCCAGCAGTCATACGATGAAAATTACCGGGGAGGAGGCGGAGGTGGTCCGGTCATCTTCGGTGGTGGAGGTCTCTTCGGCGGAAGTGGCGGAGGAGGCTTCAGCGGTGGTAGCTTCGGAGGCGGTATGGGAGGTGGCGGTGGAGCCGGTTCCCGGTTCTAACGCCGAGGATGTGTCATCTGTGTGCCATCAACCGTTTTGACACACCTTCGAGGATACTGGAAGAAAATAAAACGTTTACATAGAATATAATTAAATGATTAATAACTGCCTTCCCCTCCTCCCCTCTCTCTATCGGAGAGGAATCGGAGGTGAGGCCTAAAAATGAAAAGTATGAAGAAATCAACCATTATCATTATCGTTGTTATAGCTCTTCTCGCCATTTGGGGGGTAACTGGCTATAACGGACTCGTAACCATGGACGAAAATGTCAGCGGACAATGGTCGAACGTAGAAACCCAATACCAACGCCGTGCCGACCTGATTCCGAACTTGGTGAATACCGTGAAAGGATATGCCACGCACGAGAAGGAAACACTGGAAGGTGTAGTAGAAGCCCGCAGCAAAGCCACTCAAATCAAAGTGGATGCTGCAGACCTTACTCCGGAAAAGCTGGCTGAATATCAGAAAGCACAAGGTGCGGTGACTTCCGCCCTCGGTAAATTGCTTGCCATCACAGAAAACTATCCGGACTTGAAAGCAAATCAGAATTTCCTGGAACTGCAGGCACAGCTGGAAGGTACGGAAAACCGTATCAACGTAGCACGTACCAACTTCAACAATGCAGCCAAGAACTTCAATACAGCCATTCGCCGTTTCCCCAAGAATATCCTTGCCGGTCTCTTCGGTTTTGAGAAACGAGCTTATTTCGAAGCGGCAGAAGGAGCGGAACAAGCTCCCCAGGTACAATTCTGATAAATACACAACTCTATAGCGAGGCACAAAGGCGAGAAACTTTGTGCCTCGCTTTGTGTTGTAGAAGATTAGATGTATCTTTGCACATTCAATTGAACAAACCTATTATCTCATGAGTAATCAACGATACATGATGCGAGGCGTCAGCGCATCAAAGGAAGATGTGCACAACGCCATCAAGAATATCGACAAAGGTATTTTCCCGCAGGCTTTCTGCAAAATTATCCCCGACATTTTGGGCGGTGACCCGGAGTATTGCAACATTATGCATGCCGATGGAGCAGGCACCAAGTCCAGTCTTGCCTATATGTACTGGAAGGAAACCGGCGACCTGGGTGTGTGGAAAGGCATTGCACAAGATGCACTGATTATGAACATCGACGACCTGCTTTGTGTGGGTGCGGTAGACAACATTCTGGTATCCTCTACCATCGGACGTAATAAACTGCTCATCCCCGGCGAAGTAATCTCAGCCATCATCAACGGTACGGATGAACTGCTTGCCGAACTCCGCGAAATGGGAGTAGGCGTTTATGCCACCGGTGGCGAAACAGCCGACGTGGGCGACCTTGTACGTACCATTATCGTAGACTCGACAGTGACCTGCCGCATGAAGCGCTCAGATGTTATAGACAATGCCAATATCCGTCCGGGCGATGTGATTGTAGGTCTGGCATCTTACGGAAAGGCTACTTATGAGAAAGAATACAATGGCGGTATGGGCAGTAACGGACTGACCAGCGCACGCCACGATGTATTCTCCAAATACCTGGCAGAGAAATACCCTGAAAGCTATGACAAGGCTGTACCCGAAGAGCTGGTATACAGTGGCAAGCTAAAACTGACAGACAGTGTCGAAGACAGTCCGCTGGATGCAGGAAAGCTGGTACTTTCCCCCACCCGCACCTACGCACCGGTAGTTAAGAAGCTGCTCGATGCGCTCCGTCCCCAAATCCACGGTATGGTACACTGCTCGGGCGGCGCACAAACCAAGGTACTGCACTTTGTGGGAGACAACTGCCGTGTCATCAAAGACAATCTCTTCCCCGTTCCACCGTTGTTCAAGACCATCAAGGAGCAGAGCGATACGGACTGGAGCGAAATGTACAAGGTGTTCAATATGGGGCATCGCCTGGAAGTGTACCTCTCTCCCGAACATGCAGAAGAGGTGATTGCTATTTCGAAGAGTTTCAACATCGATGCACAGATTGTAGGCCGCGTGGAAGAAAGCGACAAGAAAGAACTGATTATCAAGAGCGAATTCGGAGAGTTCAAGTATTAAATATATGGCAGACAACAATACCATACTCGAAAAGCTGGAAGGGCTTGTCGCCCGCTTCGAAGAAGTGTCGACCTTGATTACAGACCCGGCAGTGATTGCGGACCAGAAGCGTTACGTCAAGCTCACCAAAGAATATAAAGAACTGGGCGACCTGATGAATGCCCGCAAAGAGTACATGCAAGTACTGGGCGGCATAGAAGAAGCCAAAGAAATTATCGCCAACGAAACAGACCAGGAGATGCGGGAAATGGCACGCGAAGAGCTGGATGCCTGCCAAGCCCGCCAACCGGAACTGGAAGAGCAGATAAAGCTGCTGCTCGTCCCCACCGACCCGCAGGATGGCCGTAATGCCATCCTCGAAATTCGTGGCGGCACGGGTGGTGACGAAGCGGCAATCTTTGCCGGCGACCTCTTCCGCATGTACACCAAGTATTGCGAATCCAAGGGATGGAAAATGGAGATATCCAGCGCCAACGAAGGTGCAGCCGGCGGTTTCAAGGAAATTGTCTGCTCCGTGACGGGCGACAATGTATACGGCACACTGAAATATGAATCGGGCGTGCACCGCGTGCAGCGCGTACCGGCCACAGAAACGCAAGGACGGGTACACACCTCAGCCGCCAGCGTAGCCGTGCTTCCCGAAGCCGAAGAGTTCGACGTAGTTATCAACGAAGGTGAAATCAAGTGGGACACCTTCCGAAGCGGTGGTGCCGGCGGTCAGAACGTGAACAAGGTGGAATCCGGCGTGCGCCTGCGCTACAACTGGAAGAATCCCAACACAGGCATAGTCGAAGAAATCCTCATCGAATGTACCGAGACGCGCGACCAGCCCAAGAACAAGGAACGCGCCCTCTCGCGCTTGCGTACCTTCATCTACGATAAGGAACACCAGAAGTACATCGACGACATCGCCTCCAAGCGTAAGACGATGGTCAGCACTGGCGACCGCTCCGCCAAGATACGCACCTACAACTATCCGCAAGGACGCATCACGGACCACCGCATCAACTACACCATCTACAATCTCGCCGCCTTCATGGACGGAGACATCCAAGACTGCATCGACCACCTGATTGTGGCGGAAAATGCAGAAAGACTGAAAGAGAGCGAACTGTAAGGCAGTGATAAGTAACCCGTAACTAAAAAATAATATGAACAAACAGCAATTATTCGAGAACATCAAGCGCAAGAAGTCATTCCTTTGCGTAGGTCTTGACACCGACATCAAGAAAATACCCGAACATCTTCTGAAAGAGGAAGACCCTATATTCGCTTTCAACAAAGCCATCATCGACGCAACTGCCGACCTCTGCATCGCCTACAAGCCCAATCTGGCATTTTATGAGAGCATGGGCGTGAAAGGCTGGATAGCTTTCGAGAAAACCGTAAACTACATCAAGCAGAACTATCCCGACCAATTCATCATCGCCGACGCCAAACGCGGTGACATCGGGAACACCTCTGCCATGTATGCCCGTACCTTCTTCGAAGAGCTGGATATAGATTCCGTAACCGTAGCTCCCTACATGGGCGAAGACAGTGTGACCCCGTTCCTTACGTACGAAGGCAAATGGGTAATCCTGCTTGCGTTGACCAGCAACAAAGGCTCGCACGACTTCCAGCTGACGGAAGACACCAACGGCGAACGCCTCTTCGAAAAAGTGCTCCGCAAATCCCAGGAGTGGGCCAGTGACGAACAGATGATGTACGTAGTAGGCGCCACACAAGGCCGCGCCTTCGAAGATATCCGCAAGATTGTTCCCGAACACTTCCTATTGGTTCCCGGCGTAGGCGCACAAGGCGGCTCCCTGGAAGAAGTCTGCAAGTATGGCATGAACAAGACTTGCGGCCTGATTGTCAACTCCAGCCGTGGCATCATCTACGTGGACAAGACAGAGAACTTCGCCGCCGCCAGCCGAAAAGCAGCCCAAGAAGTGCAGGCACAGATGGCGGAAGAGTTGAAAAAAGTGATTAACGACTAACGCTTAATGTTCGAAAGAAAGATTATCAACGACCCTGTCTTCGGGTTCATCAACATACCAAAGGGGTTGTTGTACGATGTTGTACGACATCCTCTTTTGCAACGTCTAAACCGTATCAAGCAACTGGGGTTGTCCTCTGTCGTATATCCCGGTGCGCAGCATACACGGTTCCAACACTCTTTGGGAGCCTTCTACCTGATGAGTGAGGCCATCCAGCAACTTGCCACCAAAGGAAACTTTATCTTCGACAGCGAAGCCGAAGCTGTGGAAGCCGCTATCCTGATGCACGACATCGGCCACGGCCCCTTCTCCCACGTACTGGAAAATACCATCGTGCAGGGCGTCTCCCACGAAGACATCTCCTTGATGCTGATGGAACGTATCAACAAGGAAATGAACGGACAGTTGACACTCGCCATTCAAATTTTCAAGGATGAATACCCCAAGCGCTTCCTGCACCAACTGGTAAGCGGGCAACTGGATATGGACCGCCTGGACTACCTGCGCCGCGACAGCTTCTATACCGGAGTGACCGAAGGCAACATTGGCTCCGCCCGCATTATCAAGATGCTGGATGTAAAGGATGACCACCTGGTAGTAGAGTCCAAAGGCATCTATTCTATTGAGAACTTCCTCACCGCCCGCCGCCTGATGTACTGGCAAGTCTATCTGCACAAAACCTCCGTTGCCTACGAGAAAATGCTGATTAGCACCCTGCTCCGCGCCAAGGAACTGGCAAGCCGCGGCATAGACCTCTTTGCCTCACCCGCCTTGAAATTCTTTCTATACAACGACATCAGCCGGGAGGCATTCTACAACAATCCCGAATGTTTGGAGAATTTCATTCAGTTGGACGATAATGACATCTGGACTGCCCTCAAGGTATGGAGCCGCCATTCGGACAAGGTTTTGTCCACCTTGAGCGCCGGCATGATTAACCGAAACATCTTCAAAGTCGAGATTTCTACCGAACCTATTAGTGAGGAACGGAAAAAAGAACTAACTTTGCAAATCAGTGAACAACTGAACATCCCTCTCTCCGAAGCGAGATATTTCATCTCTACCCCCAGCATCGAGAAGAATATGTACGACGAGGCAGATGACAGTATTGACATCCTCTACAACGACGGCAGCATCAAGAATATTGCCGAAGCATCGGATATGCTCAATATCTCTCTTCTGTCCAAGAAAGTAAAAAAGTACTACTTATGCTACCAACGTTTGCATAGATAAGTATAAAATATTCACCTCAGGACAAGGAAATATAAAAAAAAAGTCCGTTATTTGCGTTTTGAAACCATCTAACAAGAATAAGACATGGAGTTCTCTGCTAAACAAATTGCAACATTTATCCAAGGAGAAATTGTTGGAGACGAGAATGCTACCGTTCACACCTTTGCGAAAATCGAAGAGGGAATACCGGGAGCCATCTCCTTTCTATCCAACCCCAAATATACCCCCTACATATACGAAACCCAATCAAGCATTGTTCTGGTAAACAAGGACTTTGTTCCGGAACAAGAAGTGAAAGCCACCCTGATTAAAGTGGACAATGCGTATGAAAGTCTTGCTAAATTGCTAAATCTTTATGAGCAAAGCAAGCCAAAGCGGGTGGGAATTGACTCTCTGGCCTTTGTTGCCGAGACAGCTAAAATTGGCAAGGATGTTTACATTGCGCCTTTTGCCTGCATTGGCGAATACGCAGAGGTGGGAGACAATACGGTCATTCATCCGCACGTCACGATTGGCAGCGGTGCCAAAGTGGGCAATGACTGTATTATTTACGCTAACTCCACCATCTACCACGATTGCCGGGTAGGAAACCACTGCATCCTGCACTCCGGTTGCGTTATCGGTGCAGACGGTTTCGGCTTCGCCCCCACTTCCGAGGGCTATGAAAAAATACCGCAAATAGGTATCACTATCCTGGAAGACCATGTGGAAATCGGTGCCAACACGTGTGTGGACCGTGCTACTATGGGAGCCACCATCGTACATAGCGGTGTGAAACTGGATAATTTGATTCAGGTGGCACACAATGATGAAATAGGCTCCCACACCGTAATGGCGGCGCAAGTAGGTGTAGCAGGTTCTACCAAGATAGGAGAATGGTGCATGTTCGGCGGGCAGGTAGGCATTGCAGGTCATATTCATATTGGCAACAAAGTGAACCTTGGCGCACAGTCTGGTGTTCCCAGTAGCATAAAGGACGGTAGCCAGCTTATCGGTACCCCTCCTATGGAGCTGAAACAATATTTCAAGGCATCCATCGCACAAAGAAGTTTGCCGGAAATGCAAGTGGAACTGCGCCAGCTCCGCAAAGAATTGAATGAACTTAAACAACTATTAAATAAGTAACCAATGTTAAAACAAAAGACTCTAAAAGATAGCTTTTCGCTTAGTGGAAAAGGTCTTCATACGGGACTTGACCTAACCGTTACTTTCAATCCTGCTCCGGATAACCATGGATACAAAATCCAACGTATCGACTTGGAAGGACAGCCTACCTTCGATGCCGTTGCAGACAACGTATCCGAAACTACCCGTGGAACTGTAATCTCCAAAAACGGAGTAAAGGTGAGCACAGTGGAGCATGGTATGGCAGCCCTCTATGCATTGGGTATCGATAACTGCTTGATACAGGTAAACGGACCGGAATTTCCCATTCTGGACGGAAGCGCCCAATATTATGTCAACGAAATAGAGCGCGTAGGCACTGTAGAACAAAATGCCGTAAAAGATTTCTATATCATCAAGTCCAAAATTGAATTCCGTGACGAAACAACCGGCTCTTCCATCATCGTGTTGCCGGACGAGAACTTCAGCTTGAATGTATTGGTATCATACGATTCCAACATCCTCCCCAACCAGTTTGCAACGCTGGAGGACATGACGAAGTTCAAGGATGAAATCGCCGCAAGCCGTACTTTCGTGTTTGTACGCGAAATTGAGCCGTTGCTGCAAGCCGGTCTTATCAAGGGCGGCGACCTTGACAATGCGATTGTTATTTACGAACGCGAAATGTCCCAGGAGAACTATGACAAGCTGGCCGACGTGATGGGTGTTCCTCATATGGACGCCAAACAATTGGGATATATCAACCACAAACCTTTGGTGTGGCCCAATGAATGCGCCCGCCACAAGTTACTTGATGTCATCGGTGACCTGGCCTTGATAGGCAAGCCCATCAAGGGCCGTATCATCGCTACCCGCCCGGGACACACTATCAACAATAAGTTCGCCCGCCAGATGCGCAAGGAAATCCGTTTGCACGAAATACAAGCCCCTACCTACGACTGCAACCGCGAACCGATTATGGATGTAAACCGCATCCGCGAACTTCTGCCTCACCGTTACCCGATGCAATTGGTGGACAAAGTCATAGAAATAGGTGCCAACTACATTGTAGGTGTCAAGAACGTAACTTCCAACGAACCTTTCTTTCAGGGACACTTCCCGCAGGAACCCGTAATGCCCGGTGTGTTGCAGATAGAGGCAATGGCACAGACGGGAGGTTTGCTTGTACTGAATTCAGTGGACGAACCGGAACGTTACTCCACCTACTTCATGAAGATTGACGGTGTGAAATTCCGCCAGAAAGTGGTACCGGGAGACACGCTCATCTTCCGTGTAGAGCTGATGGCCCCCATACGCCGCGGCATCTCCACCATGAAAGGTTATGTGTTCGTAGGCGAAAAGGTGGTCTGCGAAGCAGAGTTTATGGCACAAATAGTTAAGAACAAATAATAAAATTTACGATTAGACTATTTACGATTTACGATTCAAATTACTCGTGAGAATTATCACATTCGGATAAAATCGTATATACAGTAAATCGCAAGTATTCTCAATCGTAAATCGTAAATAGCTAAATCGTAAATAATATGATAAGTCCCTTAGCGTATATTCATCCCGAAGCTAAAATCGGGGAAAACGTAGAGATTGCTCCTTTTGTTTTCATTGACAAGAATGTGGTAATCGGTGATAACAACAAGATTATGGCAAACGCCAACATTCTGTACGGTGCACGCATCGGTAATGGAAACACCATTTTCCCGGGAGCCGTTATCGGTGCCATTCCCCAGGATTTAAAGTTCAGAGGGGAGGAAAGCACTGCTGAAATCGGAGACAACAATATCATACGTGAAAACGTAACTGTCAACCGCGGTACAGCTGCCAAAGGCAGAACCATCGTCGGCAATAACAATCTCCTAATGGAAAGTGTGCACGTGGCGCACGATGCCCTGATAGGCAACGGCTGTATCATTGGCAACTCTACAAAAATGGCGGGTGAAATTGTCATCGACGATTATTCCATCATCAGCGCCAATGTACTGATGCACCAATTCTGCCATGTGGGCGGTTATGGTATGATACAGGGCGGCTGCCGTTTCAGCAAGGACATCCCGCCGTACATCATTGCCGGACGCGAGCCTATCTGCTATGCGGGAATCAATGTGGTAGGGTTACGCCGCCGTGGCTTCTCCAACGAGACCATCGAGAAAATCCATGATGCCTATCGTATTATCTATCAAGGCGGTCTGAACAATACGGATGCCTTGAAGAAAATCGAGGATGAAATGGAAATGACACCGGAAATAAGCTATATCGTAAACTTTATACGTGAATCAGCCCGCGGCATTATCCCCGCAGGAAAATGAAAAACGTATGATTTACACAAAATCAGAAGTCAGAAATCATAAATTATAAATCATCATGATCTACAGATTTACAATCATCTCTGATGAGGTGGACGATTTTGTCAGAGAAATACAGATAGACCCGGAAGCTACCTTTTATGACTTCCATGAAGCGATTCTAAAGTCGGCAGGCTACACCAACGACCAGATGACTTCTTTCTTCATTTGCGATGATGACTGGGAAAAAGAGAAAGAAATTACGCTGGAAGAAATGGACGACAATCCGGAAATGGACAGTTGGGTGATGAAAGAGACCCAGCTGAGCGAACTGGTTGAAGACGAGAAGCAGAAACTTCTCTATGTATTCGATTATATGACTGAACGCTGCTTCTTCATCGAGCTTTCTGAAATCATTACCGGAAAAGAAATGAAAGGCGCCAAATGCACCAAGAAAGCGGGTGAAGCTCCCAAGCAGACCGTTGACTTTGAAGAAATGGCAGCTGCCGGCGGTTCCCTGGATTTGGACGAAAACTTTTACGGCGACCAAGACTTCGATATGGAAGATTTCGACAAAGAGGGTTTCGGCGGTTTGGACGAAGCCGGGAACTCCTTCGAAGAAGAAAAATATTAAACAGACATTATTCCCCTTCAGAAAGGCGCGGATTGTTATGGTTCGCGCCTGAATTTTATACCCGCATGCACACCCTAATCGTACTTATCGGCCCCACCGGAGTAGGCAAAACAGAATTAAGCCTCCGATTGGCAGAACATTTCCATACTTGTATCGTCTCGGCCGATTCGAGACAACTCTATGCAGATTTAAAGATAGGCACGGCTGCCCCTACACCGGAGCAGCTGCAACGGGTACAGCATCACTTCGTCGGTACCCTAAAGCTGACAGACTATTACAGTGCCGCCCAATACGAAGCGGAAGTGATGAAGCTGCTGGAAGACTTGTTTACAAAGCATAACACCATACTGCTGACCGGAGGCTCAATGATGTATGTAGATGCAGTCTGTAAAGGCATTGACGACATTCCGACCGTAGATGCCGATACACGCCAGCTCATGCTGCACAAATACGAAACAGAAGGTCTGGAAAGACTTTGTGCGGAACTTAAGCTGTTGGACCCGGAATATTACAAAATAGTAGATTTGAAAAACCCAAAACGCGTAGTCCATGCTTTGGAAATCTGCTATATGACGGGCAAGACCTACACTTCCTTCCGCACCCAACAAAAGAAAGAACGCCCCTTCCGTATTATCAAAATAGGATTAACGCGTGACCGGGAAGAGCTTTATGAACGCATCAACTGCCGGGTGGACCAAATGGTGGAAGAGGGTTTGGTGGAAGAAGCGCGCATGGTCTATCCGCATAAAAGTCTAAATTCCCTGAATACAGTAGGCTACAAAGAAATATTCAAGTACCTGGACGGCGAATGGACATTACCCTTTGCCATTGAGAAGATAAAGCAGAACTCACGCATCTATTCCCGTAAGCAAATGACCTGGTTCAAACGGGACGAGGAAATCCGCTGGTTCCACCCGGAGCAGGAAAGGGAAATACTGGAATACTGTCATTGCTCCATCAAAGGCGTATAAGCCTTTCGGACAAGTGCTTCCACATCTTGATAAAGCTTCTGCATTTCTTGAGAATCAATGCTTCCTTGCTGTCTCCAACTGTCCAACAATGGGCATGTACGGCGAAACACCTCCGCCTCCACCGGAACAAGCTGTTGCATATAGCCGTTATTCTCCATATTGTACAGTTTTTCCCAATTCAGATAACGATTGGTTCCCATCCCCTGATTGTAACAGAAGACATTATTGGAAAGCCGGAGTGACCAATCACTGAGCGGAGCGGCAGCACACGCCTTGTCCCAACATACCATCGAAAGCAGAAATTTATCCGCATCCTTCACCCAAAGTGGCACGGCAATGCCCGTAGGAGGATATCCCAGCATTGTCCACATCGTAGTAAGTTCCGCCTTCTCACCCGGTTTTACGCCCTGCACCACAATGGAACAAGAAGTGCTGTTACGGGGAATAAAATCCTGGTCGACAAACCAACCGGAACCTTGCGGGCGATTAAACTTCCCGCTCCTCAAATCAATATCGAGCATGCCATTGCGAAACGAACGTGAAAGATCATTGAAGATACCCTGTGGCGTAATTCCCCCCATTGCAGAAGCTCTCATCAGTACCCGGTCTGCCTCCATATAGCGTACATAACCCGCTCCCCGGTTCACCTCACCGGCAAAAGAAAAGTTCGTACGGGCAATGTAACCGTAAGGAGCATCCTTCGGATCATTGGCATCATACATCGTATATTTATAGTAATCCACCTCAAACATGGCGGCACCGCCTTTGGCATCAATCACGCCAAAATTGGCTTCTATCAGGCTGGGCTTGGTGATGGTATCAAGAAAATGGCAGAAGTCCTCCACCGTGGCACAAACCTCCAAAGCACGGTAGATAATCCTCCCGTTGGCTGCCCCCCGTTCTTCCCCATCTTTCACTTCCACCAGATTGTAGGATTGGGTGTTCATCAAGGCAAAACCAACGGAGTTTGTACCCATCCATGCCTCTTTCAAGGCAGGAAAGTTAGCACTATTCACATCGGCAATGAAGTTATACTTCTCCCCTTTTATATAAGCAACATGATTTCGCAGATAGTCCGTATCACGGTTTTTCCATAGCAACGGACGGCCGTCAGGAGTAACCTTTCCAGAAACGACGGCAGATGTACAAGCCAGAACCGGCTCAGCAGTGAGTGCCGCAAGCAGTCCCAATATTAAAAAAAGATGTTTTATCATAACCTTCCCCTTCCTTAGATTTATATTCGCAAAGGTATGATAATCTGTGAAAGAGCAAAAGAAATCCTCTGAAATCCTTATCCCCTATTCATCAAGAAAGAATTATTCGCTGACAAGTTTCTGCAACTTATCCTGCATATACCGAAGTTTCGCAGTTCCAGTACCTTGTTCTATATGGCGGATAATGCCTTTCTTATCCACCAGTATAGTGACCGGCATACCGCTCACATGAAAGGTCTCGAAGAAAAACAAGTCATCGGCTATCTGGGTAAAGAGAAAAGGACGGCTCTCTACAATTTTCTTTATTTGTGCAGCACTGTCAAAAGTCGTAGCAAGATAGGTTACATCAGGATAGACTTCCATCCATTTGTTCAGCTCCGGCATTTCACGGATACAAGGACCACAGCCGGTATACCAGAAGTTCAGGACCATAGGACGTCCCGTCACATCGGTATTGCTCCACTCCTTCCCTTCCGTATCTTTCACTTTAAAATCCGGGAAAGCCTTCCCTATCCATTCTTCCTTCTTCAAAGTCTGCACGGCACCGCTTATCGGCCATTTCTTCCCCATCCCTCCGCGGTAACTCATCAAGAAGGCTTCCGCACCAAGGACCTCTTCGGCAGGAGTGGCGTATTTTCTTACATCCTCAGGCAGCGCAAAGCCTTTGCGCAAACGGAGTTCCGTAACCTCGTGTCCCACGCCGTCCTCATGTGTAATGAAGGTTGCCACATTGTCCGAACTCACACAAGGCGGCATGCCTTCGAAGAAAAGCCCGTCCACCAAATAATATTTCTTACCGGCTGTCTGGGCAGAGCAAAGCCCTGCCCCCACAGCTATCAGAATTAGAAACAAAGAGAGAATTTTCTTTATCATAGTTGTTAGAGACTATTCATTTTTTAGTGTAATCGTAAGCTTGGGTCGTGCCTTCACTTTGCCGGTAGCCATGCCTATATACGAAGCAACCAATACAGCATCCTTAGAAGGTACAGAAAGGACAAAATTACCATTGACATCGGTAACGCTTCCCGTAGTGGTACCTTCTATCAGAACAGCCGCACCAATAATAGGCTCGCCCTGCTCATCCACCACTTTGCCTTCCACTTTCATATTACCTTGAACGGAAGTCTTTTCTACAGCTTTAGTTTTTTTAGTAGCAATGTAAATCTCACCTTTTCCACCTGCCTCTTTCTTCACCTCAATGCTCTCAATATTCTCCGCAGGTATTAAATCATCGATAGTTTTAGTACCCAAATCAACCTTTTCTCCATCAATATAAATAGTCTTCGTTAAATCAAGACTACCGTTATGCTGTACTTTAGCGTTCTCTGTCACCTCTTTATCCCGACGGATAACTATACCTGGAGTTCCTTGTTTCAAGGTTATCAAAAGAACACCATTCTTTCCCTTTTCTCCATATAATTCCGTGGCAGATTTATCTTTCAAAACCGTTACACGCTCTATCTTATTAGGATCCAATGCACTCATGACAGATGGCGTCACCTCTTTTCCATCCACAATATACAGTGGTTCTTTCCCATTACCTGCATATCCTTCAACTGTAATACCATTGGCAGAAGAAGTTTTCTCAAGTTTGTCATCATCCAAACTGAACATCACCGGAACCGTATATTTCACCGCCACCGGCTGCCCCTTCTGTCTCCCTGGTTTCCACTTCGGCATATTACTTATCAAACGCAACGCTTCAGCATCCATATCCTTATCTACAGAACGGAGAAGTTTCGGTTCCTTGATACTTCCATCTTTATCCACCACAAATTGGACAGTCACACGCCCTTGCGTACCTTTCTCTTTGGCAGATGCCGGATAGCGCATATTGTCTTTCAGATAACTCATAAGAGCACTCATTCCACCTCCAGGAAATTCCGGCATCTCCTCTGCCACCTCGAAGACCAGAGTTCCCTTCAACCGCTTGCGGACTTCCGCCGGTACATACTTCACATCGGCAGGCTTCGTAGTGTCACCTGCACTTTCCGCCACTTTTGTTTCTACAATTGCAGCCAAATCGTTAACTTTGACGCTTGAAATCTTCTCCACTTTATCGGAGACTTCGGGACGGGCAAAAGCTGTCACTGCAATGGCAGCTACCGGAAGTACATAAAGATACTTCAAACGTGCCCACGGGCTTGATTTTTCTTTTAACATCATAGTGATACGTTTTTTAAGTTTACTGTGATTAAAGCTGTTGGCCATAGAGTAGAGCCTTGTGCCGACAGCTTTTTTTATTAATAATAGTTGATACTGTTTTGCATCCACACCCTCCTTTATCACCGTTTCATCCGCTTCAAACTCATGGATATTCTGCAATTCCTGCTTCAGGAGCCATGATGCCGGATTGAACCACTGAAAGAAAATGCAGACATCAGCCACCAGCAAGTCCCAGGAATGGCGGTTATGGATATGGGCAAGCTCGTGGATAAGGATTTCCCGTCCGTTCTCCTCCAAGTCTTTCCGTGAAATGACAATATATCCCATCCAACTGAACGGAGCGATGTCACAGTTGTGTACAATCAAAGTAACGCGCTCTTTCCTGCCCGGTAAGTAGCTGCCGATATCCTCTTTTTTACCCGATTTCAGCAACATCAGTAACCGTACCAACGAATATACGTTGCGGAAGGCAAAGAAAACGATTCCTGCCAGATAGACAAGCAGCGCCACTTGTATCCAGGTGACTGTTGCCGTTTCAGTCCTTGCTCCGGCCTCAGTGGCATTCACTGCATCCGCCATCATCAGCAACTGCTCCAATGTCAGCATCGTCTGGTGCACTTCCGTCTCCTGCTTCACACTTACCTCTACCAAAGGCAATAGGCAGGACAACAGCAAAATGCCCAACAATGAAAAACGGTTGAAACGATGAAACGTCTCGCGTGCCAGCAACAAGCGATAAAACAAATAGAATATCGCCAGGCAAACAGAAGATTTGAGTATATAAACAAAAAACAGACCCATGGTATTATTTACTATTTAGGGATTTACGATTTACTATTTACAGTTACTTGGTCAGTTCATTCCGTAGCATCTCCACTCCGGGAAATCCGGTTGCTTTGTAGGAAATATCTCCTTCACGGTTCACGACGAAATAGGTCGGGATACCCGGATATTCGTACAGCTTTGCCAATGCCGTACTTTGCTCATTGCTAATGCGACAGTGAATACCGGGTATATCCGGTATCATTACTTTCCATTTTCCTTCAGGAGATGTTTCGTCGACAATATATAGATAAACCACCTCTTTCAGCTCCTCTTTCAACGGTTTCAGGCTTTTCATGGCCCGCATACAAGGACCACACCAGGTGTTCCACATATCCACCAGTACCATCTTGCCACGATAAGGACGAGTAATGACCTGCAACAAACTGTCTGCCGCTACCTCCTTTTCCACCTCAACAATCTTATATCCGGTCTTTCCCTTAGTAGCTTCCAACTCTGATTTCAGTTCGGCTTCAATCCTCCCGTTTCTCATCAGGAACAATTGCCTGAGGTCGGGAGAAGCGATGCTGTCCACCGTCCGACGCTCTTCCTCAGTCAAAGGCATGTACTTGCTCAGATTACGGGAAGCACGCCCGGCAAGAAGCATGTCCGGCCAAAGAGGGTCTTGCACAAACTTATCCCGGAAATTTCCGGTAGCGGTCTTCACAAAGTCCGTATAATAATTGTAATATTTCTGTTCGGGGGTATGCAGAATATCCAGTTGCAGTATTTCCTTGAAGTATGAGGTACTGTCCACCGTCATGTCCGCCCTTTTCACCCCCTTCCTGCCCGAAAACATCGGGGCATAACTAAGGTTACTCTTGTAATTATAGATAAGGCTGAACAGATTCATATCCAGATTTGCCCGGATATAAGTACGGCAAGCCTGGCTCATATCCTTGTTTTTTACAAGTTTCTTTTGCACATCTTCATAATGCCTGAACAGATACTTTTTATATGCCTGCGGAGTCATCCCACAAATATCTGCATAAAAATCATCAGTTCCCGATAAGCTTTTCATTTCACCGAACCGCAGCAACTCGGTATTCAGACCGGCATAGTCTCCTTCAAACCAAACACGGCTATCCGTTACACCATCCCTTTTCCGGCTTAAAAGACGGCTTTGCGAATAGAATATTTCAGGCAGATTGATTGTGACATCCAGTTCTCCACCCGGAACGAGAAACAATTCTATTTTCGAACGGGATATCCACAGCGTAGCACCGCTCGGCAACAGCACCTCCGTCTCATAGCGGAACGTGCCATCCTCCGCTATCTTCAAGTCCTTACCGGTGAAATACATGAAGAACCAAGGCGAGTCATAGTAGCGTAACGTCACTCCATACTCTGGTTTATACCCCAATATCCGCCCCTTTATGACAGTCTTTCCCACATTCAGTTCCGGTCCGGGCAATGGCAAAACCTCATCCGGTTTCTTATTCCGCAAACGTTCGGGAATATCCACCCGAGGTTTCTCTCCGTTGAGCTGTATACCATAAATTATCCATCCTTCATCACTACCCGGCATCTCTACGAAATCAAAGCTCTCAGTATCCATCGGAAGCGGACTAAACTTCAAAACAGCAGCCATTTCACCGGAAGCGGGAATATGCGTCCACTCATCCCTGGCAAAACCGGTATTTCCCAAATATCCGTAATCCTTTCCGGATGCCCGCAACACAGCTGTCGAATCAATCCTGACCTTATCGCCCTGCATACCATAAAGCCTTACCGCCAGCCAGGTCGTATCTTTTCCAAGCGTCACTTGCTCCACTTCAATGCTACGCGTATTGCATGCCATGAAATAGGGTACCTCTACGATTTTCTTTGCCTGCAATCCGCAGCAAATACTTACCAGCAGCAAACAAACCAATCCGATATTTTTCATAAGCCAGAGTTATTAGAGTCTCAACAATCTCAGTCCCTTCCCTTTTCCACGTCTTGTATCAACTGCTTCAATTCTTCCAAGGATATATCCTCTTCCTTCACCAAAGACGACACTGCGCTGAGGTAGGAATTATTGAAATATTTACTGATAACGTTCTTCAGTGTCCGCTTGCGAAAATCCTCCTCGCTGACCACCGCATAATACTGATAGGTGTTACCATATGTATGATGGCTCAGGAATCCCTTATCCTCCAATCCCCTCACAATGGTGGACAAAGTATTGAAATGGGGTTTCGGCTCTTCATAGAATGCCAGCATTTCCTTCACAAACAAGGGTCCTTTTTCCCAGAAAAAGCCCATGATTTCTTCTTCTTTTGCAGTCAATCCTTTCATAACATTCTTTGTTTTCTGCAAATAACTAAATTATTTAGTTCAAAAACTAATTTCTCTCGTTAAATAAAACTAAAGCTTTTAGTTTATCCGGCAAACACCACTCTCCAACCATCTCCCGACAAGCAAAATACCTACTAATAGCGATTGCAGTTCTCGGATAAAAGCCGTTACTTTGCGCACGAATTAAAGAATTAAAAACAATAACATACAATGAATGAGCAACATAAGTACCGCTCCACGGACAAGATGAGTGACCTCATCTGTGACAATTACTCCTTATTAATGGTGATGAGCCGCTTCGGACTGTCATTAGGATTCGGAGACAAGAGCGTGAAGGACGTCTGCGAAGCGCAAGGCGTAGATTGCCCCACATTCCTCGCCGTAGCCAACTTTATCAGCGAAGAACAATACTCTTACAGCGGCAATGAAAGTGACTTTTCCATTCCCGCCCTTATGGATTATCTGAAGCGTGCCCACACGTATTTCCTCGACTTCAACCTGCCGGCCATCCGCCGCAAACTCATCGAAGCCATCGATTGTTCCAGTACAAACGATGTAGCCTACCTCATCCTGAAGTTCTTCGATGAATATGCCAAGGAGGTACGCCGCCACATGGAATATGAAAACCAGGCCGTATTCACCTATGTAGAGCAATTGCTCCAAGGCAGACTATCGGACGAATACAACATCGCCACTTTTGCCAGCAAACATAATCAGATAGACACCAAACTGAAAGAGCTGAAGAACATCATCATCAAATACTACCCGGAAAAGGAGAACAACAATCTCCTGAATGCGGTCTTGTTCGATATATTCAACTGCGAACAAGACCTTGCCACCCACTGCCAGGTAGAAGATTATATGTTTGTTCCCGCCGTAGCGCAAATAGAAAGGAAACTGAAAAATGAACAATAATACTTCTTTGAAGATTGTCATTGCAGAAACTTCGGTCATCATCCGGAGTGGTCTGACGGCTGTTTTGAAGCGTATTCCCAACTTGAATGCACACCCTATTGAAGTTTCTTCTCCGGAATCGCTGCAAAACTACATTCACATGCATCCGGCAGACATTATCATCATCAACCCCACTTTCGGTGGCTGGTTCGACCTGCCCGCCTTCAAGGCAGAACACGGAAAATCCGGTATCAAGTACATTGCTATGGTATGCTCCGTCATCGACAACAACATATTGAAGGAATATGACGAGAACTTCGCCATGTGCGATGACGTAGATGTCATCGCCTCCAAAATCAACCACTTGCTACACACCGAGGAGGAAGAAGAAAAAGACAGCGAACAAGAAACCCTGAGCCAGCGCGAAAAGGAAATCATCACCTGCGTTGTGAAGGGCATGACCAACAAAGCCATCGCCGACAAACTCTACCTCTCCATCCATACTGTCATTACCCATCGCCGTAACATTGCACGCAAACTGCAGATACATTCTCCGGCAGGGCTCACCATCTACGCTATTGTCAACAAGCTGGTAGAATTGAGCGACATCAAGGACTCTCTATAAGATTCTTCCGGCAACCGTTTCCCTACCCGCTGCGGCCTATAGGGAAAAACCGGATGAATCCCTTGCAAAAGTATGCTCCTCCATACGGGAAAAGCCCTCTGCCTATTGATTAAGGTTTATCTTGTGCCTGAAGACAAAGCTCATCCCCTATGTCATCCCTCCCCATCCTATGACTCTTTATGCCCCACAAGTATCCTTATCCAACCTTACCCACAGTATCCGTCACGCCATACACAAATCCCCGCTTCACGATATCACATCGGGAAGCGGGGATCCTTTTATCTTCATAAAAGTGGTTACGTAATTATGACTAACTAATTCATTCAAATCTGATGTTGCAAAGATAAGGCATCGGCAGACAGTACGCAATCACTTAAATTAGGTATAATAAAACAAGTCAGTCATCATAAATAGGTAGAACCACCCACAAATCAGGCATTGGCATAGCTGTGCATTCCTCCAAGGATGTAGTTCACCCCGAAATAGGTCATCAGGACTGTCAGAAAGGCGGCAACCATATAGATATGGAAGAATAACGGACTGCGGAAAATGCGCAGGCTGCGCGCATGGAACGCCGCTCCATAAACCATAAAGGTAATCAGCGCCCATACTTCCTTCGGGTCCCAAGCCCAATAACGCCCCCAAGAAGCATTGGCCCAAACCGCACCCAGAAAAATGCCGGCTCCCAAAAAGAAAACGGCGGGATAAAGCAGCAATCGGCTGAGCAGCATCAACATCCGAGCTGAACGGCGAAGACACAATGCCAGTATGCCGTTCAGCATCATAAAGGCAAACAAAGCATAAGACATCATTATCAACGACACATGCGTACTGAGCCACGGAGAAACGAGCACGGGTATCAAGGGAGTGATTTGGGGATTCATCTGTCCCAAATAGGACACCAGTAAGGCAAAACCGGACAGCAAAAAACCGAAAGGCACCATAAACGGGAAGCGCCGCCGAAACAGACAAGCCAGGAACAGCGCACACAATGCCATGAACTGCATCGTTTCGTATCCGTTGCCCAACGGTATTCGCCCACCGATGTACCACCTCAGGCCATACCCGAAGAGCTGAAAGAGAAACGCCGCATAAAGAGAAAACGGGAAAAAAGTATCTGCCAAACGCGAAGAGAAAGAGAGCGCTACAATCCTACCGGAAGAGTCTGACAATGCCGACGAACGGCGCAGGCCGCGATACAGCAGACGGAAGAAAGCCAGCATCCCCACCGTAAGGTTGAACATGAACAGCAATTTGCTGAAAGGAATACGGTTATACAGCAATTCGGCTTGTATTTTAGTATCGGAAACAGGCTCCACACTCCCGTCTTCCGGCAAAGGACGAATCAATGTACCATTTTGGAGCATCAAAATCAGTCCCACCTTTTCATCCGCCTCTACAATGGCCTTTTCCAGAGAAGTCATTTTCTGATGATGGTCTTGCTTCCCCTTCCAGAACTTCTGCAAGCGATACTTCTCACCGTCGAACAAATCAGCCAGACATGCATAGGGTATCTCCAAATGAAGCAGGCGACGGAGTGCCTCGTTTTTGATATAAATCATCGGCTCATTCTGCCAAACTTCCGGACGCAGAAGCCATCCACCAATCACCTGCTCCGGCGTCATGCCTCCATAAGACGGTTTTCCCGTCAGTTTCAGTACAAAATCGCGCGCAAGGGTATTGAAAGGAACCACACGGTCATTATAAATCACCTGCTTACGGGCGAGACTATCCGCCTGCTTGCGTGCCAGTGCCGGAAGGCTTCTCTTCTGCGCATGTACCCCACTTCCCAGACACAGCAACAATAGAACAAACATTCCTCCCTTCTTCAACAACGGATGCCTCAGCAGCCTGCGGAACTCTCCACCCCGGCTGACCAGCATCCAGAGCATGGAGACACCTAACAAGAAGTATCCACTATAGGTAACCCCTATCCCCCACGGGTCATAATTCACTGTCAGCCAGCTCCCCTGCATATCCTCATCAAAGGAAGACTGATAAAAGCGGAACCCCTGCCGTGAAAGAATACGGTTCATGGAGACGGGCGTCTCACCGTGAATATAGCTGATATAATCTGCAGGAGCATCCGTACCCGGATAGTACTCAATCCGGAAACTGTCCAGACGTAAGGTGAACGGTAACTCTACAACCTGCCTGCCGTCTTGTTCCAAAAAGCAGTTCACCTCACTGCCGACAGTAAGATGCACATATCCTTTTCGGCCACAAAGAAACGTAGTCATGGCTCCCGCCAAAATCACGAGGAAGGAGCCATGCAACAACAACGTCGGGAGACGCCGCCACAACCGCTGTCTTACAAGCACAACAACAGTCATCGCAGCAAGGGCTCCCCACAAACAACAGAACCAAATCGTATGATAAACATGCTTTTCTACAAAATCCGTACTGTATGTCTGCTCTACAAACGTAGTTGCAGCAAGTAAGAGCAGCAAACAACCATAAACAGCTATGAGAAACTTTTTCAATTAAGAGCTATCAATTAAAAGTAAAAAATCAATATGGAGCAAACTCCTTGTTTTCTAAAGACTTGACTCCCATACATTCCATCTCTATCAGCCAACCCGGACGACATACGGGAGCATATACAAACACTCTCGGAGTATCCGGAAAACGCTCGTCATACATTCCTTTGACCACGGTATAGTCTGCAACATCCCGCAGATAAACAATCATCTGTCCTAAATCATCAAACGTACAGCCAGCCTCTTTCAACAAAGCCTCCACATTCTCCCACATACGTTCCGTCTGCTTGCGAATGTCTCCGGGACATACCACCTCACCTTTATTATTGATGCTCGCAGTACCCGAAATAAACACCTGGCGACGGTCGCCATAATCCACATACGTACCTCGCTCGAAACTCACACCGTATTCGTATGTGGGATTCAGATGTGTCGGTGCGTAAAGGTAGTGAATTTGTTCAGATTTCAAACCATCTACAGCATAAGTATCCATCTGAACCGTCACTTTGGGGTCGGCATGACGGCCACCGATACCGGTACTGGAAATATAATGAGTCTTCTCCGTCAAGTCCTGGGTAACAAACACCTCATTACGCGCCTTCACCACTCCGGCATAATTCACATCCACGTTCTGTACAAAGAACCAGGTACGTATGCAATTATCAGCCAGCTTACAGCCCTGTTCCATCAGCTGCATCACATAGTCATTCAACAGCAGACGGGTCTGGTATTCCGAATTGGCAGCACGATTGAAAGAGCCGCCTCCCCAAAGGTGACGGTAGGCGCCATGTCTCACTTCGAACAATCCGTTATGAAGCACCTGTGTTTCTACACCTTTCTGCAGATAGACCCACAGTGCAATCTTTGTACCGTTCAACGGCGGCTGCTCTACCACGGAGAGTGCACAATCCGAACATTCTGCCGAAAGCGCCAGTAGCATATCTGCTTGATTGGCGGCGTCACTTAGAAAGTAGCGTTTAAAGATGGCAACAGCACCTTGTAGTTCACTTTCACGCAGTTGGCAGTAAGTGTCGACCACCGCATTCAGCTGTTCTTCATAAGTCGCTTCCGGTCTGGTGGCATGAATCATTACATGATATTCTGAAACACCCGCTTCTACCTCATATTTAAAGATTTCGGTTAAGGTATTCTCCAATTGATTAGTTTGTTGTTGTTTATTTTTCATATTAAATATCAATTAGTCGTTGTTGTTCAAAAAAGTACCGGTATTACCAGTAAGGCCCATCATTATTACTGCTGTGCACCATCGTCAATCCAGTTGCCAATCAAAGACTGCATATCAGATGAGGTTATCATCTGAGAATGGTCTATACGCCAATCCGAGCTGATGTCCGTACCCAATATGAGATGCAAGACACTTTCTGACGCATTACCGGGCATAACCCTCATTTTACCGTCCACCGTCGTTGAAGCCCGGTTGACCAGATCAGCATGGCTATGTCCTTCCAGCAGATTCAAGCCACCACCCGGAGTGGTGCTAAGACCATGGCAAGCCGTACAAGTGGCATTGAATATTTTTTGTTGAATGGCATTGTACATACTTGCATCAACTGTTCCTGCATCCATAAGTATAGTATCAGCGATTTCAGTACATTCCATTGCCACCAAACTGACAATGCGCTTCCTCAACTTATTGATTACACATAGCTCGACAGTTGTCACCTCATCCGTTATGCCGGACATTGTCAACTGGATTTCATCATTATCCGATTCGGATGCCGGAACAACCTTTGAAACAATGGCATAATCGCTTTCATCATCAAATCCTGCCACTACCACACTATAGTCGCCCGACCACTTATCCACACCACTAATCCGGCCTGTCATCTTCACTGTGCGTCCTTCACCCGTGGCCACTACGGCATTCTCATAAATTCTCCCCTCATCGCATGCATGCAGACCTATAAGAAGCACGGGCAGAAAAAAGAAAAGAATGTATTTTTTCATAGACGAATCCTTTCCTGACTTCATTTAGAATGTATATTGAAGCATCACCGTGGCAGAGTGAGTGGCCAGACCTAAATTATCATTATCACGGTCGAGCTGCGTGTCGTGTCCCCAACGGGCTACATACTGATACATTGCCTGCAATTTCAAGTTGCATCCTCTGAAAAAGTAATTCATACCTACAGCAGGCATATTCAGGAAACCGTCGTCATCCGTACCGTTACGATTGAAGATATCGTAGCGTGCGGCAAGCTGTAGGCGGGGAGCGACAAAGTAACCACCTTGCACATAACCGCCTAAAAAGCTATACGATTCATTTATCTTTTGCCGTTTGGTGAAACCTACATTCATATAATAAGCTTCAGCCGCCAGATAGAGCTTGTTCTTCAACATGGCAAATTCCAACCCCACACGGGTATCATTGGTACTCTCATTTTCACTCTCCACATTGATAGAACCCGAAAGACCGAATAATATCTTATCCTCGTTCAAACGGTTAGGATTACCTTGTGTGGAAGGCATCACCCCCTTGGGCATATAAGTCAGACGTCCGGCATACAGCAATGAAGGGATATGCCAGTCATCACTCATCGTCTTTGAAGCTGTATTCACGGAAGCTCCGGTTCCATTGAACAAGCCGACTTCATAACCGAACTTATCTGCCACCAGACCGTGAATTTCAACACCCAGGTCAAATCCCGTACCGATATTAGGCGTCACGGCATTCAACGAATAAGGCAAAATTACAGAAGACGTCAGAGAAACCGGCAACTGGGGAAGCAGTGTTTCGCCAAGAGTTGTCAGATAGGCATGCGAGAATGGAGTCTTGAACTTTCCGACACGAATCGCAAATTGTTTTTTCAGCTGTACATCAAACCACGCCTGCTGTAACAGCGCTCCTCCACTTGCAGCAGCATTGATGGACAGATTGAAAGCTACTTTTCCAAAAGCCTTGCCAGTAAAGCCAAGTACGGCATAAGGAATGGAAAAACCCGAATTGGCAATATTATCTTGGTTATAAGCCTTATCCAAGCCTTCATCATCATACCAATTGAAATTAGCACTCGTTTGTACCAACAGATAAGGCTTGAAAACAAAGTCACCTTTCTTTGTTTCAATGGTAAAACCTTCTCTTCCGGCCAATGACACTACACCATTCTCCGTATCTTCCTCATGTTGCGCCATAGCGGTCAAAGGCAAAACAGCCAGCATGGCGACATATAAAAATTTCTTCATAATTACTTTTTATATAAAGCTTATTAGTTCTAAAGTGAATTTAAAAATGCAATCAGGGCATCACGGTCATCCTTGCTCATGTTCTTAAAGAGATTTTTCGATGCTTCTCCCTCTCCCCCATGCCACATTATGGCTTCAACAAGATTGCGGGCACGGCCATCGTGCAAGAAGTAGGTATGTCCGTTTACCTTTTCCTGAAGCCCGATACCCCAAAGCGGAGTAGTGCGCCATTCATTGCCACGCGCCAACCCACTTACATAGTTATCATTCAGACCGACTCCCATAATTTCGGAGCCCATATCATGCAGCAAAAAATCCGAATAGGGGTGAATTGTCTGACTTCCCAACCATGGCAAACGGGTACCGTTCAACAGCACGGAGCCCCGAGGCTTGGTATGCAACGTGGTGACATGGCAAAGATGGCACTTGGCTTTATAGAAATTCTGTTCTCCCCTTATCACCTGCGGGTCATTCACATTACGCCGTGCAGGAACACCAAGACTCTGCATATACAAGTCAACATCTTCCATATCTTCTGTAGAAACATCCAACTGGGCATAAGAAAGCCCCATCATGCTGCCTTGATTCACCTGGGCCTGCCCCTCGCATATCTCTTCCGGATAGCGGCTATTGGTAACACCCATATCACTTGAAAAACCAAGTTCAACAGTCAAATCCGCATGTTGAGCCTTATTTCCCGACAGCCCCAAGCTTCTCACACCACGTTCGGTAATGTAATTGCAACGGCCACTTATACCATACTCCGGATAATTACTTTTTGCAGCAAGCGCTTCAATCTCCGTAGGTTCCAAAGCCATCATTTGCCCCATACCGACATGTCTCAACGGGATACGCACCGTACAGAACATATCTTCAGGCTTTATACTGTCAGCATACCATTCGGATATGGAATAAGCCGGTCTGCAAAGTTCATACTTCTCTCCGTCGGGAAAGGTAAAAGTCTCATAAGTATACTCCACAGAAAGCTTTCCCTCCGGTTTCACTCCATAAATGGCCTGGTCATGGAGAACACGGCCATAATCCTGAAAAAACGCACCATTCTTGCGGCTTATATAAACCAGCATCGAGGAAAACCCGTAACTACCCGATCCGCCTTCACTCCACAGCGTCGGTTTGGTACGGCCGGCATTACGATGACAACTGCCACAAGAATACCCCGCATAGACCGGGCCAAGCCCCCCTCCCATGCCATTGCTACTCGTACGCACATCATCGTAAAGCCCGTCACCATCATTAAAGCGACTGTTGTAAACACCCGACACCCAATCTGCCGGTGAATCATAGGCCTTGGATGAATTCATGAAGATTGTGGACGTTCCGGCAGACAGAGCGTATCCTTCAGGAATCTCTATATCCAACACGTCAATCCCATCATCATCACAAGCAGTCAAACCTGCCGACAAACAAAGGAGAAGACATGAATATCTCATTAAATGATTCATCATCTTTATCTACTTTTTAATAATGGCATATCCAAACATGCCAAAGAAGTAAAGGCAGGATTCTCCAAATCCCCCCCTTTACTTCTTGAGTATTGTTTATAAATAATTCTTATTTAACTGTACGAGGCTTGCCATCCTTGAAAAGCAGGAATTCTAAAGTATGGAATCCGCGTACATTTTGGGCAGATTCAACTTTTGCATCATCATCACCCTCGCTCCATTCCAAATCGCCCCATTTCTGGGAATTCAGAATCTGGACAATGGCGTTCTGGTCCAAAGGCCAACTATCCATATTCGGGTCAAGCCCCAGCTCATCCACCGGCCCAAATAGGAACGCCTCACTTTCCTCCCAAGGTTCACGGGCTGTTATCCAAGCATTGCATGCCGTCTCAAAAGCACTGTTAGAGGGATTGTTGGCAAGAGCCACCACAGCGTCATACAGCGTACTATTCTTCTCCTTCAAATCCTTATAGGTAGGCAAAACCACAACATTGACATAATTTTCAACAATCGGGTCAAGTGCTTCATTGCTGTTAATGGTGCTATTGTCCCTGATATAAGGTTTCAACTCCTTATCCAATGCACTTTCCAGTTCTTCACAAGCCTTGATAGCAGCTACCGTTTCCTGACTGTTGATATTATTACGGAAAGGTTGGGGAATAGCCTGAATAGCCGATGCTGCCGTAGTGATAGCTGCCGACACTTTCGTATCCAACTCCGCATTGGCTCCAGCCACCAATTTTGAAATAGACTTGTCGCTCACCTTACCGTCCAAAGAGCCGTAATAGGCATTGCGGATTGAGTAAATATTATTGGTATAATCATCACGGGAATGCCAGCTATACCATGACTCAACAGCATAGAGGGCCTCTGTAACATTGTTTGCCATATATTTATTATATGGATCACCAATCTTCGTCTCACCTACCTCATTGGAGATTTCAACACAACCGTCGATAACCTGCTCTATACAGTTCCAGGCACTTGAAAAGTTATAGGCACCATTATGAGCTTTGAAGGAAGTTGCAAAACTTGCCCCACCCTTATAACTCGTATTCCAAGAATCATAAAGATTGGTGGCATCTGTCTTCAACAAAGCCGCCACATTTCTCATGTAGTTGTGCCAACTTGCCGCATTCTCCGAATTATACTCAATGTCAGCAGGATTAACTGTACTGTTGTCATCATCATCGCTACAAGCAGTAGCCGTAAATGCCAGCCCTAATACCAAAGCTGTCGCATAAAAGAAATTTTTCTTCATCTGTATAAAATTAATTGATTACTATTCATCTACTTCTTGACAAACCAACCGATATAGGCAATACCGATCGAAAACTCATTTTCACTATTATACTTGCCAGTTCCAAAAACCTTGTTTGTTCCGATTTGGCGGGTGGTGTAATCAGCCTTTACCACCAGATTAGGCAAGGCATACCAATTCAATCCAGCAGTCCACATGCTTACTTGACAACGTTTCTCCATTATCTGGCTAGCCTCTCCCTTTTCTTGCGGATTGTAATATTCATAACGTGCAAAGGGGTAGATAACCGGAACTTTCTTGTTTCCTTTGAAGAAAGCGCTGATATTCAAACCGGCCTCGGCTGCATAACTGACTACATTCTTTGCAATGGGGGTTATACGGCTGTAAGGAGATTTATTCGACAATTTGGTATTTGCCTCACTAAGCTTCGCTGAATTGCCCAAATTTCCGTATACCATATTGGCACGGGCAATCACATATTTATTACGGTATTGGGCATCTGCCGTGTAGATTCTTACCGGAATCTTACCGGTAGACGAATAAGTATCCGCTTTGTCAGAATTGGAACCGGCATCAGCGCAGTAATAAAACGAAGCGCCTATACGCAACCCCGGAACCCCCTTGTAGTCCAGACGAGCCACATAGCCCGGTGAAGTAAAGTTGTCTTCTTCAAAGATGCCTTGTTTGCCACTTGCTATCCAGGTGTTACGGTCAAAACCATTGGCATTCAGACCGGCCACTATCATGGCTTGATAATCAAAGCTGGCATATCCTTTTCCAAAAGAACCAAAAAACTCGAGTCCGTTTTCATGCCACGTAGAAGGAAGGATGGTTGTCTCTCCTTCCGGCCGATAAGTTCCAAAGAAATTGATTGGTTCATGATGGGCGTTGGTCAATCCTACCGGGACAATGACGTGACCGGCACGTATGTTGAATTGTGGAACAATTAAACGGGTAATGTGGAATTGCTCGATAGCCACTTCGCCACCCTTTTCCACCTCCGTTTCATACTCACCGTTTTCCATATTCTCAAGTTCATAAGCAGTACCCGTACCACCGGATTCAAACTCGATTTCAGCACCGAGTATCCATTTGGAATTGAACTTGTAATCCAGAGCCAACACGAAACGGGGTATAGAAATTGTATTCCTATGTTTGTCTGGATTGCCTTCAGGCGCACCATAGAAACGGTTAATACCATAATCCTTAAAACTTGCAACCATTTCTCCGTATCCACCGAAACGGAATTTCTTGTAGTTGTCGCCATCATTCGCTACTTTTTCCTTTTTCTCTTTGTCCGTTGAAATTTCCGTACTCTCTGCTGCAGAAGTAACTTTTTCAGGTTCAGCAGCCTGCAAAGCATTGGCAGAAAGCAGAAAACATAAAACGAATAAGCCTGTTAATTTTCTCATCTTTTATCTTAAATTTTATTGGGGCAAAGGTAGAGGTAGTTAAAAAGGAGAACAATACCTAAAAATTACGAAAAGAAGAGAAAGAGTAACCATTAGTAGGTAATGGCAGATTTATAACAACAAATAAAGATGAGAAAGGAGGGTAAGTGGTAAAAAGGACTATTAAACAGACTGTAAGGCTACTTATATTTAAACGCCAGTATATAGTATCCTATAAATGCCACCCCCAACAAAACAAACGAGACAAGGAGCAGGAGTTTGCCGAATGCATAATACAAGCCCCAAACACTGCCCAAAAGCACTAATAACAGAATGATGTTCATCACCCGGGTAAGGCGTATGGCAAACAAATATTGAACAGCCGCATTGCGCTCGGTGACCCGAATAGGGAAATTGATGAAACGGACGGGAAGATACGCCAATCCCCCCATCAAAAGGAAACAGAAAATGGAACAGCCACCCATCACCCAGACGGCGGGCAGCAGGGCACCTTCTCTTTGGGTATACAGCCAGTAAATGCTAATCCACGTAACGAGCACGATAAGCAGGGCCGTACCTTCCAGAATACGGTCAATCACAGTGGGTTGAAAACGGACATTAGGGCAATTCTTGCCGGAATAAGGACCAAGATTAATCATACTATCTGCGATTTAGAATCTGTTATTACGAATCCTCCTCTGCTTTCTCTTCAGACGGAGGAGGATTCTTGGACTTCTTCATCCGCCCACTCTTCCGCAATGCTTCAGCGATAATCCACTGAAGCTGTCCATTGGTACTACGGAACTCGTCGGCTGCCCATTTTTCAATGGCATCCATCGTTGCAGCATCCACACGGAGGACAAAGCTTTTGGTTGAAGTTTCTTTTTTAGCCACTATTTATTTACTATTTAACAATTTACGATTTACGATTGAAGTTACTTTGATATAACCAAGTACCAATCAAAGAGTATTCTGCTTGCCCCGCACGAAGGAGGCAATGTCATCCATAACATATGCTGGGACGGGCGAAGCATGGCTATACTCAAACGGAGTCGCCTTGCCGCTGCCTTCCTGCAACAAGTGATTCAATTTCGGATAAGATTTGAAATATGCATTCTTGCAGCGCAACAAACCGGAACGCCATAAACCGAAGTCTTCCATAGTCACCTGATAATCTCTCTCCCCTTGAAGAACAAATATAGGCAGCTTTAGTTTAGCGGCAACTTCCACCGGTTTGTAAGCATTGGCAAACAGCCAATATGAGCGGGGCTGCCCCAATGGCAAGGAAATCGTTTCATCAAACTCTTCCGTACCAAGCTTTTTGACATTAGCCAACTGTTGTTTCAGCTCATCAAGTTGAACCTTTACATTGACTGAAGAATCCGTCAAAGAAGAGGTATAATAAAACTGTTCCTCAAGAGCATCTTCAAGCGATCTTGCCAGTCCGGCAAGGATAATGATACCTGCCAAACCTTTCGAACGCCCGGCAATACGGGGAGCCAATGTACCTCCCAGGCTGTGCCCCAACACATACACACTGTCAGGAGCCAGCTCGGGCAAAGCCCTTACCTGCTCCACTATGGCAACGGCATCGTCCACGGCCTCAGTATCATAATCGAGTTCGCGACCGGCAGGAACGCAAGCCGCACCATATGCCTTTGTCCGTTTTTCATAGCGGACGACAGCAATGCCGCGTTTCGCCAATCCCCAGGCAAGGTCACGGAAAGGCTTGTTGGGACCTATCGTCTCGTCACGGTCGTGAGGACCGGAACCATGTACCAAAATAACACAAGGAACCCTGCATGCATCCGGACCGACTGCCCACTTGGGCAAAGTCAACGTTCCGGGAAGCTTGTAGCCGTCGGCTCCCAGCGTAATATCCCTTTCATCCATTTTTGTCTTATCATAGGCTACCGGTTGGGCAGTGCTAACAGCAGGTGCAGGGACCAGCCGGATTGTATTCAGTGCCCCGTCAGCATCAAAAGCCACCAGAAAACGGAGATTATAACGTTCAAATTCCACATCGGAATAATAGATAGTAATTCCCTGGGCAGAATCGGTCTTCCATTCTCCTTTTGATATGGATTTACCAAACATTTTCTCTGCTTGCCGGAAAGAATCATTGAAGAGTGCCGGAGCTAGTTTCTTCTGCAACTCCCGGTTCAATGCCGCATGGATACTGTCACCTTGCCCTGCCACAAACAATTCATAAATGTGCTGCGCGCGCGCAGTATTCGCATCTTGTGCAAAGCCCCCATATACATTGCCCAGCAAGAGCAGTATAAGAGCCCATCGTCCTATAACCCCCATCTCTTTCATCCGTATCCTTTATCAATGGTTCAACGTTCCCGTATTGACTACCGGTTGTGCAGCCTCATCCGCACAAAGCACAACCAACAGATTGCTGACCATTGCCGCTTTCTTGTCTTCGTCCAGTTCAACAATTTCTTCTTCAGAAAGTTTATGGAGCGCCATTTTTACCATAGAGACTGCCCCTTCCACAATCTTCTCGCGTGCCGTAATGATGGCGGATGCTTGCTGGCGACGCAGCATCACAGCAGCAATTTCGGGTGCATACGCCAGATAGTTGATGCGGGCTTCCACCACTTCCATACCCGCCATGGCCAGACGCTCGTTCAACTTCTGTTCCAACTGCTCATTGATTTCCTCGCCACCGGAGCGAAGCGTCAGTTCCTCCGTATCAGCCTCATTATCATCATAGGCATACTGACCGGCAACTTGACGAAGGGCGGCATCACTCTGTATCTTCACAAAGTTCTCGAACGCATTCATACGGTTGGCCACCGCATTACCAAGGCTCACCTGGTTGGCATTGCCTGCTGTGGGAGTGGATGCAGCCATCGTCTGCGAGTCAATCTCAAACATGGCTTTATAAGTATCTTTCAACTTCCACACCAATACCAATCCTATAAGTATGGGATTGCCAATCTTATCATTCACCTTTATCGGCTCCACATCCAGATTGCGTGCACGAAGCGAAAGCTTCTTCTTATTAAGAAAAGGGTTTACCCAGAAAAAGCCGGTCTCCTTGAACGTCCCTTTATATTTGCCAAAGAACACCATGGCACGCGCCTCGTTCGGCTCCAGCTCCATATAGCCGGCAAACAGAATGAACCATACCAAACACAAACACACCGAAAGGATCAAGGTAGGCACAGAAATGAGAAATCCAAAGATTATCACCGCCGTAAGCACTACCAAATGAAGGAACAAGGCCAGAAAGCCATTCATCTTGAAACCACTGAAACCACACTCTTTTGTTTCCATATTCTATAAATTTAATTGATATCATAATGATATCACAAATATATCAATTAAAATTAGAGAAGTACAAAGAAACAAGGGAGTTAACATATAGTATTAAGGATTATTAAGAACATGTATTCCCAGTATATAAAAATTCCGCTTGAGGGTCATAACTCACCCTCAAGCGGAAAACTTTTTTTGACTCTGTCAGTGATGTATCAAGGCTGAATGACAAAAGACCGGCGCAGCAAATCAGCAGTTTGCGAGCTACCGCCCACCATCAGTTCATAACTGCCTTCGGAAACGCACATGGTATTGCTTTGCGGATTCCACCACACCAACTCTTTATCACCCAAATCAAACTCTACATCGACCGTCTTTCCTGCCGGGATATGTACCCGCTTGAAAGCACGCAATGCCTTGCTCGGTCCTTCTACATCATCGTTTTTCTTCAAATAGACCTGCACAACCTCTTCACCGTCACATTTGCCGGTATTGGTTACGGGGACACTCAATCTCAATTTCTCACCGGACTTTATATTATCCGAACCAAGCACCACAGCACCATAGCTGAAAGAGGTATAGCTCAATCCATGACCGAAGGGGAAAAGCGGTTCCTGGGTCATGTAACGGTAAGTCCGGCCGGTCATATTATAATCCTCAAAATCAGGAAGCTGTGACACATTACGGTAGAAGGTTACCGGCAAGCGTCCTGCCGGATTGTAATCACCGAACAAGACTTCGGCTACAGCCGTACCACCTGCCTGACCGGGGTACCATGCCTGCAAGATAGCTCCACACCTCCCGGCTTCCGGCTCCAAGCCGATAGGAGAACCTGAACAGTTCACCAACACCACCTTTTTACCGGCACGGTGCAAAGCGGCAATCAGTTCCCGCTGGACAGCAGGCAACTCTATATCAGTACGGTCGCCTCCTCTGAATCCGGGAAGCTCAACACCCATCTCCTCGCCTTCGAGGTTCGGAGAGACTCCTCCCACAAAGACCACGACATCAGCATCCTTTACACGCTCCACAGATTTCCTCACATCCACTTCATTCTTAAATCCAAGGTCAAAGTTCAGCTGTGCATCGCTACGGAAATATTCAAAATCCAATTCAACGTCATACGTTTTTCCTGCTTGTACCTGCAAAGTATAAGCACTCTTCTGCCCACCGTGCTGATTGGAGAATCCTCTCACTTCCTCCCCATTTATCCGCAATCTCCCTGAGCCATAAGCATAGATGTCAAAGACCACCTCTCCCGACTGGTCGGGAGTGAATACGCTGTTGTAGGTAGCCGAGAAGTCGGTAAGGTTCACACCCGGAGCAAAAACCGTGGCACCGGATGTACAGAAATGGAAAGGAGTGGTCACTTGGGCAGTAGTGACTGGCTCACCGTCACGAGTCACGTTATTCCAGTAGCGTGCACTGAATCCGGGTTTCCCGTCGGCAGTCTTGCAACGGTTGAAGACGCTCTGTATCTGAGCTCTCTCCACCCATCCGCAGCCTTGTTCATAAATAAGCCGGTCATCAGTCCCCAAGGCTTTTCTAATTCCGTCCAGAATGGTGACTGTGTGCGGAGGCATACCGTTATAATTTCCCCACTGCATCACAGAATCATTGGCGTTCGGACCCATCACGGCTACAGTCAGCCCTCCACGCTTCAACGGCAAGGTATTATCCTTGTTCATAAGCAGTGTCATTGACTTGCGAGCCATGTCGAGCGCCAGAGAGTCGTGTCCGGCAGAAGCCACCACAGAAAAAGGAATGCCGGTCCAGGACACCTTCTCCGGCTCGTCCATTTCACCCAAGGCAAAGCGAGCCGTCAAAAGGCGCTTGACTGCTACATCCACTGCCTTTTCATCAATCTTTCCCTGCTTCACCGCTTCTACCAGGGCCTCGTAACTCGAACCGCATTCCAAGTCAGTCCCACTCAGCACCGCAGCCGCCGAAGCGGACTCTGCATCAGGATGCGTCTTATGACCATAATCTCTGTAAAAATCGGCAATAGCTCCACAGTCCGAAAGGACAATACCGTCAAATCCCCACTCATCGCGCAAAATCTGCATCAGCAGGCGGTCGCTACCGCAACAAGGATCGCCCTCAAAACGGTTGTAGGCACACATCACCTCCTTCACTTTTCCTTCTTTCACCAAAGCTTCGAAAGGAGGAAGATAAGTTTCATACAAATCACGGGGCTTGATATTTTCCGCATTAAACTCATGGCGGTTCCATTCCGGACCGGAGTGTACGGCAAAGTGCTTGGCACAAGCATGCAGCTTGTCATATTTTCCATCGTTCGTACCCTGCAAACCTTTTACAACCATCACACCCATACGGCTGGTCAGATAAGGGTCTTCCCCATAAGTCTCTATACCCCTTCCCCAGCGGGGGTCGCGATAGATATTCACTGTAGGCGTCCACATCGTCAATCCTTGATAGCGTTCATGGCTTTCCTGGGATGTATAGTAGGCATTCTTGGCACGGGCCTCATCAGAAACAGCAGTAAATACCTCGTATACAGTCTCCGGCGAGAAGGATGCCGCCATACCAATCGGTTGGGGAAACACTGTGGCCAGCCCGGCACGCGCCACTCCATGCAACGCTTCATTCCACCAGTTATAGGGCTTGATGCCCAGACGTTCCACTGGTTTGGAGCTGTCCATCATCAAGGACACCTTCTCTTCGAGCGTCAGTTCCTTCAGCAAAAGTCCGGCACGCTCTTCTGCCGGCAGAGATGCATTCTTGTAAGTAGCCTGTCCACATCCCGACAATAGGAAGAATGGCAAAAGGCAAAGAAGTTTCTGTTTCATCATGGTTTTATATTAGCAATTATCTATCCAAATATACAAAGATAATGGATATTGATTAAATTTCAAGCTTCAAAAGAATGATTCATTATGCAACGTACTGCCTAAAAGGCAGTACGTTTTCTTCACATATATGTTTAATTGCCATTGAATTATTACGTCAATCACATATATATTTAAAGGAGTGCATGCAACGAATATCTGCAGATGAAGTCCCGACATACACATTGAACACTCCCGATTCAGCTACCCATCGATGGCTTGCCTCATCAAAAAACTTCAAATCATCAGGAGTGATAACAAATTCCACTTGAACAGTTTCATCAGGTTCGACCTCTACTTTTGTAAAATGCTTCAACTCTTTCAATGGACGGATAACGCTACACACCGGATCTCCAAGATAAAGTTGTACCACTTCTTTACCAATCCTCGTACCCGTATTAGTCAAGGGTACTGTCACCTTGATACTTCCTTTTTCATCCATCGTCTTCGATGACAGCCGAGACTTGCCGTATTTGAAAGAAGTATAACTCAATCCATGGCCAAAACTAAAAAGAGCCGGAATCTTCTTTGTATCGTGCCAACGATAACCTACTAAAATATCATCTTTATACTCTTCTTTAGGGTTGACACCGACATTGCGCTGATAATCCGTCAAAGACACATCTTCCTTGCCAGTATCGATACCCGGATAAGCCCCTTCACCAAAAGAGTGCGCCGAACAATCGCTTAACTTCACCGGGAAAGAATAAGGCAGTTTACCCGATGGATTCACTTTACCACTGATAACATCTGCAATCGACGCTCCTCCCATGGTCCCCAAATAAGAAATATGCAGGATTGCAGGCACTTTCTTCAACCACGGCATAGCATAAGCATTGCCACTGATATTGGCTATCACAAGATTTGGATTGACAGCAACAAGCTCTTCTATCAATTCATTTTGAGAAAAAGGTAAATTATACGACTTACGGTCAGTAGATTCACAATCCTGAAAAGCATTTTTATTCAAACCTCCCACATAGATAACAACATCTGCCTGCCGTGCCTTTGCCACAGCCTCAACACGCAAAGAGTCTATCACCGTCTGTTGCATTTCCTCCTCATATCCAAAAAAGGGACGGCCACATGCATAACCCTGGGTGTATTCTATCTTATCACCATATAGGGCACGCAGTGCATCAAGTGGAGAAATCATATCTTTTGGTTTCAATTCCGACGAACCGCCACCATCCGTAAGTCTACGGACAGCATTGTCACCAACCACCAATATCCGATTATACTTATCAGCTTGTAATGGAAGAATGCCATTGTTCCGCAACAGTACGATGGACTCGTCACCTATTACTTTAGCCACATCATAATGTTCTTTGGTACAGAGTGAGCCATACGGCTTATTCTGATTCAATGAAGTCCGGAAAATCAGACGCAGTATATTTCTCGCTTTCGCATCCACTGACGCCATCGGCAATTCCCCCTTCTTCAACATCTCCAGATAGGGGTCTGCCAAATAATAGAGATTATACCCCAAGCTATTATCCGAAGTCAAACCGTTGGTATAAGACCCCATTTCAATGTCAAGACCATTAAGAGCAGCCTCTTTGGTGTCGTGAGCTCCTCCCCAATCCGTAATGACACAACCGTCAAAACCCCATTCATCACGTAGAATATCATTGAGCAGACGGGCATTATGGCAACAATGCTGGCCACGATACTTGTTATAAGCTCCCATGACGCTCCATGCCCCCCCTTCCACTATTGCCTGCTTGAAAGCAGGCAAATAGATTTCGTAAAGAGCACGGTCACTCACTTCAACGTCAACGGTACCACGCCACAGCTCCTGGTTGTTCAATGCAAAATGCTTCACACAAGCAGCAACACCGTTCTTTTGCAATTCCTTGACATAAGGAACCGCCATCACACCGGCAAGATAAGGGTCTTCACCCATATACTCAAAGTTACGCCCATTAAGGGGAGTACGGTAGATATTGACACCGGGACCTAACAATACGTCTTTCTTACGATAACGTGCCTCCTCGCCAATAGCCTTGCCATAGCGTGCAGCCATATCCGGATTCCAAGTGGCGGCAAGAGCCGTAAGAGCAGGAAAAGCCGTAATAGAGTCGTTGGTCCAACCCGCATAATTCCAAGTATTCCATTCAAACTCATGGCGAACTCCATGAGGTCCATCACTCATCCACAACTCTGGAATACCCAAACGGGGCACCCCTGCCGATGAGAACTTGCTCTGCGCATGGCAAAGTGCCACCTTTTCTTCAAGTGTCATACGGCTTAACGCATCCTCAACGCGCACTTCGATAGGCATATCAGGATTTTGATATATGGGTATCTGTGCACTAAGATTTGTGGCAGATGCAGCAAACAGCAGAAAAAATCGTAAAATGTAAGTATGCATTTTTTCACTCTTTATTAGAAATTATTGAACTGTTACCAAGTCAACATAGTAACCGTGTCCCACACAAAGGAATCCGGCCTCAGCATTTATCTTGTCAATAACCTCTTGGGTGATAATCAGTTCGTAAACACCATCTTCACTGAATTCTATCTTATCCATCAGCCCTGTCCACCAACCGGTAGCAAGTTGCATCTGATGATATTCTGCTGTAGGCTCTATCGAATAATACACCCGCAAAATAGTTCCCGGCTTAAGGGCAGTCATCACTTCTTGAGGAATTAGGTTGAACGATTTGTTCGGATCACCGTCCGCTTTGTCCCAAGACACATAATGATGGCCTTCCCATAGGGCTTTCTCAGAAGAGATAGTAACTTTCTGTTCTGTAGTAACTTCACCATTGGCATAGAACTGTATACTCTCACCAGTCTTGGTCTTACCAGTCACTGTATATTCCCCTTCTGCCAGTTCCGGGCAAATCAGCGTGAGAGAAGTGGTAGTTTGCTCTGCAAATTCCACTACCTCCACATCAGCTACCGCAACCGAGGCAACAGCATCAAGATTAATACCGGTCATTATCCATGCCGTACCAACGGTAGCACGGTTGGCTCCCATTGTAATCATAGCCCCTTTAGTCACTTTCACTTTATTGGCGCCATATTCATTTCCTTCGGCATCGATAAAAATAGCCCGGTAGTCTCCCTCCGACAAGCCGGCAGGCACAGTATATTCCACATAATTGCCATCTTCCGACTCCACATAAGTAATATCCGTGGCAGCCATCCCACCAATAAGAATGCTTTCCACTTTATCCAGGTTATCGCCGTAAAGACAAGCTTTATTACCGGGAGCCACAATACGTTCGAATGCCACTTCAGTGGCACTGGGGTCATCCGCTAAAGGATTTACCTGGATAAGCCCCTCACGGTAAGTGGATTTCCCAACAGTGGTGGTAGCTGTTATTTTAAGGTGATAAGTTCCTGCCATAAATTCCTTTTCTATTTCAGTACCGGTAGCCACTTCTTCTCCATCCACAAACCAGGTTACGGTAGTATAGTCCGCGGGAGTCACCGTGAGTTTCATCGAAAATTTGCCGTCACGACTGAAATTGGCAAATGTGGCCAGATTTCCATTGACCCGGTCCGGAAAGGTAGGGTCGAGTATACGAGGCTCATCATTGGGCGTAGCCGTAGAGAACGGCTCTTCGTCGCTGCAGCTTGTCAAGAAGGCGTTGAATGCCAATATGGCAAACAGCATAACATATATCTTTTTCATATTGATAGTTAATTTGATGTTGAACAGAAATTATTGAACATTATTTTTATCCCACCACACAGGGGTATTCCAGCTATTATTACCTCCCATACGCTCCAGCGCTTCCTCATAGTTTTTCTTATTGTATGAAGATTCCAGCACAGGATAGCACAGACGGACCGGGATAGCTGCCCCCCCAGTAAGAACCTGGCTGAAGCCATACTCTGCAGGAGACTTTAGCTGTGGGTAGTTGGAACGGCGCAAATTAGCCCAACACTCCAACGGATTGGTGAAATGCAGAATCCATGCCTGCGTATTGATAGATGCCTTTTTCTGCTCTACCGTGTAACCAATGATGTTATTGACCATATAGTTGTCGAACTCTTCATCAGTTATTTTATCACATCCGTAATTGTCCGTCAAGAAGTCCATAGCCGCACGTACACCTTTTCTATAATGCTCTTCTACGGAGCCAGCCACATTCCATCCTTTCAGAGCAGCTTCTGCCAGCAGGAAGTCCACTTCGGCCGAGGTTATAACCACTCCCGGGTTTTCGCCCTCAAGAAAGTTACTTGCCAACTTGGGTTCCGTTTCTGTATCCATGGAAATCTTTTCAATGGCAGGATTGCTTTCCTGCAATTCTTTTATAAGGTCGCTCTCGTACGCTTCGGGCCAAGGTTCATAGAAGAATGCACCTGGATCGCGCGGATGCGCCATATTTTTAGCCAATACCTCTTCAGTGATATCAATGCGGCCTTCGGTACTGGTTGTGCTCATTATCTGGTCAAAGTAGAACCGTATGATAGCAAGGAAACGAGGGTCACCAGTATTGAACAGCTGATTATAAAAAGTAGAGCAGATAAAACTGGGGTTATTGCGAGGGTCGTTACCATACAGACGTTGTGACAAAGCGTTGCGACGATAGTCGGAATAGCTTTCGCCACCAAAGTCAAAAGCAATATCCAAATAAGGAATCAGTGCGTCATCAGCACCAGAGACAATGATACCACCATCTGCAGCCAAAGCTTTTTCAAACTCTTCCTGGGCCTTCTGTGGGTTGGCATCCGAGATACGCATAGCATAACGCAGGCGGAGTGAATTGGCAAACTTCTTCCATTTGTTTATATCACCGTTATAAATGACATCTCCGGTGATGCGGTCCTTGGTACCATCAAAAGCTGTTACGGCAGCGTCGAGTTCCGCAAAAAAGTCATTGTATATCTCTTCTTGCGTGTCATATCTAGGCGTGAACTTACCATCAATAAAGCCTTTTCCCGCTTCAAAGTAAGGTACATCACCATAAATATCAGTAAGATGAGACATGAGATAGACACGATAGATGCGGACAGCCGCATTGATGTTCACCTTCTCGTCATCATCCGTAGTGCGTGCCTGCGCATCGGTAAGGTCCTTGATATTTTTCAAATAGTAGTTCTGCCAGATATGCCCCATCTCGTTAAGGTCAAGTGTATGGCGGCCACCATAATTCGTAGTATTCCAGCAGCCCATCAGTTGCTGATTAAAGGCATAAATGTAGCTACGGTAAGTTTCACTCACCTCCAGGTCACCATAAGTATGGAGTTGGGCAGTCGTGAGCTGTGCGTTGGGGTCAATGGTTGCAGCCTTTGAGGGATCGGTATTCATGTTCTCCATGTACTCATCGCTGCAAGAAGCAAAAGACAAAGTACATGCTGCCAACGCCATTGTGATATATGATTTATAGTGTCTCATTGTATATATCTTTTTTAATAATGTATTGGATAAATTGTATGGGGTCTCTTAGAATTTTACATTAATATTGAAGCCGTAGCTCTTGCGTGAAGGCAGTGAACCATACTCCATACCCATACCGGTGGTATTGTTGTAGTTGGAGTCCGGGTCAATGTTTGGAATATTTTTCCAGACAATGAACGGATTACGGGCTACAAACGATACTGTCAGTCCGTCTATTACATTCTTCAACCAGGTTTTAGGTAAGGTGTAGCTCAGCGTGATTTCGCGGCACTTTACATAAGAGTTATCATAGATGAACATAGAAGGCGCATTGCGGCAAACATTCATCCAGTACTTTTCTGGATTAATTATAATGTCGTTTTCACGATAGGTGCCGTCACCATTGTCAATCACACCCGGAGCAATGAAACCACCGGTCGGTATCCAGTCAGGAGAATCCTTGGCATAGCCTGCTGCCTGACGAGCCTCTTCGGACTTATACCATGCTTCGCGGCCTTCCAAAGTGGCCATGCTCTTGCCTGTTTCATGCGCGGCCCGAGCTGACATAGAATAAAGGTCAGCACCTACCTTCACATCAAACACGGCAGAAAGTGAAATATTCTTGTAGGAGAAGTTGGTATAAACACCGCCGGTCCAGTCCCAAGATGCATTTCCCAGCACATGGTTGCTCTTGTCGTACATAGGCAATCCGGTTGAGGGATCGATAAGAATATCACCATTTTCGTTACGCTGGAAGTCGGGACCTACGATAGAGCCGAAATTCTCACCTACCTTGGCAGCCACTTGTACGTCAAGCCATGTAGCCTTTTCCAGTTCAAACATATCCATGTCGTCCACCAGTTTCTTCACCTTATTACTATTCTTCGAGAAGTTGAAATTCAAATCCCAAGAGAAGTCTTTCGTTTGAATCGGACGAGTGTTCAAAGCTATTTCCACACCTTTATTCTCAATTTCACCCGCATTAATCAAACGATAGCCGTAGCCGGAAGTCGAGGAGCTGGCCATACCCATAATCTGATTCTTGCTAAGCTGGCTGTAATAAGTGAAGTCCAAGCCGATACGGTTCTTCAAGAATTTCAGTTCCAGACCCATTTCGAATGAATTGGTCTTGGTAGGTTTCAAATCCTTATTGGGGATAGTACCGTTACTGATATAACCAATAGTATAACCGGGATAAGCAAACTTAGACTTGGTATACACCAATCCGAGCTGATATGGATCGGTATCACTACCAACTTGCGCCCATGACATACGCACTTTACCATAAGGAAGTTTGTCACCCAACTTCAGCAACTCGGAGAATACAAAGCTACCGGAGAAAGAAGGATAGATATACATGTTATTACTGATGGGTAATGTGGAAGACTGGTCGCCACGAAGGGTTGCATCAAAGTAAAGCATGTGCTTCCAACCCAAGTTAACGGCACCATAAATAGAGTTAATCTGCTTACGATAACTGTAAGGCTCTACACTTACTTCATTGAAGCTCATCAAAGCCACCACATCGCGAATCTTCATGTCCTTGGCAGTAGTGACTATAGTCTGGTTATTCACTTTGTACAAGTTACCTCCCAATGTCGCATTAAAGTCGAAATTCCCCCAAGAGTTATTATAGAGGGCCAGAAGCTCGAAGTTATACATGCGATTACGGAAATTATTATTCTGCAAGTAACCGGATTCATATCCCGGCGTGGTAGGAGCCTTGTAGTCTTCAAAAGTAAACCAATTAAGCTCAGCTCCTGCTGTTCCTTGTACCTTCAGGTGTTGAGTGATGTTCCAGACAACCTTACCATTGAAACGGAATTGGTCTTTCTTAGAGCTGTTTGAGTTCTTGTAAACATCCCAATAAGGATTCACATTATAAGGGTCCATACCATTCCAGTTGGCATATTCACCACTGGCATCCTGATAAGACTTGAGCCATGCCTGGTCATAAGTGGTGGCCAAAGTCATTAAATTCTTTCCAATATTCGATTTGCTGTCTCCCAATGCAGGACGATTTTTCACATCTTCACGGGTATAGTTAACACTGAAATCCAAGTCAAACTTCCCGGCACTGGTATTGGCGCGCAAATTGAAGATGTCCCTGCTCATGTGAGTCTTTGGCACAATATCCTTATTGCGCATATCAGTATAGGTGAAACGAATACCGGTCTTGCCATTATTCACCCCGATGATAGCACTGTTAGTTGCAGTAAAGCCTGTGCGGAAGAACTGGGAAGTATTGTCAGGAACTATCAGGTAAGGACGTTCCACACCATCAAAATACTTAAGCATATTGGTACCGTCAGCTTTGGCACCCCAGCTCATGTTCGTATTAGACACCGCGTTAATGGGATAAGTTCCGTTGGCACCCATACCGTAGACCTGCTGAACATCATCCCATTTAGCCAACTGAGTATCAAAAGTCAGCGTTCCGTTGTATTCCACGCTAACCTTATCCTTATTGGCCTTTTTGGTCGTGATAAGAATCACACCGTGGCTGGCACGACTACCATAAAGAGCCGAGGCAGCAGGTCCTTTCAGCACCGACATGCTTTCAATGTCATCAGGATTGACACTGGAAATACCGTCACCAAGGTCAAAACCGCCGTAAGTACCGGCACTACCAAAATTGGTATTATCCAAAGGTACACCGTCTATCACATACAAAGGCTGATTATTACCAGTCATCTCTGTACTACCACGTAATATCACACGGGAAGAACCGGAAGCTCCACCTGCAGTCTGGGTCACTACCAAACCTGGAACACGGCCCGCCATTGAATTGATGACATTCGTTTCTTTGGCCTTGGTCAACGCTTCACCCTGCACTTCAGCCACACCATATCCCAGAGCCTTACGCTCGCGCTTAATACCTAAAGCAGTTACGACCACTTCACTCAGCATCTTGCTGTCTTCTTCAAGTACAATGTTCAATGGAGCATTACCAGCCTTTACTTCTTGCTGTTTGTATCCTACAAAACTGATGATTAATGTTGCTCCAGGTTTAACATTCAGACTGAATTTACCATCCAGGTCAGTAACTACACCATTGCTGGTTCCTTTTTCAACAACAGAGGCTCCTATCACCGGACCAAACTCATCATTCACAATACCTGTTACTTTGTTGCTTTGCTGTTCTATTGCAAAATTTTCAAATGAAGCAGCCCTCACTTGCGAAAAACCTCCCCACAAACAGAGAGTAAGTGTGCCGCAGAGTAACGTGTTTTTACATTTCTTTACTTTCATAATATTAATAATAAAATTTGTAAACCAGATTCTCGGTTAGGCCGCAAAGTTCATTAAAGTATCCATTCATCAGGTTTGAATCCCCACATATCAGGTTTGAATTCTTGCATTTTATCACAAGGCACTGATTTTCAATACAAATACTTTCAACAATTCGAACTTATTGGATTATTGTTTTGAACATTCACAGAGTTAATGTACTTTTGTACTCGTTAACCAACATTGCATAGCAAATGTATATCTGCACTAAACAAACTCTACAGACTCTGGTCTTGCTTTTCTTCATGCTGTTCTCAATCACAGCCCATGCAGACAAGCATATCCAGCGTTTTTCCAGCCTACAATTTGGTACAGAAGAGGGGTTGAACAGCCTACGGGTCTTTTCCATCGCAACAGACAAGTCAGGAGCTATATGGATGGGCACACTTGATGGAATCAACCGTTTCAACGGGCGCTCGATGAAAAGCTATAAATTAGGGACCAACCAAAGGTTTTCCGATGCCTCAGGAAGTACTACCATGTTAACCATAAGCCCCAACAATTCACTTTATGCTTATAATAACGTAGGACGGATTTACAGATATAACCTGCTTACCGATCAATTTGAGCTCTACCTTGATTTAGCCGAACATATTTATATGGGCCTGGTTCTCCATTACCTTTTTATTGACTCTCAGGAACAGTTGTGGATAGGGCTCAATAGCGGTCTCTACTGTTGTCTATTAGGTGAAACGCCCCAACTTATTGATTCCGACTGCCATGTGACCTATATCACAGAATTACCTCAAAGTATGGCCATAGGTACCACATGTGACTTACGTATCTATTCCAAGGATAGGAATTTATTACAAAAACTCTGCCCGGACACCTATGTACAAAGTCTCCTACCACTTCCAAACAAGGAGATATTATTAATAGGTACTTTCAACTGTGGAGTGAAAAGTATCAGTCTCAGTTCATGGCAAGAGCAGCCTGTCAAAAACGGTTCTCTCCCTCACACTCCTATCCGTTCCATGATAGAAATGACACCGTCCACCGTTTTATTGGGTTTTGATGGAGATGGAGTGTACACCTACAACTTATCCAGCGGCGAAGCGGAGCCACTCTTCACGCGCACCAACCGGATGCTTACTGCCATGGGAGTGTATTCCCTATGCCGAGATTGCGAAGACAATATATGGATAGGGACTTATACCGGCGGGGCATTTCTCATGATGCCCGAGGAAACCAGTACAACTTTACTGAGACATCGCAAAGGAGAAGAACCATCCTTAGCCGATGACAATGTAAATGCATTCTGCGAACAAAGCAACGGTGAATTGTGGATTGCCACCGATAATGGTATCAGCATATACAATCCCCCAAATAACCGATGCAGGCAGATACTTCCAGGCAATGTGGTATTAAGTATCTCCATCGATTCCCAGGATATCATCGCTGCAGGCACTTATGGCAATGGAGTCTTTCTTCTCAACAGCCAGGGAGAAATTTTACATCATTACTTAAGCACCAACAGCAGTTTGCCTTCCGACTACCTCTCTACAGTACAGTTTGATACAGACAGAGATTTATGGATAGGGACAATGGACAACCAGTTGTTGCAACTGGAGCACCCTACCCGGCAGTGGAAATCGTACAACGTAATTAAAGCACGTTGCATAGCACAAAAGGATGCACATACCATTGCTGTAGGCACAGTGGACGGGCTGGTACTGATAAACAAACAAACTGGGAAACAGGCACATATATTTAAGAGCACCGACAACAAAGGGGAGGATTTCAATGCTTTCATTCAATCCATAGCATTTATAGACGATGAACAAGCATGGCTGGGAAGTGATGGCGGAGGCCTTTATTTGTGCAATCTGCAAACTCTTGAAAAAAGGGCTTTCTCTACCGAGCAACGTCTGCCCTCCAATCGTGTAAGTGCCTTGCTCATCGACCACAGCAAGATGTTATGGATAACTACCGACCACGGACTGGCCTGCCTTCCCCCACAGCCGTCCATGCAGATATACAACCAAAACTTTGAGCATGTGATGTCGAGATTCTACAACCGTTCCGCCGCTATCCTATTGGCAGATGGACGTGTAGCACTGGGAAGCACCACCGGAGTACTGATTTTCAAACCCCACATTTCACTCACTTCCTATCAGGCCCCGTCTTTACAGCTCACCAACTTCCGGATAGACAATATAGACAGCAGAGAATCCACAGACATGCGTCCAGAGCTCATGCAAATGCTGGCAGATAGCACCATCACTTTATCATACCGACACAATTCATTCACAATAGGATTTGAATCAGTAAGTTTCCGTTATCAGGAAGACATTGCATACGAATACATGCTTGAAGGGTTTGACCGTGACTGGAACAAGTTGGAAAACAATGAGCAACTGCGCTACACGAATGTATCACCAGGCAAATACCAACTTTGCATACGGTCATACAGCCTCAACAGCGGGCTTATATTAAGCAACCGGACAACAAGCATCACCATCTGCCAGCCATGGTGGAACACTTGGTGGGCTTGGCTATTATATACCATAACCCTATGCGGTATTATAGGAGTGATTATCAAAAGCAAACAGCAACAGTTGGTGCGCCACTATATGAACGAAAAGATTGCCTTCTTCGTAAGCATAGCCCACGACATCCGTACCCCACTTACGCTTGTCAAAGCTCCTTTGGACGAATTGCGTCAGGATTCCACACTTCATGCAGACGCCATCCGGTCTATAGGGCTGGCACATTCCAATCTCAACAAGCTACTGGACATATTATCACAGCTACTTGATTTTGAACGAATAGACCATTCCAGTATGAACCCCAAAATGGAGGCTGTGCCACTAAAACAGAATATCGACAACCTCTTCACTATCTTTCAACCGCTCTGCCAGCAGCAACAGAAAACATTGCAGGCAAGCAGCATTAACTGCCAGTTGGGGGTGTGGGCCGACAGTAAATTACTGGACCGGATACTTACCAACCTTCTATCCAACGCTCTTAAATACACTCCTGCTGGAGGGAAAATCAGCATCGACGTGAAAGCCGAAGCTGACAAAGTACAGATTATCGTCAGCGATACAGGTATCGGCATCTCCCCCAAAGAACAAAAGAAACTGTTTACAAGTTTTTTCCGTGCCAGCAATGCCATCAGTTCCGGCACTCCGGGCATCGGCTTGGGACTATTACAAGCCAAGCGGTTTGCCACTTTACTGAAAGGGGACATCAAAGTCAACTCCATCGTAAACCAAGGTTCGGAGTTCATGCTCATACTCAACAAGGCTGCAGTCACAGCCTCTGCCGTGCCCACTACCACTCCAATCACGAAAGATTTCACTACCACCGAAAACACCACACTTTGTGACTCGGACAAGGATACATTGCTCATTGTAGAAGACAATGATGAACTCCGCCTCTATATGCGCCGTATATTTGAACCGGTTTACCGGGTCATAGACAAATCCAATGCGCAAGAAGCGCTGGAATATATGGAAACGCAATATCCCAGTTTAGTGTTATCTGATATAATGATGCCCGGTATGCCGGGTGACGAAATGTGCCACCGTATAAAAAGCACTCCTGCCACTTCAGGTATACCGGTCATACTACTTACCGCCAAGACCTTCAGGACATCCATCATAGAAGGATTGCAGAAAGGAGCCGATGACTACATAGCCAAACCTTTCGACATAGATATACTGAAAGCCAAAATTCAGGCACAAATAGAGAATCGCAGACGCCTGCGGCAATACTATACGCAAATTGCTCTGCAACATACCCTTTCAACAGACAAGACCATCAAGGAAATGCCTGTACAATCTGCCGTGCCCAATAATGCGGACAGTGCCTTTGTGGAAAAAGCAACCCAAATCGTGAAAGATAACATAAGCGATTTTGAATTCGACATTGACCGGCTCTGCCGGCACATGGCTATGTGCCGGACTCTCTTCCACGAACGGCTGAAAGCTCTTACCGGGCATACCCCGCAAGACTTCATCCGTATTATCCGCCTTGAGCAAGCTGCCGCCCTACTGCAACAAGGAATACCGGTGACCGATGTTTCCATACAAACGGGATTTGTAAACTCCAAATATTTCAGCACCTTATTCAAGAAATATTTCGGTGTCCAACCCAGCCGATACACCGGGCAAAGAATGAATATAGGCTGATTTGTAGGATTTCAAACCTCTATATGCAGGATTTCAAACTATACATAACCCCATTGCCACTACCTTTGTCGCCATAAACCTATAAAACTGATTTTATGAGCACAAAATTCATCTGCTTGAAGAATGTAATGGCAATACTATTGTCCATAAACATTTTGTCCTGTTCCAGCTCCAATTCCTCCATAGAGGAGTTGCCCTATCTCACCGTGAAAAGTGTATCCCCTCAGAATCTCGCAGCTGCCGGTGGCGAAATAACCATCCGTGTTTCATCCTATCCCATCGCAACAGCCCAATCCGATGCCGGGTGGATAACACTGAAATCAAATACTTCTTCCGATAGCCTTACGTCATTTACATTTACAGCAAAAGCCAATAAAGGGAATGCCCGTGAAGCCGGCATAACTATCACGGCCGGTGAAAAAGAAACCATCATCATCATCACCCAGGCTGCAAATAATGAACAAGAGAGCAAACCTGCCATAGACGAGAATCTCCCTGCTGTAAAAGTGGCAAAGGAGTTGGGGCTCGGATGGAATCTGGGTAACCAGCTTGATGCCCATGTAAACGAAATAGCCGACGAAACCTCATGGGGCAACGGCAAAGTTACACAAGAAACACTCTTGAAAGTAAAACAAGCCGGATTTACATCAGTCCGCATCCCCGTTACCTGGTTGGGAAAAGTAGGCGAGGCCCCACACTATCACATCGACACGGACTGGATGAACCGCGTGGCAGAAGTAGTGGAATATGCTGAAAAAGCCGGACTGAAAGCCATTATCAACATCCATCATGACGGACACCGCCACATCCACGAAGACGGTTTTGACGAGCATCGCTGGCTTGACATCGTAGGAGCAGCACAAAACAAGGACATGAATACCGCTATCAAAGAGCAACTCAAATCCATGTGGACACAAATAGCCCAACGTTTCGAGAACAAAGGCGAGTTCCTCATTTTTGAAGGCCTCAATGAAATCCATGACGGAAGATGGGGCTCTGGCACCAATACCACCGACGGAGGCAAACAATATGCCATACTCAACGAATGGCAACAAGTTTTTGTAGATGCCGTCCGTGCCACCGGCGGCAACAATGCAACCCGCTACTTGGGTATCAGCGGCTATTGCACAAGCCCTAATCTTACTATAAAACACTTGCAGCTCCCGACAGACCCGGCACAAGACCGTCTGTTAATATCAGTACACTACTACGACCCTGCCACCTTCGCATTGGAAGATAAATTTGCAGAGTGGGGACACACCGGCGCCCCCAGTAAAAAAGAGAGCTGGGGAGACGAAGAGCATCTTAAGAAAGTCTTTGCAGCATTAAGAACCGCTTACGTAGAAAAAGGGATTCCCGTATACATTGGAGAAATGGGGTGCGTACACCGCAACAACAACCGTTCTGAAGCATTCCGCAAATACTACCTGGAATATGTATGCAAAGCTGCACGCACCAATGGCATGGCCGTATTCTATTGGGACAACGGCAATGCCGGCGCCGGACGGGAATGTTCCGGGCTGATGAATCACACCACAGGAACTTATGTCAACAATGGAAAGGATGTGATAGATGTCATGACCAAAGGGTATTTCTCCAATGACCCTTCATATACATTAGAAAGCCTATACAATAACGCTCCACAATGAAAGTTCGACAATCTCTCACTTAGCAACAAAAGGGGGAAACCGGGTAGCACCCTTTCCGCGTTATAGCCTCCTCTGAATATCCTCGTTACTGTTCCGCTGACCCTTGCTACGTATATCACCACCGAAAGTATAGGATACACCGATATGGAAACTGGTAAAGGCAAACTGATTGTCGGCAATTATCTTCAGCCTGTTGGACATGGTTTCCAATTTGGAATGGCTGACAAACAAATTGTTGACATTCAGGCTGAGGCTGAGCTTATTGTCCAACAACCGGTAAAGCATACCTGCACTGATACTGTAAGTGGGGCTCATCAGATAGATGCCCTGATACTGACGGGAAGAATAGGAACCGGACAACGTAGCCAGAAGAGTCTTCTTTTCATTGAAGAAGAAAGTGTTGCGCAGACTGGCGTCATAAGCCCACCCTTTCTCCTCGGGAGAGGTGGTGGCAGCGCTGGAGGTGGTCCGGCGATAGCTCACTCCATGCTGGGCGTAAGCTTGCAGCCATTTGGTACGGAAAGTGTACGAATTGTTAAGCCCGAAAGCATGCGTCTGCATGAAATTCTCCCAGAGAAAAGAGGTCACATTCGTTTCGGCATCCAAGTCCACAACCTGGAAGAATACATCGTCCGAATAAGAATAATAGGCAGAAACATTGAAGTTATTCTTCAACGTATATCCCAGCTCGACATTGTAAGTATAACTAGGTTTCAAGTCTTCACGACCACAAGCGTAAGTGTACTTGTTCTGATAGAACGGAAAAGGATTGACCATATTCTGTGACGGACGGGAGATGCGGTTGGAGAAACTGAAGTTCAGCGCATGCCCGTCAGTAGGCGAATAAAGCAGATAGACAGTAGGGAATAAGCGCGTATAGTCGTGCTTGTCCTCCGTATCCTTCGCTTCGGAAATACCGGTAGTGCGGGTGTGCTCCATACGCAAGCCCAACTGCATGGAAAAACGTTCGGAAAATTCACGGCTATAATCAGCATATAAGGCATAGATTTGCTCCTTGTAACGGAAATAATCATCCTGCACCAGCGTAGGGTCCGACGTATCGTAATTGATACCGTTGCGAGTGTTGGTAAAGGAGACCTTGGCACCTGCCGTTATCTTGTACTTTTCAAAAGGAAGGATGAAATCAAGAGCGGAGGAGACTACATCTACCTTGCGATGTTGCAGATAGTTGTAATCGAAGTTTGTGCCCGGAATCTCCGTACCGTCAGGCAGGAGGGTTTTCGAGAGAAAGCCCATATTTTCGTCCCGGTTGTCACGCAGGTAATCCACATCCCAAGTCATTTTCTTGCCTTTGTCATCCCAGACCTTATCGGTATGAAAATTCAGATTGAGGCGGTCGGAACTGGTATCCTTGTCACTGTTGGAGTACAGCAAAGAATCCAATACGGCGGTAGAGGCATCGTAAACTTCCGTCCATGAAAGGGCGTTGCCCGGTTTGGGAGCACTGTGATTATAGATGGCCTGCATACCTACAGTCCAGTCCCGTTCCAACGATACGTCCACACCTCCCTGAAGGTAGAAGCTATTCATGTAATTGGTGTAGTCGGCACGGCTGTTCCAGGTGTTCTGCGGAAAATAGCGGTAATTCTTCTCACACGTCTCATAGTTGCCCTGCGTAGTACCCCCGTTGAGGAAGGATGACACGCGCCCCTTGCTGAGATTCAGGCTTACCCCGCCATATCCGTAATTGTCCTTTTCACCAGCGCTGTAGGAAGCGGAAGCCGTACCACCCACGTAATCTTTGGGACGTGACTTCAAGCGGATATTGATGATGCCTGCATTTCCGGCGGCATCGTACTTGGACGGAGGCGTGGTAATCACCTCCACCTTCAGTATCTGGGAGGCGTCATAGGAACGGAGGTAATCTATCAGTTCATCTCCCGACAGCTTCGTCTCACGGTCGTTGATATAAACCTTGATACCCCCTTTACCTATAATACCAATACTGTTTTGTCCAACCTGCAGACCGGGCACTTCACGCAGAAGGTCGAGTGCACTGCCTCCGGCAGAGGCTATGGTATTATGTGCATCGAACACTACCCTATCCACCAGACGCTTGATAACGGGACGCGCGGCCGTAACGGTCACTTCGTCCAGCAAGGCGGAAGAAGATTTCAATGTCAATTCGCCAACGTTTTTGTTTCCTTGCAGCACAACGGGAACGTAGAGGTCTTCGCTGCCGATAAGGGTAATATGCAACAAGTATTCTCCCAGTGGCTGGTCAAAGGAAAAACAACCTTGTGTGTCGGTCAGCATACCGGTAATATAGGTACTGTCTTTTGCCTGCTTCAGCAGCACATTCGCCACCTCTACCGGTTGGCGGTTCTCGTCCTGCACACAACCGGAAAGCCGGTAAGTCTGGGCGGAAAGGAAAGTGGCCATACTTGCCAAGGCCATCCATACCATCACTCTTTTTCTAACGTTGTTCAGTAGATTTTCTTTCATTATGCGTTTGATTTCAATGTTTTACTCTTTGTATTTCGCTGAAACAAAGATAGGGGTAAAACATGCCTCAAACGGTCTATATCGGGGAATAAAAAGTCTATACCCCAAGACTACAAATCACTACATATCAACACTTTAATTTTACAAAAGTCTATATTATGCCTTTTCCGGTCTATATGCTGCCTATAAACTCTACAATGCCTTCCTTCTCCCCCATCCCCAGTTTCTTGCGGATATTCGTCTTTCGCTGGTAAATGGTAGGAATGCTTTGTTGTGTCACCACACTAATCTCCTTCGTCGAGAAGTCCGCACAGAGCAGGCAGCAAAGCTGCTTTTCTTTGTCAATGAGCACATCTCCAAAACGGCTGTCCATCTTTGTGTAGAAATTATCATACATCCGGTCTATGATAGGGTACAAGTCCTCCCATACCAGCAAACTCTCTACCGGCAGTTCATGGCTGGTAATACCCGAAATGCGGCGAAGCAGCTCCTGATTCTGCGAGGTAGGTTGTTTAGCCACCAGCCGTATCATGCCTAATTGCTGCAACAGTATTTTCCGGAAAAACTGTCCGTCTTCCTCCTTCGACTGGTTCTTGGTCGCATCTTCCAACAGCCGGGTCAGTGTTTCCGCCCGTTCTTCCGCTTCAATCAACCGGTTACGCCGGTTACGGACATAAAGGGACACACCGCCACCTGCAAGCACCAGTACCAACAGTGCCAGCAACAAATTCAACTGTGCCTGCTTCCGTTCCACCGTCAGAATCAAGTTGGCTTGCGAAAGCGTCTCCTTCGACTCGTCCTTACGCCGGACGGTACTCTGCAGCGCAGCAAGAGCATTGGCAACAGAATCATTATAGCGCGCCACGTCCAGCACATCAAACGTACGGTGACGTGTATAATCTATCAATGCCCTATATACTGCCACCATATTCTCTTCCGTCAGAAACCGGTTCCGGCCCTCGCCACGTTTCCTCTCCTTATTCAAATAGTATTCCGCCGAATCAAGCAGCCCTTCTTTCAAGAACACTTCCACTTTCACCAGATCTCCCATACGCAACTGCACCGGATCGATGACATACTGCTCCATACGACGAATAGTAGCTATCGCACCGGAAGGTTCATCAAAAAGGTAAGCCTGCATCTGGGCATAGTTACGCAAATAATGCACTATCTTACTGGTATCTCCTGCCTGCACAGCCAGTTCTATGCTACGCTCCATGTAGTAAGGTGCAGAATCATTCTTGTTCAGCCCCAGGGCAATTCCCATAGAGAAGAAGCTTTCGGCTCTTGCATCCAAGGCTATGGCAGTACGGAAAGTTTCTATCGCTTTCTCATAATCTTTCCAGACATACACATACCAGTATGCCTTATCAATCAGCATATCAGCCATTCTTCCCGTGTCCTGCAGCGCCTTGGCCAAAGCTACGCCGCTGTCAATGGCAGCTATACACCGTTCGTGCTCTTTCAGCCAATACCAGTACCAGGCTTTCAACTGATAGGAAAACAGATTCTTCGCCGTGTCGTTGCGGAAGACGTAATAATCGGAAGCAGGCAATATCAAGGAATCTTCCGCCATCGAGTTGTGCCGCTTATAGTGCACATAAGCATTCAGCCATCCATACAACAGCCTCTCCTCATCCGAAAGTTGCGATGGCCTCTCTATCTGTACCAGCAAGGCATACACGCTGTCCACATTCATATTCACCTGCTTTTCTGCCAGATGTAACAGATGTGCCTCATTCATCTGCCGGCAGGCAACAAGGCACAGCAACGCAAACAATAGTCCAAGGAAAGGTAATCTATTCATAATATAGGAGATATAGTTTTTTCTATCATTTGTCTGCAACCGCAGTTTCCAGTTGCTTCAGCGCCTGCTCCAACACCGAACGCGGGCAGCCGATATTCAGCCGCATAAATCCCTTGCCCGGTTCACCGAACATGGTACCGTCATTCAGCGCCAGGTGTGCCTGGTCTACAAATAATCTCACCAGTTCCTCCTGAGTCAGCCCCAATCCCCGGCAGTCCAGATAAATCAGGTAAGAAGCTTGCGGACGTATCATGCCGATGCCCGGAATATGCTCGCGCAGGTAGTTCTCCGTGAAATCGATATTGCCCTTTATATAGTCCAGCAGCTGTTCCAACCATTCCTCACCATGCATATAGGCAGCAGCCGCACCGATATAGGCCAACATGTGCCCTTCGCTGAACTCGCCCGCTTCCATGAACTCCTGAAAACGGTGGCGGATGTCCTCATTGAGGATAATGGCGTACGAACTTCCCAATCCCGGCATATTGAATGTTTTGCTGGGTGCCATGAAGGTGAGGGAATTCTGCGCGGCAGCCCCCGAAACAGTAGCAAAAGGATGGTGTTTGTAAGGTGGCAGAGTCAAGTCGGCATGAATTTCATCGGAGATGACAAACGTATGGCTTTCCGTACAAATATCAGCAATCCGGCGTAATTCGTCCATCGTCCATACACGCCCGCCCGGGTTATGGGGATTGCAGAGAATCAATACTTTGCATCCTTGTATATCCTTACGGAAACGCTCAAAGTCAATCTGATACTGTCCGTCTTTCAGGTCGAGCGGAGAGTAAACCACTTCGCGCTTCATGCGTTGCGTCACCAGGAAGAAGGGATGATAAACGGGAGTCATCACCATTACCCGGTCGCCGGGATTGGTGAAGCATTGCAATGCGAAGGCTTGACCGCGGACAATGCCGGGTACAAAAGTCAGCATCTCGCGAGTGACGTCCCAACCGTGGCGACGACTGAGCCAGCTACAAATGGAAGTATACCATTCCTCACACGCAGACGTATAGCCCAGCACTTCATGTTCAAGACGCTTCCGCAAGGCTTCCATCACAAACGGGGGCGTGCGGAAATCCATATCCGCCACCCACATGGGGAGGAGGTCATCGCGTCCCCATACACTCTTCACACCGTCCCATTTCACGGAGTCGGTACCACGGCGCTCTATTACTTCATCAAAATTGTAAGTCATTTGCTTGTCTTTTTATTGTAGTTTCACTAATTCAACGCATCAATTTGTCTTGTTTTTATACCGCCCGAAAGAGAATTTACAACTATCTGATTATCAACATGTATAAATACATCCTATTTCTGTCGTATACTGAGCCCTATTCAGTCGTATACTGAAATAGGTTCAGTATACGACTGAATAGGGCTCAGTATACAATCCATTACCGCCACCTTATTTTTGTAAATAATAATCATATCGGGAAAAATATAAATACCGCCACATCCCACACTGCATGAGACAAGATAATAGCGGCAAAGCGGTTCGGAAAGAAACGGTAAAGCGCCCCCCATGCCGCCCCCACCACCAGAGCCGCCATGACCAGCATGAAGTTACAGGAACCGGCATGCACCAGTGCATAAATCAAAGTAGCCACCACAAAACCCGCATTCGGATTCCAGCGTTTGGAAAGCGTGCGTTGCACATAGCCGCGCCAGAAAATCTCTTCCGCCGGCCCTATCAGCAACAGCAGCAATGCTGCCAGCAGCCAAGGAGACTCTCCCTCTTTCATCCCATAAATGGAGTCCACCTGCGGACGGGCAAAATCGAACATCCAAGATGACACCTTGTCTCCCAACCAGAAAACGCCCCACAAAGCAACAGCAATGCCAATTCCCAGCAAGACATTCGGCAAGCTCCACTTCACCTCCCGCCACCAGCCGGGATTGAACAAAGTGGCAAACACGGACAGTGTGAGCGCAGAACCGGTCATCATCCACCAGAAATTCACGAAAGGAGCCGTCCAAGGCGAAAACATGACCGTCCACAGCACGGCAGCCAGCAGAATGGTAAAAATCAGCTTCTTCATGACAGCAGACCGGCTACAACGAACGACAACGTGAACAGCAGACTGAACAACAACTGGAGTTTTGCAGTCATCTCATCCAGACCGGCTATGGCACTTTCTCCCTTTCCGGGAAAACGGGACACCACCCGTACATTGCCTATGGCAGGAACCAGTGCCGACATCACCAGCAGGGTCCATAAAGGAAGAGTTCCCGCAGCTATCAAGCCGGCTATCCAGCCAAAAGGAAAAAGGACTTCGGCACAATAAACGTACATCGACGCCTTTCCTCCCAGCTTCATGGCCAGTGTCTGAATCTCGGCACGGGCATCGGTACGCATATCCCGTGTATTATTGGCATGCAGAATGGCCACCGTAATCAGTCCCACCGGCAGAGCTATCCACAAGACATTCCAGTCAACTACTCCCGTAGCCACATAGCAGGTGCCCAACGTCGGCAGCAAGGCATACGCCAAAAAGATGACGACATCGCCCAACGCACGATACTTGAGCGGCGGATAAAGCAACGAGCAAGCCGCGCCGCCTATACCGATGTACAGCAACGGCAACCCCGTACGCCACAGCAGGCCGACACCCGCAACAAGGGCAACTGCCAGCAATGCCATCGACAAGCCATATATCTCGCGCGGAGCAAACATCCCGTCGGTCAAGGTCTTGGCGCCAAAGGTATCCCTTGCATCGACCTTATGCTTATAGTCAAAATAATCGCTCCAGGTATTCCCGGCAGCGTGAAACACGACGATGTTCAGCAATGCCCAGATGCCGTTCACCCAGTTTATGTCCTGCCGCATCCAATACAGATATGCCAACGTCACCACCACCGGCATCGAAGAGGCGGGGAATGACCACGGACGCACCGCTATCATCCAATCTTTCAAAGAATGTTTCTTCATTTGTTATTTATCATTTATTTGTGCGCAAAAGTACGAAATATCTTCGCTTTTTTAAGTAATTTCGCGCACAAGATAAAAGAACCCCTTATGATAAAAGCTCTGTTTTTTGACATCGACGGAACCTTGGTCAGCTTCAAGACCCACGAAATTCCCGTTTCCACTATTGAAGCGTTGACTGCCGCCAAGGCCAAAGGCATACATATCTTCATTTCTACCGGACGTCCACGCGTCATCATCAACAACTTGTCTGCCTTGCAGGAACGGAATCTGATAGACGGCTACATCACGATGAACGGCGCCTATTGCTTTGTAGAAGACACCGTTATCTACAAAAGCCCCATACCGACAGCGGAAGTGGATGCCTTGACAGCTTTCTGCCACGAACGCAACATCCCATGCATCCTGGTGGGAGAGCACGACATCTGCGTGAACCAGCCCGGCGAAGTAGTGGAGGAAATCTTCCACCGCCAACTCAAAGTGGACCCCATCGAAGCAAAGCCCTATACCGACAGCCATGCCGACAAAGCCTTCTTCCAGCTGACTCCCTTTATCAACGCCGAGGAAGAAGCAATCATCCTGCCCGCCGTCCCCCACTGCGAGATGGGCCGCTGGCATCCCGCCTTCGTAGACGTGACAGCCAAAGGAAACACCAAGCAGAACGGTATCGACCAGATTATCCGCCACTTCGGCATCAAGCTGGAAGAAACCATGGCCTTCGGCGACGGAGGAAATGACATCAGCATGTTGCGCCATGCCGGTATCGGTGTAGCCATGGGCAATGCCAATGATGACGTGAAAGCTGCCAGTAACTACACAACCACTTCTGTTGATGAAGACGGTATCGCCAACGCCCTGAAATATTTCGGCATAGTCGGGAATCCATCATAAATCTGAAATCTTTTGAGCTTCGTTCCCGATACCCAAAACAAAGAGTTTCAAGACGCCTTGAACCTCATCCAGTATACCCGTCAGTCCGTATTCCTGACGGGCAAAGCAGGTACGGGCAAATCGACCTTCCTGAAGTACATCTGCGCGAATACAAAGAAAAAGCACGTGGTGCTTGCACCGACCGGCATAGCCGCCATCAATGCCGGAGGCAGTACCCTGCACAGCTTCTTCAAACTGCCCTTCTACCCCCTGCTGCCCGACGACCCGAACTTCAGTCTGCAACGGGGACGCATCCACGAATTTTTCAAATACACCAAACCCCACCGCAAACTGCTGGAAGAGCTGGAATTGGTCATCATCGACGAGATTTCCATGGTACGCGCCGACATCATCGACGCCGTAGACCGCATCCTGCGCGTCTATTCCCGCAACCTGCGCGAACCCTTCGGTGGCAAACAGATATTATTGGTGGGCGATGTGTTCCAGTTGGAACCCGTCGTCAAAGGAGATGAACGGGAGATACTGAACCGATTCTACCCTACCCCTTATTTCTTCTCTGCCAGGGTATTCGGCCAGATAGACCTTGTCTCCATCGAACTGCAGAAAGTATACCGGCAAACAGACAGCAAGTTCATCCATGTGCTGGATCACATCCGCAACAATACCGTCGGCTCTACCGAACTTCAGCTGCTCAACACCCGCTATGGCACCCAAATAGAGCAATCGGAAGCCGACATGTACATCACCCTCGCCACCCGCCGTGATAATGTGGACTACATCAACGACAAGAAACTGGCGGAACTTCCCGGTGACCCGGTCACCTTCTACGGCGAAATCATGGGAGACTTTCCCGAAAGCAGCCTCCCCACCTCGCAGGAACTGGTACTGAAACCGGGCGCACAAATCATCTTCATCAAGAATGACTTCGACCGCCGCTGGGTGAACGGCACCATCGGCGTCATCAGCGGCTTCGACCCTATTGAAGAGACCCTCTACGTCATCACCGACGACGGCAAGGAATGTGACGTCAAACGAGAGTCGTGGCGAAACATCCGCTACAAATACAACGAAGAAAAGAAACAGATTGAAGAGGAAGAGCTGGGTACCTTTACACAATATCCCGTGCGCCTGGCATGGGCCATCACCGTCCACAAGAGCCAAGGGCTGACCTTCAGCCGGGTAGTCATCGACTTTACCGGCGGCGTGTTTGCCGGTGGGCAGGCATACGTAGCCCTCAGCCGCTGCACCTCGCTGGAAGGCATCCAGCTGAAAAAGCCCATCAGCCGTGCCGATGTATTCGTGCGTCCGGAGATTGTCAGTTTCTCCGAACGCTTCAACAACCGCACCGCCATCGACCGTGCCTTGAAGCAAGCACAGGCAGACGTTCAATACGTTGCCGCCGCCAAAGCCTTCGACAAAGGGGATTTCGGCACTTTCCTGGATGAGTTTTTCAAAGCCATCCATTCCCGCTACGACATCGAGAAGCCCAACGTGCAGCGCCTCATCCGCCGGAAGCTGAACATCATCAACCGTCTGAAAGAGGAAAACCGTGCACTGAAACAAGCAGCATTGGAGAAAGAGAAAGCCCTTGTAAAGTATGCCCGCGAATACATCCTTATGGGTGACGAATGCCTGAAGCATGACATGAAGGAGGCAGCCATGAAAAACTATGAGAAAGCCGTCACCCTCTGTCCCAAATTCAAAGAGGCCTGGAAGAAGATAAAGAAACTGGAGAAAGAGATGCTAAAAAGGTGAATCGCTTGTTTATAAGCCGATTATTATCTATTTTTGCATGTAATATAAAACTCAAATCCATTTCTGCCATGCTTCTGAAACTTTATGAAAAAAATAACAATCCCGCCGACCTGCAGCAGGTGGTCGACCTACTGAATGACGGAGGTATCCTTATCTACCCTACCGACACCATGTATGCCATCGGCTGCCACGGACTGAAGGAGCGCGCCATCGAGCGCATCTGCCGTCTTAAAAATATCGACCCCAAGAAGAACAATCTTTCCATCATCTGCTACGACTTGAGCAAGGTCAGCGAATATGCCAAAGTGGACAACAGCACCTTCAAGTTGATGAAGCGTAATCTGCCCGGAGCTTTCACCTTCATTCTGAACGGCACCACCCGCCTGCCCAAGATATTCCGTAACCGTAAGGAGGTCGGCATCCGTATGCCGGACAATTCCATCATTCAGGAAATAGCCCGCCTGCTGGATGCTCCCATCATGACAACTACATTGCCGCATGATGACAATGAGGACATTGAATACTGCACAGACCCGGAACTGATTGACGAGAAATTCGGTGATATTGTCGATTTGGTAATAGACGGCGGTATCGGCGGTACGGAAGGCTCTACCGTAGTGGATTGCACCAATGGGGAGCCGGAAATCATACGCCAGGGGTTAGGCTGGCTGGACGAAGGATAAAATCTGACTTTTAAGCATCTTACCAACAAACCTTTTCTGCCACTTCAATGTTTTTAATTAAAACATTGAATCTCATGAGCACAAAAGAGCAATATTGGAAATATTCGCTGATAGCTATCATTATCGGGCTGGGAATCATTCTTTTCAGACAAATAGCCCCATTCATGGGCGGTCTGCTGGGAGCCTTGACTATCTATATCCTGGTGAGAAAGCAGATGATGTATCTTTCCGACAAGCGGAAAATGAAGCGCAGCATAGCTGCCACCCTCATTACGGCAGAGGCCATTCTCTGCTTTCTGGTTCCGCTTGGGCTGGTGGTATGGCTGGCTGTGGTCAATCTTCAAAACATCAATCTGGACCCGCAAGCCATTATAGCTCCTTTCGAAGAAGCGGCCAACATCATTAAAGCCAAAACCGGCTACTATATCTTGGGGAAAGACACGGTGGCATACGTCATTTCAATTCTTCCCCGCATCGGGCAAGCCATCATGGGAGGTATCAGCAGTTTTGCCGTCAACATCTTCGTACTGGTCTTTGTACTCTACTTCATGCTGATAGGGGGCAAAAAGATGGAACAGTACGTCAACGACCTACTACCGTTCAACGATGACAATACACAAAACGTCATCCACGAAATCAACATGATTGTCCGCTCCAATGCCATCGGCATCCCCTTACTCGCCGTCATACAAGGAGGAGTAGCCATGATAGGCTACTGGATTTTCGGTGCTCCCAACATCTTGTTCGCCGGTTTCCTGACCTGCTTCGCCAGCATCATCCCAATGGTAGGAACAGCGCTGGTATGGTTTCCGATAGCTGTCTACATGGCATTGATAGGCAACTGGGTTCAAGCTATCGGCCTGGCTATCTATGGCGGTGCAGTCATTTCACAGCTCGACAACCTGATACGCTTCATCATCCAGAAGAAAATGGCAGACATTCATCCGCTTATCACTGTCTTCGGAGTTGTAATCGGCTTGTCCCTTTTCGGATTCATGGGTGTCATCTTCGGGCCACTGCTCTTGTCACTATTCTTTCTGTTCGTGGATATGTTTAAAAGAGGGTATTTGGATGCAAGGGGGAAGACGACGGAATAAGTACTTAATAAAGCATGACCATAATAGGGTTACCTTCCTCTTCTACTCCCATTCTCCGTTGATTATCATCACTGAGTTCATCCGGTTGTAACAAAGCAAAAAAATGTCCATCCGAAGTGACTCCCCTGATTTGGATATGCTGATTATTCATTTTATCAAATAAGCTATCACCCTTTTGGCAAACAACAGTTTTCTTTTCCTTATGGTAAAATCCACAATATGACTGACTTTCTTCTAAATATAAGCTTGTATGAAAATGGAAATAGATGTACTCTGCATTCTCCAGAATATAGTCTATGGCTATTTTTTTATCACATCCTTCTACATCCAATTGCTGCTGCTCATTCCAGTGCCACTCACCCAGTTCAAAAACCAGATATGGAGTAAGTCCCTGCTCTGAAATAGTATAGATAGTATCATTAAAAGCTTGTTTCACTCGGATGGCATCCTTAGATTTCCATAACGAAGGGCTATTGATTGCCGTATAATATTTCCGGTCACCAACAAATTCTGCCATTGCCAAGTCACCTCCATAAGCAACATTGCCCCCCAACAAATTTGAAACCGACAAAACCTCATCCATGGGAAGCAGGGCTGAATTCCATGTAGCAATACCGGTCAATGACATCGTATTTCTATCCATATAAAAGACTGATGGCGTCTCCGGAGAGAGTTTCATTTTATTATGTCCCCAAATTCTGTCCGCATCCATCAAATAGTAATTTTGGGACAGAATACAATTGACTGTATCTTGCAATCGAATTCTATCCTTATATTTCCCATCAAATCCATATAGTAGGAAATCATTATTCCATCCCAATAGATAAACGGTTCTCCGAACCGTATCAGCCCAAAAGCTCACTTTCCCCCATGAATCCTTTGCATATCCTTCCGGATCAGTACCTACGTGTCCAATATCCCGAATATACTTCCCGTTAGTACGGTCAAAAAGCTTCAGATTCTGATGGACAGAAGATACCAATATCGCACTATCCATAATTATGCACTCCGGATATTTTCCTATAATAGCCTGCTCATTAGTCTCCAAAGGAATATAACTTATGCTGGAAAACAAATTTTGTACAGATTGTCCTTCTGACAATCTACTCATTGCTTCCGCAACATTAATTACATTGCCATCAATCTGCTTTTCGGAACACGAAGTTACAACCAACATCAATAATAAAAAGAATTTCCACATATATCTCATACCATTTCTATTCATTACTCTGAAAGTAGTAAAATATCACTTATCATCATTAATTACATTATTTAATCGATTCCGGCTCCATCACAAGGCGAAAACCTCCATACTCGTCACTATAATTCTCAATGTCGTAATCAATGTACGACACCCGACACCCCTTTGCTGTTCCTCCCCAACTTCCACCTCGCAATATTCGGCGGAAAAAAAGATAAGTACCCTCAAAAGGCCATCCCGGATGGATAGACTTACCACCTTGCTTGTATTCTTTAGTGTACAAATCACCGCACCACTCCCAAACATTGCCACTCATATCATACAATCCCAATTCATTGCTTTTTTTCAGACCTACCGGACGGGTAGTTCCAGCTTCTCCATATTGTCCGCCAGAGGAATTCCCAACATACCAAGCCACCTCACTTACCTGATTGCTGCCACTGTATTTATAGTGCTTACTTTTGTGTCCACCACGCGCTGCGTATTCCCATTCGGCCTCAGTCGGAAGACGAAATGTTTTACCGGTCATAGCATTTAATCTACCGATAAACTCCTGCGCATTTTTCCAGCTTACATTTTCCATCGGGCAATCTCCGCATCCCCCATTAAACGGCAAAATGGAATCAGTATCCATAACCGCCCTCCACAGCCTTTGAGTAACTTCATATTTTCCTATGTAAAAATCAGATACCGACTCCTTACGTGCTGGTTTCTCGTTATCCTCACAGTCACATCCCTGCTCATCTGTACATCCCATCATAAATGTACCTCCTTTCACAAAAACCATCTCAATAGAATCCCCATTCACAACAACTACAAGTTGCTGAATAGGAGTTTCATTCGACTGACATCGAATAAAAACAGTTATAAGACATATTGCCAAAACAACAGTCAATGCTTTAACTCTTCTTTTCATACTTTCATTAAGAACATTCTCTTCCTTAGTATTTCATACTATATATACGAATAGCACAAACATACTAAAAACAAATGAATTACGAACTATTCATAGATATATTTTTCACACTTCATGGGAAAACAGTTTCATCTTTATATCAACTTCTTAATAAAGAACAGCTATTATGGGGTTACCTTCTTCTTCAACTCCCATTCTCTGTTGATTATCATCGCTAAGTTCATCCGGTTGTAATAAAGCAAAAAAACATCCATCCGAACTAACTCCCCGAATTTGAATATGCTGATTGTTCTCTTTATCAAACAAGTTATCACCTTCTTGGCATACAACTGTTTTCTTGCGAATAAATATAAATCACTTCTTATATATGCAAGAATCATTTATGCTTACTTCAACAATACGATTACTATTTGACCCAAATAAATGTTCATTTTGAATATACAACTCTATTTCATGGCCTGGCAAATAATTCTGAAACCATTCATAATTTATTTCACTTTCCATACCTCTATTTATATAATAAAAAGAATCATTCTCCAACTCTATTACAATATCATTATGCTCTGTAGCAGATACACTTCTAACAATTCCTCTTTGCAGACTTATGTTATTTGATATAGACACGAATCTAAATATTAAAAATAGAGCTATAAAAGCCATCAAGACATACACTACAATTTTTTTTTCATACGTAAATAATTATTATGCTTCTTACTAAAAAGAAGCGTTATACAATCTTTTCTTTAGCTAAAAACGAACAAGTTTCACCCGACTTCATATCCTGATTACGACTCCAGACCATCATAAAATTCTGCATCCTCAAATCCATAGCCTACCAAAGCCTCATTATAACCTTTCATTGCAATAAAGCCTCGCTTCTTCAAACATATTCGTCCAAAAACATCACGTTTACAAAGAGTACTGATATAGAATATATTTTCTTCATTCTCAAACTTCTTCATCACGAACTCTGCAAAGCCTTTCCCCAGATAATTATCTGCATCCAGATTACATACCGACTCGCTAACCTAAAAACCATATTCCCACTATGACTTCGTCGATAATAAGCCGGTTCATGCAAGTGATGCAAAATGAGATTTGTTTCATAGTGTTATATATTCATTATCAAATCAATGAACAGTAAATCTACCGAATGCATAAGCCCCATCCGCGCCCTTTATCTCAAGTAAAAAATCACCACCTAAACCTTGCTGTAACTGTACTTTTCTTAATATAGGAGAGTCTATATTCTCAGCAGAGGAGTAAACAACATTCCCATTCTGAGAAATTGCAATTTCCACTTCACCTATCGATTGATAGAATTCCAAATCAATGGAATGGTCATCATTCAAAAATGCTAAAAAAGGAGTAGCTGAAGGAATAGAACGATGAGCATTCCCCGGACCACCCGGTAAATCAAAATCCTCATCCATGACGATTTCTACTCTCGAAGGAAAAGTAACTGAATCTGCACTTACTACATTTACTACAAGAAAGTAGTATAAACTTAACAAAATAAAAAATGATTTCATAGTATCTTTAGTTTTGAATGTTACAAAGATAGCCATTCAATCACTTCTTAGAGAAAATACGAGTGGACAACACAAGACAAGTCAATACTCTATACACCAATAAGATGACAGTAAAAACATTTCTAAATTAGTGGACGAAAATCAAGCGATTATTCTAGTAAAGAGCTACAAATTCTTCCAATTTATCATTTGTATCCAAACTTAAGATTCCCCTCAACCTCCGTTTCTTCGTAAAAATGGAATTCATCTCACAGTCAAAAGTGAACATCAATTCACTGGAAGTGAAACCGACTTTAAGCAAAGCCAACAACATCAAGTTGCCACTAGTTAATTTAAAATCTTTCTTTAACCGAGAAATAAAATTACCATATATTAAATCTATATATTCAAGGAGTTGTTCTTTCTCCTGGTTGGTCATATTCTTCACAATCAGCTTTTCCTTCTTCAATTGTTCCAAGAGATAAACGCCATTTACACATACATTTTCACTTATTTTTTTATTCTCACTCTCCAATAGCAAAATCTTTTGGTTCAATTTAGCAATCTTCTCTCTATTTGTTTCTGCCATCTCACCTGCCCTTTGTTTCAACACATCAAGTTCATAAACATATCGTTTAATCATGCACTCATTTTCTTCTATTATTTGCATATTCTTCCGGAACAGTCCTTCATATCTCTTTCTCAAAAGAAAATACAAAACAATGCATAGCAGTATAATAAACAAGACTACTGCTATCCAAAAATAAAGCTGTATTTGCTTTTCACGTTCAACCTGTTGCTTTTCTAAAAGAAGTTTTCCTCTTTCATATTTACGTTGCAAAGTCAAAATTTGAGATGTTTGTTTAGCATCCCGTTCAATGACTAACAACGAATCAGACTTTTCTTTGAAATAGAGAGCCATTGCATACTTTTTCTGTTTCTTTTCCAACAGATACAAATAGTGATATGCACCCGCCAGAGTACGAGGATTTTCAGAATTCAAAGCTAAAGCGAAACATCTTCCAGCCTCATCCAACTTATTTAGATTCAAATAAATATTCCCCAATGACATTGAACAGTGATGCATAGAATGCCTATCTTGTTCAGTCTCTACCGCAGTTTTCAACAGGGCTATTGCATCTCCCAAATCCCCTTCATTTCTTTTGGCAATCCCTTTTACTTGTAATAAAGAAGGGATTACCCGTTCAAAACTGATACATCCTTTCTTTTTCTCACACAAGGACAAAGCACGATTAATGTAATTATAAACACTGTCATATTTCTGTTCTACATAATAAATACGAGCAATATCCCGATAAACATATATAACTCCTAAAGTATCAACAGCCTTTTGAAAACAATACGCTGAACTTTGATAATTGTCGAGAGCATCTTTATATAGCTTTCTGTCCGTATTCAAAACACCGATATATTCATGTACAAATCCCTGCAACTTATATTCTTCCGTCTTCTCCAATTTAGCCAAAGCGCTCAAATAAGCTTGTATAGCCAATGTATCATTATCTTGCAAAGCTGCCACTTTACCATAATAAAACAATGCCTTTCCTGCTTTTACACCATCATCCTTATAATAATCTACCGCAATTTTTATCAACGAATCCGACTGCAAACTATCCAGATAGTTTTTATCACGTGCTTGCGTTAGCAGCAATGCATAGTCCGCCCGCTACTTCCCACGAAGCTCCTCCGGATGAGGAATTTGCTCCAACAGCAGCAATGCACTGTCAGGATATACATCCATATACCTCTCTACCTTATCAAAAACATTGGATACGTTCTTCTCTACGCAAGAACCTAACAGTACACAAACGGACAAAAGCCCAAGATATAACAGTTTTTTCATATGAACATGTTCTTTACCAGATTATCATTGCGTATACACAGAATCCTTTTGGAGATAAATATTCACACCAGCCAACGGCAATCCTTTTTCCCCATCAGTCACAATGCCATTTGTCTGCGCATTAGAAACAACTGCACAGCAGAATGTTATGAACAGTACTATACATCGCTTCATAATCCATGTATATATAATTAAACTTTGGATGAGAATAAGCTTTTTTACGGCCTCTCCCTTCAAAGATACAAAAAACCGCTTCAACAATGTACAAAAACAAGATAAATGTGACAAACAAAACAAATAGCTCAGAGCTTGTTTCCCCTTACATAGGCTTCCTTTCCATTTTCTGTACGGAGTTATCAGCGCCTATCGGCCGTGATGCGCTCTGCCAACGGCCGTCAACCACTCGACTAACGACCGTCAACAAGGTGCTTCATAACCGTTGAACACCTATTATACTCATAGTTTCCCCATACTGTGCACCTATCTTATTCCTATTATGAGCCCAGCTGCAGTCTATCGGTAAACGGTCTTTTACGAAGTTAATACCGTGTTTACACGAAACGCATATCGTGTAAACAAGATATTTGCAAAATGCTGTACATTCTATTAATACACTAACAAACAAGATATTAACTTACTTTTCGGCGTATTTCCGCTGTGGAAGCAAAAGTTGCTTCCACCTTTTTGAGTTGCTTCCACAGCACTTGTAATGCCGATGAATAAAGGGATGCAGGAAGTAGGTGGAAGTGTGGAAGCAGAAATGATAAAACTAAGCAGAGATAATTTTCCCTTAAAAGCAATAAAACTCCAGAATCTGCTGGAGCAAAGCATCCTGCTTTCCCAGACCTTTTTCCAACTCCACACTTTTCAGGTTATAGAGTTGTGCCAGCAAAGCTGACGACTGCTTCTCGCAAAGACGGGAATCATGTACCTGCTCCATCCAGCAGACGGTCTCTCCCCAAACATCTACCGAAAGATGTGACAAGACTTCTGTCGGGGCTCCCCCCTTCTCCACCTTACGGAAGATTTCGACCAAAGCACACAACAAGCTGGACATTATCTGTTTACAACGGGAATGGGAACGGGATTCCCGGTTTCTGAAACGTAGCAGGAAATAGTACCCCAGCCATAAATAAACGGTGGTGACTTCTGCATGGATTTTCTCTATCCTCTTCCAATGCGCAACCAAGGCAGCATCAATTTCTTCCAGAATCGCATCCGTATCATCTTCTATGTAGTATTTCTGCGCAAGACACTCTATCACGCACCCCCATTTCGCCATATCCACACACTCTTGCGTACGCCCCATCCATACATGGGCTTCCTCCAATATCCGGAATGCCTTTTCTCCACATTCTGGAGCATCATAAAACCGATACTGACGAAACAACAGAAGAGACTGACATAATAACTCATCCAAAGAGTACTCCGCACTTTCCATATTTAAAATTCAAGTATCCATTCAGGTAACAAAATCGAGCAAAAGTAATCATTTCCTAAGAAAATCACGCTGTTTCAGCACAAAAACCGGCAGGAAAAAGAAGATACCGATGACGGACATCACCAGTCCGCCAATGGTACCCGCCGCCAATGGAAACCAGAAAGCCTCCTTGTCCTCACCTATCATGAAAGGGATAAATCCCAGAATGGTAGAAACTACCGTGAGGAAAATAGGAACGACCTTCGCATTCCACGCCTTGACGTAGGCACGAAGAGCGGAAAGACGGGGGAAACGACGTCGGATGCTGTTGTACTCGTTCAGGACATAGATGCTGGCATTCACCGTGATGCCGCACAGCAGGACGAACGAGGCAAAACCGCCCTGGTCGAAGTTCAGCCGGAACCAATAGAAAGTAAGAAATACCCCGATATAAGAAACCGGAATCACAAAGATGATGGCAAGCGGCTGCTTCAGGGAGTTGAACAGAACGCTGGTCGTAAAGAAGATGATGGCTATCACCACCAGCAGAAGCAGGTATTGGCGGTTGTCCTTCTCGCCCCATGACCAACTGTTGCTGTCCGACTCGGCTGTATAACCCATCGGCAACAGTTTGTTGAACTCCTCCAGGTCACGTTTCTGTATCTTGTTGCCCATCTCATTGGAGCCGATATATTCGTATTGCAGGCAGAGGCGGTACTGCTGGTTTTCTTTGGCAATCTCCTGCGGCATCTGTCCCTTTTCCACAGTAGTCAGTTCGGAAAGCTTGTAATGCTTGCCGTTTCCTACTCCATAGGGGAAGAACTGCATCGCCCAGATGTCATATTCGGCAGACTGGCGGGAAGAGAGCTTGATTTTCTCCATCCCCTGCTCGGCCGCTACCGAACCAATCTCCAGATTCTTGCCAAAGATGGGGCGCACCGCAGAGAAAAGCACTTGCGCGTCGATGCCCTCTTGCGCCATGCGCTCCTTGTTCAGGTTGAAGTAGAATTCCTGATAGTCATCCTTCCACCAGGAGAACTCCGAATTGATGAGCACTTCCTTGATACGCCGGTGCGTCAGCAGCTTGGCCTTCAGCTTCTCCGCCCACTCATAGAGTTCGTCGTAGTTGTAGCCGTACATCCTGATGCGATAGGAACCCGCACTTTCACGGACATCGTTGCTGAATCCCTGGTCCTGCAATCCGTAGATGCCCCAGCTGCCGCCTCCCAGTTCCAGCGCCTTGCTTATCATATTGGCTTTCAGTGTATAGGGGAAACCGCTGTTCCGGGCTTCCTTCTTGAAATAAATCTGCATACTGGCACGCCGGGGGCTGTAGATGGAAGTATGAAACTGCCTGATTTCCTTGAACCGGCTGAGGTAGGTCTCCATACGTTTCATCAAAGTGTTCATCTGCTCAAGGGTGCTGCCATTGGGAAGGTTGGCGTTGGCATAGAGCACCACCTCCTCATTACGGGTGAAGTAACTGCCTTCGTACACCTTCTGTATGAAAAGCCGCAAGCTGCCGCCCAGCGCCTTGTCCACAACGGGTTTCACCGACTCCTTATAGGTATCCGAACCGAATACCTTATTGTAAGCAGCTTCCCATTTTCCCCCTCCTTCCAGTTTGCCGGGCAACAGAAAAACGGGCAGACCGAAACCCAACAGTAACAGCAGGCATACAGCCCAGCGCCAACGGCACAGAAAACGGATGAGAGCAGAATAGCAGCAGGAGAAATAAACGGGGAAACGTCTGAAAATCCGTCCCAACCTTGTTTTGAATGTTTGCGTCAGCCCCGGCAAGACAAGACGCCTCTTCTTCCCCGTAATCCGCCTCACCAGTCCTATCTTCTCAATCATCGACGGAACAAAGAACAATGCCACCATCAAGGAAACAGCCAGATTGATGATCACTACCGCTGCAAAGTCCTGCAGGTTGAGCCGTATCTTCTCGTCAAGGAAGAAAATGATGACAAGCGCACCCATCGTAGTGAGGGTTGCCGCCAACACCGACAGGAAGGCCTTGAGATTACGCCGATGCAGAATGTGGTCGGTCATGACAATGGTGCTGTCTATCACCAGATTCAGCGAGACAGTGATACCCGCCAGCGAATAAAGCTGCATCTCAAGTCCGAAGAGGTAGTAGAAGATAAGTGCCACCGCTATATTTACAGCCAGGCTGGTAACTATCAGAAAAAGATATTTCAACTTACGAGTAATGAGCCATACAAATACAAGCAGGATGAGTACCGTCAAACCGGTACGGAAGTAAATCTTGTCCAGTTCTTCCCGTATGTACTCGGTCGCATCATAGCTGGTATGCACTTCATATCCGACAGGAAGTACCTGCCGAACAGCTTCCATCTCGTCCATCACGGCACGGTTCAGTTGCAACTGGTTGGCAGTTTCTTCCGCAGTAATGGATAGATAGACGGAATTCAGCCCATTGATGCGGTAATAGCTTTGCGGCTCCTCCTCCATACGGACAGCCGACACCAGTTCGTCCAAGCGGAGCAGTTTCCCGTCGGTAGCCGTCACGGTGATGGCAGCAGGATTAAAACCAAGGGAGTTGCTCTCCGGCACCAGTGTCAGGCGTATCCATTCCCGGCTACCGTTACCTGTATCCACATTGTGCGTACCCAGAAATTCCTTCCGGTAATGCCGCTGTACTGCCTCGCTGATGTCCGATAGGGTCACACCCAGCAAGCGCAACTGTTCACTGTCATATTCCAGTCTCCACTCCATGGGCGTGGCACCGCTGAGTTCCACCTTATAGATACCCGGAATATTTGCCAGCCGCGGCTTGATATGCTCCTCGGCATACTGCTGAATCAATATCGGAGTGGAAGGGGCATTCAGTGTGAAGGACATGAAAGGGCGTGAGGCGTTCTCGTCGGGCACTTTCATGTGAATGGTGGGATAGCTGACACCTTCGGGCAATTGGGGCCACGTCTGCCGGATGATGGTGGAAGCTTCGAAGCGGACTGCCTCGACATCGGCATGCTTGTCCAGCTCCACAGTAATGTTGCCGTAGCCGTTGCCCGAAGTGGAGTTCAGCCGCTTCACTCCGCGGATACGCGCCAGCATGGATTCCAGCTTGCTGGTCACTTCCATCTCCACCACCCGCGACGAAGTGCCAGGCATGCTGAAACCCACCGTGAAGCCGGGCAGGCTGCGTGACGGATTCAGCTTGACGGGGAGCAGCGGTATCAACGCCACCCCTACCAAAGCAAGGCAGACAAACGCCACTATGACGGTGAAGGAAGAAACTCGTTTCATCAGTTATTATAATCAAATTTTTCCGACAGCGAAAATCCGCTGGCAAAGTCGTGCAACGTCAGTTTCCGTATCTTGTAATAATTCAGCCAGTAGTCCTGCAAGGCGGAGATGTAATTGCGTTGCGCTTCCTGCTGGCGGTTCAGCGAGAGGGTCAGGCTGTTGATGTCTGCCTTGCCGATAATGAAGCGCTGGCGGGTTTCGTTATACGCCAGGATGGCAAGGTCGAGGGCCTCTTCGGCACTGGCGACGAGGGCTTGCTGGACGTTGAAGTCACTGACGGTCATGATAACCTCCTCCTCAATGCTGATTTCACTCTGCCGGGCAGAAGTCTTCACCACGTTCAGATTGTTCCTCGCCATGTTGTATTTGCCTTTCCTCACGCCCCAGTCCACCAGTGGAATGGAGACACTGACCGACACCATCTCCTGCTGCATGGGATGCCTGTATGCTTCACCGAATTTCTCCGCCACCTGGTTGAAGCCGACGCTGGCGTTGATGCTGGCGTTGAAGCGCGATTCCTTCTTCGTCTTGTCTACTGTCTGCTCGGCTTCCAGCACTTCCTGACGAAGCCCCAGAAATTCCGGATTGTTTGCTTGAGCGGCCAGCAAAGCCTCATCAACCGGTATGGTCAGCGCCCTCGGACGTCCCGGAAGCGACACCCTGATATCCGTGTTCTTCTCCATATTCAGGAAAGATGCCAACGAAAACATGGCGCGCTTCAAGGCACTGGCGGCATTCTGCAAAGTATTGCGGGCGTTCACCACGTCGAGTTTCAGCGTCAGCAGGTCGGCACGGCTGATGGCGGCTATTTTCAAGCGCTGCATGCCGATGCGGTAGAGGGTATCGGTGGAGACGGCATTGTCCTTGGCCAAGTCATATTCCGCCTGTGCCATGGCAAGCGCAAAGAAATAGGTAGTGGCCTGCTCGGATACTCGCTCTGCATTGTAAATATACTCCTTCTTCACCTTTTCGTACTTCAGCGGCTCAATCCTGCGTTCCCAACGGAAAGGATTGTAACCGACCAGACTCTGCGAGTAGCCCAAACGAACCGGAACACTGGTGAACTGGGTATACTTGTTTCCACCGAAGCTCCGCATATAGCCCAGCTCCGTATCCAGATAGAACGTACCGCCCGTCAAGTCGAAATTCTGTCTGACGGCAAGATTGCCGTATGCATAGAAGGATTGCTGGCTGCGATAGATGTCAAGGTCCTGTTCGGAGTCGTAACGCTTGGTGATATCGCGGTTGTACTGTGCCGGAGTCATGTTCAGCGTCAAGCTGGGAAGGCGGTTTGCCTTATAGGTGCGGTATTCCCAATAACCGGCCAGATACATGTTCTTGGTGCGGAAGGCTTCCAGCGAACTGTCATTCGCCAGGGCAATGGTCTGCTGCAAATCGAGCGTTATCCGCTGCTGGGCAAAAGCGGAAAGGGCTCCCAGACTGAACAAAAGTATAAGACTTAATTTCTTCATGCTCTTTCTTTTCTATAAATAAACCAATATATCAACGGGATGATGAACAGACTGACCAGTGTCCCCACGAACATCGCCCCAATCATCGCTATGGAAAGCGGCTTCTGCAACTCCGAGCCCATGTCGAACGAGAACAGCAGCGGAACCATAGCGAAAATGGTGGTGAGCGATGTCATGATGATGGGCCGGAGCCTTCTGCGCCCCGCCTCGTGGATGGCCTCGAGCAACGGCATACCAGCCCTCCGTAATTCATTAATGGCATCCAGCTTCAAGATGGAGTCGTTGATGATGATACCGCACGTCACAATCAGTCCGATGGCGGACATCAGGTTCAGGGTATGCCCGCATATCCACAACAGAAGCAGGGCAAACGCCACATCTATCGGAATTTCCAGCAGCACGATGAGCGGCTGCACGAAGCTTTCGAACTGGGCGGCAAGAATGAAATACATCAGCAGGATAGAGATGAAAAGAATCACCACCAACTCGTCCAGCATCTGGCGGTTGGAGAAGAAACTGCCGGAGAAGGCCGTATCCCAGTCACCCGTGGCATCTGCCTCCCGCTTCACCTTTTCCATCAACTCCGGAGCATCGTCCACTTCATAGAAACGGAACGGTATATATTCACCGTTGCGTCCTGCCGTAATCGTTTTCAAATCCTCGGCCGGACGCACCTTTACCAGCTCCCGAAGCGGAATATGCTCCACTTCGCCCTTACTGTCCGGACGGGTCTGTATCAATGTCTGCTGCAGCACCTCGTTCACTGTCCGCTCCTCGCCCACAATGCTGATAGGCAGGTATTGCTGGTAGGAATGGAGCATAGCTACGCTGTTCTCCTTGAACGCTGTCCGCAGCGTACGGTAAAGCTCGTCATACGAAACGTCATAGAGCAACAGCTTTTCCTGCAGGATGCTTATGTCAAGCTGGTTCTCGAAAGCGATACCTACGGGCGCTGTCCCCGTAAGCTCCGCAAACTGTTGTTCCAGTCCGCGCAATTCTTCCGCCGCCGGCGCCTTCTCCTTGTTACGGGCATAAAGTTCCGCCACCACATCGGCCTCCCCGGTCACGAAAAGCTTCTCGAACACGGTTTCGGGTGGAGAAAAGGAGACTGTCGCCAACGGATATTCCCGCATCAACCACTCGCCCGCCTGCTTCTGCAAGGGAGCAATCCCGTCAGGCGAGGAAGTCTTGAAATACAATTCTGCCTCCGAAGAAGAGAGAGCCTGCTCACGGTTCAGCAGATAGTCCTGCTGGCCTATGGCAGCCGTCTGTTCCACAGTCTTGTCCAACAACTGTCCGAACAGCACATTCACACGATGCCGGTTCTCGTCCACATGTATATTTTCGTTCCATTCCACGTGGACTATCAGTTCATTCTGGTCTATCTGCGGCATACGCTCCTTGGCTATGGAATAAAACAGAAAGACACAAAGAGGAATAGAAACCACACAGAATATGATACTTACCGTCTTGTGGGAAAATACCCAGTCGATGCCCACATCATAAAAACGGTCCAGCGTATGTTCCTTCAACGGATTGTTGATGCGGATGCGGGAGAACCACGACCTGCCGCGCAACCCCGTCCGGTAGACCAGCATATAGAGGACCGGCAGCAGCATGATACCCGTGAAGTAGGAAACCAGCAGCCCCACCGTAACAGAGAATGCCTGGTCATAGAAAAGCGCTCCCGCAATGCCGCTCATAAATATCAGCGGCACAAACACGGCAACCGTGGTCAGGGATGAGCTCAGCATCGGCGTCACCACCTCACCCGTACCCGCCACGCAAGCCCGCCTCAACGAATAACCCCGTTCGCGGTACTGCGAAATATTTTCCGTGACAATGATGCTGCTGTCAATCATCATACCCAACGCCAGAATCAATCCGGACAGAGAAATTATATTGAGCGACATCCTGAACAGATAGAAGAACAAGAAACAGATTACAATGGACACCACCATGCTCAGGCCGATGATGAACGGCGACTTGACATCCCCCAAGAAGAGTACCGCCACAATGCAGATGAACAAGAAACCCAACGACAAGTTCTGCTGCAGATTGGAGATGGTATAGTCCAGCAACTCCGTCTGGTTACGGCTGATGCTAAAATCAATGTCGGGATATACTTTCTTGAAGTAGTCCATCGTGCTGTTGATGGCAAGCTTCATGTCTTCCATATTCTCGTCCGCCTGCTTGATGACGGCAAGGGTAACGGCACGCTTGCCATTGCTCATGGAGACACCTTTCTCCTTGGCAGGAACAATCTCTACCCGGCAGAAGTCTCCCAAGCGGATGATACGTCCTTCCTTTCGCAGCAGGATGCCCTTCACGTCCTCCTCTGTCCGCAGCAGGGTGGAGAACTTGATGTTGTATTCGTAGTAGCCGTCGCGCACAGTCATGCTGCCCGGCTCCACGTTGTTTTGCGCCAGCACGTTTTCTATGTCTTCAATGGAGAGCCCCAACACAGCAAGCTTATCCGGGTCGGGCACAATCTGTAACTGGCGTTCGACCAAACCCGTGACATCCACCATTGCCACTTCTGCCAACTGCTCGATGCGACGCTTTATGACATTTTCGGCAAACTCGCACAAATCAAGAAACGCACGTTCGTCCGTCTTGCCGTATGCACTGTCGTTTTTTAGGGTCAGGTTGAGGTAGAAGACAGGAATGTCCGTCGCACTTGCCTTTATCACCTTCGGGCGTTCGGCATCCTTGGGCAGATAGTTCATGGCGGCGTCAATCTTCTCGTTCACTTCTATGAAGGCAAGGTCGGTATTCGTACCGAAGTCGAAGCCCAGGCGGATGATGCCTGCACCATCGCGCGTCTCGCTGTCCATGTCCTTCAGTTTCGCCACCTGGATGAGCTGCTGCCGCAGAGGTTTCACCACCGTATTCTCTAATTCACGCGCCGAGGTATTCTGCGCCGACACCTGCACTGTAATTTCCGGGATGGCAATATCGGGCAGCAAGGATACCGGCAGGGTGAAGTAAGTCACCAGCCCGACAATGAAGCATGCTGTAAATGCCATCAGTACGGCAATAGGCCGCTGTATCAAAAACTTTATCAATTGAACTATGAATTTTGAATTACCACTTATCACTCATTATCTATCAACCACCTTCACCGATGCTTCATGTGCCAGATTCACATTTCCCGTCACAATGACCGTATCGCCTTCTTTCAGGGCATCGTCGGCCATACTATAGCTTTCCGCATTCTCCAGACCGGTCTGCACATAGTTCCACTGCGCCTTTCCGTCTTTCAGGGTAAACACCACCTGCTTGCCCGAACGCAACACCACGGCACTCTTCGGGATTACAAGCTGTCCGCCCAGAGAGCGGTGCACGTTCACCCTCACGTTCATCCCACTGAACAGCCGTCCCTTGCCATTGACGGCAGCCTTCACCTTAACCATCCCCTTGTCATCCACCAGAGGATTGATTTGGGTGATGCGCCCCTCCTGCCTAAAGCCGGCATCCGAATAAGGGGTAACAATCACCTTGTCGCCACTCTTTATCAACGGCAGTTCGCTTTCCAGCACCGTGAAGTCCACCTCCATACCTTGAGTGCCGATAATGGAGCAGAAGGCTTCCGAGGTACTTGCCTCGTTGAACGGTTTGGAGAACAGGTTCGCCACTACCCCGTCAAAAGGCGCAACCAGCGTGGCGTGTTCCTCTTCATACGCGGCAAGCTCATACTGGGCGAGGCTCTGGTCGTAACCGCTCCTCACGCGGGCCAGCTTCATGATGTCAGCAGGTACTTTGGAGGCATCCCCCACCGGATAGCCTTGCCCTATCAATACATCCTGCAACTCAAGTTCCGCTTTTTCCAAGGCATCCTTGGCCTGCGCGGTCTTGTTCTTCAGGCGGAACTTATCCAGTTCGGCAAGTTTCTGCCCTTTGCGCACCGGGTCACCGTTCTTCACGTAGATGTGTGCCACTACACCGGTGGTCTCAAAACGCAAATCCGCCATGGCACCGGCGGTTACTTTTCCGTTGCTCACCAGTTCATGCTCAAAGGTCGCCCGCTTCAGGACTTTCACGGTCACTTCATTGCTTTCACTTGGCAGGACGGTTGCCACCCCTTCCTCGGACTCTTTTCCCTTTCCGGCATCGGAGCAGGCGGCAAGCAGGGCAACGGCCATGCATAGCAGGTATCGATAGTTCTGTGTCTTCATATTCATACTCAATTATAAATTGATAAAATTAATCGTTTCAAAAAAACGAACCGATATTTGCATGTGGACACTTTTTTCATAGCACTTTAGCAATTAGTTCGCTCATTATTAACACTTTCCGTTTTTATTCATCTTTTTTGATATGGACAAAAATAAGCTGAATCTTTTTTATTTCCTCCCTCATCTGTCGTATTGCCGTAGAATGCACTTTCGGCTCTTTCGTCAATACCATCCGCTTCATTTTTTCAAACTTGTCCGGTTGCCTGAAGCTTGGTTCCGCATAAAGCTTCGCAAGCAGATAATAGGGATAAATACGTCCCGGCAAACGATGGGTGGAACGGATAAACCAGTCTTCCGCTGACAAGCAATCACCCATCTGCTGATAGTTCTTGCCTATCACATTCAGTATCATGGGGTCACAACTACGCTGTAAAGCTTCTTTCAAAATACGGTTGGATTTACTGAACTGCTGCTGCTTGTGCAATCCATGCCCATATTCGAACAAGAAAGATGCCCGGTCTCTCAACAGAGGATAAAGGCGCCCGTACTCTTTCTCTGCCGATTGATACGCACCTGCATTATACAGCACCCGCGCATTCATCCACTCCCGACAGGCCTGCTCCACTTGCAAGTCATTCTTCAGGCGAAAACCGCCAATGATGCCTACTGATACAGCCAGCCCCAACCATTGCCAACGGTCGGCACCGGACAAGCACGCCACAAGCAATCCTCCAAATGTAACGATAAATACCGGAAGTTGTAGCGGATAGGAGGAAAAAGAGAATATCATCAAAGAAAGAATAGCCCCACAGATACCATAACGTCCTTTACGGACTCCCCTATACAAACACAGCACGACCACAACCAATAGACATACCGCCAAAGGAATGCCCAGTTCGACCGCAGCCTGCAGATATTCATTGAATGCATATTCCGGACTTCCCGCCACACGTTCCTCCCACGGTTCATAATCACCTGCTGCAAAATAAGTTTCCTGCGCATTTCCGTAGGCTGCTGCGAAATTATGAATCCCATATCCGGTCAACGGCTTTTCTGCAATGGCACGACAAGTTATCTTCCACATGAAAAGACGGCCACGTGCAGAATCGGGTTTCAAGACAAACAGTAAATAGCCCGCCAATAGCAGGACACAGAACCCACCGACCACTGCCATCAGCACACGCTGCCTTTGCTGCTGCCATAATAATCTGAACTTATCCGTCCAATCCATATGCCAAGCATATACACACAAACAGGAAACTCCTGCCGCCAACCATGCCGAACGGCTCATTCCTGCCGGAAGCACACAAAGGATAAGCAGCATCACACCACCGGCAATCATAGCTCCAACTTTATCCATCACCTTTTTCCATCCTTTCCCGTCATTCCGGTCAGAGCAGAGAATCTCCCCCCTCTTGGTCAGCCATTGATGCAGACAGACCGGAAGTATCATGGCCAAATAGCCGGAATAAGGCCCCGGATTGAAGAAAGAACCTGTCAATACATACAAGGAATGGTTGGACACAGCATAACCATAAAGCTGCCTCAATCCCCAAACAGCCTCAATGCCCCCCAGCATTACCAATACCCACGAAACCGGTATAAAAAGAAAATACCTTTTTTCCATCATCAATCCAGCCATCAACAGACATCCTGCAACTACCAATGCACTTTTATCGAAATAGAGCCATTGCCCTATAACATCAGCTACAGGAAGTCCGGAAGAAACGTTACATGCCAAAGACAATAAAACTATACAAGCAATGTAGACCAAACTTCCAGTCAATAGATTACGTACATTATTCATTCTATCTATCAAATATTCAATAGTATTCTTAATTCACCAAAAGATTTGTTTCCCGTCTTTATATTCAAAAATCCGTTCATCTTTACCGGCTGTGTGATTCTTCAGATAAAATAAAGCACCTTGAAACCCTGAATAGACAATAGAATCTGACACAGCCATTTGCCGCCCGACAGAATTCCATTTTCCTCCACCCCAATAAAACAATTCATACAAATTACCTTTATAAATAAAATTCACCTCATTACGAGGAGTATACACCACCTTCTCCACACGATGGGGACTTCCAAAGTCCATCCCGGTCCATCCTCCATCCGGATGTATATAATCAAATGAAGTATCCGGATTACCGTCAAATGCGTTCAAATATTCATGTGTATTGTCTTCAAAACTTCCCGGAGTACCTATGATTTCCCCATATAGAGGTATGGTATCTTCCGTATTCTCATAAAAAGCCAGTTCCGAGATATTACAGAAACATCCGTCAGCACCCTTATAGCGCATATACCGATACGGTTTATCAGACTTCAACCGGGCCACAGTATATAGCCGATACGGAGCCTCCTTTATCAAAAGTAGAGTATCCTTCCGCCCAAAGTCTGCCCGGTCGCTTCCTTCCACTACTCCCCCAATCATCCGGTCATTGAAAAGAACACTCAAAGTAAGATGGCACTTCCTATACAAGACCAATTCCTGCTTTTCAGCTTCCGGAACAATGAACCGTATCTTTCCGGTTTCACGCTCCAGAAGAAAAGGAGAAGATACTGCAGCGTATTCCTTTCCGTTCCAGGCAGCCAGCGTAAAGACCGCCCCGCCTCCCACATCCTCAAAACGAGCCTCCCGCTTTTTAAAGAAAGTATATCCTATAGGTTGCCATTGTAGTCTGTTGGCAAGGCACAAATACACCATATCCCCCTCACGAAACTGTCCGGAAAGCAAAGAATCCGGAAGAGCTACAGTCCAATTCCTGCTACCGGTATAAAGTGCAGTGACATCGCGGAAGAACGGACGTCGGAATGCCGGGTAAACATCGGAATATTTCCCCAGTTTCCGTACCGCCTCCTTATCAATACTATAGGTTGCCCGGTACATTTTTCCCCTCGAAATGCTATATTCTTCCGCTTTGCTCCATACTTCTTCATAAGGAAGATTTGCAATGTATGTCTTTCCTTCCTTATCCAAAACAAAATTCCAGAAATGAGAGGCATTGTTGTCTCCTAATACCATCACCCTATCTACTCCGCACGGAATGCCCAATGCCCGCAACACATATATCATGGCATCCGTAAACTCTCGGCAACTGCCCGTATGCCATTTCAGTACATCCGGTCCCAAATGAGGCCCCACCGGAAAAAGAGCCGTATTCCGGTAGTTCGCTTTCCGCAACGTATCCATCAACAACTGGGCGGCAACCTTAGGATTATCAGCCTCATCTGTCTTCCTGAATTCATCCAAAATCGGGCTATAGCACTCATAAATTTCTTTGCGCCAGAGAGAAAGCGGCTCATCCCCTATTCTATAAGGCAATATATATTCGCAGAAAGTATCAAAATCAACATGCTTTCCCCAAGGTTGCTCCCGCCAGACTTTGAATGCCCATTCTATATGATTGACCAAAAAAGCGGAATCCACCGTCATAATGTCCCTCTTATAAGTCAATTGATTTATAGAAAATTCTCCATCTGCTCTTTTCAAGGAATCAATCAACTCTTGCACATGCCTGGAATAAGGAAATGAAACGTATTCACTGAAATACTTCCTGTAATTCTCCAAGGCCTTTCCCTCGTAAGCACCATGAAAAGGCATATTCTCTATCAGAAAACAAGCAGCACGATATTTGTCACCGTCCTCTTCCTTGTAACGGTCCAGTACCTTTTGCAACTCCGCACGGTTATCACCGGCAAGATTCAAAGCTGTGTCCAACCACTGATTTTCCGAAGAACAAGCCATAAACAGACCTGCTGTAAACCATACCCATACACACCAATGTTTCATATCACTATTCCATTTTTTTCTATTCCAATCTGAAAGACAATCCAATCAATCCTTACAATCCGATACAAATACCTGCTTACCATCTTCCATATGAAATATCAGTTCTTCTTCTCCACGGGTACTGTCATGCAAATAGAGCAAAGCTCCCGATGGTATCCCGTCATATGGCAGAAAAGGTTTTTCTGCCATTTTCTTCCCCAATGAGTTCCAACAGCCCTCTCCCCAATAGAAGAGTTCATAACAATCCCCTATCCTGACAAAGTTATCATCGTTACGGGGCATATACATAAAATTGTCTATAGTAACAACCTTTCCAAAATCCACCGTTACACTTGCACCGGGTTTTGATGAAATGAAATACGACAACGGCTCATTATCATAGACCTGATGGGCAAAAGTACCCACTGTAGCCGGAGCATCTCCCCAACTGTCTATAGGGACAATCTCTTCCTCTCCTTTATAAAAATGCATTTCGGCAACTTCCGCATATCCCTCTGCCGAAGAACAAAAACGGGCATAGCGACCCCTTACCGGTTTCTCAAGAATAACGTGATTATAATTGATACCGGGCGTATCTTTCACAGTACACAACAACTCCGCATTTTTAAAATCCTTATCACAAGCCGCCTCAAAATGCCCGTCTTTTATCCCTCCCATATAGTTCCTGATACGTTCCGAAAGAGGGTATTTCCGATACAATTCAGCAGAATAGCACTTGGAGGTATCTGCAACATAAGGATGTATATCCTTGCCATCAAAATAAAAAGGATTTCCAATAGGGCGATACTGCCCGTTTGCGAATGCCAACAATATATAAACCTGCCTCGAAGCCAAATTCCTGAAAAGCGCTTTTCCACTTTCTACCTTAGTAAAATCTATTCCCCGCCACCCATAAGCACTGAACAACCCCACATAAACATAATTCCCGTCCATCCCTTCTACCGGCAGTTCCAGATTCGAATCAAAATAATTATCCGACACTTTTCTTGCAAACACATCCTTAAAAGCAGCCGGTACGGACTGGTTCCGCATAAAATCACCATCCATGTCCCATTGTCTGCCAAAACACCGGCGGTAAACCACGCTCGGGCGCCGACTGTCAATATAGAAACTTCCCCGTTCCGGCTTCCGGGAAGGGAAAGTAAAAGGAAGGCAGACACCCGTTACATCCCTCACCACATTCCACACATGCCCTTTTCGTGTTTCCGCATTGAAAGTATAGAAATCATAGGCTACCGGGACGCCGATGGCCCGCATCACATAAATCATAAAATCACAAGCATCCTGACACTTGCCGATACGATTATGCAGCAAGTACTCTCCTCCCAAATGCGGATAGTTAAAGACCCACGTAAACCGGTAAGGGTCTTCCTTCTGCAAATACTCCCATACCACACTGACCGCCTCCACCACATCGCTACCCGTATAAACCTCGTCCAGCAAAAAGGAATAACGGTCATGGTATATCTGCCGCCAGTTGTCCGGAGTCTCATTTCCGATACGATAGGGAAGCAGCCATTCACAGAAATCTGCAAAAGAAAGGGAAGCATTCCACGGACGCTTTTTCCAACCATCAAAAGCCAAATCAATGTTATTTATCAAGAATTCAGCCCTTATATTCAGTACATCCGGTTTTCTCTGCAATCCGGAAGGGGTATAATAATCCCAATCCGGTACGGCAGTATCCTTCAGCATCACCCCATAAGCATCTGCCGAAGCCAGCACTGTTTTCAAAGAATCCAGTTCTTCACCTTCAAGGGCATAGTGATAAGGCATATTTTCTATCAAGAAACAAGCGGCTTTATATTTTTCAGGCTCATCTTTATAATGTTCCAGTACCTTTTCCAGTTCGCCTTTGTTGGTTGCAGCACACTCCAGTGCGTACTCCAATCTGCCGGAAGCATTGCAAGCCTCCAATATCCCGGCAATCAATAATATCCAGAGCAATTTAAACAGAACTTTCATCTTAGTCTATTCTTTTAAAGATACGTTTCCATCTCATTTTTCCAGTATTCGGGCTGACGGACTTCCATACCAGCCATGCCCTTCCCACTATAAATGGTTCCGGCAGTAATCCCCAGTAGCGGGAATCTTTTGAATTCACCATCTTGTCACCCGAAACAAAATAATAGTTCTCACAGAAGCGGTAATTGTGTATCACACTGTCCCCCAGCAGAACCGAATCTCCATGCAATGTCAGTTTCTTTTTCTGTTCCCACTCTATCACGTTCCGATACAGCAACCGTGTTTCCGGATTCATTCCTACCACGCTGCCTTTGGCCGGTATATAAAGAGGCCCAAACTCGCTGATAGTCCACCCATTACAGCCACCATCGGGAAAGCTCTTAAGAACAAGGCCCCGTTCCTCCATCATGCCCGAAGATATCAATTTACCTAATTCCTCCTGCGCCTGCACATTTCCTGCGATACCATCAAATCCGGACACACGATAATGTGTATTCCTTATCTCCAACGTATCACCCGGCACGGCGATACAGCGCTTCACGTAATACAACATCACGTCCAGCGCAATGCTGTCCCACCTGCCCGGATAAGGAAAATTGAACACTAGTACATCATTCCGCTGAAAATTTCTCCATCCGGACATACGGTGCATCCTCACCTCCTTTTTCTCCACGGCATCAAGCACATTGAATAGGCGTGCTCCACCCGAACATTTATCCACCAGAATATAATCACCCGCCAGCAACGACGGTTCCATCGAGTCCGACGGTATCTTGAAGGAGGTCACCACAAACACCTGCAATACTATCAGTATCACAACAAGCAGGCACAGACAGAATAATACGTTTGTTATTCCATTCAACCATTTTTTCAATTGCAGCCGCTCCTTCATCCCATCAATCAGTTATTTTGCATCCCCACTAATCTTCAAAACCAACGGAGAATTTTCTGTATTGCAATATACCGTTATCGTCTTGTCGAAGTGCTCCGGATGTTCGGCTTTATAAACCACTTCCAAAGCTATTTCCTTACCCGGTAATGCCGGTTCCTTTGAATAAGCTACGGTAGTACAACCACAAGAAGTGGCAACATCTTGTATAACCAATGGTTTGTCACCCACATTCTTCAATATAAAAGTTGCTTTTTGTTCCTCCTGCCAATCAAAGTTACCTAAATGCAAAAATGAGACATCTATATGGACTTTAGTCTGGGTAATGCCTTTTCCAGCAGTTGATACAATATCATTCCCACGAATAATTTTCAGATACAATTCTTTTATTTTAGGATTAAGAATTGGATTCCCCATCGCTAACACTTTATTATCCTTATCCAGCAAAAAAGTTTGGAAAGCCATATCAGATGGAAAATGATTTAAGCGATTAAGTTTATCATTTTCATCTATACAAACTGGATAGTCAAAGCCATTCTTTTTTAAAGCATACAATAATTCTATTTCACTTTTTGAATGTAAAAACAGTAATACAGAAACCTTTCCTGGATAAGTTGAATCCAACCGATGTATAAACTCCCTCCACATAGGCAGTTGCAATTTACAACTGAAACATCCAGCCGAATCCACATAGCTAAGAATTGTATATTGCAAATGAGCCGGATATTGAACAGTATCCTTTCCATATAATGTAAAATATAGATTATTTGGGAAAATAATTTCTTTTTTTTCCCACTCTTTTACTAAATGTGTCATATCATCATTTTTTCTTCTCGTACAAGCAAAAAAGAACAATACAATAATCGACAATATTATAAATAAATACCCATCCTTCATCACCAAATTATTTCATTAACCACATTTTCTCAAATTCATATTCTATCACTTCAAAAAGAGCAAAATTACACATCTACAGGAAAGCCGAAAACGGCATATTCCAAATCATTATTTAATCCTAAACACAATACCATGTTTCTCTTTTTATCATACGTTATACTTTTTATCGGCCTATCCAGCTCAACAATAAAACGGGGAGTACCATTCCAATCAAATAACAGAACTTTCTTTGAGAAGAAAGCTTGTGCTCTATTTTGTGCGGCTTGTTCCAAATTTCTCTCATTATAAAGAGCATATATATAATTATCGTCCGAGGTAACCGATGAGACACTCAGCTTTGTCTGAAAGCCCAATGATCCATCGCTACTATTAAACACTGGAAGAGTGCAAATATGTGATTTTACAAGAGCAACATTGTTTAAGTCGCTGTAATCATATATCTCCATAACATCACCGTAGACGGAAAACCAAGCAATCCGTTTTTTCTCACTCGAAATAGTACAAGGGCCCTGCAATGTTTGGGAAACAATCTCCGGAGAGATATTAGGAATCACGATGTTTTCACCAATTTTTCTATATTGTCCGTTTGCTTTCATCAGAAAACGTTTTTCATCGCCCACCAATAAGAAGAAAGCCAATTCATTATCATAGGCAACTTCACAGAATCGAGTATCGATACTGATAGAATCTTTCCTTACTTTCTTTATTTTATTATTAAGCGATAATAGAAAAACAGACTGAGTTGCTAAATCCGAAGCATACACTTCTCCTGCACTCTTGCCAACACCTATAGTCTGAACACTTATGGCTTCATCTCGTCCCTGCCCTTTATTCAATCCATGAGAAAATATTTTCTTTTCGCAATCATAAAAAGTCAGCAGTTGAGGTAACGCCGGTTCTAAAAACACAAGATAATCACCATCCGACAATATAGCTTCTGGCATGCTTAATGAATCAGTTGGAACGTAGTCTTGAACCACCATTTCTTTACTTATGCTATTTGAAAACAAGTCCAAGAATGTTTGAGGCTTATTTTCACAAGAGCACATTACAATCAATAATAAAAGAAATTTTATTTTCATAATATTTTCACTTAACGTAAAACAATCAACATCAAAATAATCACTAATAAAAACGCTGCATTCAAAGCATTAAATACATCTGCAATGATTTTTAAAATAAGGAATCAAAGCATTTATTAAGTACGTCCTAATTACATGACAATGATTCCTTACCTATCTCATAAGTATATCTAATCTATATTCAAGAATGTCATAGATGACTACAACGAAAATCAACAATACAAATTAGATAACACTAATTCATCATACCTCAAATCATCTTGAAGCACACACATATGGGGCTTTAATATCCCCCTTACAAGTGCCCCAAAGTGCCAAACAACATTCTATAGTTGTTTCACCACTACCTGCCAATGCTTCCACATTAGCCAATGTCAAATCAGATAATACTTCAGATTTCTGATTTGCATAAACTCCATATCCTGCAATCGCTGCAAATGCTGCAACAAAAGCTATCTTAATCATTTTCTTCATACTACTCTTCAGTTTTATTAGTATAAGATTATTCTTTTTTTTATCATTTACCACAAGCATAATGCTTGCGTACCAGAATCAAGATATAAAAATCTTGGAGAACTCTTTTCTTGCCATACCTATCGAAATGGCAGAAAACACACTCTGTTTTCAATTCAAATTACTATCTTTGCCTCGACCTCCTTTCTTGGTGGGTTATGGAACGGACGGTACGAGATGCACCAACAAAACGTGAACCGTCCGTTCCTCTCCATCCATATTATAGTTTACTTTATTTCATGCTATATTCTATTATCGGCTCATCCTTATTCACATCCGTTGCCAAGATTATTCCTTTTTGTTCATCTACCGATATGCCATAAACATAATGATCTAACACATACCTGCAGAGAGGTTCGCCGGTCAGACTAAAAACATAGATATACCGTCCTCCATCCGGCAAATAGACACCTTGCTGTACATTTTGCGCAATTTCCTTAAAAGAGCGCCCATGAAAAACCGCATAGATAGCACTGTCTGCCACTTGGACATCGCTAAATCCCATGATACCCGTAGGAATACCATAACCCTGAGAAATCTTAAACTCCGGTTCACCGTGCGGACCAATGCGTACCACATGCGTACTATCTTTCAAATTAAAGACTTCAAGTACTTCGCCCAACTGGGTTACTGCTGCCAGCACTCCATTTCGGGGATTATAGTCGATGAAGCTACGCCATGCCTGAGCCAATGCAGGACGGGCATTCTGTAAAGCCTCCGCGTTGGCTGACGGTATTTGACCGGTTCTGCGCAATAATTTCCCTTGATAGTTTACCCAGCAAAAGCGGCTACTGCCAGATCCGTCCGGAACAATGAAGGTAAAGTCGTCAACCATCACAAAGTCTAAAACGCGAAGCATGTCAGCATCCATATTTATCACTTTCTGAGGAACGATTGAGCAACCCGACGAAGTAAAATCATACTTGGTTAATACGGACTTACCAGCATCAAGTCCCCACAGAGATTGACCATGCCATCGGATATTTTCAGCAGAAAGCATCTCTTCGGGAGCCTCGCCCCGCTTGCCGAACGAAGCAAAATAGCGGAAACCCGGATAGTGGAAAACATGGCAAAAGTAGTCCGTGCCATGCAAATCCATTACCACAGCCTTATCACCCTGCACCCGAACGCGGAACGGATAACGGAACAAAGCGGTGTCCAATGGCTGCACCCTCGCTTTCAGCTCGATTGTTTGCGGAAAATCCATGTAGGCGACAGAAGTTGCTACTTTTTTCTGCGTACAAGAGGAAAGGGATAGTGCGGATAGGCTAATGAGGCAGGCTATAATAAATGTACACATGTTCGACTCCTTCCTTGGTAAGCGGACAAACAACTGAACCTCTTCCGACACACGCACCACCAGATCCTGTCTCACCGGCCGCCAATGCCTCTATATTCTCCAACAATAAATTATCCAAGCTTTCTGAATGAGTAGTTTCAGCATAACCTAAAATCGCGATGGCACTAACAACCAAAATTCCCAATAACTTCATTTTGCGTTTCATAGCATTTTTGTTTTTTGTTATGCCAATAAAGGTAAAAGGAAAAATTGGAAAACAGCAACTAAATAATAAACAAACATACCAAAAAGGGGCGTGAAAAAAATTTCACGCCCCTTAACACCTATTTGGTTAACATTTCAGCTACTTAGAGATAACAATTTGATACCCCTGCTTTTCTGATACAGCGAGTATTTTGACAGATTTATCCGTTTCAAATAGTTTGCGCAATGAGTTAATTGCTTTTCTGCGACGTTCTTTCAATCCCGTATCAGATAAGGCCCAACAGCAAACTACGGCTATTTCATCGTACGTCAGGAAATAATCGGATGTAGCTATAAAAGCAAGCAATAGTTTTGCGGCTTGGGGAGGGCAAAATTTCACTTCTTCTTTATTGGTTAGAGTATGGTTTATGGCATCGAAACTGGATTCTCCGATTAGGTAGATGTTCTTCTCCGATACATCGGTTGCCTTTTCCTTTTTATGCAGTTGAATCCTTACATAAAAAAACAATCCGAACAGTAAAATACACAAAAAGCAGGATAGTATCAGCAGTACATTATCTTTCCAATCAATGCAATACAAAAAAACGGGTTGCATGTATGCAGTCAGACTCATCGTATACATGTTGTCCAGATAGTAGGTACCCAAATTGTTTTGTGAAGTACAAATTGTTTCATTTCCAGCAAATGTTTCTTGAAAAACATCTTTCCCTAATGGGGTAATCTTCAAAGAAAGCACACACACTGTGCCACGGTACCGCGCATCCATTTCCTCTTGCCATTCGGACCTAATCTTTCCCAATGGAAATTTCCCATAGCAATTCAGAATATCGGCTTTATACCCTACAACTTCCAACAAATATAACCCTTGTGCCTCTTTCAGTGAATCTATCGTCACTTCAAATTCGCCTTCTTCTGTTATTACTTGTCTCTTGGTATACTTCTTTCCATTACTACCGGATGATACATGATAAGTCCCCAGGTTGTCAAACTCCCGATTCACCACCAGCTCCGCAACCTTCCGCAAAGTTTGCAACGCGACCTCTTTGGCCACAGCTTGTCCCTTCCGGGCATTATTATACAATGCTACTCCCCAAAACAGTGCCACTACTACAATGGCACATGTCCATATTACAGTAATCTTATTACGGCGTTTCATCTTCTTTTTCACTTCTGTATCTTATTCATTTCTGCCCATGCACTCGAAAAGGCATCTCCTTAATAGCGCCAAAATTAAGTAATAATATAAAGGAAAAGGGAAAATGACTTGAGAAAGAAGGAAATAAAATCAAAACAGTTTCTTCTTCTAATCCGCTTTAGCTATTTTCCACCCGCCAATCGTCCGCGT
>NZ_QTNB01000007.1:0-233730 GCF_003603395.1 Bacteroides sp. AM44-19 | reverse complement strand
CTGATATCGGTTATAAAAAGAAAAAGCGTCTAGCTAAATCAGGAAAAGACATTACCCTATATTGTAACGCCCTTTACCCCATATTGTAAAGACCTTTACCGCCTATTGTAAAAGGAGTTTCCCCAGGGGTAAAGGGAGTTCCCCCAGCGGGTGAAGCGTGTTTCCCCACCGTCAAACCCTTTCTGAAGTAATGAAAAGGAGGGCGTTCCTTTGCATTTTCAATTAAATTCCATAGCTTTGTTCTTTGAAAACCTATATATAAAACCCTACGAATATGACCAAATTTGAAATAGAAGAGAAAATAGTCTCCATGCTCAAGACCGTATTCGACCCGGAAATACCGGTAAATGTATACGACCTGGGACTGATTTACAAAATAGACGTCTCCGACCAGGGAGAAGCCTCCATCGACATGACGCTGACTGCCCCCAACTGTCCGGCAGCCGACTTCATCATGGAAGATGTGCGCCAGAAGGTGGAATCCATCGACGGCGTAACCTCCGCCACCATCAATCTCGTTTTCGAACCCGAGTGGGACAAGGACATGATGAGCGAAGAAGCGAAACTGGAGCTGGGATTCCTTTAAATCAGTTGAAAGTTCAAAGTTGAAAATGGAAAGTTGAAAATGAAGAATGTATATTTCCTCTCGGATGCTCACCTGGGCTCACGAGCCATCGAACACGGACGAACCCAAGAACGGAGGCTGGTCAACTTCTTGGACAGCATCAAGCACAAGGCATCGGCCGTATACCTGCTGGGAGACATGTTCGACTTCTGGTACGAATTCCGTACCGTAGTGCCCAAAGGATACACCCGCTTTCTGGGCAAGCTGTCCGAACTGACCGACCTGGGAGTAGAAGTCCACTTTTTCACGGGAAACCATGACCTTTGGTGCGGCGACTATCTGACCAAGGAGTGCGGCGTCATGATACACCGCGAACCGCTGACCACCGAAATCTTCGGAAAAGAGTTCTACCTTGCCCACGGTGACGGGCTGGGCGACCCGGACAAGAAGTTCAAGATGCTGCGCGCCATGTTCCGCAGCCGTACCCTACAGACGCTGTTCTCTGCCCTGCACCCCCGCTGGAGCATGGAGCTGGGACTGAACTGGGCCAAGCACAGCCGCTTGAAACGCATAGACGGGAAAGAACCCGCATACATGGGAGAAAACAACGAATACCTGGTGCTCTACACCAAGGAATACCTGAAAAGCCATCCCAACATCAACTACTTCATCTACGGTCACCGCCACATCGAACTCGACCTGATGCTGAGCAGTACCGCCCGCATCCTCATCCTCGGCGACTGGATAAACTACTTCTCGTACGCCGTCTTTGACGGCGAGAACCTCTTCCTTGAGAATTTTGTGGAGGGAGAGACGAAGCTATAACCCGCATTTCCAAACTGTTAACCATCATACCATTACCACCCATGAAACCTTTAAGACTGAAAAACATGATTGCCGGATGCCTGCTCGCAGCAGGAGCATTGCCGGTATGGGGACAATCCGGCGCCCCGACACTTGTCATCCGCATTGACGATCTCGGTGCCCTGCATTCCGTCAACGAAGCCTGTATCCAGACCTACCGCTCGGGTATTGCCCGCAGCGTGGAAGTGATGCCCGTAGCGGCCTGGTATCCGGAAGCCATCAAGATGCTGAAAGAAAATCCGGGACTGGACGTCGGCCTGCACCTCGTCATCACCAGCGAGTGGGAGAACGTGAAGTGGCGTCCGCTGACCCACTGCCCCAGCCTGACGGACGAGAACGGCTATTTCTACCCGATGATGTTCCCTAACCCCGCCTATCCGGGACAGTCCATCATGGAGCAGAAATGGGACATCAAGGAGATAGAGCAGGAGTTCCGCGCGCAGATAGAGACGACGCTGAAAAGCATTCCGCAACTCAGCCATCTGTCCGGACACATGCTCTCCACCGGTTTCAGCAAGGAAGTGAACGAGCTGGTGCAACGGCTCGCCAAAGAATACAACCTGCCGTCCATCGACCGCATGGACTCCTCCAAGGACTACCGGTTTACCTACATCGGGTACGACGGCCCCAAAAGAACCGCCGAAGAAAAGGAGGCCAGCTTCATCAAAGCATTGGAGAAGTTGCAGCCGGGCCAGCGCTACCTTTTCTTAGACCACCCGGCACTGGACAACGATGAAATGAAAACCGTCTTCCACGTCGGATATGAGGACGTGGCGCTGGACCGCCAGGGAGTGACCGACCTGCTGACAAGCCCCCATGTCCGGAAAGCCATTGAGGACAAAGGCATAAAGCTGATTTCCATCAACCAACTGACCAAGGGCCTGCCCCGCACCGCCGCTACTCCGAAGCTGGACAAGGCCATGAACAGATATCTGGATGCCGTAAAGAAAGCCGGACAAGACCTGCACAGTATCATGATTGTGCAACACGGCAATGTCATTGCCGAAGAATGGATGGGCGAAGGGAAAGAGGATGAGCCTCACATCCTGAACTCCGTCAGCAAGACATTCACCGCCACCGCCGTGGGACTTGCCGCCTCCGAAGGCAGGCTGAAGCTGACGGACAAGGTCATCTCCTTCTTCCCCGACAAGCTTCCGGCAACCGTCAGCGAAAATCTGGCAGCCATGACCGTACGCGACCTGCTGACCATGAACTGCGGGCACGACACCGACCCCACCGGAACGGTACGCAAAAAGGCGGACGCCGATTGGGTGCAGGAGTTCCTTGCCTTCCCCGTGGAGCACAAGCCCGGTACCTTCTACACCTACAACAGCCTGGGAACCTACATGCTCTCAGCCATCGTACAGAAAGTGACGGGCGAGAAAGTGGTGGATTATCTCTATCCCCGTCTGTTCCGCCCGCTTGGCATCGTCAACGCCCGGTGGCAGGAAAGCCCGCAAGGCATCAATACCGGAGGCTGGGGGTTGTACCTCAAAACGGAAGACCTTGCCAAGATGGGACAACTGTTCCTGCAGAAAGGAAACTGGAACGGACAGCAGATTCTGCCTGAAGAATGGGTAAAGGAGGCATCTGCCTGCCAAGTGCCCTCACTGCCCGCCGGCATGAAACCGGAGATACTGAAGAAAGCGAAGATGAGCGCCAAGACAAGCGACTGGCTGCAGGGCTACGGCTACCAGATGTGGCGCTGCCGCCACAACGCCTACCGTGCCGATGGTGCCAACGGACAATACATACTGGTGTTGCCGGACAAGGATGCCGTCATTGCCGTCACCGCCAACATCCCCGACATGCAGGCAGAGCTGAATCTAATATGGAAGTACCTGCTGCCCACGCTATAAAACGTTTATTCTTATAAATGATTACGAAAAAGTGAAGATTACCGGAACTTTTTCCCGGCATGGTTGTAATAACATCATAACATTAAAAACATTAGCGTCATGGATGATATGATTTACAGAAACGACCCGATTGCCGAAGAGAACATAGACCCGCACGGACGTCCGGCAACGGATGAATTCGAGGAATGGAGCGAAGAGGTCTCCGAACGGACAGATACCGGATACAAGGACCAGAAAGTAAAATCCGCCAAGGAACGGGAGAAACGTATCCGGGAGATGGATGAAATTATAAAGAAGGACCTTAAGGAATAATCACCACAGATAGCACAGATTCTCACAGATTAGTCTCTTATACTTGATTTCAGAGCTTCCAATCTGTGAGAATCCGTGTAATCTGTGGTGACCTTTTATTATTTGTATCCGCCAGCCTTGGCTATGCGTTTCGGGATTTCCGTGTTGTCCATCTTACCCACGAACAGCTTGGAACCTGCACCTACTGCGAATACCGGCACATATCCGGCTGTATGGCCACCGCTGGTCCAGCCTACCATGGCAATCTGGCTCATCACCTTCTTGGCGGCAACGGCCAGGGGCTCAGTCTTGGCATAAAGACTTTCCTCAAACACTACATGCTTGTTCACAAATGATTCTTCGTAAGCATCACGCAGCATCTTCTCCTGCTCCCAGCTCACCGGCAGCTCTTTCCAGAAACCCATCTTTTCTGCCAGGAATTCCTTCATTTCCGGCCAGTTGATAACCTTGCGCATCTTGCGTAAATCCGTGATGGAACGTGAAAGGATATCCTGAGACTGCTTCTGCTTGGCAAGGGCTTTCAGTTGAAGCTCGTACTTACCGGTACCCAGCCCCAGACCGCCGGTTTCATGGTCGGCAGTTACCACAATCAGCGTTTCTTTGGGATGCTTCTTATAGAACTCGTAAGCCACCTTGATGGCGTTGTCCATATCCACCACTTCCTCAAAGACTGTGGCGGGGTCGTTTCCGTGGCAGGCCCAGTCAATCTTTCCACCTTCAACCATCAGGAAGAAACCCTTGTTACTGCCTTTGGTCAGGAAAGAGATGGCGCTTTCGGTAATTTCGGCCAGCGTCAGGTCGCCTTCCTGGCGGTCGATGGCATAGGGCAGGCAAGAAGGCTCTGCCCCTTCTTTCTGGATAAGAATCATCTTGTCCGCCTGGGCAGACTTCGACTTGTATTCGTCAAGGCCTCTTGCAACGGTATAGCCGGCTTCTTCAAAGATAGGGAAGATGCTCGGAGCCTCTTTCTTGTCGGCAGTAGTAGTCGGTTTCAAGAAACCACCGCCTGCATAGAAGTCGAAACCGGCTTTCGGCAGGTCGAGGGCTATCTCGTAATACATACCACGGTCCGGCTGGTGGGCATAGAATGCAGCGGGAGTAGCATGGTCTACGCTGACGCTGGTAGTTACCCCAACTTTCTTACCGGACTTTTTGGCTCTCTCGGCCACACTCTGAAGCACACTCTTGTTATCGTCCATACCAATGGCGCCGTTATAGGTCTTTGCACCGGTAGCCAGGGCTGTTCCGGCAGCAGAAGAGTCAGTCACCGAGTTGGTGGCAGAAAAGGTAGTTGCCATGCTGGCAACCGGGAAAGAAGTGAACAGCAAAGGCTTTACACCGATGCGCCCTTCTTGTTCGGCCAGATACATTTCCGTACCGTTCACCTGGTTCACACCCATTCCATCACCGATGAAATAAAACACGTACTTCGCCTGCTGGGCATAGGCCATGCCGCTGGTCAGCAGTACAAAGAACAACACATACATTAATCGTTTCATAAGCAGTTCTTATTTAAAGTTATTCGGAAAATTGCCTTTATTGTTTTTAACCGAGTAACAAAGATAAGGATTTTAAAGGATTCGGAAAACATTTCGCCCCTACAAATACATTACATATTTGCAGGGGCGAAACCACATCCGGACTCCGGGAAGCCGGAACCGGGAAATATTACAGCGATATTACTTCTTCAGAATATCCATCGTGTCCGAAGCAATCATCAGTTCCTCGTCAGTGGGGATTACCACCACCTTCACCTGAGAATCTTCGGTAGAGATAACCATTTCTTCACCGCGTACTTTGTTCTTCTCGGCATCCAGCTTTATGCCCATGAATTCCAGGCCTTCACATGCACCCCAGCGGGCACTTGCCTGATTCTCGCCGACACCACCGGTAAATACCACGATATCCACACCACCCAAAGCAGCGGCATAGGCACCGATATATTTCTTGATGCGGTAGAAGTACATTTCTTCAGCCAGAACAGCCTTCGGATTGCCGGCAGCTACGGCATTTTCCAGGTCGCGCATGTCACTGGATTCACCGAAGATACCCAGCACACCGCTCTTCTTGTTCAGCAGGTTGGAGATGCCGTTGGCATCCAGACCCTCTTTCTCCATGATGAAGGAAACGGCACCGGCATCAATATCACCACTGCGGGTACCCATCATCAGACCTTCCAGCGGGGTCAAGCCCATGCTGGTGTCTACACACTTACCGTCCTTGATGGCAGTAATGGAACCACCGTTGCCAATGTGGCAAGTGATGATTTTCTTTCCTTCCGGCTCTACACCCAGGAACTCGCAGACGCGCTGCGATACGTAGCGGTGTGAGGTTCCGTGGAAACCATAACGGCGTACGCCGTACTTTTCATAAAGTTCGTAAGGCACGGCATACAGATAGGCATGCTTCGGCATGGTCTGGTGGAAAGCCGTATCGAACACACCAATCTGCGGAACATTAGGCAGAATGGCAGATATTGCATTTACACCCTTCAGGTTAGCAGGATTGTGGAGCGGAGCCAGGTCGTTGCAGGCAGTGAAGGCGGCAAGCACTTCCGGCGTCAGCCGTACAGACTCGCTGAACTTTTCGCCTCCATGCACCATACGGTGACCTACGGCATTGATTTCGTCCAAAGACTTGATGGCTCCATATTCAGGGCTTGTCAAAGTGTTCAGGATAAATTCCACACCTACGGTATGCTCTGGAATGTCCCTCTCAAGAACTTTCTTCTCGCCACTGGGCAAGGTGAACTTCAGGAAAGAGTCCTTCAAACCAATTTTTTCGATACCACCCTGGGCGATAACTTCTTTCCGGTCCATATCAAACAATTTGTATTTGATGGACGAGCTACCGCAGTTCAATACTAAGATTTTCATACTATATATCAGATTTAAAAGTTATTCAGCATTCTTTTTGGCAGCAATGGCCTGGTTGGCAGTGATGGCAATCATGCGGTACACATCCTCGATGGAGCAACCGCGTGAAAGGTCGTTCACCGGACGGGCGATACCTTGCAGGATAGGTCCTACGGCATCAGCATGTCCCAGACGTTGCACCAGTTTGTAGGAGATGTTGCCCACTTCGAGGCTGGGGACAACCAATACGTTAGCATGTCCGGCGATAGAAGAACCCGGAGCCTTGCTTGCACCTACTTCCGGCACCAAAGCTGCATCGGCCTGCAACTCACCGTCGATGGCAATATCGGGAGCCATCTCCTTGGCAATCTTCAATGCCTCAACCACTTTATCCACCACTTCGTGCTTGGCAGAGCCCTTGGTAGAGAAGCTCAGCATGGCAACTTTCGGGTCGAGACCGGCAACTGCCTGGGCTGTACGCGCCGTACATACGGCAATCTGTGCCAATTGTTCTGCATCGGGCACCGGAGTCACAGCCACGTCACCCATCACCAGGATACCGTTCTTTCCATATTCAGGAGCATGTGTCAGCAGCAGCATGGCACCCGAAACGCAAGTGATGCCCGGGGAAGTCTTGATAATCTGCAAAGCAGGGCGAAGTACATTACCCGTAGTGTTGCGTGCACCTGCCAACTGGCCGTCAGCATCGCCATTCTTTATAATCAGGCAGCCCAGATAAAGCGGATCGACAACCAACTTGCGAGCCTCTTCGATGGTCATGCCTTTCTTTTTGCGGAGCTCGCAAAGCAGTTGGGCATATTCTTCTTTCTTAGGATGGTCTTCCGGGTCGATAATGGTAGCCTTGTTTATATTTCCCAGCCCCCACTCTTTGGCACAAGCCTCTATCTCGGCAGGTTTTCCAAGGATAATCAAGTCGGCTACTCCGTCAGTCAAGATTTGATTGGCAGCTTTCAGTGTACGCTCTTCCGTACCCTCGGGAAGAACAATTCGTTGGCGGTTTGCTTTGGCACGCTCAACAATTTCGTTAATTAATCTTTGCATGATATTTTAATTGTCTATTAAGAATCGGCAGTATGTGTTATTCACGCCGCAAAAGTACACAATTTTGCAATATCTACATTGCAAACATCGGTCTTTTTACCGTTCAGACCATAATTATTATAATATTTAACATTAGGTATTCCCAGCATTCATGTGTACGCACACGTGCCCCTCTGCAACAAACAATTACCCGTCCGGCAGGAACAACCCGCCCGACTCTACAAACGACATAAAAAAAATCAGGATACAACGATAACAAGCAATACATAGAATACCTACCTTTGCAGCGTTTTCAACGTATAACAATAGGTATTATAATAGTATGATTCGTCAATGCGCCATCCTTTTCGGATGCTTAGCTTTGGGTGAACTGATTGTTTTCTTTACGGGTATCAAGTTACCTTCCAGCATCATCGGTATGCTGTTGCTCACCCTATTCTTGAAATTGGGTTGGATTAAACTGCACTGGGTGCAGGGTATGTCCGACTTCCTGGTTGCCAACCTGGGCTTCTTCTTCGTACCGCCCGGTGTAGCTCTCATGCTTTACTTCGATGTCATCGCCTCCGAGTTCTGGCCGATAGTGACCGCTTCCATAATCAGCACCCTGCTGGTGATTGTAGTCACCGGATGGGTTCATCAACTAACACGTAAAATCAAATGAACTTTTTAGAAAACGAATTTTTCCTATTGGCTGTCACCTTCGGGATTTTCTTTCTGGCCAAACTCCTGCAGAAAAAGACCGGCATCATGTTGCTGAACCCCATCCTGCTGACAATTGCCATCCTCATTGTCTTCCTGAAGATGACACATATCAGTTATGAGACCTACAATGAAGGAGGACATCTGATAGAATTCTGGCTGAAACCCGCTGTTGTGGCCCTGGGAGTCCCCCTATACCTCCAATTGGAAACGATTAAGAAACAGCTGCTCCCCATCATGCTGTCACAACTTGCCGGCTGCATTGTGGGAGTTATCTCTGTCGTGCTGATAGCTAAATTGATGGGGGCTTCCGACGAGATTATCTACTCCCTGGCGCCCAAGTCGGTCACTACGCCGATAGCCATGGAAGTAACCAAGTCGCTGGGCGGCATTCCCTCACTTACCGCCGCCGTAGTGGTTTGCGTGGGTCTACTGGGAGGAATACTGGGCTTCAAGACCATGAAATTGACACACATCGGCAGTCCCATGGCACAAGGCCTTTCCTTGGGAGCCGCCGCCCACGCGGTAGGAACTTCCACAGCCATGGACATCAGCCGCAAATACGGTGCATTCGCCAGCCTCGGCCTGACCCTGAACGGTATCTTCACAGCATTGTTGACCCCGACTATTCTGCGATTATTAGGGCTACTCTAACAAAATCGTCTTATTTTTGTTATCTATAATCATAACCAACTAAGAACAACGTATGATTTCATTTAAGGATATCGAATTACAAGACAAAGAACTTATTATTTCCTATACACAAAACAGCCCGCAACGGAATTGCGACCTTTCATTCTCCAACCTATGCAGCTGGCGCTTTCTATACAATACAAAGTTTGCCATCATGGACGGCTTCCTCCTACTGAAATTCTGGGCAAACGACGAACTGGTGTATATGATGCCAATAGGCAACGGAGATTTGACAAAAGTACTGGACGCACTGGTCGAAGACGCACACCGGGAAGGGGAACCTTTCTGCCTGCTGGGAATATGTTCGGGCATGTGCTCGGAACTGGAAGCCTTCATGCCCGGAAAATTCCAGTTCACAGCAGACCGGGACTATGCCGATTACCTCTATCTGCGTACAGACCTCGCCACGCTTGCCGGAAAGAAATTCCAGTCCAAACGGAATCATGTCAACAAATTCAAACGCACCTATAATTACGAATATACTCCCATCACTCCCGACCGCATCCAGGAATGTCTGGACCTGGAAGCCGAATGGTGTAAGGCCAACAATTGCGACCAGCATGAAGGAACGGGCAACGAACGTCGCGCACTGGTCTACGCCCTCCACAATTTTGAAGAACTGGGATTGACCGGAGGCATCCTGCATGTAGACGGCAAAATTGCCGCCTTCACTTTCGGAATGCCCATCAACCAAGATACCTTCGGAGTACATGTGGAAAAGGCCGACACCAGCATAGACGGAGCGTACGCAATGATTAACTATGAATTTGCCAACCATATCCCCGAACAATATGTCTACCTCAACCGTGAAGAGGATTTGGGTATTGAAGGATTGCGCAAGGCCAAACTTTCGTACCAGCCTGCCATTATTCTGGAAAAATACGTGGCATGCCTGAAAGATGAACCGGTGGAAGCTATCAAATGGTGAGAGTAAGGATTAGAGATTAAGGATTAAAAGGATAAGGGATTGATGATACGGGAAAAGGTAAAGAACTTATGGAAGCTCTGTTTCAATGATAGCGAGGAATTTACTGAACTGTATTTTCGGCTCCGCTACAACAATGATATCAATATTGCCATCCAAAGCGGCGAAGAAGTGATTGCCGCCCTACAGATGTTGCCTTATCCTATGACGTTCGAAGGAGAAGATATTCATACGGCCTATATATCCGGCGCCTGCACACACCCTGATTACCGTAACCGGGGCGTAATGCACGAGCTGTTATCACAAGCCTTTGCACGGATGCTACACAATAATGTCGCCTTATCCACCTTGATACCGGCAGAGCCGTGGCTGTTCGACTACTATGCCCGCAGTGGTTATGCACCCGTATTCCGCTATGCAGAAGAGACTTTTATCGCTTCCGGCACACCGGCAGCCGATACGGGCCTTACTTTGGAAATGTCTGCCGAATATACTGAAAAAAGATATGAATATCTCGACCGGAAATTGCGGGAGCGCCCTTGCTGCATCCAGCATACGGAAGAGGATTTTCAGGTTATCATTGCCGATTTACAACTGGGGCAGGGCTTCGTTTGCACATTGAGCAATGGGGAGGAAATCACGGCTTTGGCCATTACCTATCCGATAGGGAAAGCCAACTGGCGCATTGGAGAAATCGTGTCGGATACTCCCGCTACAAAAACTTTACTGCTTCAACATATCTGCCAAAGCTTGAATCTCCCGTCCATCCGGGTTCTCACTCCTCCCGCTACCGGTGAAAGCCAACTTTTGGGCATGGCACGCATCATCAATGCCAAAACCATGCTGCAACTCTATGCTACGGCCCATCCGGAACTGGAACTCAGCATTCATCTCACCGATGAGCAGGTCAGTGCCAATAACGGCTACTACTACCTGAACAATGGTAAATATATGAATAGTGCCAAGCGTCTGCCGGGCAGCCACTTGGCACTTACAATCGGTGAACTCACCGAAAAAATATTTGCAACATCAAGCCCATATATGAGCCTGATGTTGAACTAGCATTATAATCCGCTGAAGTCGACTCCCTCAAATACCAGCGAAGGAATCTGCCATGAACGGTTCGGTTGAGGGTCATTGCCCACAGCAACCAAGGAATTCCATAAAGTAACCATGTTACCCGTCACATTCATTTCGTTGACGGGCTGTGTCAGCTTGCCGTCTTCAATAAGGAAACCCTCTATACCATAAGAGAAGTCACCGGTACTGCTATTGCTGTTACCGCCATTGAAGCCCGTAACCAAGATGCCTTGTTTAATATCTGCAACCAATCCGTTCAGGTCCTTATCGCCCAGTGTCAGAATTAGACGTGAAGGTGCACTGATAGTAGGAGCTATATCCATCTTCTTACCATTGTAGGTATCGATGAAATAAGTTTTCAGCACGCCTTTGTCAAAAACAGTGCGGGGTTCGGTAGCCACACCCTCATTATCGAAATAGCGTGAACCGTTTGCACCGATAGCATGCGGCTCGTCACGCAACGTGAAGAGGTCGGAAGCCACTTTCGTATCCAGCTTATCCATCAGGAAGGAGTTCTTTTGTTGCAAAGCACTGCCATACAATGCACTTAGCATCGGACTGAGCAGGTTTCCCACATTCATAGGGTCAACCACCATTGTATATTTACCCGACTTTGCTTTCTTCTGTCCCAGCTTGCGCAATACGCGTTCCAATGCCTTGGCACCGATTCCCGTCTTCGTCAATTTATCATAGAACAGAGCCGAGTCGTACCAGTAATCCTGAGGGCGAGCTTCGCCTTCTCCCTTAATGGATACACTGGCTGAGACAGAGAACCAGGTACTCTTCGACTCGCCTTCAAATCCGTTGCTTATCAAACGATAGGAAGAACCCTCGCCATCACTATAAGAAGAATCAACCGAAATGATACGCTCATCCTTGCCCAATACCTCCTCTGCAGCAGCACGTGCAATCGCCACTTTATCATCCGGGTTGACTTCATAGAGTTTCTTGTCAAAAAGCTGCAAGTCAGGCTTGCCTCCTTTATAGTAGCGTGCAGGGTCGGCCAGCATACGCGACTCATCCACCGCCAGATAGCGGGTAGACTCTATACCATTCGTGATAAGAGTTTCCAATTCTTTCTTATCCAGCCGATTGGTGGAAAAAGAGCCGAAACGTCCGTCCACATAAAGATTCAATCCCAAACCATTCTCCGTAGACTGCTGCAAACGGTCCATTTTGCCGTCACGCAGTTCAAAAGAAGAATTAGAATTTGTATATAGCACCAGTTTGGCTGCCTGGCAACCGTTCTTCAAGGCATATTCCATTGCCCATTGTGCCAATTTCTTATTGTCGTCTGTAATCATGTCTTTAATTGATAGTTGATAATTAACTTTCTCCTCCTACAGTCAGCTTGCTGACTAGTGCCGATGGCATACCGCAGGTAACGGGACAAGACTGACCGTCTTTACCACAGGTCCAAGTACCGTTGTCAATCTTATCGTTATTTGCCACCATCGTGATGTCAGCCAATGCTTTCGGACCATTACCGATGATATTTATATCCTTGACGGGCTGCGTCAACTTGCCATCCTCAATCAAGTAACCCGACTTCACAAAGAAGGTAAAGTCTCCGGCACCGATTTGCACCTGGCCATTGGTAAACTGGTCACAATAGATACCTTTCTTCACGGTGGAGATAATGTCCGCTTCCTTCATATTGCCGGCTTCCATATAAGTGGCACGCATACGGGGGATAGGAGTATTACGGAAAGTATCGCGACGTCCGTTTCCAGTAGGAGCCACCCCATAATGCTTGGCACTGATGCGGTCGTGCAGATAACTGGTCAGGATACCTTCCTTCACGATATAGGTTTTCTGGCCTTCCACACCCTCATCGTCGAAATTCACGGCTCCACGATTGAAAGCGATGGTACCGTCATCCACCACGTTGATATGCTCATCGCACACCTTCTTTCCCAAAAGGTCGCAGAAAATGGAAGTACGTTTACGGTTGAAGTCAGCCTCAAAAGCATGTCCTATGGCTTCGTGCAACAAGATACCCGAACCGCCAGCCCCCATCACGACGGGCATTTCGCCACCTTTGGGTTTCACAGCCTTGAACAAGATAGCAGTCTTATCCACCGCCTCACGTGCAATAATATCCACGATGTCATCCGTCATGAATTCAAAACCCTTGCGGTAAGAACGACCGGCATAACCGTTCTCCATCTTTCCATTCTCTTCCATGATGCAGACTGCCATAAAAGAAACCATCGGACGGTAGTCGTAGTAGCTCACGCCCTCGGAATTACAGAACAGCACGTGCGATGTACTGTCAGAAAGAGAAGCCTGCACCTTACGTACACGATTGTCCAAAGAGAAAATCTTTTCGTTCAGCTTTTCTAAATAAGGTATTTTTGCCTTGACACTCACGTCCTCCCAAGGTTCAGTGACGGCATAGCGGCTTTTGGTAATTGTCTTTTCCGTCAGTCCTACAGATTTTCCGGCCTTGCCCGAAGAGGCGATACGGGCAGCAGTACGTGCAGCACGCAGCATTTCTTCCATAGTTACCCCTTCCACATAAGCATACCCCGTCTGGTCGCCTGCCAATACGCGTACGCCCATACCGAAGTCAATGTTAGCTCCACAGTTGTTTACTTTGCCGTCCATCAGAACCACACTGTTGTTGAATGTGTGTTCAAAATAAAGGTCGGCATAATCGCCGCCTTTTTCCAGAGCGGCAGCCATCACTTTCTTCAAGTCAGCCTCCGTCACACCGAAGTGAACCATTGCCGAAGCTACGGCAGACTGATTATCTGCTCCTCCTAAAGCTCCGCGTACTGACGCAGGCATAGCCAACGAGGGTACTGCCAGCGAACCTAACATCGCCAGACTTCCCGTCCGTAAGAAATTTCGTCTATCCATCCTTTTCAGTTATTAGTTATAAGATATTGTTTTTTATATCATAGTTATATGACGTAAAAATAGGAGATTTTGTCACACCTTAGCTTTCCTTTGTTAACAAACTTTCCAATTCCTCTGCATTCAGACGCAGATAGAATTGTCCTTTGTAAGCCACTGAAATACCTCCGGTCTCCTCCGATACAATGATGGCATGCGCATCAGACACCTGGGAAATCCCCATGGCAGCACGATGCCTCAGCCCCAGTTCCTTAGGAATGTCCAGATTATGGGAAACAGGCAGGATACATCCCGCCGCTTTGATACGTTTCTTACTGATAACCATCGCTCCATCGTGCAACGGACTGTTCTTAAAGAAAATATTCTCAATCAGACGCTGGTTTATATCGGCATTGATAATCTCTCCCGTACGCACCACATCATCCAAAGGCAGATTATGTTCAATGACAATCAGGGCACCAACCTTCTGCTTCCCCATACTGATACATGCCATTACCACCGGCATGATGTCGTCATGTTCCAGCTTCTCTTTCTTGTTACCGGTGAAGAAGCGCACCAGCGCACTGGCATGCTGATGCGAGCCGAGTGTCAGCAAGAAGCGCCGTATCTCGTCCTGAAACAAAATGATAAGCGCCAGCACGCCCACACTGACCAGCTTGTCGAAGATGGAACCGAGCAATTTCATCTCCAGCACCTGCGATACCACCAGCCATATCAGGATAAACACCAGGATACCCGTAAACACATTTATAGAACCGGAGGCTTTCATCAGCTTATACGTATAGTACAGCAAAAAAGCCACTAACAGAATATCTATAAAATCTTTTATTCCAAATTCAAAAAACACGATATTGAATGATTAGGGGTTAGGGACTAGGAATTATTTCGCATGGCTTGCACAATCCGTACGGTTTCCACGGCTTCTTTCACGTCGTGTACGCGGAGAATGTCAGCACCTTTCAGCAAACAGATGGTATCGAGCACCGTAGTACCATTCAGCGCCTCCTGAGGAGTAATGTCCAACAAGCGGTATATCATCGATTTACGTGAAACGCCTACCAGCAAAGGCAACTCAAAAATACGGAACTCTTCCAGATGGGACAGCAATTCATAGTTATGCTCCATTGTCTTTCCAAAGCCGAAACCGGGGTCCAGAATGATGTCTTTTACACCTAAGTCACGTAATTGCTGCACCTTGCGCGCAAAATACAAGAAAACCTCTTTCAGAAGATTGTCGTAATGAGGATGCTGCTGCATACTTTGCGGAGTGCCTTGCATGTGCATCATAATATAAGGTACGTTCAATGCCGCAACGGTATGGAACATATTCGCATCCATCTCACCGGCCGCAATATCATTGATGATGGCAACACCATACTCTTCCACACACATTCTTGCCACATCCGCCCTAAAAGTGTCTACCGACACCACAGCATCCGGCTGTATCTCAAAAAGTATTTTCAGGCCCATACGCAACCGTTCCATCTCTTCCCTGGCAGAGACATTGTCGGCATTGGGACGGGAAGAGTAAGCGCCTATGTCAATAATGGCCGCTCCCTCCGAAACTATCTGTTTCACCCGGCGTGCTATTTCCACCTCTGTCTGTGTACGGCTACCGGCATAAAAGGAATCGGGAGTAACGTTCAGTATGCCCATGACACGGGGTTGAGAGAGGTCGAGCAGCGAACCGTTGACATTTATATATCGGGCAGTTGTAATTTCCATAGGCAGTCTGTTCTATATAGTACCTGCAAATGTAAACAAAAAAGTGGTTTCAAAATACATAAACTCATAAAACTGATAAGTTTTTTGCTTGTACCCGGGAAGGGAGAGGATTAAAACTATATCTTTGCACGATGGTTTACCACAGATTACACAGATTCACACAGATTGATTTAATTATAAAGTCATGGATATAACAGCTATACATCAGATATTCCTAACATGCACCAGTGTCACTACTGACAGCCGTAACTGCCCCCAAGGCTCTTTATTCATTGCGCTGAAAGGCGAGTCATTCAACGGAAATGCCTTTGCCGCCCGAGCGCTGGAAAGCGGAAGTGCTTATGCCATAGTAGATGAAGAAGCCTATGCCCCCGCAGGCGATACACGATACATCGTGGTGGAAAACAGCTTGAAGACCTTGCAACAACTTGCCAATTACCACCGTCGGCAGATGCGTACACCCATCATCGGCATTACGGGTACAAACGGAAAGACTACTACCAAGGAACTGATGTCCACCGTACTTTCGCAAACTCACAACGTGCTCTATACCTTGGGAAATTTGAACAATCACATCGGTGTTCCCCTCACCTTGCTTCGCCTGCGCCCTGAACACGACCTTGCCGTGGTGGAAATGGGCGCCAGCCACCCGGGAGACATCAAGGAGCTGGTAGAGATAGCCGAACCTGACTACGGGATCATTACCAACGTAGGAAAAGCCCATCTGGAGGGATTCGGCTCTTTTGAAGGAATCATCAAGACCAAAGGAGAGATGTACGACTATCTGCGGACGCGGAAAGAAGCTACCATCTTTATCCATAACGACAACCCCTACTTGAAAAAGATAGCCTACGGACTCCACCAGATTGCCTACGGCAGTGAGGACGGGCTGTACATCAACGGACACGTCACCGGCAATTCTCCTTACCTCACCTTCGAGTGGAAAACGGACAACGAAAGCAAATATCACGAAGTACAAACCCGGCTTATCGGTGAATATAACTTCCCCAATGCTCTGGCAGCTGTCACCATCGGACATTTTTTTGGTGTGGAACCGGAGAAAATAGACAAGGCACTGGCCGGATATACCCCGCAAAACAACCGTTCACAACTGAAAAAAACAGCGGACAACACTCTGATTATCGATGCCTATAATGCCAATCCCACAAGCATGATGGCTTCCATTAGTAACTTCCGGAACATGCAGGCCGAAAACAAAATGTTGATATTGGGAGATATGCGGGAGTTGGGTAAAGACAGTGCCGACGAGCACCAGAAGATTGCAGACTATCTGGAAGAATGCGGATTCAAGGATGTAGTTCTTGTAGGGGAATTGTTTGCCGCCACACGCCACTCTTATCAGAGTTATCCCGATGTAACCGCACTCATCGCAGAGCTGCAAAGAGAGAAACCTTGCGGGAAAACAATTCTGATAAAAGGGTCGAACGGCATCAAGCTAAGTTCCGTAGTTGAATACTTATAATCCTATTTCATCCTTGGCCTTAAAATGAAATAGCCGACCATTGATGCAAGCACCGCTCCCGTGGTATTGGCCGCAAAATCCAGCCAGTCTCCACCACGGTATGTCGTGCAGTATTCTTGCAGCAACTCCACCATTCCGCTGAACAAAACGGGACAGACAAACGCCCCTGCCCATGCATGCCATAAAGGGGCGTTGTCTCTCCGGTGAGCGCGAAGAAACTCCAGCCACAGCATTCCTGACATGCCGAAATACATACAGATATGCACCACCTTGTCTATATTGGGAATCTTGCTTATTTCTGTAGAAGGCGGTTTAAAGAATGAAAGATAAATCACCGTCAGAATAATAAAAAGCGACACCGGATATTTCTTAATATAATATAGCATATACCAAATTATCAACGAACTGTGCGCAAAAGTACAGAACATTTTCTATATTTGCATGTTTTAGCTGGTATTAATAACGAATTGAAAGAAAAATCTACGTTTTATGACAAAAAGTGACAGAGCCAACTTCGGAAGCAAATTAGGCGTCATACTTGCCTCGGCAGGCTCCGCAGTCGGTTTAGGCAATATCTGGCGTTTCCCGTTTGAGACCGGGAATCACGGAGGTGCGGCATTTATCTTTGTATACCTGGTTTGCGTGCTCATTCTCGGCATCCCCATCATGATTGCAGAATTCCTCATCGGCAGGCGCTCGCGTGCCAATACGGCAAGGGCTTATCAGAAATTGGCACCCGGCACGCATTGGCGCTGGGTAGGACGTATGGGCGTACTGGCCGGATTCCTTATTCTGGGATATTACTCCGTTGTGGCAGGATGGACGCTTGAGTTTATCGGCGAAGCGGCTACCAACAGTTTTGCCGGGAAGTCGGCAGCCGATTTCATCGCATCCTTCAACAGCTTTGTCAGCAACCCCTGGCGTCCGGTCATCTGGCTGGTGCTATTCCTGCTGGCCACCCATCTCATCATTGTCAAAGGAGTGGAAAAAGGTATTGAAAAATCAGCCAAAATCATGATGCCGATGCTATTTGTCCTATTGATAATCCTTGCCATCTGCTCCATATCCCTGCCCGGAGCAGGAGCAGGCATTGAATTCCTGTTGAAACCGGACTTCAGCAAAGTGGACGGCAATGTGTTCCTTGGAGCCATGGGCCAGGCATTTTTCTCCTTGAGCTTGGGGATGGGATGTCTCTGTACATACGCTTCTTACTTCCGCAATGATACGAACCTGCCCAAAACGGCACTCAACGTGGCCGCTATCGACACCATGGTAGCCATTTTGGCAGGATTCATCATCTTCCCTGCCGCCTTCTCTGTAGGCATCAAACCGGATGCGGGTCCCAGTCTGCTATTCATCACCCTACCTAATGTCTTTCAGCAAGCGTTCGGCAATATTCCCTGGCTGGCGATACTGCTGTCTCTGATGTTCTATATCCTACTGGCATTGGCAGCACTTACTTCCACCATTTCCCTGCACGAAGTGGTAACTGCCTATCTACATGAAGAGTTCAAGTTCTCACGCAGCAAGGCAGCCAGATACGTGACAGCGGGCTGTATTTTCTTAGGAGTATTCTGCTCACTGTCTCTCGGTATCGGCAAAAGCTATACCGTATTCGGGCTAAACCTATTCGATTTGTTCGACTTTGTAACGGCCAAGCTAATGCTACCGTTAGGCGGTTTCTTCATTTCCATCTTCATAGGCTGGTATCTAGACAAGAAAATCGTATGGGAAGAAGTCAGCAACAACGGTACCCTGAGAGTAGCCGTCTACAAACTATTGATATTCATCCTGAAATACATTGCCCCGATAGGAATTGCATTGATTTTTATCAATGAGCTGGGTTTTCTGAAATAAGCCATCATGCAGAACCCCTTTAAAGAATTCCTTTATTTCTCCCGGGGAGAAAGGCGCGGAATACTGGTTTTGATTACCGGCATTATTCTCGTCTTTCTCTCCGGGTATATTTATATATACCAAAGAGAGCACCGCCCTCTCTCCGATGAAGCAATCCGGCGGCAGGCCACTGCCATGGCAGAATACGAATCGTTCGTCGCATCCATACAAGAAAAGGAACAAAAATGGGACAACAGACTTAATTCTTCCTCCCAAAAACAACCGACAACCGTCTCTCTCGTCCGTTTCAATCCCAATACTGCCGACTCCGTCACTTTTTGCCGACTGGGACTGCCCGGATGGATGGCGCGGAACATACTCCGCTACCGTAGCAAAGGGGGGAAGTTCCGTGAGGCAGAAGATTTCCGGAAAATATATGGAATGACAGAAAAACAATATCAAGCACTCCTACCCTATATCCACATCACTCCGGAAGACACAGAAACAAGAACCGTCCAGTTATACAGCTCTCCTGCAAGCAATGACAGCACTGCTACTTCCCGAATTGCACCGGAAAAATATCCGGCTGGAATCCTTGTCGACCTGAACCGTGCCGACACCACAGAACTGAAGAAAATACCAGGCATCGGTAGCGGCATTGCCCGTCTAATCATCGGTTATCGGCAACGCTTGGGAGGATTCTACAACATCACGCAATTACAAGAAATCCATTTGGACACCAGCCAATTGCAGTCCTGGTTTTCCATCGACACCCGTGCCATCCGCCTCATCAACCTGAACCGTAGTAGCATAGAGAGGCTGCGCCACCATCCTTACATCAACTTCTACCAGGCAAAGGCCTTTGTAGAATACCGGAAGAAGAAAGGCGACCTTCATAGTCTGAAACCTTTTGCACTTTACGAGGAATTCTCCGATACCGATTTGGAGAAAATCAGTCACTACGTTTGCTTTGAATAACAGCATCATGCAACATTTTTCAATGTCTGATGCAACCTTTTCACCAGTCATTTCGTCTAACAAGCAGAAACACCCTAAAAACAGGAAGGCCTACTGCAATAAGGATTAGAACCATCGTATCAATATGAAAAAATTAATGATTATAACCATGCTGCTGGGCAGTATGGCACAGAATGCTTTTGCTCAAAAAATAGAAATAAAAGGAACCGTCCGCGATGCTTCCGACAAGAGTATAGAGTATGTCAATGTGGTATTACAGACCATCGACTCTACTTTTGTCGCCGGTGTGACCACAAGTCCAGAAGGAGAATTCATCTTCAAGAACACGGCTACCGGAGATTACAGACTTGTTCTTTCCTGCATCGGGTATAATACCGGATACATCACCCTCAATGGAGTAAAGCGCCATACCGACCTTGGACCAATCGTATTAGACAGTGCTTCTATCGCACTGGAAGGAGTGACTATCACCGGCTCCAGCCAAATCAGCCGTGCAGACCGCAAACTGGTTTTCCCATCCGAAAGACAAATGAAAACTTCCACAAACGGAGTGAATCTGTTGCAGGAACTGATGCTGCCACGTATTCTGGTCAACCCCATGAACAATGAGATTGGATTGTCCGGCGGTGGAGAACTGCAATTACGCATCAATGGAGTCAAAGCCGAAATAGACGAGATAAAAGCCATTCGCCCTGCCGACATTATACGTATAGAGTACCATGACAATCCGGGACTGCGCTACGGTAATGCCGAAGTCGTTTTGGACTACATAGTGCGCCGACCTAAAACGGGCGGAAACTTCGGTGCCGACATTTCCCAAGGGTTGAACACGATGTGGGGAAACTATAATCTGTACGGCAAAGTAAACCACAAAAAATCAGAATTCGGCTTCTCCTATTACATGGGACCGCGGGATTTTAACGGCATGTACCGCGACAATGAAGAAGAATTCCACCTGGCAGACGGCACTACACTCAGACGCCTGGAGAAAGGAGAGCCCAGCAAGGCAACCATGTACCAGCACAACCTAAACGTAAATTACAGTTTGCAGGCTTCTGAAAATTCCCTTTTCAGCGCCACCTTCCGCCTTCGAGGAAACAATCAGCCGCACTGGGATTATAAAGGAACTCTCTATAACGCCAATGACGAAGCGGACGTGGTAGACATGACCGACCGTACCGACCAGAGCTGGACACGTCCCTCACTCGATTTGTACTACCAACAAGACCTGAAAAACAAACAAACCCTGGTATTCAATGTAGTAGGCACCTACAATCGGGAAAAATCGCAGCGGCTCTACCAAGAAAGCACCCTGGGAAACATATTGACCGATATTGACAACAATATCCGAGGCAACAAATACTCCCTGATTGCCGAGGCCATTTATGAGAAGCAATATTCCAAGGGGAACGCATTGAGCTTCGGTCTGAGCCATACACAGTCCTACTCTAACAATGAATACAGAAACGGGCATTATTATGAAACCAATATGCACCAAGGGAACACATACATATTCGGAGAATACCGTGGAAAGATAGACAAACTAAACTACCGGCTGGGAGTGGCCATGACTCGTTTCTACTATAATCAGAGCGGCAAGGACAAATCTACCGAGAGCTACAGTTTCAACCCGAGTATCGTTCTGCACTATGCCATGTCAGACAACTCCTACCTCCGCTGGAAGGGAAACATCTATAACGCTTCTCCTTCATTGGGCGACCTCAGCGATGTGGAACAAGCAGTGGATTCATTCCAGATACGTCGTGGTAACCCGAATCTGAAGTCGTACATGTGCTATCATACGGAGCTGACTTACGAGTGGAAAAAAGGCATCTTTTACACCAACTTATGGGGAGCCTATGACTATCGTCCCAATGCCATTATGGACGAGAAGATTCAAGAAGGCAACAAAATAGTGCAGACTTGGGACAATCAGAAGGATTGGCAGAAACTCTCCGGACGTGCCATGCTCCGCGTAGGACCCATCCGCGACATTCTGCAATTTTCTTTTACGGGCGGTGTCAACCATTACATGAGCCATGGCAATCACTACTCACATACCTACACCAACTGGTTTTGTGAGGCAGAAGCCTCATTAAACTACAAACAGTTCTCTCTGTTCTGGCAGATAAACACCAATTGGAACAATTTCTGGGGAGAAACCCTCTCGGGAGGAGAAAACATCCAGATGTTAGCTGTATATTACAAGCATAAGAATCTTCGGGTAGGAGTCGGTGCATTCAATCCTTTCACCGACAACTATAAAGTACAAAGCGAAAACTGGAATAAATTCGCATCCTACAAGACAAATAATTACATAAAAGAAAGCTCCCGCATGTTCCTGGTGAACTTTTCCTACAACTTCTCGTTCGGCCGCAGTTTCAAGACAGCACAGCGGAAGGTAAACAACAGTGACAATGACTCGGGAGTAATGGGCACGGGGAAATAGGCTCAGACCATTTTATTGATTTCCCCGTCAATCAGATGTATCGTCCGGTCGGTGAGCTGCGCCAGTCCTTCATCATGGGTTACGATAACAAACGTTTGTCCGAAACGGTTACGTAAATCAAAAAAGAGCTGGTGCAGTTCTTCCTTATTATGGGTATCCAAGCTGCCGGAAGGTTCATCTGCCAGCACCACTGCTGGATGATTGATGAGAGCACGGGCCACCGCCACACGCTGCTTCTCACCTCCCGACAACTCATTCGGCTTGTGGGAGGCCCGTTCGGCAAGCCCCATGAATTCAAGAATTTCCGTAGCCGCCTCCTTGGCTTCCTGCTGTCCTCTTCCGGCAATGAAGGCTGGTATCATTACATTCTCCAAAGCCGTAAACTCCGGCAGCAGTTGATGGAACTGGAACACAAAGCCGATATGGCGGTTGCGGAATGCGGAAAGTTCCTTCTCCCTCATACGGTTGACTTGTGTACCGTCAATAACCACCGAACCGCCATCCGGCATATCCAACGTACCCATGATTTGCAGCAAGGTAGTTTTACCCGCTCCACTGGGGCCTACAATGCTGACAATCTTCCCTTTCTCTATCTCCAGGTCAATACCCCGCAACACTTGCAGGTTACCGAAACTCTTCGTTATATTCTCTAAATGAATCACTAGGCTATTTACAATTTGACAATTTACTATTTACTATTTGATAGTTTTCTTTCAAGTGCTATTACTATAGTCTTTTAATTACATATTCGGCCAAATAGCAGCCAAAAACTGCGGGCATGTAGCTCACTGTTCCACAGGTGGACTTCTTGTTCATCTCGTCGTCCGTCAGCAAAACGGCATTCGGATCAGCCTGTTCGGTGCTGAAAACAACTGGAAGTTTCCGCTTTATGCCCATTTTTTGCAAACGCTTACGCACAGCCTTGCTCAACCCGCAATGATAGGTATCCCAGATATCGGCAAAGCGCACTTGCGAAATGTCACTCTTTGCTCCTGCCCCCATGCTGGACACTATCTTGATATGCCGCTTCATGCTTTCCGCTATCAAGTGGCATTTTGGAGCAAGCGTATCGATGGCATCCACCACAAAGTCATAAGCCGCATCATCCAGCAGTTCCGGTATGTTCTCATCTTTCAAGAATACGGGCAACACTCTCAGTTCCAGAGCCGGATTAATGTCCCTGAAACGTGATGCCAATATCTCCGCCTTCTTTTGCCCCAGGGTAGAATGCAGAGCCGGCAACTGACGGTTTATATTCGTAGGCTGCACGGTATCGGCATCGACAATCGTCATCCGCCCCACTCCGGCACGGCATATCATCTCGGCCGCATAAGCACCTACACCACCCAGTCCTACTATAAGTACATGCGCCTTGCATAACCGTTCCATCTTTTCATCTCCCAGTAGGAGTTGCGTTCGCTGTTTCCAATCTTCCATTCTAGCTTTTCTTAAACCATTTATAGAACCATTTGCCTACCTTCTCGTAATGCTGCGACTCATTGTTGCCACGCGGATTTGAGAAGGATACCGCATCCTGCGGTTCACCCAGTTGGTCTGGATACAACACAATCAGACTATTGTTTGCAAAATATTTACTGATTTGTGCTGGCAACTTCTCGAAGGAGCTGTCATAGGAGATGGAGCCCCGGCGGGCACTGATAATCACTAACAGATGGTCAAAGTTCACTTGTCCGGTCAATATCAGTAAGTCCCCCCAATCGTCCAGGCGGGAAAAGTCTGTCAATGTCTGTCCATATTTGGCTTTCACCAGCCCTTGAAGATGGGCGGTAGTCTCTTCATTGGCATAAAAATGCACCCGACAGCCCAAAGTACTCCCCAACCGGCAGAAATGTTCCACCCACTTCAGGAATCCCGCCTCATACTCGGCTTTCGGAGGTACCGCCACAATCACCCGCCTAATTGTGTTAATGGGCATCAGGAACTTGGAAACCATCACCTCGCGATGCAAGCCCTTCAGCAGATTCTCCGTCAGCATACCGAAGAATGAATCCACAATATTGACTTTACGGTGCAGACCTATAATGACATCCGTTACCGCATATTCTTTTGCTGTATGGATAATGCCCGAAGCGATATTCAAGTCGTAACGCGTGATTTGCCTCAACGGCACATCTGCCGAGGCCGTTATCATGGCAGCCTTTTCCAGATAGCGTTTCCCACGCAGTTCGGCGCTTTCAGAACTACTATCGTCGTTGATGACATTCAGTGCCAACAAATTATCCCGTTGCTTCGGGTCGCGTATCACCAAAGAAAGATTTATCAGGTCTTCAATCGTATCGGGGTTGGCTATCGGAATCAATATCTTCTCCGCTTCCACGGAGCGGTTTTCTTCCAGATGCGCCTCCTCCATGGCAATCTTCCGTGCGGCACGCTCCGTAATGAACGAGCTCACAATGCAAGTTACAAGAATCAGCAGGACGGTACCATTCAAAACATCATCGTTCAGCAAGCGTTCCCCATCGGGCAGAATGATGTTGTACCCCACCAACACAGCCGCCAGCGTTGCCGCTGCTTGTGCATTGCTCAATCCGTACATCAGCTCCCGTTCAATCCCTCCCATCTTATATATTTTCTGCGTCAGCCAGCAGGCAATCCATTTACCTGCCAATGCCACCACAATCATTACAGCCGCTACTTTCAGAGCATCGCCATGACCGAAAATCACATGCACATCAATCAACATACCCACACCTATCAGGAAATAGGGAATAAACAAGGCGTTGCCCACAAACTCCAGATGGTTCATCAGCGGAGAGACATGCGGAATCAGCCGGTTCAAAACCAAACCTGCAAGGAAAGCACCCAGGATACCTTCCATCCCCACAAACTCCATCAATCCGGCTCCGAGAAAAACCATGGCAAGCACGAATATGAACTGCATCACGTTGTCATCGTACCTCCGGAAGAACCAACGGCCTATGCGTGGAAACAGATATACAATCAAAATACCCAGGAAGATAACCTTTATGACAAGCCATACCCAAAAGAAGCCGTCCGACTCCCCCTTGAACATACCACCCACAACGGCCAGAACCAGCAAAGTGAGTGTATCTGTAACCGCCGTCCCCCCCACTGCAATGCTCACACTACGATGCCGCGACACACCGTAACGAATCACGATGGGATAGGCCACCAGCGTATGCGACGCATACATACTTGCCAGTAGAACAGAGGTCAGCACCCCGTACTTCAACAAAGCTATATTCGTTACCAAGCCTATGCCTATGGGCACAATAAAAGCCAAGAGCCCCAGAACAAGCGCTTTGCCCCGGTTCTGTTTGAAGTCTCCCATATTCATTTCCAGACCGGCAAGGAACATAATGTAATACAAGCCTACTTTGCCGAAAAGCTCAAAACTGCTATCACGCACCAAGATATTGAAACCATGCTCCCCAATGACAAGCCCCGCCAGTATCATTCCGATAATGTGCGGAATACGAAGCTTATTCAACAATATGGGAGCAAACAATATAATGAGGAGTACAAGGAGGAATATCCATGTAGGGTCGGTGATGGGAAGTTTCAAGCTGAAGTCAAACCAATCCATAGGCTGTAAGTTTTAGGTTTTGAATGCAAAATAACGAAAAACTTTTCACTTTATGCGGTGTTATACAGCATTTTGTTATAAATTTGCGACCAATTCTATCTTTTTAGAGATAGTATTTCACTTTTTTATAAACTTAATTTAAAACAAAAGAAAAATGAAAGTAGCTATTGTTGGAGCAAGCGGAGCCGTGGGACAAGAGTTCCTGCGAGTGCTCGATGAAAGAAATTTCCCGTTGGACGAGTTAGTATTGTTCGGTTCTAAACGCAGTGCCGGAACCAAATATACCTTCCGCGGTAAACAGATCGAGGTGAAACTCTTGCAACACAATGATGACTTTAAAGGGGTTGATATCGCTTTCACTTCCGCAGGCGCAGGCACCTCCAAAGAATTTGCCGAAACCATTACCAAGTACGGAGCAGTGATGATTGACAATTCCAGCGCTTACCGTATGGACGACAATGTACCTTTGGTAGTGCCCGAAGTGAATGCCGCCGACGCCAAAGAACGTCCTCTCGGTATCATTGCCAACCCTAACTGTACGACTATCCAAATGGTAGTGGCACTGAAAGCCATCGAACAGCTTTCCCATATAAAGACCGTACACGTTTCTACCTATCAGGCTGCTAGTGGTGCCGGCGCTGCTGCCATGGACGAGTTGTACGAGCAATACCGCCAGGTATTGGCAGGCGAACCCGTAACCGTTGAGAAATTCGCTTACCAGCTGGCATTCAACCTCATTCCGCAAATCGACGTATTCACCGAAAACGGCTATACCAAAGAGGAGATGAAGATGTTCAACGAGACCCGTAAGATTATGCACTCTGACGTAAAGGTCAGTGCTACTTGCGTACGTGTTCCCGCTCTCCGCTCCCACTCCGAAAGTATCTGGGTAGAGACCGAGCGTCCCATCTCCATAGAAGAAGCCCGCGAAGCATTTGCCAAAGGCGACGGACTGGTGTTGATGGACAACCCGGCAGAAAAGGAATACCCCATGCCGTTGTTCCTCGCGGGCAAAGACCCGGTTTACGTAGGTCGTATCCGCAAGGACCTCAGCAACGAAAACGGATTGACGTTCTGGATTGTGGGCGACCAGATTAAGAAAGGCGCTGCACTGAATGCGGTGCAGATTGCAGAATACCTGATTAAGGAAAAGGCACTGTAAGAGAACAATGAATAAAAAATAAGGGATGTCCTAGAAATGACATCCCTTATTTTTATAATCCACTTTATGGTATTACCAACCTGGATTCTGAGTCAATACCTGACCTTTATTCTCATAAATAGTCAACTGTGCAGCCGGTATGGCACGCAAATAGTAGCGTTCCGAATTCAATTCACCAGCCTTAAATATACGAAGTTCCTTTTCACGAAGATAATAAATATACCCTTTTTCAGTATCCTCATTACCCGGATTCTCTGGGTCGAACAGATAGAGCACTCTCTTGCCGGAATCATCTTTTGAAGATATTTCCGGATAATCGGCCATATTGACATAAGCACCTAGGAAAGACATGGTAGGATAACCATTTGCATCTTCTGAGTTTAAGTATTCAAACTTGGCCCAACGACGGAGGTCTTCACCACGACGGCCTTCCATAATCAACTCAATACGACGCTCACGACGGATTTCCCACAAAACCGGATTGACATCAGGGTCACGGGCAGGGTCATTAATAACAACCCCATTCACACTCAAGTTGCTGCCATTCAGTTGAACTTTCGGCATAGTCTTGGCTTCAGTATCTCCCCACTTCGTCAGCTGACGGTCACGGAGTTCATTGATAGACTTGTCAAGGTCGCTCTGCGAGAAAGCGTTACCCCCCACTTGGGCAATCTCATAACGCGCCTCTACATAATTCAGCAGCACTTCCGCATAGCGGATGCACGGCGCATCAGCCGGACTTAATCTACCGGTACAATAATCCAGACCAGCCACCCACCACTCGTCGTTCAAGAACTTTTTGGTAGGATATCCCGTTGGTGATGTACCTTCGGTATAATTTGTCCCCATGGCGCTCATGATACGAAGACTGTCGGCAACTGTTTGATACAAACGCGGGTCACGGTCTTGAAATGACTTCTGAATACTCGGGTCTTCCTTACCTTGATACAGCGGAGACTGACCTATCGGCAAACCGTCACTACAAAGATAAGTGTTGATTACATCTTGCGTAACACCACCCTGAGTCTGATCTTCCGGACCATTGTAGGACATCAAAGCATTACACTGCAAACCGCTTGTATATTCACGATACCAGATGACTTCCGGATTGTTAGCCAAATCGTCCGTAGTAAACAAAGCATTATAAGTATTGCCTATTGAATAGATACCAGAGTTCATCACTACCTCTGCACCATTAATGGCTCCTTGCAGCAAGTTCTTAATATCACCATCCGCCACCTTCTCTGAAGTAGGACCTACAGTAGTACCGTGATATTTCAGCCATGTGGCATGATACAGCATTTCGCGTGACATATACGCACCAACCACATATTTGTTGACTTGGCGCTTCGTATCATCCGTACGTACATTATCCAATGCATATTGAAAATCCTCTTGTATCTTCTGCGCTACATACAAATAAGAATCACGGTCTTTATAAAGAGCCGGGTCTGCCGGGTCTGTCACCTTATCGTAGTAAGGAACACCGCCATAATACTTTGCCAGCGTACTATAGGCCATTGCACGGAAATAGCGTGCAATACCTTCCCAGTGTCTCTTGGCTTCGTCCGAAATATTCATTCCGGGAATCTTCTCAAGCATGACATTGGCTTTATAAATAACACTATAATTGTCCGACCAAGTTCCCGTCCGGCTATTCCAGTCTGTAGTGGCAGAAGTGGAGAAATAAATATATCCTGAACCGTTTGTATTTGCATTATTCAGATTGATAAAATCATCCGTATAGTCATCTCCAGAGAAATAACCGGCAAAAACAGTATAGTCGGTACCATATCCTGCAAAGTAGGAAGAATAGAAGTCTTGCGCATAAGTACGCAAAGAAGTTTCAGTCTGCCAATAAGTGTCATTGGTCTGCTTGTCCTGCGGGTCTTTATCCAAAAAATCGTCGCAACCGCAGAGCGAGCTCATTGCCAACGCACAAACGATGTATAATAAATTTTTCTTTTTCATAACTGCAATTACTATTAGATTATAAACTAAGCTGAATACCGAACGACACTGTCTTCTGATATGGATAGCTACGGCCAAAGTTACGCTGGTCGCTCCTTGTACCAGCAGTACGTATACCGATTTCCGGATCGATAGCAGGCTTCACACCGTCGATGGTGAAAAGGTTTTCACCGGTGAAATAAACACGCAAGCCTTGCACCTTGAATTTACTTAACCAAACCTTAGGAAGAGAATAGCCCACAGTAAATGTCTTCAGACGCAGATAAGCCATATTCAGCAAATAGCGGTCATTCACGCTATAGTTACCCGAAGCAGACTGCCTGTAATCCATCGGACGGGGATAGAAAGCATCTGTGTTTTCGGGAGTCCAATAATCTTCAGCTCCTTTGTAGAAGGGTTCACCGGTAGTAAAGCCCGGCAATACCTGGTTACCTGCTGCCCAAAGTTTCCTCTTGGCTACCCCCTGGAAGAACATGCTTATATCAAAGCCTTTCCAAGCAGCATCCAGATTCAGACCAAACTGCAAACGCGGCAGAGCGTTACCAATAACACTAAGGTCGCCCACTTCATTTGTATTTGTCTGTTTTACGATTTCACCGTTGTTGTCGAGGTCTTTATAAAGTACATCACCGGGAGCAAATTGATAACCGGCAGGGAATACCTTGGTCTGGTCGGGCAAACCGGCTTTCAAAGAACCGTCAGCATTAAAGTCATCTTCCGTCAGAAAACGGTCGAACTGCAAGCCCCAGATATCACCCAAAACCATACCTTCTTTATAAGCACCCTTATCCCACCAGCCGGTAGCTCCATAAGAAGGAATCTTTGTATTATACGTCCACTTGGTTACTTCAGTTCTGTCATCGGCTACAGAAGCCGTCACGCCAAAGTGCAGACCATTCTTGAAGGTGTGGCGATAGTCAATGGCAAGTTCCCACCCTTTGGTCTGGATAGTACCCATATTTTCATATGGAGCGTCAGCACCCAATGTAGCAGGCAGGTTGGCAGTAGTCAAAATATCACTGGTAGTACGGTTATACCAATCAAACGTTACTCCCAAAGCATCATTGAAGAAACGGGCATCCAAGCCAAGGTCAAGTGTAGTAACCTTCTCCCAAGTAAGGGTTGAAGACACAATAGTCGGTTTTTGCGTTGACTGTACTTTCTTTCCATCGATAATCCAACTGTCAACAGAAGTGGACAGAGTGGAGATATAACGGTCGGTACCTACATCCTGGTTACCAATCATACCCCAAGAGCCACGAATCTTCAACGTACTCAGATAAGGCTTCAGTGACTGCATGAACGGTTCTTCAGAAATACGGTAACCGGCAGACATAGAGGGGAAGAAACCGAAGCGGTTGCCCGAAGGGAAACGGGAGGAACCGTCATAACGGCCGTTCAGCTCCAACATATATCGGTCTTTATAAGAATAATTAAGACGTCCGAAGAAGCCTGCTACAGACCACCAGGTATGCGAGGAGCTTGTAGTCTGGTCACCTGTAGCCAGATTCAATTCCGGTTTTGCAGGGTCGAGCAGACCTTTGCGTTGTGCCCAGTAATATTCATATTCGCTCTTTTCAAGGCTGGAACCTGCCATCGCCTTAAAATCATGATCTCCCCAGCGTTTGGCATAAGTTGCCACGAAGTTGGCTGTCAGATTCTCCGTGCGTCCGGTTTCCTGATATACATAATCATAAGTAGCAGCAGATAGATAACTGCCATAAGAATCACGTAATGCCTCAACAGACGGACGGGTAGTGAAGATTTCATAACCACTGGTCAAGCTCGGTGTACCATACTTCTTATAGCGATTTTCCACGCTGCTATAAGCAACATCTATATCCAGTGTTAAATCTTTGATAGGCTTGATAGTTGCACCACCTGTCAAACGCAGATACTCACGTTCTTTTGTGGTAATAGGAGCACTTTTCTGTTCGGTCAAGGCGTTACGGAACTCCTTGCCTTCAAAAGTACCGTAAGGCATCATCGGCTGCCAACGATACAGATAGTACATCGGATCGTAAAGATCAATGTTATAGTTGAATGGCTTGTCATAGTCAGAACGGGTGAACATGACACCTGTACGGATAGACACATATTTGTTTAATTCAGAGTTCAAAGAGATATTGGCATTGTAACGCTTATAGTTGTCTGAATTGACTTTCATCATACCATCCTGGCTCAGATATCCCAAAGCGATATTGTAATTAGTCTTTCCGTTGCCACCGTTGATAGAAAGGCTATGGTTCTGTTGCGGAGCCCAGTCTTTAATGTATTCATCATACCAGTCCCAAGTACGGATAAAGAACATACCGCCATCGCGGAACTCAAAGTCACGACCCAATTCCATCTCACGGCCAAACTGGTCACCATAACCATATTTGTCCCAGTAATCCTTCATTTTCTGTACATGTGTAGCATCCACACGCATATTACCCACTACGTTATAAAATGCGGTAGACCCCTTAGTCTGATTGATTACACCTTGCAAGTTAATATCAGCCTGCTGCCATCCCGGAAGTTGTTCGGGTGTCTTGGTCGGCGTACGCCATGCAAAGTTATTGGTATATTTTACAGAGAGACGTTCATGTTTACTTCTTGATTTTGTGGTAATCAGCAATACACCAAATGCACCACGGGCACCGTAAATGGAAGCAGAAGCGGCGTCTTTCAATACAGAAATACTTTCAATATCGTCCGGATTCACCATAGAAATATCCGTTACTTCCACATTATCTACCAGAATCAACGGTTTGGAGTCACCATTCGGAGAACCGATACTACCACGAATCTTGATAGTAGGCGCACCACCTATCTCACCGGAGTTGGTAGTGATGGTCAATCCCGGTACCGCCCCCTGCAAGGCACGGCCTATATCCGTGATAGGACGGCTATCGATTGTTTTGTTCACATCCACGGAAGCCACCGCACCGGTCAGGTTCACCTTTTTCTGTGCACCATAACCTACTACGACAACTTCATCCAACAATTCCGTATCATCTTTCAAAACAACCTTCATTACCGAAGTTGCCTTGACTTCTTGAGTAGTATATCCCACAAATGATACTTGCAGAATAGCACCGGGCTTTACATTTAATTTGGAAACTCCATCCAAATCCGTAATACCACCATTGGTCGTACCTTTCTCAATGACATTGGCGCCAATAATAGGTTCACCTTTTGTATCTACAACTGTAACAGTCACAGAGATAGATTGCATCTGTTCTTGTACTCCTTGCGAGTCGTCGGATGCTGTTTGGGCAGCCATCACGTTGCCACTGCCTAAAAACAGAGCACAGATTGCCACCGCCGTAAAGAACTTACCATTGGCAAGTCCTCGTTTTTTGCGATCTTCATTCATAAGTGATTGATGATTTTGTTAATTAAACCAGTTTTTCAAAATTAGGGTAAGGGAATCATATAGTTCGGAATTGTCAGACCATTTCCGAAGATTTCTTTAATTTCTCATAGGCATTTTCTTTATTTAAAGGTTCATAACTTTTATATTATCTCTCTTTTTTTCTATTTATTTACCAAGTCCAGACGGAACTTAGTTATATATTATATAAGGCTAAAATTTTGTTAATTACTTAACTCTATTGGTTGTTTTAAGAGATAAAAAACTCGTTATTAACAAAGGTGAGAAATGATTCGTTCATTTCGTCCTAACAAAGATACATTATTATTTAATATCAAGAACATTTCTTTGTATTTATTTAACTTTATATTCATACATTTGCAAAAAGGAGGTTATACACCTTATTATATAAAGAATTTAAGGTTCTTCTATATTTAAAGAATGGAATTCAATCAGGCCATTCATTGGTGTTTCTTCAATGATTTCCAGTTCGATGCCAAATTCACGGGCAACTTCCCGCAAAATGGTCGCGTAGCTGTAAGCCAATGAACCCACAAAACGAATAGGATAATTTTTGTAGTCATATTGGCAGACATTACGAGTAAAGAAATTTCTCAGATTACCGGTAATCAGCTCAAATACATAGTCATCATTGGTATAATCAGCCAAAAAATAAGATATAGTAGACAAAAAGCGATTGGGGAACGGGCGGTTATACACAGATTCCATAACCTCATTCGGGCTTATACGGAACTTCTCAAAGAAATCCGCCGTTACATCTTTAGGAGCCAAACCTTTCAGTACATCAGACAAAAACATTTTGCCCAATACAGCACCACTACCCTCATCCCCCAGGATGTAACCTCCTGCCCGGACATTCTTTACAACGATTTTCCCATCATAAAAACATGAGTTTGAGCCGGTTCCCAAAATACAAGCAATGCCGGCCTCGCATTTGAACAAGCCACGTGCAGCTGCCAGCAAATCACTCTCTACCTGAATTGGAGTTTTGAATTGTGCTACCAATGAAGCTCCCAATACATTTTTCTTTTCATAAGAAGTACATCCGGCACCATAATAATAGACTTGTTCCAATTTCCTTTTGAAAAAATGCTCGGGTAATCCTAACCGCACACTTCGGCTAATCTCTCTTCTCGTTTGAAAGAAAGGATTTAAGCCCTCTGTGAAGGCTCGCTGTATCAGACGATTATCTTCAACCAGCGCCCATTCTGTTCTCGTAGAACCACTTTCTGCAATTAGTTTCATAGGTAGTTAGTTTTAGAATTGAATACAAATATATAGCTTTTTTTAATCTTTCCAAGGCTATTTCAAGAAAAAATCATTTTGCTGGCCATACATCTCCCTTTTGCTCATATCCTCAATCATCCAACAAAGTATTCCCACTTTTCCAACGCAACCGCGTTTTAGTCAAAACAAGACGATAACAGACTAACAATAAGATACTATCTGACTGAATTCCAAGTTCCGTCTGGACTTGGTAAATAAATAGAAAAAAAGAGAGATAATATAAAAGTTATGAACCTTTAAAAAGAGAAAATGCCTATGGAAAAAGAAACAATCCTGCAAGTTGAATAGTCTCACTATTCGGCCCTTATTACCCTTACCCTAAATTTAAGAAGTATTTAATTAACAACAAATCATCAATCATTTATGAATGAAGATCACAAAAAACGAGGACTAACACATAGCAAACTCCTCACAGCAGTGGCAATCAGCTCACTGTTATTAAGTAGCGGCAACGTGATGGCTGCACAAGCCAATCCTGATAAATCGCTTGGTGTAACAGAACAATTACAAGCTATCACCATCAGCGGTTTAGTTGTCGATGCAGCCGGCGAACCGATTATCGGTGCCAGCGTAGTAGAAAAAGGGACTACCAACGGCGGAATTACCGACTTAGACGGTAAGTTTACATTGACCATAACACCGGGAGCAACACTAAAAATATCATTTGTGGGCTATCAGACACAAGAAGTGAAGGCAGCCAAAACGATGAGAATAACTCTGAAAGAAGATACCGAGATGCTGGATGAAGTAGTAGTAGTAGGCTACGGTGTACAAAAGAAGGCTAACTTGACAGGAGCAGTTTCTACAGTGGACTTAAACAAGACAATGGCAGGTCGTCCACAACAAGATGTAGCCAAAGCATTGCAAGGGGCTGTTCCGGGACTAAGCATTCTCACCACAAGTGGTGCCATCGACGAGACAGCCTCCATGCGTATACGTGGTTTGGGGACATTGAGTAATGGAGAAGTCAGCAATCCACTCATTGTAGTGGACGGCGTTCCGATGGATGACATTTCTTTCCTCGATACGCAAGACATCGAAAATATTTCCGTACTGAAGGACGCTTCCGCTTCCTCCATTTATGGAACGCGCGCCGCTTTCGGTGTGATTCTAATCAATACCAAGAGCGCAAAGCCTAGCGAAAAGGTTACCATCAATTACAGCAACAATTTTGCATGGGATCAAGCTACTTACCTGCCGGACTATCCCGATGTACCCACACAATTAAAGATGGGTATCGAAGCCAGTATGAACGGTGGTGCCGGTATGCCTGAATTGTTCGGTATGTATTTCGACAAATTGTTACCTTACGCCGAAAAGTGGCAGCAACAGAACGGCGGCAAGACCGGCTACCGTCCTATGAACCTCTACCAAAGCGATAGTAACGTGGGTGACTATATCGTATTGGACGGCACTCCTTTTTATTATGCTGACTGGGATGTACAGGACATCTACTTCAACAAAGCTGCTCCTTCCATGAGCCACAATGTTTCTATACAAGGAACATCTGGTAAGACCAATTACTACCTATCTTTCGGCTACAACGAAAAGCAAGGACAGATGAAGATTCACCCGGACGAACTAAAAAAGTACAATGCCTCAGTCAATGTCACCACTAATGTTTACGACTGGCTACAGGTGGGTGCACGCATCAACTATAGTCGTAAGAACTATAAACGCCCGGACACATGGGCCAACACCTACCAATATTTGTGGCGTTGGGGTTCTTATTTCATTCCTTCGGGCACAATCGACGGCTATGACACACGCGTCATGGCCATGCAGAAGCAAGCTGCCGATCGTGAAGTGACAACAGACCTGACCCGTATGAACACCTTCTTGAAAGCTGAAATCGTTAAAGGACTGACCCTTAATGCAGACTTTACATATGCCATTCAGAATATGAACAGCGGTTCGCAGGACAACTCCGTTTACGGCATCAATTGGAGCGGGAAACCGGTACCCTCTTACATCGTCACTAAAGGCAATAGCGGTATCTGGAGAGACTTTTCCAAACAGAACACATGGACGGCCAACGCATACGTAAACTATACCAAAACATTTGCCAAAAAACACAACCTGAATGTAATGGCAGGTGTCAACGCAGAAGAAGAGGAATACAAATATCTGTATGGTACCCGCAATGTGATGTACGATCAAGAGGGATACCCCGAACTGAATATGGCTGGCAAGGATGGACAAGATTTGAGTTGGAATCATACATCCCGCGCTTCTGCCGGTTATTTCGGCCGTATCAATTATGACTACAAAGGCATTTATTTATTGGAACTGAACGGACGTTACGACGGTTCTTCCCGTTTCCCCCATACCGACCAGTGGGCCTTCTTCCCTTCTGCATCCATCGGCTACCGCTTCTCCGAAGAAGCCTACTTCGCCCCACTGAAACATATTGTCAGCAATGGTAAGTTGCGTGCTTCTTTTGGCGAAATCGGCAACGAGGCTGTGGGCGACTACATGTTCGAACAATTAATAAGCCAACGGTTGAACAATAAAAGTACCGGCTATATCTATTGGATTGAAAACAATAATGCCAACGCTAATCTCCTGACCATGTATAACATGCCGGATTTGGTATCAAGTACTTTGACCTGGGAGCGTATCCGCACCCTCAATATAGGTCTTGACCTGGGTCTCTTGAATGACGAACTGACTATAGGTTTCGACTGGTTCCAACGTGAGAATCGTGACATGCTGGCACCGGCACAAGTATTGCCGAACACTCTGGGTGCTTCTGCTCCTTATGAAAATGCCGGTACCTTACGTACACGTGGATGGGAGTTGAACTTGAACTGGCGCCATACCTTCGGCGACTTCGACGTATATGCCAACTTCAACATCGGTGACTCCAAGACTAAAGTAACAAAGTGGGACAATGATTCCAAACTGCTCAGCACCTATTACACCGGTAAAACCTACGGTGACATTTTCGGTTTTGAAACCGACCGTTACTTCGAGGAAAAAGACTTCACCAGCCAAAATGCAGACGGCTCATGGAATTATGCAAACGGCATTGCAAGCCAGGCAGGACTGGAATCCGGTAATTTCCATTACGGCCCGGGAGACGTCAAGTTCAAGGATTTGGACGGCAATGGCAAGATTGACGGTGGAAAAGGCACAGCAGACGACCACGGCGATTTGAAAGTCATCGGAAACTCTATGCCACGCTACGAATACAGCTTCCATTTAGGCGGAGCGTGGAAAGGTATCGACCTTGACCTCTACTTCCAAGGTGTAGGCAAACGTGAGGACTGGACGACTTCTTCCCTAAACCTTCCCGCCATGGTACATGCCGACGTAGCCATCTATTCCCACCAAACAAGCTATAACAAAGTGCTTTGGAATTCAGACTATACCGCCATTACCGGTTATGAGGTAAATCAAGGCAACCGTTATCCACGTCTTTATCGTGGTACAAATAATAGTGGAGGTACCGTATCCGGTATAGCTAACGGCTGCAACAACTACTATCCCCAATCCCGCTATTTGACAGACATGTCCTATCTTCGTCTGAAGAACGTAACTGTGGGATATACCCTTCCGAAAGAGTGGACACGCAAAGCCTACATTGAGAAAGCACGTATCTACTTCAGTGGCAGCAACCTCTTTCTGCTCCACAAAGGGAATGACCTTCCAGTCGACCCCGAAATCAGTACAGGCAATGGACTTACAGCCGGTGGATGGGGACGTATAGCTCCTATTACACGCACATTCTCATTTGGAGTCCAGGTAACATTATAACAACCTCAAAAACTTAAGAACAATGAAGAAATTATTTATATATGGGGTCACAGCGCTGGCGATGTTAACCGGTTGCAACGATTTGCTGGACAAATCCCCCTTGGATACCTTCACGAATACTCCGGCATACTGGAGCAACACCGATAATTTGGATAATCAGTGCAATACTTTTTATAACAACTTTACCGGCTTTGGCAACGGAGCCAGTGGAGGATGGTTCTACTTCAAAACAATAAGCGATGACCAGGTAGATGCAGAAAGCCATAACTGGACTTACACTAACGTGGTCGCATCTTCCACAAACTGGTCAGCCCCTTTCACAGAAATCCGACGCGCCAACTATATCATTGCCGGTGTACAGTCTTCCTCTCTTGATGAAGCAACAAAGGCCCACTATGAAGGTCTTGCACGCATGAACCGTGCGTGGGAATACTATCAGTTGGTCCGTATGTACGGCGATGTTCAATGGATAGACAAAGTTATCGACCCAGCCGACAACGAAGCCCTCTACGGACCACGCACCGACCGGGATGAAGTGATGGACCATGTGCTGGCAGACATCAATTATGCGTGCGAACACATTACCGCAAACAGCAATCGGCAACGTTTCAGCACCGACATGGCATATGCCATGAAAGCAGACATCACCTTATATGAAGGTACATACTGCAAATATCGCACTCAAGCTGAGAATGGCAAAGCCGCTGATGAGAGCCGCGCCAACAAATACTTGCAAGAATGTGTATCAGCCTGCGAATATCTTATGGCCAAAAACTACTCTCTAAGTAACAGTTACAAAGCCAACTATAATTCTGTCAGCCTGGCAAGCAATCCGGAAATGATTTTCTACAAGCCTTATGCACAAAGTTCGTTAAGGCACTCCACCATTGACTACACAATCAATACAAGTGGTACGCACGGCATTTCAAAGGACGCATTCGACAGTTTCCTTTTCCTTGATGGAAAACCGTTGGCAACAACCTCGAAAAACAAGGACGATGCAGCCGTATTGGATGCAGACAAAAATTACTCTATAAGAGAGGTTTTGGCCGTACGCGACAAGCGCCTGTCCGAAATTCTTGACCCGGTACTTTCTTTCAGAGGCCACGCCTACAGCCGTGCCGGTGTAGCAGCCTTCACCACATCGACCGGTTATGGCATCGCCAAGTATGATAACCCCGAAGAATTGAGTGTTAGCGACCGAAACAACATCGGCTACCAATACACCGACTGCCCGCTCTATTGGATTTCAGTTATTTATCTGAACTTTGCAGAAGCCAAAGCCGAAATGGGTTCTCTCACACAAGACGATCTCAACAACTCCATAAACAAGCTTCAGGCTCGTGCCGGCCTGCCGGCTATGACAACTACTCCAGATGCCGATCCTGCCAATAATATGGGAGTAAGCAATCTGATTTGGGAGATACGCCGCTGTCGCCGTTGCGAACTGATTATGGATAACTGGTACCGATATTGGGATTTAATCCGTTGGCACCAGCTCGACAAATTGGATTCAACCAAGTACCCGAACACCATGTTGGGCGCCAACGTAAGCAATGTGCCTGACTGTGAAGAAGCGACCAAGAACGGATATATAGATGCCTCCGATGCACAAATCCGTACTTATGAAGCCAAACATTATTTCTACCCGATTCCAACTACACAGTTGACCCTGAATAAAAACATGAAGCAGAATCCGGGTTGGTAATCAACTAAAAACAGCATATCGCGCTGTACCTCGTTTGGATTTAATTAAAGCGTTCATACATTCCATGTATCTAAATACAAATGTATGGACGCTTTTGTTATTCCCTTTAAAAGGTGTATAGAAACACGAATAGCACCTTCTAAAAGGAACCATAAATCAATATCATATACTTTCCCTTCGTTCATAACATACTAACAAGAAACATATCATGAAAAAGAAGAACATATTTTTCGTACTACTAATCTGCTTCATCAATAGTAGTTGCAACAAAGAAGAACAAACAGACGAGTTACAAGATAAGGATTTCTATTCTGATGTCACAACACGTGCTTCCTACATAAGCGGTACTATTACGGGCGAAATGAACCCCTATGTTAGTGATGGTTACTACACTTATGATTTAAGTATTCCTATACAAAAACAATCTGTAGGTATAAGAATTTCAGCAGTCGGTGGAGAAGCACGATTCAAAACAAACTACCAAGAACGATTCGAGAGTACATGGGTAACCCAAATTCCAGCAGGAAAAAACCATTTTCCAATAAATGTATTATGGACTAAAGCAGGTAGTAATTCTACCCTGATGGTACGTCCTGAAAAAAGTACAATCGAACTTACCGCAGATCTAAGAAACATCAATGTCAAAATGAAACCTATGCCAATCAATGCCCCTTCAACATTTGAATTGGGAGATACGATAACACTTTGGTGCAATTATTCCATAAACAAAGATACGGGCATAAAGTGGACTTACGATAAAAATCTATTCGCTGAAGTCTCTCAAAGTGCATCTGTCACACAAAGTAGATTCCAAATAAATTTGAAATCAAAGCAAGCCTTCAAGAACAGCGATGTCGGAGTAGAAGTCCATGATTTCTACATAAATTCTATCGGAGCAAAAGAGTATTTCATGGCTCGGAAAAGCAATATCAGTTTTCCCAATATGGGTCCTCAAATAGATGGCTACAGAAATATTGAACAATATAAAGAATACATATATTCCATCAATGACAGCAAGGCACATACATTTTATTGGACCGGGAAGAATATTAAGATAGTAAGTGGTCAGAACAGCTCTACGGTAACAATCGTACCGACACAACCCGGTAACGCAAGTGTCAAAGTGAGCTACAAATATAAAAATCAAACCGATAATTTTACCAATGAGCTACCTTTGAGTGTATCTAAGACATCAATGCAACTGATTGGCCCTGACGTAATCTGTGACAACGGGACATTCAGTATCAAGAATTTTCCCACAAAAGCAACAGTGGATTGGATTGTTGGCAACGATTTATATTCGCAATTAAATCAGGCATCACCTGCTATCACCCTGAATAATTTAGGGACACCCGGAGGCAGTTCCATTTATACGACCTTAACCGCAATAGTACACACAAAGGAATACACTGTTCAGTTTTCCAAACCAATTACTTTCAATGTATCAGGAATACAAGAAAATGACCATGACATTATATATGGCTATCTGTCACAAAGCGGAGGTGAATGCGGATTGAATCCTATTCCTGAAGGTGCGCATGATTTTCATTGGAGTGTTGACTGCGATTGGGAGGTAGACATGCAAGGATATTATTTCACTACTTTCAGCAGTCGGAACAGTCATGAAATTGAACGAGTTTGCGTAACGGTTGATTTCATAAATGCATGTGGAACCAGAACATACATATATAACTATTTCGACATCGGCTCAACAAATTCAGGAACTTATTCCACACCTAAAAACAGCCTTTCTCCAAAATAGCCCCAGACAGCTTTCACGAAAAAGCCCCCATCCATTTGCTCGTTACACAAAAGAAGCTTATATTTGCTTACTTAAAAACAGACAGCTATCATGGTACAGCAAGACATACGATGGATACAGCGTTTTGAATATACCCACGAACTGGCCTGGAAAGTGATGAAGGACTATGCAGAATATCAGGGGTATACCGACATCCGCAGCTCCCGTGATGCCATACGCAAAGCCCTTGAAATGGGATTGATTGATGACAAGCAATGGACGGAGACTATAGAAGCCCGAAATCTGACATCGCACAATCATGACAACGATGTAGTCTCTGAAGAGAAAATGCAATCCTTGAATACACCATCCTTATTCGATTGAGCTATGTACGGATTGACCGACAATGAACTGGAAAAGCTATGCAATCTCTTCCGGAAACATGAAGAAATAGAGCAGGCTGTTTTGTACGGCTCACGAGCCAAAGGAAATTTCAAGCCTTTTTCCGACATAGACATCACGCTGATGGGAGACAGACTTACGTATAATACTTTAAGCAGCCTTTCCGATGAAATAGACGACCTGCTTTTGCCTTACAGCGTAGACCTTTCCATCTATGGCAAATTAAAGAATGCCGACCTTTTGGAACATATACACCGTATGGGAATACCCATATTCAGCCGCCCATCAAACTAAACTAAATTTCACACATCCACCCTCACCACCCTCACCTTTCGCACGCATCGCCCTATTCATCGGCATTCAAGAGGTGGGTGAGAGCAAATTTAAAAAGTGAGGGCAAAATTTGCCCTCACCACAAGATTTCTTCGTTCAAAGTTATAAGTCACTCATTCTTACCGTAATATCCTGAAACGGGTACATAAATCGGTTGCAGCATTGTTCCCTCATTCTTCAACTTTCCTTCGGTGCGCAGCCGACGGATATGCCGCATGGCAGTAGTACGCATCATGCCGCAAACGCTTTGAAAGTCATTCCGTGTCATAAAAGGGCGAGTGGCGAAATAGTTGGTCAGCCGACGGTCTATCTCTTTATCCGTCAGTTTAGCCGAATGCTCGTTTGCCTTCAAAGCCTTTGCCTTGATGGTACCAATTTCATTTTTCAGTTTCTGGTCAGCACGAAATTTCACACCCGCCATCTTCACCTTCGTCAACTTACGCTTGGTAGCAGCCACTACCCGTTCGGTCGTGGTGAGCGACACGCGAAAGTAGCCGATGCCGTCGAGATGCACCTGCCTTCCTTCGGCAAGTTCCCTGCCCATGACGTGCGACACAGCATCGAGCACAGCCGTCACATCGGTTTCTGTCAATGAGCAACGTGCCTGGATGTCCCGCCGCAATTCATCGGTAGACCTGCTCCCATTTAGGCGGAGACGGGGATGAAGGATTTTATCTTCCGGAGATTTGTCGTACGAGTCCGGATTCTCGTACCAATCAAACAAAATAGCCATAGTTCAAACTGCGTTAAAGGGTTACATTATACGATAAAGCACTGCACGGAACACGTGCGAAGTACGTACGCAGTCTGTTGAAGTACAAAGGTTATATCACAGCCCAGCCCGTGAGCAGAACCGTTCACTGTAGTGAGCTGCTCCGTTCACTAATATGAACAAGAAAGACCACTTTAGTGGACTGTTCATAAACTCTGGTGTAAAAGTAGACAAAACTATGGGGATAAGCAAAGAAACGAACACCTTTTATAAAAGAAACATATAGACATTCCACCCCAAAAAAGAAGCCAATCGGAAAATAATCCTTGAAAAGCTTGTATCCCCCCCCTTTCCCGGCGTATCTTTACAAGAATATTACATACACGATAAAGAATGAAAATCACACTGATCAGAGAGGAACGCGAAAGCGGAAAAGAGGCCGTCAGCACACAAAAAACGGACATGTTGATGGAAAAGCTGAAAACCGAGAACAAGACCGGATACATTACGGAGCTGCGTAGCATCATCCCGCATTTGAAAGGGACCAACGCCCGATATGAGCATATCGACAGACTGCCGCGTCTCTATCCCGCCGTAGAAATGACCCGCACCAAAGCAGGAGAACACCGGATAAAGACCTACAACGGGCTGATACTACTGGAAGTAAACAATCTGGCCGGGGTGGCCGAAGCCGAACTGGTGAAACAACAAGCCGCCCTGCTGCCGCAAACCTTTGCCGCCTTCTGTGGCTCCAGCGGACGAAGCGCCAAAATATGGGTACGCTTCACCCTGCCCGACGGAGGGCTTCCAAAGAATGAAGACGATATCGCCTTATTCCACGCCCACGCCTACCGCCTGGCAGTGAAGTGCTACCAACCCCTTCTCCCTTTCCCCATCACCCTCCAGGCTCCTTCACTCCTACAAAGCTGCCGGATGACCGTGGACGAACAGCCCTATTATAGCCCCACCGCCGTGGCCTTCTGCCTGGAACAGCCCTGCGCCCTGCCCTCGGAAGACAACTACCGCCAACGGAAACAGCAGGAAAGCAATCCGTTGCTGAGAATGACTCCCGGCTACGAAGTGGCGGACACATGCAACCTGCTCTTCGAGGCCGCCCTCGACCGCGCCTTCCGCGATTTGGACAACTGGCGACGGGGCGACGACCTGCGCCCGCTGCTGTCCCGCCTTGCCGAACATTGCTTCAAAGCCGGCATTCCTGAAGAAGAAGCGGTGCGCCAGACACTGATGCACTACTACCGGGAGGCAGACGAACCCCTTGTACGCCTGACGCTGCATAACCTTTACGGGGAATTGAAAGGCTTCGGCACCCGCAGCAGCCTGAACAAAGACCAGGAAACTGCTTTCCGGCTGGAGGAGTTCATGAAACGCCGCTACGAATTCCGCTACAACACCGTGCTTGGCGACTTGGAATACCGGCAGCGCGACTCCATCCACTTCTACTTCCAACCTGCCGACCAGCGCGTACGCAGCAGCATCGCCATGAAGGCACTGAAAGAGGGAGTACGTGTGTGGGACCGCGACATCACCCGCTTCCTGTCTTCGGACTACGTGCCGCTATACAACCCCATCGAAGAATATCTCTATAACACCGGACGCTGGGACGGCAAAGACCGCATCCGCGCATTGGCCGACCTCGTGCCCTGCCACAATCCCCACTGGAGGGAACTGTTCTACCGGTGGTTTCTTGGCATGGTGGCACATTGGCGGGGAATCGACAAACAGCACGGCAACAACACCTCGCCCCTGCTCGTAGGTCCGCAAGGTTACCGCAAAAGTACTTTCTGCCGCATCCTATTGCCACCGGAACTGCGTTTCGGCTACACCGACAGTATCGACTTCAAGAGCAAGCAGGAAGCGGAGCGCAGCCTTGGCCGCTTTTTTCTGATTAACATCGACGAATTCGACCAGATAAACGCCAATCAGCAAGGCTTCTTGAAGCACCTCCTGCAAAAACCGGTTGCCAACCTGCGAAAGCCCTACGGTAGCACTATTCAGGAAATGCGCCGCTATGCCTCCTTCATCGGGACCAGCAATCTGAAAGACCTGCTGACCGACCCGTCGGGAAGCCGCCGTTTCATTTGCATCGAAGTGACCGGCCCTATCCAGACAAACGTCACTATCAATTATCGCCAGCTCTATGCCCAAGCCATGCACGACATCATGAAGGGTGAACGCTACTGGCTGGACGACACTGACGAAGCAATCGTAAAGGAGTACAACCGGGAATTCGAGCGGGTAGACCCATTGGAAGAACTTTTCCTTTGCCATTTCCGTGGCGCGGAGGAGAGCGAAGAAGGCGAATGGCTCACAGCCATGCAGATTTTCAACGATCTGCAACAGAAAACGAGGGATAAGTTGGCCATCAACCGGATAGCAGCTTTCGGGCGCACGCTCCGCAAGCTGGACATCCTCAACAAGAAATCGAACCGGGGAACACTTTATCATCTGGTAAGAATAGAAGAATGAACCGGCACTCCCACCGATTGTACCAAAGTGAGGGCAAACTTGGCCCTCACTCTTTTTATAAAAAGTATTTCCGTAGGCAACTGATGCAGTTCAACCATTATTTAATAAGGTGAACAGTTGACTATTTGCAAATTATGATTGATAATACTAAAAATACCCAAATAAGTGTTTTTGATATTAAAATAAAACGTATCTTTGTTGCAAACAACGTCCTCCTTAATAATACTATTATGAAGAAACTGCTGCTTTTAGCCTTTGTGCTATGTAGTTCTTTACTGTGCCGGGCACAAGAAGAACGAGTTATTTTAGGTGATGAACAGACTTCCGAGTATTTTCCAATCCTAAAAGATAAACGAATTGCCATATTCTCCAATCATACAGGAATGATAGGAGACAAGCATCTGCTGGACATTCTGCTGGAAAACAAGTTCAATGTAGTAGCCATTTTCTCCCCTGAACACGGTTTCAGAGGAGATGCCGACGCAGGCGAACATGTGTCCAGCTCGGTAGACAAGAAGACCGGGGTACCCATCCTTTCGCTGTACGACGGGAAGTCTGGAAAACCAAGCGAAGCCTCCATGCGCAAATTCGATATTCTTGTGGTAGACATCCAGGATGTCGGCCTGAGATTCTATACTTATTATGCCTCCATGTGCCGGCTGATGGACGCTTGTGCAGAATACAACCGCAAGGTGCTGATACTGGACCGCCCCAATCCGAACGGACACTACGTGGACGGCCCGATACTGGATATGAAATATAAATCCGGTGTAGGTTGGCTGCCGATTCCCGTGGTGCACGGCATGACGCTGGGCGAACTGGGCCTGATGGTAAACGGCGAACGCTGGTTGCCGGCGTCACGCACTTGCGACCTGACCGTCATTCCCTGCAAGAACTATACGCACCAGACCCTATACAAGCTGCCGATTCCCCCGTCCCCCAATCTGCCGAACATGAAGTCCATCTATCTGTACCCCTCGACCTGCTACTTCGAGGCCACTCCGGTCAGCCTGGGAAGAGGAACCGACCTCCCCTTCCAGGTCTACGGGCATCCCAACATGACGGGCTACAGCTACAGCTTCACCCCACGCAGCATCCCCGGAGCCAAGAATCCGCCCCAGCTGGGCAAACTTTGTCATGGCGTAAACCTGAGCAATATGAGTGATGAAGAAATCTGGAAACGCGGTATTGACCTGAGTTACGTGATAGACGCTTACCGGAATCTGAACATGGACGACCACTTCTTCCGTTCCTTCTTCGAACTGTTGATAGGCACCGACTACGTGCGCAAAATGATAAAGGAAGGGAAGAGCGCCGAAGAAATCAAGGCAAGATGGAAAGACGACGTAGAGAAATTCAAGGTACAGCGCAAGCCCTACCTGCTCTACGAAGAATAAAGGGATGTACGATTTGGCGATTTACGATTTACGATTAAAAAATGAACGTGAATTGGAAGAGAACGTCAGAGCGTACATAGGATAATCAAAGTCGTACATATCATCAAAAGAAGTAATTTCAATCGTAAATCGTAAATCATAAAATCGTAAATAACCTCATGACTCCACTTTCCGTAATCATTACCATCGCTGCCTACTTCGTGATATTGTTCACGGTATCTTATATTGCAGGAAGAAAGGCTGACAACGCAGGATTCTTTGTCGGTAACCGTAAGTCATCCTGGTATGTCGTGGCCTTCGCGATGGTTGGTTCCGCCATTTCGGGTGTGACCTATGTATCCGTACCCGGCATGGTTGCCGCCAGTAACTTCGGCTATCTGCAAATGGTGTTGGGCTTCATTGCCGGACAGCTCATCATAGCCTATCTACTGGTACCGCTGTTCTACAAAATGAACCTGGTATCCATCTACGAATATCTGGAGAACCGTTTCGGCATGTCTTCCTACCGCACGGGTGCCTGGTTCTTCTTCATCTCCAAAATGCTCGGTGCCGCTGTCCGTCTGTTCCTCGTATGCCTAACGTTGCAACTGCTGGTATTCGAACCTTTCGGACTGCCTTTCCTGCTGAACGTGGCCATCACGGTGGCACTGGTCTGGTTGTACACTTTCCAGGGTGGCGTAAAGTCTCTTATCTGGACAGACTCTCTGAAGACATTCTGCTTGGTGGTGTCGGTCGTACTCTGCATCTGGTATATCGCTTCCGACCTCAATCTGTCATTTACCGGTATGGTAAGCACCATTGCCGACAGTGACATGTCCCGCATCTTCTTCTTCGACGATGTGAACAGCAAGCAGTACTTCTTCAAGCAGTTTCTCGCCGGTGCCTTCACCATGATTGCCATGACCGGGCTGGACCAGGACATGATGCAGCGCAACCTGAGCTGCAAGAACTTCAAGGACTCACAGAAGAACATGATTACCAGTGTCATTTCGCAGTTCTTCGTCATCCTGCTCTTCCTGATGCTGGGCGTACTGCTCTACATCTTTGCCGCCAACCAGCAGATTGCGGTGGAGAAGAGTGACGAACTATTCCCGCTGATTGCCACCGGCAACTATTTCCCTGCCATTGTGGGCATACTGTTCATCATCGGCCTGATTTCTTCTGCCTATTCAGCCGCAGGCTCGGCACTCACCGCGCTGACCACTTCCTTCACCGTAGACATTCTGGGAACGAAAGGCAAGTCGGAAGAGACGGTTGTGAAGATGCGCAAGAAAGTGCACATCGGCATGGCGGTTGTCATGGGAATCACCATTTTCGTATTCAATCTTCTCAACAACACCAGTGTCATCGACGCTGTATATATTCTGGCAAGCTATACCTACGGTCCTATCCTGGGTCTGTTTGCTTTCGGCATTTTCATGAAACAACAAGTGCGTGACAAGTACATCCCGTTAGTTGCCATCGCCTCCCCGGTTCTCTGCTTCATTCTGCAGAAGAATTCCGAAGCCTGGTTCGGAGGTTATCAATTCAGCTACGAATTGCTGATTTTCAATGCACTGTTCACTTTCATCGGTCTCTGTCTATTGATTAAGAAAGATAAAAAGAACAATTAACTTAATACATCATCTATGAATGTAAGACGTCAGTTTTTACTTAGTCTGCTTGCCGCCTCCCTCTTCCCCCACGCGGGAGGCGCGCAAGGACTTCCGACGGATGTCCGCCAGGCAATCGGGAAATTCTTGGATACCACCGCACGAAAAGAAGTTTCCGTAGGACGTATCAGCATCGACTCAGTGGCTGTGGAAGGAAATACACTGCAACTGTTTGCCAACATGAACTGTGCCTATATTCCTTTCCGTGAGGACAATGTGGCCGAAATCTACCAAGGCGTAAGCGCCCTGCTGCCGGCGGAGTTTGCCAAATACAAGCTGCAAATCCGTACCAACAAGCGCAGTATCGAAGAACTGGTTCCCCAAGCCCTGCGCAGTAAAAAAGACAAAAAGACGAAGACATTCAGCCCCGTCGCTTCCAAGCCTCTGGTTACCGAAGTTTCCTCCCCCTACACCCCCACCAACGGCTTGCATAACCGGCATATCGCCCTATGGCAAAGCCACGGCTGGTACTACGAATCAAAACTCGACCGCTGGGAATGGCAGCGTGCGCGTATCTTCCAGACAGTGGAAGACCTCTACACCCAGAGCTACGTATTGCCCTTCCTCGTACCGATGTTGGAAAATGCCGGTGCCAATGTGCTGCTTCCCCGCGAACGCGATTGCCAGACGGCAGAAGTCATCGTAGACAATGACGGTTGCCTGACCGGCCGTTCCGTCTATACAGAAAATTCCGGTGACAAGCTCTGGAGTCAGGGAGAAGGACAAGGCTTCGCCCACCTGCGCCCCCAATACATAGACTTTGAGAATCCTTTCAAGGAAGGCACCTACCGCGCCATAGAAACCATCAAGAAAGGAAACGCAAGCACCGCCGAATGGATTCCCGAAATCCCTTCGACCGGACAATACGCCGTATACGTCTCTTACCAAACCTTGCCAAACAGCGCGGACGATGCCCTTTACACCGTCTATCACAAAGGCGGCACCACGCAGTTCAAGGTAAACCAGCAAATGGGAGGCGGCACCTGGATTTACCTCGGCACCTTCGGCTTCAATGCCGGTCGGAACAATGAATGCAAAGTCGTTCTGAGCAACCTTTCCTCCAAAGTAGGAAGAATCATCACCGCCGACGCCGTGAAGATTGGCGGCGGTATGGGGAACATCGCCCGCCGCATCTCCAACGAGGGCGCTACGGAAAACCTGAAAAGCTCCGACACCCGCAACCTGCAAAACACCCATACAGGCAACATCCAAGACCGTGTAACCTATTCTCCATTGTCCACTATCAATTATCAACTATCTAACTATCCCCGCTTCTGCGAAGCCGCCCGCTACTGGCTGCAATGGGCAGGCATACCGGACAGCGTATATTCAGAAAGCAACGGAAAGAACGACTATACGGATGACTATAAATGCCGTGGTATCTGGGTGAACTACCTTTCCGGAGGCTCTGCCGTGAATCCGACGGAGAGAGGGCTGAACATCCCCGTCAACATGGCCTTCGCCTTCCACTCCGATGCAGGAACTACACAGAACGATTCCATCATCGGGACACTCGGCATCTACCATACCAACGCCTACAATGAGAAGTTCGCCAACGGAGCATCACGCTATCTGAGCCACGACCTGACAGACTTGATTCAGTCCAACATCGTGCGCGACGTGCGTACCCTCTACGAACCTCAATGGACACGCCGTGGCAAATGGAACCAATCTTACTATGAGGCCCGTGTACCCCGCGTACCTACCATGCTGCTCGAACTGCTTTCCCATCAAAACTTTGCAGACATGCGCTACGGACTGGACCCACGTTTCCGTTTCACCGTAAGCCGCGCCATCTATAAAGGTATGTTGCAGTTCCTCTGCTCACAATACCACATGGATTATGTAGTGCAACCGTTACCGGTAGACCACATGGCCTTGCACATGACCAGCGAGAACGAAGTGGAACTGACCTGGCAACCCGTAGCGGATGCGTTGGAACCAACTGCCGTAGCAGAGAAATACATTGTTTATACCCGTATCGGCGACGGGGATTTCGACAACGGAGTATTGGTGGACGGCAACAGTTACCGAACCACGCTCCCCGCCGGCATGGTATGCAGCTACAAGGTTACCGCTGTCAACAAGGGCGGTGAAAGTTTCCCTTCCGAAATTCTTTCCACCGGACGGGCGTTCAATTCCAAAGGTACCGTATTGGTGATAAACGGATTCGACCGTATCAGTGCCCCTGCCGACTTTACGGCCCCCGCCCCCGCCGACACCCTCCTTGCCGGATTTCTGGATGAGCAGGACCACGGGGTCCCCTATATCCATGACATCAGCTACATTGGCAAGATGAAGGAATACCGCCGTTCCATTCCCTGGATGGACGACGACGCCTCCGGTTTCGGCGACAGTTATGGAAATTACGAGACCCAAGTCATCGCAGGAAATACGTTCGATTATCCTGCCATACATGGTGCCGCTATCCTGAAAGCGGGATATTCGTTTGTATCGGTTAGTAATGAAAGTCTCTCCCCCGTAGGAAAGGGAGAGAAGAATATTCCGGTGGATATGAGGGAGTATAGGTATGTGGACTTGATACTTGGGAAGCAATGCCAGACCAAGATGGGACGGGGAGGCGTAAAACCGTTGGAGTTCAAGACTTTCAGCAAACCGATGCAGGAGGCTATTGCGGCTTATTGTAAGCAAGGTGGAAATATCTTTGTTTCGGGCGCTTTTGTAGGAACGGATTTATGGGACAACCGCCTTGCAACCGCCGACGAAGCCGACAAGAAATTTGCGATGGAAGTACTGAAATATAAGTGGCGTGTGGGACAAGCGGCTACAATGGGTAAGGTGAAAAGCGTAGCTTCTCCGTTCCCCGCCCTTTCAGGAAACTATACCTATCACAATGAGCTGAATGCCGATTCGTATGTGGTGGAATCACCGGACGCCATTGAACCGGCAACCAAAGATGCGCACACTGTGATGCGGTATTCTGAAAACAACCTAAGTGCCGGTGTGGCTTATCAAGGCAATTACAAGACTTGTGTCTTGGGATTTCCCTTTGAAGCCATACGTACTGATTCTGAAAGAGAGGCACTCATGAATGCTGTACTGACATTCTTCAACGACAACAAGTAATATCAACCAATCATCATCTATGAACAGAAGACTGTTAATAATCGTCCTGATGGCTTACCTGCTCCCCCTGGGGATGCAGGCACAGCAAGGGACATTCCGTTTTGCCCAACTGACGGACATTCATCTGACCCCGAACAATCCGAATCCCACAGAGGACCTGCTGCGTTCCGTGGCACAGATTAATGCCACCGACAGTATCGACTTTGTCCTGGTGACGGGCGACCTGACCGAAGAAGGCGACCGTACTACCATGGAAAAAGTGAAATCGTGCCTTGACTTGCTGAAGGTCCCCTACCACGTAGTCCTAGGCAACCATGAAACGAAATGGAGCGATTCCGGCTGCACCGCTTTCGGAGAAATCTTTGGCGGCGAACGCTTCGAGTTCGAGCATAAGGGATTCCTTTTCCTCGGCTTCAACTCCGGTCCGCTGATGCGTATGGCCTATGGGCATGTAGTGCCGCAAGACATCCGTTGGATGACGGAGGAAATGGAGAAAAACGGCAAAGACAAACCGGTGATACTTGTCACCCACTACCCGCTAATGGAAGGTGATGTGGACAATTGGTATGAGGTGACGGATGCCGTCCGCCCCTACAACGTGCGCTTGTTTATCGGCGGACACTACCACAGCAACCGGGATTTACGTTACGACGGCATTCCGGGCGTACTGATGCGCAGCAACCTGTGCGACAAAGAAGGGAAACCGGGTTACGGCATCTATGAAGTAACCGGGGATTCCATCCGGGTATACACGCAACGTATCGGCGAGCCCAAGAAGCAGTGGACAGCATTCTCGCTGACCGGACAGTATTACGACCGCAACGGAAAGGCAGAGAAATATCCTGACTTCTCGGTCAACAAGGAGTATCCGCAAGTAAAGGAGCAATGGATGGTGCAGACGGGCGCAGGCATTTACTGCTCTCCCGCCGTAGAAAAAGATAAAGTGTTCGTAGGAGACGATATGGGACAGCTGACAGCCTACGCCCTGAAAAACGGTAAAAAGCTATGGAGCTTTGAATCCGGCAAGCGCATTGTCGGTACTCCGGCCGTAAGCGAGGGCATCGTTGTATTCGGGTCTGCTGACCGTCGCATCTACGGATTGAACGCCAAAGACGGCAGCCTGCTCTGGACGGTAGAAGCCGCCGAACCGGTGCTCGGAGCCGTGACCATCGCAGACGGCAGAGCATACATCGGTGCCAGTGACGCCACTTTCCGTGCCATAGACATCCATACGGGAAAAGTAATCTGGGCCTACACCAGCGTGAAGGGCTACATCGAGACCAAGCCGTTGGTGACGGAAGACAAAGTTATCTTCGGCGCATGGGACAATACACTGTATGCCCTGAGCAAGGCAAACGGGCATGAACTATGGAAATGGACGGGCGGACTGACCCGTATGCACTTCTCTCCAGCCGCCGTATGGCCGGTAGCCACCGACGGCAAAGTATTCATTACCGACCCGCAACGCGCCATGACCGCCATAGACATCCATACGGGCAATACCGTGTGGCGCACCTTCCAGTCCATGGTGCGCGAGACCATCGGACTTTCCGAAGACGGTGAACGTATCTATAGCAAAACGATGAACGACAGCATTGTTTGCTATGCAGCTCAAGGAGATACTCCGCGGGAGTTGTGGGCAACCAATGTAGGTTTCGGTTATGAGCATGCCCCCTCCATGCAAGTGGAAAAAGAGGGGGTAATGTTTGGCAGTACCAAAGAAGGACTTATCTTCGCACTGGAAGGAAAAACAGGCAAAGTACTGTGGAAACATAAAATAGGAAATTCACTTATCAGTACCGTAGTTCCGTTGAACGGCCACGAAGTGCTGTTCACGGCAACCAGTGGAGAAGTGGGACTTCTGAGAATTAAAAATTGAGAATTAAAAATTAAAAGATATATCATGAATAAAATCAGTTGCTTTCTTCCCTACGCAGGAAAAGAACAAGTAGAAAAAACAGTGAACAGCCTACAGGCGACAGGACTTATAGAAGAAATCCGGTTAATCACGACCGATACCACTCTGGAATCGCTCCCGGGCTGCGAAATATTGTTTGTTGACATGCCCTACAGCAGTGCAACCCTCAAAGCTATTGCTAATGCAGCCAAAGGAGAATACACATTGCTTTATACCAAAGAGACTACGCTCGAAATGGGTATGTTTGCACTGGAACGTATGATACACATCCTTGAAGATTCAAGCGCCGGTATGGTATATGCCGACCACTACCAAATAGCAGACGGCAAGCAGAGCAACGCTCCGGTAATCGACTACCAATTCGGTTCCTTGAGGGATGACTTCAACTTTGGCTCCCTGCTCCTTTTCAACACCGAAAAACTAAAGGAAGCCGCCGGGCACATGAAGTCTGACTACAACTTCGCCGGACTTTATGATCTGCGCCTGAAATTGAGCCAACATTCAGACTTGGTACATATCAACGAATACTTATACAGCGAGGTGGAAAACGATACCCGCAAGAGCGGCGAAAAGATTTTCGACTATGTAGACCCCAAAAACCGTGACCGCCAGATTGAGATGGAGCAGGCATGTACCGAACATCTGAAAGAAATCGGGGGGTATCTGGCACCGGAGTTCAAGAAGATTGAGTTCTCTGCCGGTAACTTCGAATATGAGGCCTCCGTCATTATTCCGGTACGCAACCGTATCCGTACCATCCGTGACGCCATCAAATCTGTATTGATGCAGAAGACAGACTTTAAATATAATCTTATCATCATCGACAACCATTCCACAGACGGCACTACGGAGGCCATCGATGAATTCAAGGATGACGAACGCGTCATCCATATCATCCCCGAACGTACCGACCTCGGCATCGGCGGCTGCTGGAATATGGGGGTACACCACCCCAAGTGCGGCAAGTTTGCCGTGCAGCTGGACAGCGATGACGTATACAAAGACGAAAATACACTCGCCATCATGGTCCGCGCCTTCTACGAGCAGAACTGCGCCATGGTAGTAGGCACCTATATGATGACGGACTTCAACATGAACATGATTGCTCCGGGCATCATCGACCACAAGGAATGGACTCCGGCAAACGGACGCAACAACGCCCTCCGCATCAACGGTCTGGGTGCCCCGCGCGCCTTCTATACCCCGGTGCTGCGCGAAGTGAAAGTACCCAATACCAGCTATGGCGAAGACTATGCACTGGGACTGAACTTCTCCCGCCAATACCAGATAGGACGTGTGTACGACGTGGTCTACCTCTGCCGCCGTTGGGACGACAATTCCGACGCCTCACTGGACATCGTGAAGATGAACGGACACAACCTTTACAAAGACCGCATCCGTACTTGGGAACTCCAGGCACGCATAGCGATGAACAGGAAAAAGTGATTGTACACCGTAAATCATCAAATAACAGACAACCTCATGAATCAAACGATACACAATCTTCTAACCGAACAACTGGCATCCTGGGAGACGGCACGCAACAACTATGCCGCCCTCTCCGGCGTGCGGGTGAAAGAGCTGAACGTAAACGGCATACCCTATAAGGTGCAGTTCAACCCGGCACGCATCGTTTCCTCCGGTGCCAGGGTGGATGCCAAGTCCATCCAGGAACGGAAATGTTTTCTGTGCCCGGCAAACCTGCCGCCGGTACAGAAAGGCATCCCGTTCAGCGGACATTACAACATCCTGGTGAATCCGTTCCCCATCTTCCCCCGCCACCTGACAATACCGGAACTGGCGCATACGCCCCAACGCATCGCTTCCCGCTTCACCGACATGCTGGAGCTGGCCGGGGCGCTGACGGAATATACCATCTTCTACAACGGTCCCAAGTGTGGTGCCTCTGCCCCCGACCATGCCCATTTCCAGGCAGGAAACAAGGGATTCATGCCCATCGAGAAGGACTGGCGCGGACAGACTGCCGGGAAAATAGCCGATTATAGGAAAGCAGCACTGTGGTATCTTGACGACGCTCCCCGTGCCACACTTGTGATTGAATCCACCTCCAAAGAGGACGCGGCAGACTTGTTCGACATCATTTACCGTTCTCTGGACGTGAAACCCGAAGAAGACGAGCCGATGATGAACGTACTGGTCCTATACGAGGCCGACCGTTGGGTGGTCTTTGTCTTCCCGCGCGAGAAACACCGCCCCGCCTGCTATACTGCCGAAGGAGAAGCCAATCTGTTGAGCAGCCCGGCATCCGTCGACTTGGGAGGTGTCTTTATCACCCCCGTAGAAAAGGATTTCTTGAAAATCACTGCGGAAGACGTGGCGCAGATATTAAGTGAAGTATGCCTCTCTGCCACAGATTTCCACAAGGTACGGCAGCGTATCAGGGAAAAAATATGACTTCTGAAATCCAAGAACTCTAATTTTAAAGAAATACCATTATGAAAGAGCCCAAAGTACAAGTAGGCATTCTGTTTGAACCGCAGATAGAATTCGTTTTGCTGAATCCGTATCGCATGGACGGAACGGAAGTCAGCGGAAAGCAGGTAGTGACCTACGACGAAGGCAAGATTCTCTGGAATGGACGCCGGTATGACGAACTGCTGTTTGAACCGCAACACGAGCAGACCGATGCCTTCGAACTATTGGACGTTACCATCGGCATCAATTTCCATTGGGAGCGCAAGGAAGACCAGCGTTTTCTGGGTGCTCTCAAAATCATCGTTGAGAATGGAAAGCTCACCGGCATCAACGTCATCCATGTAGAAGATTATCTGACCAGCGTCATCTCCTCCGAGATGAGTGCCACCGCTTCTCTGGAGCTGCTCAAGGCACACGCTGTCATCTCCCGAAGCTGGCTACTGGCACAAATACAAAAGAATAAGGAAATCACCGAAGCCCAAGCTAACTACTCGGCCTTTACGCAGACCGACGAAGAGCTGATTCGCTGGTACGACCGAGAAGACCACACACGTTTCGATGTATGCGCCGACGACCATTGTCAGCGCTACCAGGGCATTACACGTGCCTCTACCGATATTGTGAAACAAGCCATCTCCGCTACCCGCGGCCAAGTACTGACATCTGATGGTAAGATTTGCGACGCCCGTTTCTCCAAATGCTGCGGCGGTGCTTTCGAGGAATTCCAATACTGCTGGGAAGACATCAAATACCCCTATCTTGCCCAACAACGAGACAGCAAAACGCACGCCACACTACCCGATTTGACGCAGGAAGTCGAAGCGGACCGCTGGATTCGTACCTCCCCCGAAGCATTCTGCAACACCACCGACAAGAAAATCCTCTCGCAGGTACTCAATAACTATGACCAGGAGACTACGGACTTCTATCGCTGGAAAGTGGAATATACTCAGGAAGAACTTTCAGCCCTCATTCTGAAACGTTCAGGCATTGACTACGGACAAATCATCGACCTTATCCCCATAGCCCGCGGAACCAGCGGACGCCTCTGGAAACTGAAGATTGTGGGAACCAAACGCACACTCACCATCGGCAAGGAACTGGAAATCCGCCGTACGCTCTCCACTTCACACCTCTATAGCTCCGCCTTTGTGGTAGACAAAGAGGAGTTGTCCGCCGAAGGCATTCCCGGACGCTTCATCCTCACCGGCGCCGGTTGGGGGCATGGTGTGGGGCTTTGCCAGATAGGTGCAGCCGTGATGGGCGAGCAAGGGTATAAGTATGATGCAATACTGCTGCACTATTATATAGGTGCCAGCATTGAAAAGCTATATGAATAATCGGATAAAACACAATAAATCAATATCATGAACCATACAAAAAACATATCGCCATGGGCATGGGTACCCACCTTGTACTTTGCACAAGGCATTCCGTATTTCATCGTAAACAACATCTCCGTGATGATGTTTACCAAGATGGGCGTACCGAACGGAGAAATGGCCTTGTTCACAAGCCTGCTTTATCTGCCCTGGACTATCAAACCCTTCTGGAGTCCGTTTGTCGACATCATCAAGACCAAAAGATGGTGGACTCTTTCCATGCAGATTCTGATGTCCGTGGCATTCATCCTGCTGACGCTGTCCATTCCACGGCCGGACGAGGCGACTATGGCAGCCGGAACAACCCCCATCAGCATGTTCAGCATCACGCTGATGCTGTTCATCATCACGGCTTTTGCCTCTGCCACACACGACATTGCCGCCGACGGCTTCTACATGCTGGCACTGAAACAGAGTGACCAGGCAGCCTTCGTTGGCATCCGAAGCACGTTTTACCGGCTCGCCTCTATCTTCGGACAAGGCGTGCTCGTAGCCATTGCCGGCGCCATCGAACTGAGAACCGAAAACATTCCGCTGTCATGGACCATCACGATGCTGGTTACAGCCGTTCTGTTCAGCCTGGTGACGTTCTATCACCTCTTTGCAGTCCCCAAACCCACCTCAGATAAGTCAACACTGGCTGCCGATGCCGCCACTGCAGGAGCCATATTCAGAGAATTCGGACGAACATTCGCCACCTATTTCACCAAACCGGGCGCATTGCTGGCCATCGTGTTCATGTTGCTGTACCGCCTGCCTGAAGCATTCCTCATCAAAATGTGTATGCCTTTCCTGGTTGCCTCCAAAGAATCGGGAGGTCTGGAACTATCGACAGCAGAAGTAGGTATCGTATACGGCACCATCGGAGTCATATTCCTCACCCTGGGCGGTATCCTCGGAGGATTGTTCGCATCACGCATTGGCTTGAAAAAATCCATCTGGTGGATGGCAGGATGCATGACTCTGCCATGCCTGACGTTTGTCTATCTTGCCATTGCCCAGCCCGACAATCTGTTTGCCATCTCCACCGCCATCGCCATCGAGCAATTCGGCTACGGCTTCGGTTTCACGGCCTACATGCTCTACATGATGTACTTCTCCGAAGGTGAATTCAAAACATCCCACTATGCCATCTGTACCGCATTCATGGCACTAAGCATGATGATACCAGGTATGTTTGCGGGATATATCCAGGAGGCTATCGGATATACGGACTTTTTCTGGTTGGTAATGATATGCTGTTTCGCCACGGTTGTTGTCACCATTTTTGCAGACAGAAGGATAGACCCGGAATATGGAAAAAAATGATTAATGGTTAATGATTAATGTTTTGTGAGTAATATTTAGTGATTGGTTATGAAGAGGACTATTATTATATCCTTGCTCTGCCTCCTTTGCGGAGGTGCGATGCAAGCACAGAAGATCAGAATAAAGACCGGTATCGAGGTACTGAAAGAACAGAATTTCCGATGCCTGGAAGGTAAGCGTGTAGGATTGATTACCAACCCGACGGGGGTGGACAACCGGATGAGGTCCACCATTGACATCCTGCACGAGGCGCCCAACGTGAACCTTGTGGCACTCTACGGCCCCGAACACGGCGTGCGCGGCGATGTGCACGCAGGCGACCATGTGACGGACATCAAAGACGCGACTACCGGACTGCCCGTCTATTCGCTTTACGGAAAGACCCGCAAGGCCACGCCGGACATGCTGAAAGATGTGGATGTATTAGTGTATGATATCCAAGACATCGGTTGCCGTTCCTTTACCTACATCAGCACCATGGGACTGGCCATGGAAGCCGCTGCCGAAAACGGCAAGGAATTCATTGTGCTGGACCGGCCCAATCCCGTAGGCGGATTGAAGATTGAAGGCAACTTGGTTGAAGATGATTGCATTTCTTTTGTAAGCCAGTTTAAAATTCCGTACCTTTACGCCCTCACTTGCGGTGAGCTGGCACTGATGCTCAATGGCGAGAAGATGTTGAAGGATGGGGAACAATGTAATCTCCACATAGTGAAGATGAAAGGCTGGAAACGCAAGATGGATTATACCCAAACCGGACTGCAATGGGTTCCCTCCTCTCCACACATTCCACATCCTCATTCTGCATTCTTCTACCCCGTCAGCGGCATTCTGGGCGAACTAGGATATATGTCTATCGGCGTGGGGTATACCATTCCGTTCCAGATGTTTGCCGCACCATGGATGGAAGCGGAAAAGCTGGCCGGAAACCTGAACCGTCTGAACGTACCGGGGGTCATCTTCAGACCGATGTACCTAAAGCCGTTCTATAGTGTAGGCAAAGGCGAGTTGCTGCAAGGTGTGCAAGTGCACATCATGGATTTCGGCAAAGCACCGTTGAGCGACCTGCAATTCCTGGTCATGCAGGAAGTCGCCGCCCTCTATCCTGACCGTGCCGTGTTTGACCATGCCGACAAGGGACGTTTCTCGATGTTCGACAAAGTAAGCGGTTCGCGGCAGATACGCGAGCGCTTCGCGAAGCGGAACCGTTGGGAGGACATACGCGACTACTGGTATAAAGATGCCGAAGACTTCCGTAAGCTGTCGAAAAAGTATTATTTATATAAATAAATTTACAGATAAACAAGGAAGGGAAAAGAGCCTGATACGGAGACTATTTCAGTCGTATACAGAACCACATTCAGTCGTATACTTAAATATATTCAGTATACGACTGAATGTACCCCCTCGTAAGACACGTTTACAGAGCACTTTGAAGCGAAGTGATGCAATATAAAAAAAGTGAACATGAAAGAGCATAGTTACATGGCTTTCCTGCAGGAAGCAAAACAATTCATTCCGCAGGAAAGGATTTACACCGACGAACTTCGCCGGCTGGCTTGGGGTACGGATGCCGGTTTTTACCGACTGATTCCCCAGATTGTAATCCGTTCGAAAGACGAAGATGAAGTTTCACAACTGTTGAAACTGGCGAGCCGCCACGGGCTGCCCGTCACCTTCCGAGCGGCAGGGACCAGTTTGTCGGGTCAAGCCATTAGTGACTCCATCCTCATCGTAGCCGGCAAGAATTGGGAAAAATACAGCATATCCGCCGGCCACGAACAGATAACCCTCCAACCGGGCATCATCGGACAACGTGTGAACGAACTGTTGGCTCCCTACGGCCGTAAGTTTGCACCGGATCCCGCCTCGGTGAAAAGCGCCATGGTAGGCGGTATTGTCATGAACAATGCTTCCGGCATGAACTGCGGTACGCACGCCAATAGCGACAAGGTGCTTGTTTCCGCCCGTATTATCCTAATGGACGGTACCCTGCTGGATACCGGAAATCCCGTCAGCCGCGCCTCCTTCGAAGTGACTCACCGTGACTTCATTCGCCGCATCTGCGAACTGCGCGATGAAATACGTACCAACGAAAAACTGGCCGAACGCATCCGTTACAAATATTCCATCAAAAATGTAACCGGGCTCAATCTGCTGCCCTTCGTCCGTTTCGACGACCCATTCGAAATCATTGCCCACCTCATGGTAGGTTCCGAAGGTACACTGGCGTTCCTTTCGGAAGTGACGATGAAGACTGAATATGATTATCCCTACAAGGCCAGCGCTATGCTCTACTTCAAGACCATCAAAGAAGCGAGCCGCGCTGTGGTAGCCATGAAGAAGCTGGTCGACGAAACCGGCGAATGGACAGTAAAAGGGGCTGAAATGCTAGACTATAAGAGTCTTTCCTCCGTCAACGACCCCGTATTCCTAAAATACAAAGGCGAAGTTGCCTCCTCTGCCCTCCCCGGCGTGGAGCCCGGCGACGAAACCGGGTTGACAGCAGTGCTGACCGAAACCCAAGCCCGTACCCCGGAAGAACTGCAACAGAACATATCCGCCATCGAAGCTTGCCTGCAAGCCTTCACCTCCTATATTCCGGTACGCTTCACCGACCGTCCGGAGGAATATTCCAAATACTGGGGCATCCGTTCCGGCATCTTCCCCTCTGTGGGAGGTACGCGCCAACCGGGAACCACTTGCCTCATCGAGGATATCGCCTTCCACATTGAAGACCTTCCAGAAGCGACGGCAGAACTGCAACAGCTCATAGCCCGTCACGGCTATGACGACGCCTGCATCTACGGCCATGCTCTCGAAGGAAACTATCACTTCATCATCAACCAGTCCTTCAGTACCCAAGCGGAAGTGAAACGCTACGAAGACTTGATGAATGACATCAAGACCTTGGTAGTAGATAAATATGACGGTTCCCTAAAAGCCGAGCATGGTACGGGCCGGAATATGGCTCCCTTTGTCCGCCATGAATGGGGAGATGACGCCTACAAAGCCATGAAAGCCGTCAAAGAGCTGTTTGACCCACAAGGATTGCTAAACCCCGGTGTCATTTTCAATGATGACCCGCAATGCCATATCAAGAACTTCAAGCCGCTGCCTTTATTAGTGATGAGTGACAAGAGACAAGCTACGTCACTCGTAGCTGACAAATGCATCGAGTGCGGTTTCTGCGAAGTCAACTGTCTCTCCTGTGGCTTTACCCTTTCCTCGCGCCAGCGTATCGTGTTGCAGCGCGAAATATCCCGGCTGAAACAAAGCGGCGAGGACCCGACACGCCTTGCACTGCTCGAAAAACAATACCGCTATCCCGGCAACCAGACTTGTGCCGGAGACGGCCTCTGCTCCATGTCGTGCCCGATGGGTATCAATACGGGCGACCTTACCCATATAATCCGCCAGGAAGCATTACCCAAAGGCAGTCTGGGATACAAAGCCGGAGACTTTGTCGCCAATCATTTCGCCGGTGTCAAGAGTACACTGCGTCCCGTATTGTCCTTAGCCAACTTCGGACATTCACTATTAGGGACAAAGGCGATGAGCAATATTACCAAAGGCTTGCACAATGCATTAGGCATACCTCTATGGACGCCGGCTATGCCGAAAAGTTATCAGTTACAAGCTACAAGCACTATGCAGCATAATAGCGCAGCACTTGTAGCTCGTAGCTCTGTAACTCGTAACTACAAAGTCGTTTACTTCCCCAGCTGCATCAACCAAACTATGGGTCTGGCAAAGAAGTCTCCCGTAGAGCAGCCATTGGTAAATAAAATGGTGTCCTTGTTGCAAAAAGCCGGTTACGAAATCATCTTCCCGAAAGACATGGACAAACTTTGCTGTGGCACCATTTGGGAAAGTAAAGGGATGCTGGACATTGCCGACCGCAAGACAGCCGAACTGGAGGCCGCACTTTGGGAAGCCAGCGAACAAGGCAAATACCCCGTCCTCTGTGACCAAAGCCCTTGTCTGCACCGCATGCGCGAATGTATCAAGAAGATGAAACTGTATGAACCTGCAGAATTCATCTATACATTCTTACGTGAGAAGCTGATTTTCACACCTATTAACCGCCCCGTAGCAATCCACATCACCTGCTCCATGCGGAAAATGGGACTGGCAGATACCATTATAGCCCTTGCACGCCTTTGCTCCAGTAAAGTCATCGTGCCGGAAGAAGTAGGTTGCTGCGGTTTTGCCGGAGACCGGGGATTCACCTATCCTGAGCTGAACTCGTACGCCCTACGCAAACTCCGCCCGCAAATAGAAGCGTCCGGAGTGAATATAGGCTACTCTAACAGCCGTACTTGTGAAATCGGATTGACAACAAACTCAGGTATCCCCTATGTATCCATTGCCTATCTGGTAGACGAATGTACAAAGGCAGCTGATAATTAGGATTGATAATTAACTTAACACACAAATATTACAATGAACAGTACAAAAGTAAGTAAACGCATCCTTGCACTCGACATTCTCCGTGGTGTCACCATCGCAGGTATGATTATGGTAAACAACCCCGGTTCGTGGGGACATATCTATGCCCCCTTGCGGCATGCAGAGTGGAACGGTCTGACCCCCACCGACCTCGTCTTTCCCTTCTTCATGTTTATCATGGGAATTTCCACATACATTTCCCTGAAGAAATACAACTTCGAGTTCAGCCACGCCGCCGGCATGAAGATACTGAAACGCACCATCGTCATTTTCCTCATAGGCATGGCTATCGGCTGGTTCTCGCGTTTCTGCTATTACTGGGCTTCAGCTCCGGACGACCTCAGTTTTGGAGAAAAACTATGGGCTTCCGTCTGGACATTCGACCGTATCCGTATCCTGGGTGTCATGCAACGGCTGGCCCTTTGCTACGGAGCAGCCTCCATCATTGCACTAACCATGAAGCATAAACATATACCTTATCTGATTGCCAGCCTATTAATAGGTTACTTCATACTGTTGATGTGTGGCAACGGTTTCGCCTATAATGAAACAAACATTCTTTCCGTGGTAGACCGTGCCATCCTGACCCCTGCACACATGTACAAGGATAACGGCATAGATCCCGAAGGTTTGTTAAGTACTATCCCTGCCATTGCACACGTGTTGCTGGGATTCTGTGTAGGACGGCTGATGCTGGACGGCAACAAGTCGGAAGACCGTGCCTCATTTCTCAATTCGCAGCTTATCACACTGTTTCTGGTAGGTGTTATCCTTACTTTCTCTGGTTTCCTGCTAAGCTACGGTTGCCCCATCAACAAGAAAATATGGTCTCCTACCTACGTATTCGTCACTTGCGGACTGGCATCCAGTTTTCTGGCATTGCTTATCTGGATTATTGATGTGAAAGGCTATAAGAAGTGGAGCATGTTTTTCGAGGCATTCGGTGTGAATCCGCTGTTCATGTATGTATTGGGCGGCGTACTTAGCATACTTTTCGGTAGCATCAGCTTCCCGTGGGGAGACGGCAGCATCAGTATACACGGATTCTTATACAATATAGTCCTCATGCCCGTTTTCGGTGAAACCGCCGGTTCCCTTGCCTTTGCCCTGCTGTTTATCGCCATTAACTGGTGTATCGGCTACCAGTTGTACAAACGAAAAATATATATCAAGATATGAGAATAAGGATGAAGGATGAAGGATTAATGTTTAATGATACCACCTTTATTATATGCAACACCCTAATCCTTAATCCATCATCCCTAATCCTTAATCCTTAAAAACTATTTTATATGATTCTAATAGCAGACAGTGGCTCTACAAAAACCGATTGGTGTGTTGTAGAGAATGGAGTACTTCTCCAACAGATATTCACGAAAGGTACGAACCCTTTCTTTCAGTCGGAAGAGGAGATCAGTAATGAAATAGCAACAGCGCTATTACCTCAGCTGAAAACAAGTGAACTGGATGCCGTATACTTTTATGGTGCAGGATGCGGATTTCCCGACAAGATAAGTATGGTGCACCGTGCCATAACCAAACACCTCAGTGTGAAAAATGAAGTGGAAGTCAATACCGATATGCTGGCTGCCGCACGTGGCCTCTGCGGACATGACTCAGGCATTGCCTGCATCATGGGGACCGGCTCCAACTCATGTTATTATGACGGAAAAAGCATTGTCACCAATGTATCTCCTCTGGGATTCATCTTGGGAGACGAAGGCAGCGGAGCCTGCTTGGGCAAACTGTTGGTAGGCGATATCTTGAAAAATCAGATGACACCCGAGCTGAAAGAGAAATTCCTCAAACAATTCGACCTGACACCTGCTGATATCATCGACCGTGTCTACCGTAAACCTTTCCCCAACCGTTTCCTGGCAAGCTTGTCACCATTTCTTGCACAGAATCTGGGTGAACCTTGTGTACGCGCTCTGGTACTGAACAGCTTTAAGGCATTCCTTAAACGCAATGTCATGCAATATGAAGACTATCAGCATCAAAAAGTACATTTCATCGGTTCCGTAGCCTTCTATTACAAGGAAGTTCTGGCAGAAGCTGCCAAAGAAATGGGTATCCAACTGGGTGCAATCATCAAGAGCCCCATGGAAGGACTCATCAAATATCACAACTGAAAGTGACAAATCGTAAATAGTAAATAGTAAATCGTCAAATAGTAAATAGCCTTATGTTCGTAAAAATCTCAGAGCAACCATCGCTCTACAATGACTTGGAAAAGAAATCAGTCCGTGAAATTCTGGAAGACATCAATACCGAAGACCAGAAAGTGGCGCTTGCCGTACAGAGGGCAATCCCTCAAATAGAAAAGTTGGTAACCCAGATTGTGCCCCGCATGAAACAAGGCGGACGCATCTTCTACATGGGTGCGGGTACCAGTGGACGTCTGGGCGTACTCGACGCTTCGGAAATTCCACCGACTTTCGGTATGCCCCCCACGCTGGTTATCGGCTTGATTGCCGGTGGTGACACTGCATTGAGAAATCCGGTAGAGAATGCCGAAGATGACATTCACCGCGGTTGGGAAGAGTTGACGGAACGCAATATTACAGATAAGGATACGGTCATCGGTATTGCTGCATCCGGTACCACCCCCTACGTGATTGGTGCCATGCACGAGGCACGCGAACACGGCATACTGACCGGCTGTATCACCAGCAACCCGGACTCTCCAATGGCAGCAGAGGCAGATGTAGCCATCGAAATGATTGTAGGGCCTGAATATGTGACGGGAAGCTCACGCATGAAATCGGGAACAGGACAGAAAATGATACTGAATATGATTACTACTTCCGTCATGATACAGTTGGGACGCGTGAAAGGCAACAAAATGGTGAATATGCAGCTCAGTAACAAAAAGCTTGTGGACCGTGGTACCCGTATGATTGTAGAGGAACTCGGACTGGACTATGGCAAAGCCAAGGCGCTGCTGTTGATGCACGGTTCGGTGAAAAAGGCAGTGGATGCGTACCGGATTTAGCTATTACTCACTCTTAAATTCCTTTATTATGAAAGCAATATATTTTTTTCTCTTTTCTCTTTGTCTGCAAGCTGCCACCGCGCAACCCTTGCAACGCGTAGCCCCTGAACAAGTGGGAATGGACTCACGCAAGTTGATGTATGCTGACGAAGCGATTGAAACAGCCATCTCCAACAAGGATATTCCCGGTGCCGTACTTGCTGTAGTACGTAACGGCAAGATGGCCTATCTGAAAGCTTACGGCAACAAGCGTATTTATCCCAATGTGGAGCCTATGACTGCCAATACTATCTTTGATATGGCATCTTGCAGCAAATCCATGTCGACCGCCGTATGTACGATGATACTGGCAGAACGCGGCAAGCTCCGTATGCTGGACCCCGTCAGCCTCTACATACCCCATTTCAAGAATTGGGAAAGCGAAGACGGCAAAGAGAAAAAGGTAATCCGCATTGCCGATTTGATGACACACACTTCCGGTCTTCCTCCCTATGCACCGGTAGCCGAGCTAGAAAAGCAGTACGGTTCTCCCAATCCTGATGGGCTTATGGAATATATTGCTACTTGTAAACGCGACTTCAAGCCGCAGACTGATTTTCAATACAGTTGCCTCAACTTCATCACTTTGCAGCACATTATCGAGACTATAAGCGGACAGAGCCTGCGTGACTTTGCACGTGAAAACCTATTTGATGTACTCGGCATGGAGCATACCGACTATCTGCCTTGCCAACGTGATAAGGATGGTAACTGGATTACGATAGTTGACAAAGGAACGAGAAAACAAGGACACAAGGAAAACAACGTAGCCAATTCTCAATTTTCAATTCGCAATTCTCAATTGAATAACATTGCCCCCACTGAAAAGCAACCTAATGGACAAGTTCTCTGCGGACAAGTTCATGACCCGCTGGCACGTGTCATGAACGGAGGTATCAGCGGTAATGCAGGAGTATTCTCTTGTGCTGATGATATTGCCATACTCTGCGCAGCCCTGCAAAACGGAGGTGAATGGAACGGACGCCGCATCCTGAGTCCGCTGGGTGTAAAAGCCATGCGTACTGTGCCACGCACTACCGCCAGTCTGGGACGCACTCTCGGTTGGGATAATTTTACAGCCTATGCCTCCAACAATGGAGATTTGTTTGGTCCTAATACCTATGGGCATACCGGCTACACGGGTACCTCCATCATTATCGATCCGGACAATGACACTTCCGTCATACTCCTTATCAACGCCGTACATCCGGAAGACGGACACAGCGTAGTTCGCCTGCGTTCATTGGTTGCCAACGCTGTGGCGGCTTCCATCTACCCCATTCCGCGTATTTATACAGACCATTACTACAAACGTTTCCTACAGTTTATGGATGAGCCTGCCATTACAAGCAAGGACATCGTCATGCTTGGCAATAGCCTGACTGAAGGTGGCGGTGACTGGTCTGCCCGTCTTGGTAAGAAGAATGTACGTAATCGCGGCATCATCGGTGATGAAGTGATGGGTATCTATGACCGCCTGCATCAGATACTTCCCGGACATCCCGCCAAGCTGTTCCTGCTTATCGGAGTCAATGACATTTCCCATGACTTGGCACCAGACAGTATTGTAGACATGATTCGCATGACGGTGGAACGCATCCGGAAAGAATCTCCCGACACAAAACTCTACCTACAAAGCCTACTCCCTTTCAATGAAAGTTTCGGCCGATACAAAAAACTGACTGGAAAGACAGATATGGTTCCTGAAATCAACTCCCGTCTGGAGGCGTTTGCCAAAGAGGAAGGCATTGCCTATATCAATCTTTTTCCACTATTTACAGAGAAGGGAACAAATGTACTACGCAGTGAGTTGACCGGCGACGGACTGCATTTGAATGAGGATGGATACAAAATCTGGGTAAAGGCCATTAAGAAGAAAATATAAAACGAACCAGTCTCCGAACGTCTGCCACACTACCAACAGGCTAAAGAAGACATCTCTCCATTAACTAGATTCCCCCTGCCATAGACATCTATAGCAGGGGGAATTCTTATATTCGGGGCGTTTCGGCACACACCCTCTTTTATCTCATTCGGCAAAGCTAACCAGTTGCAAGTCAAACGTCAACAGAGAGCCTCCGGGGATTGTATTTGTAGAATAAGGAGCAGTATAATCATTTATACCATATCCGCTTTGATAAGGGATATACAACATCCACCGCTCACCCATCCGCATAAGCTGCAAGGCAGCTGCCCAACCGGCAACGACACCCGAAACTTCAAAATCCACGAATGAATCAAAAACCGTAGGTTCTTTTACCGGAGGAATAGGTATATCGCGGTCAATAGCACTATAACCGTCAAAGCAACCGTCGAATTCTTCGCCATTCACATAAGTCCCATAATAATAAGCATTCACCTTTGAATGATAACCCGTATACAACGGGCGTTCACCCGTCTCATTCTTCACAAGCTTCTTGCAATAGACATACTGAGCACCTTCAGAAGTGCTTGCAGTCGTCTGTATGGCATACAGTTTCCCGAGTTCCATAGCATCGGCCTGCTCTGCTGTGGCGACATAATTCTCGCCAGTCAGCCTTTTTATCGAGTCAACAAAAGCCTCGCCGCGTTCTCTCCAATTATCATACTTTCCAGCCTCTTCCACTTCTTCACAAGAGATAAAAGCACCCACCAGCAACAGCAAGAAAGGCAAAAACAAAAGGGACTTTTTCATTTACTATTTTACTATTTTACTATTTACTATTTCAGTTTGTTCACGCACCGGTCTATTCCATAACCGCTTTATTGCAAGGTTTTCAGCAACGATGTGATGCTTACACGGTCTGCAATAATATTATTCAGTTCAGAGATAGCCACGCGCTCTTGCTGCATGGTGTCACGATTACGCAGTGTCACACAGTTATCTTCCAAAGTCTGATGATCCACGGTGACACAGTACGGAGTACCAATGGCATCCTGGCGGCGGTAACGCTTACCAATAGAATCTTTCTCATCATACTGACAATGGAAGTGGAACTTCAGATTGTCAATGATTTCGCGCGCTTTTTCGGGCAGACCATCTTTCTTTACCAACGGCATTACGGCCAGTTTCACCGGTGCCAGTGCAGCAGGCAACTTCAAGACAACACGGGATTCACCGCTATCCAACGTCTCTTCACAGTAGGAAGCCGACATGATGCTAAGGAACATGCGGTCTACACCGATACTAGTCTCGATGACATACGGGGTATAGCTTTCGTTGGTTTCCGGATCGAAATACTTGATGTTCTTGCCGGAGAACTTCTCATGCTGGGACAAGTCGAAATTTGTACGGCTGTGAATACCCTCTACTTCCTTGAAACCGAAAGGCATCAAGAACTCAATGTCTGTAGCAGCATTAGCGTAGTGGGCCAGTTTGTCGTGGTCGTGATAACGGTAATGGTCATCACCGAAGCCCAGCGCCTTGTGCCATTTCAGGCGAGTAGCCTTCCAACTCTTGAACCAGTCAAGCTCTGTACCCGGCTTCACAAAGAACTGCATTTCCATCTGCTCGAACTCGCGCATACGGAAGATGAACTGGCGGGCTACAATTTCGTTACGGAAAGCCTTACCAATCTGGGCGATACCGAAAGGAATCTTCATGCGACCGGTTTTCTGTACATTAAGGTAATTTACGAAGATACCTTGTGCCGTTTCCGGGCGAAGGTATATCTTCATGGCACCATCGGCGGTAGACCCCATTTCTGTTGAGAACATCAGATTGAACTGACGTACCTCTGTCCAGTTCTTTGTACCACTGATAGGGCAAACGATTTCTTCGTCAAGGATAATCTGACGGAGTTCGTCCAGATTATTATCGTTCAAAGCCTTGGAAAAACGTTCATGCAAGGCATCACGTTTGGCCTGGTGTTCCAGCACACGACCGTTGGTACTGCGGAACTGAGCCTCATCGAAAGCCTCACCAAAACGCTTGGCAGCTTTGGCCACTTCTTTGTTTATCTTGTCATCGTACTTAGCAAGCTGGTCCTCTATCAACACATCGGCACGATAACGTTTCTTGGAATCGCGGTTGTCAATCAAAGGGTCATTGAAAGCATCTACGTGTCCGCTGGCTTTCCAGATGGTGGGGTGCATAAAGATTGCTGAGTCGATACCGACAATATTTTCGTGCAGCAGCACCATACTCTGCCACCAGTATTGCTTGATGTTATTTTTCAGTTCCACACCCATCTGACCATAGTCATACACAGCTCCCAGTCCATCATAAATCTCGCTGGAAGGGAACACAAAACCATATTCCTTACAGTGTGATACGAGTTTCTTAAAAACGTCTTCTTGTGCCATTTTCTGTTGTATCTAAATTAATTTGAATCTTATTTTCAGCTAAAAAGCGCCACAAAGATAGGGATTTATATCGTAAGTAGGACACGGAGGGTATTAATTTATCTTATTACCAAATAAAAGAAGAAGCTACCTCATAACTCCGAGGCAGCTTCTTTCCCAATTTTACCCAATTACAATTAATTTACCTAAGCACTACAAATCAACCTAATCACAACCAAGAATAATATTATACTCACCTTCAGCGTTTTATCGTATTAACAGTCTCTTGTGGTTTCAATATGTCATTTGTTTTTTCCACAACTGATACCACATCAACATCAAGTACAGCCTTAATATCCTTGGAAGAGGTTCCAATCAAAAACTTATAATTTCCAGCATCCACTACCCATGAAGAAGAAGCTTCATCATAAGAAGCCAAATCCGTAGTGTTCAGTTTCAAAGTGGCAGTAACAGTCTCACCTGGCCTCAATTCCTTAGTTTTGGTAAAAGCTTTAAGTTCTTTTTCCGGTTTGTTCATCTGAAACCTATTGGGAGCGGAGACATAAAGCTGAACAACCTCTTTCCCTGCAAACTTACCAACATTCTTCACATCAATAGAAACAGAATATATACCATTATCAACTTTGACAGACGGATTGACATACTCGAATGTTGTATACGAAAGACCATAGCCGAAAGGATAAGACACTTGCTTTCCGAAACTATCGAAATAGCGATAACCGACAAAAATATCTTCTTCATAATCCGTATAGTCTACATTCTTCACTGAAGATCTTTTGTCCTCCTTATTCCTCACATCTGTATTAGCCCTAGCATCCATAGGAAAATTGGTCGAAGAAGCAACGTCCATCAACTTGTTCGGGAAAGTCATTGTCAACTTACCCGATGGAGATACCTTACCGCTCAACACATCCGTCACACTATTTCCACCCTCCTGTCCTGCCTGCCAAGCCAGCAAAATAGCATCCGGTAGTTTTTTCCAAGAAGCTGTTTCGATTACACCTCCGATATTCAATACCACCACCACTTTCTTCCCAGCAGCATGGAAAGCTTGGCTGACGGACTTCAGCAGTTGCAATTCTTCCTCGCTCAGTTCAAAATCACTGACATTACGGTCTACAAATTCACCGGAAGTACGTCCCAGCGTAACCAATGCAACATCCGCTTTAGCAACTTGTTCTGACAACACCTTTGTAGTAGGGATAAGTTCTGTCGGGCGAGGTACCGGCATAAATCTGGAGAAAGGCTGAGACGAGTCAGGAGTATTTTTCTTATTCTCGGCCTCAATATACTGTTCATAATCGGCCTTCAATGCTTCATCTATCTGGTATCCAGCATTCTTCAAACCATCCAATAATGAGACTGTATAGGCACGATTCACATTACCTGAACCGGTACCTCCTGCTATGAAATCATAGGAAGTACACCCGAAAAGAGCTATATTTCTGACCTTCCTTTCAAATGGCAAGGTTTCGTTATTATTCTTCAACAAAACCATTCCTTCAGTCGCTGACTGGCGGGTAACTGCTGCGTGCGCCTTCAAATCAGGTTTATTGGAATATTTGTATTCTTTAAAATGAGGAGTTTGGAGAATAAGTTCAAGAACACGCTTCACATTACGATTCAGTATGGATTCATCCAATTTTCCGGATTTCACTCCTTCGATAATCATATCATACTGGTTAGCCCTTCCTGGTTGAAGCATATCATTACCTGCTATCATCTGAGTCACGGCATCCTTCCCTCCAAACCAGTCAGTTACCACCATACCCTCGAAATTCCACTCATCACGCAATAAAGTGGACAGCAAGTCTGTATTCTCAGAAGCATAGGTGCCATTAATATGATTGTAGGAGGACATTACTGTCCATGGTGCCGATTCCTTCACTGCAATTTCGAACCCCTTCAAATAGATTTCCCGTAAGGCACGAGGAGTGATACGAGCATCATTAGCATTCCGATTGGTTTCCTGGTTGTTAACAGCAAAATGTTTGATGGAAGTTCCCACTCCGTTGCTCTGTATCCCTCTAACATATGCAGCAGCTATCTTGCCAGACACTAACGGGTCTTCGGAATAATATTCAAAATTACGCCCGCACAAAGGATTCCGATGGATATTCAAAGCAGGAGCCAGTAAAACATCCGCACCATATTCCAACACTTCATTACCAATTGATTTTCCAACTTCCTCTACCAAATCCTGATTCCAAGTAGAAGCAAGTAACGTACCGATAGGAAAATGTGTACAATAATAAGTAGCAGAATCCCCTTCGCGGATAGGATCTATACGTAAACCTGCAGGTCCATCAGCCAACACAATGGCAGGAATTCCCAAACGGGGTATCGGATAAGTAGTACCTGCTGCACCGGGAACCAACTTCTTTGTAGTGCCAATCACCGTACTGTCACCCGAAGTACCCACCATTCCGGTACCGATAACCAAATGTGCCTTTTCTTCCAAAGTCATGGCACCAATAACATCCTCAACGGAATCTTTACCCAGTTGGGGAGCCGCCGGTCCACAAGCGCTCAAAACGCTTGCGACCAACAGCAGACTGAATAGTTGTTTCTTCATGGTGTGTTATGATTTATTTGAACAACTTGGGAGCAAATACAGAGAGATAAATACGCCAGCAAGTCCATACATGCCCACCGGGAGTTTCCATAAACTCATACTTATATCCCTTCTTATCCAAATCGGCGCGATAGGCGGCATTGTTCTTATACAGGAAATCGTCTTTGCCGATACCCAGCCAGTAGAGTTTAGGAGCTTTTTCAAACTGGACAGCCAGCTTCTTGTCCATATCCTGATAAACCGGGCTATTCCGCTGGCCTGCACTCTGGACATTAAGAGCGGCAGAGAACAAACCTACATAATCGAACATATCGGGATAGTTCAAAGAAATATTGGCAGAATGAAAGCCACCCATTGAAAGGCCTGCAATGGCACGGTGTGCCTTGTCTGCCTGCACACGGTAATTACTTTCTACGAACTTCACAATCTCGGGGAAATAGGTTTCAAATGCACCGTCCATGGTTCCGTTCTTCATGTGGTAGGGCTTATAGTAACCCAGGCTGCTTTCACCCGGTGCAGCTTCCATGGCGGCATGTCCATTGGGCATCACGACAATCATCGGTTCAGCCTTGCCTTGTGCTATCAGATTATCGAGAATCTGTGCCGCACGTCCGAAAGTAGTCCATTCGTCTTCATCACCGCCCATGCCATGCAACAAGTAGAGCACAGGATATTTTCTGTTACCGGACTGTTCATAACCCGCCGGTGTGTAGATGTTGATACGGCGATCCATTTTCATGCCATCAGAGTGATACCAACGGTGGGCCAATGTTCCATGAGGCACTTTATTGACCTTATATAAATCAGCCTTGCCATTCCCTACGATGAATACATTGCTTGTTGTGGCAAAGTCACGATAGACATAAACATTGTTGGGGTCTATGGTCGGTACGCCGTCTACCATGAATTCATAACTGTAGAGTTCCGAGTCCAGCGGTTTGGTGGTATAGGTCCAGATTCCTTCGGCATTCTTCGTCATGTCTATCAGGCCTGCGCCCACCATACCGCCAATGTGTTGTCCCTCCGCCCTTTCGGCAAAGTCACCTGCAATCTGTACCTTCTTGGCATCGGGAGCCTTGAAGTTAAAAGTCACTGTGTTGTCTTTATTCACGATTGCAGACTCGAGGTCTTGCGCAACAAACAAGTTCTGCTGGGCAGACATTTGCAGTCCACAAGCTGCCATAAATGCAGCCAATATAATCTTTTTCATTTCAGTTCTTCAAATTAAAGTTCATTGATTCAAGTTCATTCTGCCACTGTAATAATCAGGCGGTGATAGCGGTTCATCTGTGGCGTACCGTTATCCGTAGCTTCCAAAATCAAGTGGATGGTATCACCGGGGTTGGCATCAGCCGGAACAGTAAAAGCTGTATTTGCAGAAGCAGGGTCATCTACCGTTACTTTGCCCCGATATGTACCGGCTGACACATACTGCCACCATTTAATGGTAAGGGCATCCTTATCCGGATCGGTTACAGTGTATTTAAGTTTCAGCTTCTCACCCGGCTTGGCACTCATGGCAAGCGCCCCTTTTATCACCGGCTCATGATTTGCGTCGGCATAGTTTGGAGTGACCGACCATTTAAAGCGGGCAGCCAATCCATTCATTACCGGAGCTGTGAAGTCGGGCAAAGGATAGTGCTCGGCTCTATACTTCATCTGCTCCATGCGCGGAAGATTCTTCACCGAATCGGGAAGGACGGTTCTTCCACCGCACCATCCCCCATAAGTGGGGTCTTCGTGACCACGCAGGCCGTTACCTATCAAATTCAGGAAACAGTAAGTATCGCCTTCAGCCAGATAGGAGCCTTTCGGCTGGATTCCGGTCCAAACCACATAGCCTTGCTTTTTCAATTCATCAACCGTATAACCCGACAAACCGAAGAAATCGAACTTATCACCTTTCACCATCTGCTTACCGTCTCCCCAGACCCGATACATTTCACCGAAAGGACCTTTACTGCGGATGTTCTCCTGCATCCATTCCGGAGAGTAGAAAACCTGATTTTCCTTGGAGGCTCTTAACTGTGCATTATAAGCCAGGCCGACTGTCATCCCCCCCATCTCCATTTGTCTGAGTTCCGGCCAGAAAGGTCGGATATACCGTGCATACGTATCATCCTGATCACCCGAAAGGGAAAGGACCACTTTTCCTATTATCTTCTCACGGATGCCTTTCCAGGCATCGGTATGCTCATAAATATCCTGAATGGACTTCAAGGCACGGGCGATGGTGCTGCCACCTCCCCAAGCATTGATGAATACCGGATCCGTACAATCATCGAGCAATACAGCTTTAATCAGCTCCGACCCCGGAGTGTCCTTGGAAATATCACCGTCGAACTCGATATTACCGATACGCACTTTAGACTTCAGGTATTCGGGAGTCGGATAAGACGGGTCGTGCACTTTCAGATTGGGATATACTTTCTCGTAAGCTTCCACGGCATCGTCAATGAAACGTTCATCCGGATCCCAACGCCAGCTTTCCATAGGTCCGTAGTCTATGCCATTACGGGAATATTCACGTCCAGGCACATACCACTTCGTGCCGTGCCCGTCACCTTTCCAATGGAACTGGCTGCTGGCATAAATCAAGCCTTCCACACGGAAATCCGTACTGAAAAGCAGGAAACGTATCAAAGAGTTCAGGTCATCAAGTTCCGGGTCACAAGTAATGATGACACGCGGTTTTGACGATTTTTCACCGGGCGTCTGCTGTCCGCTCATGCAAACCGGCATCACAGCCATAAGGCCTGATAGGAATAAGCATTTTAATTTATTCATAAACTAAGTTTTATTGATTAATTACCAACCCGGGTTCTGGGTCATATTCTTATTGACATTCATTTCAGTAGCAGGGAACGGAAGCAGTTCATGCTTACCGCTCTTGAAGCCGGCAGAAGCATTTTTCTGTTCATCCCAACTTACACGGCCGTCTTTGTAAAGAGCCGGTCTTTCCTGCCCTCTCTTGGCAAGTACCGTAGCAGCATCACCCCACCGAATCAAATCCTGGTAACGGCAGCCTTCCATCCAAAGCTCCAGACGCTTCTCTTTCTTGATATCATCCATAGAGACGCTGCCCAATGCAGGCAACTGGGCACGGTCACGCACTTTATTCACATATCCGGCAGCCTTACTTGCATTTCCGGACTGAAGACTCGCTTCAGCAGCAAGCAGCAGAACCTCGGCATAACGCATGGCACGGGTATTGTTAGGACAACGCAACCACCAATAGTTGATGACATCTGCTTCATAAACACGGTATTTCCAGCTGAAGTAACCGGCATTGTCCGGCATATAAGCTATGGCATTGCTCAATGAGATACCCATATCCTCCATTTGCCGGTATGTCTTGATAGAGGCATTCAAGCGATAAGTATCTCCCATTTCGACAAACGCATCGTAGCTTTCCTTCGTCGGATTAAAAAATCCCCAGCCGCCATGAGAATAGATTTGAGTAGGCTCATTGAATGCAAGCATGTCTCCACGCCAATGCACATATACCCAAATCATGTTACTCATAATGCCGGTAACATTGTTGGCGTCGTAAACATAATTACTTTCAAACAGACTTTCACAATTCGCCTCGCCTTTGGTAGTCTGGATATTCTCATAATCACTGTAAAGGTCGTACTTCCCGCTATTGATTACCTCATCCAAAACTGTAACAGCAGCACCATAATTCTTCTGGAATACGTATGCCTTGCCCAACAAGGCTTGTGCAAATTGTTTGGTGATACGATAGGTAAAGTTGTCCAAGCTTGTCTTTTCCTCCAAATTGCCACTGTTGACAGCTTCGGTCAAATCTTGGTTCACCAATGCCCAAAGCGCCTCTGTATTACCATTTGCCTGGGAATATTCGTTTGCTTTCAACGGATGGTCCACCAACGGCGGAGTTCCCCAAAGACTGATCAATTCGATGTAGGACATCGCACGGAAAACCTTTGCCTCTGCACGTGCACGAAGCTTAACCTCAGAATCATCGCCTACATACTGCAAAACAATGTTGGCGGCATAAATCACTTTATAAAGATTCGTATACAACGTTTTAATATGGGAAAAATCAGAGTCGAACGTATAAGTCGACAGCAACTGTGCACTGGCAGCCGTCCAGCTTTCCCCTGCCGAATAGCAATCGTCAGAAAGAAGATTCTTCAGCCAGAACGCAGGCGCATAGGTGTCCTTCCAATTGCTATAGCAGGCTATAATGGCTTCTTCCGCATCGGCATCCGTTTTATAGAAATTTTCGAAAGTGCTTACCCCATGCTGCGAAATATCCAGATTGTCCTCACAAGAGGAAAAGAAAGTGCAGCCGGCAAGTAACAGACTTGATAAAATATATTTTGCTTTCATATTTCGTATTGAATTAAAGATTAAAATACTACGTTAAGACCGAGCACGACTTTCTTGCTGGACGGATAAGAGCCCATATCCAAACCCATCGCATTGCCTGTACTCGTAAATTCAGGATCAAATCCGGGATATTTGGTAAATGTGAAGAAGTCGTCTAAAGAACAATACAAACGAAGGTTACTCAAACCCACCTGCTTCAACAAATTCTTAGGCAGGTTATAGCCCAACTGTATCTGCTTGATTTTAAAATATGAACCGTCGAATACAAATTTGGAGCTCTTTAAATACTTATCATAATTGCTGGGATTGGAACGGGCATATTTTGCATTGTCTCCCACAGCAGTCCACCGTCCGTCATAGAATTCCTTCAAGGTATTCGCTTTCATACGGGAAGTACGGTTATAGCCGGCAAACACATCATTGCCATGAGAACCGGAACCAAAGATTGTCAGGTCAAGGCCTTTCCAGGCAGCTGTCAAAGTAATACCATAAGTAAAGTCGGGAATGGCAGAACCGATTTCTGTCTGGTCGGCATCTCCAATAATGTCATCATCATTCTTGTCTTTGAATATTGGGTCACCCGTTTGCGGATCAATACCCGTGCACTCATAACCGCGCATGTACCAAATGGGATGTCCTTCTTCAAAATAATTCATAGTGCCGATACCTGCACTTGTTGTACTGGCAATACGCTCCAATGTTTCATGAAGATAAGTTACTTTATTCTTCAAAGTAGCGATGTTAGCTTTTACACTATAACTGAAATCTTTGATATGATCACGCCATGAGAGTTCAAACTCAAATCCGCTGTTCTTGACATTTCCCGCATTCATAGGTGAAGTAGTGTTACCCACAATCAAAGAAGGAGTAATACCGGTTACAATCAAGTCTTTGGTTTTCTTCTCATAATAGTCAAATCCGAAGCTCAAACGGTCATTCAGCATCCGGAGGTCAATACCCAAGTCTATCTGTTCGGAAGTTTCCCACTTCAAATCATAGTTACCGGTTGCAGATGGCAACGAACCTGTTTCATAAGACACATCACCGGACATTGGATAATTGATTCCAGACAAAATCGTAGCATCATACATATAGTCTGCCAAACCGGCGATACTACCATTCTGTCCCCAGCTTGCACGCAACTTCAAATGAGAGATTGACTTGAGGTTTTCCATAAATTTCTCGTTGGAAAGTACCCAGCCGACAGACACAGCCGGGAAATAGCCCCAACGTTTCTGCAAAGGAAGGATAGACAAGTCGGCTGCATCCGCACGAAGGGTGAATTGGGCAAAATACTTGCCTGCATAGTCATAAGATGCCCGGCCAAAGTAAGAAAGATTGGCATACCTCCGTTTCTCTCCACCACTTACCGTACGGGTGGCAGTACCGGTCCGAAAAGCAAAATAGGCATAATTGGGATCCAACTTGGTAATACCCAAATCAACCTTGTCGCCGGAACGGCTACCATTGATTCCTCCCGTCACTCCAAAGGAAGTATTGGAAGAATAGGACATACCAAGCATCACGTTTACATTGTGCTTATCTGCAAATGTCTTGGTATAGTTGGCAAAGTTTTCCCATTGCCAGTACGTGGTGTTGGAGCTTGTCGCACTTACCGATACATAGTCCTGATAAAGGTCAGAGCAGGTAATGTTAGGCATAACATAGCCGTAGGAATTGCTGTAAGTATAACGGTATCCCAAACGTGAAGTGATGACCAGCTCTTTAATCGGAGTAAAATCCAGATAAGTGGAGCCGCTGAACACAAAACCATCTCTTTTCGTTGTACCACGGTCACGCATAATATACGGATTGATATTATTGGAGTCACCATAAGGGGAAATAGAATAATAATCACCATTGGCATTCTGAAGCAAGGTATGCCCTTGGTTCATATAATTAATCATAGTGTCGGGCAGTTTATCCGGTGTATAGGTAACTGGAGTAAGAGGGTCAAGCTGAATGGCAGACAGCATCAAAGAACCGGTTGCTGAGCCTTCGCTTACAGACTGTACATGATAACGGGAAAATGAATTGTTTGTCGTGAACTTCAACCAATCCTTTACTTTATAATCTGCATTGACAGTGCCGGTAATACGGTCAAAAACGTCCTTATTGCCTACAATGGGACCATTGTTGCTTAAATAAGAAAGCGATGCAAACAGTGAACCATTATCATTGGCCCCTTGGAAATTGACATTGTGACGTTGCATCATGGATGATTCAAACGTTTCTTTCACCCAATCAGTATTTGTCTTTCCATCCCAATACCTATCTATTGTTTCTCTGGGAATAAGATTGCCTTCAGTCATATAATTGACGTATTCCTGAGCATTCAGAATATCAGGAGTACGACCCAAAGACTGGGAGGACAACTGGAAATCATAAGAAATACGGCGGACTCCCTTTTTTGCCTTCCGGGTGGTAATCAAGACAACACCGTTACCGGCCTGGGCGCCATAGATAGCAGCAGAGGCAGCATCCTTCAATACTTCCATACTCTCAATATCGTTCGGATCGAGGTTGCTGATGTCTTTCGTACGCAGACCATCGACTACATACAAAGGATCTGAGCTGGCATTACTGCTATATCCACGGATACGAATGGCGGGATTCGAACCAGGAGCCGCAGATGCAGAAATAATTTGCACACCGGCTGTCTTACCCTGCAAGGCCTGCTCGGCATTGGTAATGGTACGATTTTCAAAATCTTCAGCCTTTACGGAAGAGATGGCCCCCGTTACGGAGCTTTTCTTCTGTACACCATATCCCACTACAACCACTTCATCCAAGGTCTTGTTATCTTCTTTCAGTACTATATTCATAGTACCCGCAGCGGCTTTCTTTTCCTGGGTCACATAACCTATATACGAAAAGACGATAGTGGCGCCCTCATTCACCGACAAGGTATAATTACCATCCAAATCAGTTATGACACCATTTGTCGTACCTTTTTCCAATACACTTACACCAATCATCGGTTCATTAAGTTCATCGGTGATTCTGCCAGATACACTTACATGTTTCTGTGCAAAAACAGATGTCATACCTACCAAAAGGAACAGCACCAAGACCATTAACCTTTTCTGTTTAATTTGTCTTACAATCGTTTTCATTTATTATTATTTTGGGTTAACAATGAATTAAAATATCAGTTTGAAAGCGTAATCAGTACCAGCCCCACAACAAAGAGTACAAACATAGTCGCAATCATAGGTACAGTTCCTTTGGGAGCTCCTTTGAACTCTTTCCATACAAAGAATCCCCAAATCATGGCTACCACCGGTGCGGCATTGCTCAGCGCATAGGCTATGGCCGGATTGGCTGATCCGGCTCCCATAAAGCTGACCACCATACCGCTCATCCAGATAAAGCCGCCCAACATACCGATCAGGTGTGTACGGGTATCACCTTTCAGATAGTCCTTCATTGTGACCTTGTTTCCTTGAGCCGGATGACTCATGGCAAACGTATTGAAAATGGGAGTAGTGATAAGGACACCGGCGGCAAAGCAAAATACGCCGGTATAGGGAGTCAGTGTTCCCGTACCACCCGCAACATACTGGGGATCGAGTGATTTTACAACCAATCCATAGAAAAACATGATGGCCAATCCTGCCACAATAGCCAATAAGATACCTTTTTTAGGGGTGGATGCCTGACTCGCCGACATCTTTCCATAAGCCTTCCCGCAAATGCAGATGGCTACAATGATAACAACTACCCCTATCCAAAGCAATGCCTGGTTTCCGGGGTATACTTCACCGGCCAAAGTTATCAGCAGATAATTAAAAATTATACCGCCTATCCAGGCTAAGCCTCCGCCAATGGGAAACCCTATCGACATACCGGCCACAGCGATGGCTGCCGTCAGAAAGATATTACCGAAATTCCAGACAATACCACCCAACAGTGCATACTTCATACTGTTCCAGTCCATTGCCGCCAAGTCCTCAAAGAAAGTACGGCCTTCACTTCCCAAGCTTCCCAATGTCAGAGCCCCCAACAGAGCCGTGAAAAACAAACCGAAAGCCAAGTCCCAATAGAAAAGCTCGAAACTCCAGCTTTTCGAGGTCACCATCTTCTGCGTATTCGCCCAAGAGCCCCAACAGAGGCAGCAATAGACACAACACAGAATGGCCAAAATATAGTTGTCAACAAGTATCATAATTTATCTTCTGTTGTTTACCGTGTGTTTACTTTTCATTCATGCACATATAGATTCCAGCCCAAATAGTCCTCGATGGCTTCGTTCAGAATTTCCTTCACATCATTGCGAACCATAGCCACATGATGTTCAAAACCATTTTTACAAATATACTTCATCAGAGTCTGCAAGTTATTCACCTTGGTGACAGCTATGCATCCATCCATTCCATACGGGTCATCCGTGATTTCACCAGTACCCAAATAAGCCTTGATAGCGCCTTTTGTATCATCTGTGGAAATACGGAAGAATGTGAAATCACCTTTGGTCACTTTACCATATACGGCACCGAATGTATTGACCTTGCCCAGCGTACGTCCCAAAACGCCCAGTGTACCAAGCTTCAAGTCATTTCTGACAAACGATTTCGGGAAGTTACCGCAATGGGTACATACACATTTGTTCCGGTCTTCTGCAAAATTGTTATTCCAGTCAAGCAATGCCGATTGACCTTGCGCTGCCAATGTCAAAGCATACATGGACACAGCGCCGGCAATATCTACCTCACAAGCGGCAGGAAGTAATTTTTCACCCAGCATACTCATTGTCACACATGCTGCACAACCATAATTTTGTTCCAAAGAGTCCCAACACTGAACAGCAACAGCATCAATCTGATTGGCTTCGATCCAACGTTCTACAGCCACACCGAATTTTGCCTGAAGCACCAGCTTGTCACTATATTCCTTGGGAACTGCCGCATAGCACTTAATTTCTTCAAGCTTCTTCAGCAACTCCGCATCCGTATCCTCAATCTTACGGGCAGCACCGAGTATTTCAGAAAGGTCGACCGGAACGACTGTAATGCCACTCTTCTGTAACAGTTTCTCACTTGCACGTACAGTCTGGAAACCAGCCGGACGAGCACCGATAGCACCGATACGTGCATGGCGCAAGCCATTGACTACACGACAGATACCAGCAAACTTATTGATATCCTTGGCCAGTAATTCGGAGTATATAGAATAGGTGTGTAGCGTGGTATCTGTAAAAGGTATGCCATATTGATACAGATTGTTACAAACAGAAATCTTACCGCAAAAAGCATCACGGCGGCTGTCCAGATCCACCTTGTCGTTCTCGTCGTCACAAGCCTGTACCAAAACGGGGACATTCAAATCGGCCACGCTGATAGCATTGATGATTCCAATCTCAAAGCCAAAGTTGGGCAGGGAAACTATGATACCGTCAATGCGGTCACGATTCTGTCGGAACAGTTCCGCACACTTCAATCCGTCTTCGCGGGTTTCAATACTGCTACTGCCGGTAGGAGTAGCGTCTTCAGGTAAGATCACATAATCATAGCCTTCGTCGGCAAGTGTTTTCAACAATTGTTTGCGAACATCTTTAGCCAATTCTGAATTAAAATAAGCACGAGTGCCGATAATTATACCGAAACACATTCTTTCCTTGTTTTTCATTGTAGATAGTGGGTATTTAAATTATACTTTGAAAATATTTATCTGATTAATTGGTTTACCGCTTTCAACCAGCCTTCACACCATTTTTCTACCTGTGATAGGTTACTTTGCGGCTCTATGCGGTAGCGGCTCCGGCGTAATACGGACACCTGCTCAAAGCTCGTCCATATCTTGCGAGCCATTCCGTTCATTACAACGGCTCCCAAGGCCGAAGCTTCTTCAACATCCGAACAATTGATCGGTACACGTAAGCAGTCGGCCTGGAACTGCATCAGGAATTTATTTTTTGTAGGTCCTCCATCGGCTCTGACTTCTTTCAGCTTTATACCTGCCTGACTGGTCATCGCTCTGACCAAATCATTCACTTGATAGGCTATGGATTCAAGTGCTGCCCTGAGAACATGCGGTTTCCCGGTACCTAAGGTCATCCCTAAAATGGCAGCCTTTACATCCCCTTGCCACCAAGGAGCTCCCAACCCGGCAAAAGCCGGTACGACATACACACCTCCATTGTCTTTTACTGTAGCCGCCAACTCTTCCGCTTCGTCTGGCGAACTAATCATCTGCAATCTCTGTTCTAGCCACTTGATGGTAGCACCAGTACAATGGATATTGCCTTCAAAAGCATAGAATATTTTTCCAAGTGCGGCAAAACCGATGGAAGTGACCAATCCACGGGGAGCAACGGCAGCTTTTTCACCAATATTCACCATCACTGATGAGCCGGTTCCATAAGTGACCTTGCCCAGCCCTTCTTCAAAGCACATCTGACCGGCCAGTGCACCGTGTGAATCCCCCAATACACCGGCTATGACAATAGGATTCTTAAATAATCCTCCCACCGTAGTTTCTCCAAAAACAGCATCACATGGCAGTAATTCAGGCATCATAGTTTCGGGGATGGTAAATAGCTCCAGCAGGTCACTGTCCCATTGCATCGTATGAATATTAAACAAAAGAGTCCTGGAAGCATTGGTATAATCTGTCACATGGCGTTTACCATCAGTCAATTTCCAAATCAGCCACGTATCAATGGTTCCCATCAATAAGTCACCGTTATCAGCAGCCTGACGGGCTCCTTCCACATTGTCAAGTATCCACTTCACACCACTGGCTGAGAAATAAGGATCCAATAGCAAACCGCTTTTCGCCTGTACTATTTCGCTGTACCCACTGGCTTTCAACTCATTACAGATATCAGCACCACGCATGCATTGCCATACCACAGCATTGCATATCGGTTTGCCCGTATGCTTATTCCATACAACCACTGTTTCACGTTGATTGGTGATGGCCAACGAATACATATTGTCTGCCACTTCCTCCTTTATCAGTTCGGCTATACTTTTCTGTACATTCCGATAAATTTCTTCAGCATCATGCTCCACCCATCCGGATTTGGGATAATATTGTTCATGGGTGACATTGACGCGCCTCAGCATTTCACACCTCTCATTGAATAGCATGGCTTTGGTAGCCGAGGTGCTTTGGTCTATTGCAATTATCAGGTTTTCCATTTCAGGTATTATTAAAGGCTAATTGATTTCAAATTTATCGAATCGGAGTTACTTAAGGAAGTCAAGGGCAGTTTTCACGATACCGGATGAGTCGAGTCCATAATGGGCAAAAATTTCCAGGGAGTTCCCATGCACCACATTCTCATCAGGGATACCCAGGATTTTCACCGGTACGGGATGCTCGGATATGATTTCAGTCACCATCGCCCCAAGACCTCCATACTGGCTATGCTCCTCAACCGTGATGATTCGCCCGGTTTCGGAAGCGGCTTTCAAAACAGCTTCCTCATCACAAGGTTTAATAGAGGACATATCCAATACCCGGGCCGAAATACCATATTCGCGTAACTTCAAAGCCGCCTGACGTGTGTGGTATACGGTTTCACCGGTTCCGATAATAGTCAGATCTGTTCCGTCCAGCAACATGTTGGCCTTACCTATGGCAAAATCAAAATCATCATTTTCATAGACATCGGGAACTGCTGCACGACCTACACGTACATAAACCGGTTCGGGATAATCAACCAAAAGCTCAACCAGTTTTTTAGTCTGTCGGGCATCGCAAGGTAACACGATATTCATTCCGGGAAAAGTACGCAGCACGGCAATGTCGTGTAAGCTATGATGGGTAGCCCCCAAAGCTCCGTAAGCTACTCCTCCACTTACTCCCAATATTTTTACGTTGTTCTGGCTATAAGCCAAGTCCACCTTTACCTGTTCCAAGCTACGAGCCACATAAAAACAAGCCGGACCACATACAAACACTTTCTTTCCGCTATGAGCCAACCCGGCTGAAATACCCACAGCATCCTGCTCCGCAATACCACACTCCACGAATTGCTGCGGCAATTCTTTGGCAAAATCATTTAACGTCACCGAGCCACGGGCATCCGTCGTCACAGCAATGATGTCCTTGTCCATCCGAGCCAATGACAACAAAGTGTCGGTGAAACTTTTTCTGCAAGCTATCATATCAATTATATTCTAAATCCTTAATTCTTTCTGATATTTCTTGAATGGCCTGTTCATACTGTTCGTTACTCGGAACCCCATGATGCCATTTAGCTACCCCTTCCATGAAAGATACTCCTTTCCCTTTTGTCGTATGAGCCACCAGCAAATGAGGGTGACGGTTTGCATAATCAATGGAACGGAAAGTCCGGATAATATCTTCCATGTCGTCACCATTCATATCCTTTACCTCCCAGCCGAATGCCGTCCAGCGATCATGGATATCATCAATTCCCATCACATCTTCCGTATTTCCGCTAATCTGCAAATGATTACGGTCTATTATAGCCACCAAATTATCTAATCTATACTGCCGGGCAGCCATTGCTGCTTCGTAGATGGAACCTTCACCCTGTTCACCATCCCCCATCAACACATAGGTTTTATAATCCCTGTTGTCCATTTTGGCAGCTATCGCTATACCTACCCCAACAGACAAACCATGTCCCAAGGCTCCGGTATTCACTTCAATACCCGGAACTCCGATAGTGGGATGTCCCGAAAGGATAGAGCCATATTGTCCCAATGTATCCAAAATGCCTTCTGTTATAAACCCTTTGGATTCCAGCGTCACATACAAAGCCTCCACACAATGCCCCTTGCTCAAAATGAAACGGTCACGCAAATCATCTTTAGGACTGTCCGCATTCACATTCATCACATCAAAGTAAAGAGCCGTAAGAACATTGAGGCAAGACAAATCTCCGCCGATATGACCGGCTTTTGCCTTATAGATAATTTCAATTAATCTTTTTCGATTCCTTTCTGATTGAAGAGTCAATTCTTTTGTTTTCATAGCTTATTTGCTTTCATTTCTTTGCAAAGAAAACAAATAAAAACCACGAAACGAAAGAAAACAAAAGTTTTCCATTGTTTATTAACATGTTTTATAATTAGACCAGGGCGAAAAACGAAACAAATAAATAAAAAAGAGAAAGGAACTACAGTGCAAAAGATAATATATAGAATAAAAAAGAAGAAAAACAGCAAGAATAGACTTTCATTTGACTTTTTCTGACTACCTTTGCGGAAAAATTAAATGATTATACAATGCTCAATACTGTAGACGAAGGAATAGAAGCGGTTCGACAAGGGAAAATAGTGATAGTTGTCGATGATGAAAATAGAGAAAACGAAGGCGATTTTATTGTATCCGGTGAAAAAATAACTCCTGACATTGTTAACTTCATGATTACACACGGAAGAGGGCTTCTTTGTGTACCGCTACCGCGTTCACGTTGCAAAGAACTCCAACTGCCCCCAATGTCGGAAGACAACACTTCCCTTTTAGGCACGCCGTTCACCATGTCCGTCGATCTGAAGGGCTATGGCTGCACAACGGGAGTTTCCGCCTATGACCGCTCCGCTACCATACGTGCTTTGGTTACCGGTAATATAAAGCCCTCGGAACTGGCACGTCCCGGACACATTTTCCCCCTTTACGGACATGAGGACGGAGTATTGGGACGTGACGGACATACAGAAGCATTACTCGACCTGACAAGAATGGCAGGATTGACACCCGGCGGCGCTCTCATTGAAATACTGAACCAGGATGGGACAATGGCCCGCTTGCCACAACTACTTGAAATGGCAAAAAAGTTCCGACTGAAGATTATAGCGATCAAAGATATACAGGATTATCGTAGAAACAACAATATATAAAGTAGATATGGCACTAAACCAAAGAAGAGTCAAGATTCTGGACCTTATCCGCGAAGACGGGCATGCAAAAGTTCAAGAATTAAGCAGGATTTTCAATGTAACGGATGTAACAATCAGACAAGACCTGGAAGCCCTTGAAAAATTAGGGTATATCCAAAGAGAACACGGCGGAGCCTTCCTGAAGGATGTGGGCTCATTTGCAAAAACCGGAAAGGTTTTCAATCAGACCCATATTGAGGAAAAAAGAGAAATAGCCCAAAAAGCAGCGTCGTTTATCAGTGAAGGTGAATGTATCATTCTCGACTCCGGTTCTACTACCACAGAAATAGCCAAACTACTTACACAATACAAAGAGCTGACCGTCATTACCAATGCTCTGAACATAGCACTTATATTGGGCGAAAATCCAGGCATCAACCTCATTGTGACAGGAGGAGAATTCAAAGCACCCACCCTTTCATTGACAGGAAAGATGGCAGCCGATTCACTCAAAGGTTTCCATGCCAACAAACTATTCCTTGCCACAGCAGGAATATCCCCAGACATGAGTCTGACCTATCCGAGCCTCAGCGATCTGATGGTTAAATCGGCCATGATAAAAGCCGCCGAGGAAGTCATTCTGGTAGCTGATTCCTCCAAGATAGGAATTAGTGCATTTGCCAGTTTAGGTTCAATATCTATGGTAAATTCTTTCATCACAGACAGCAATATCTCGGAAGAGAATATCGAAAAGATGAAAGAAAAGAACATAAACCTTCTAATTGGATAACTTAAAAGATTACCCCTTCCAGAAGATATTGAACAGACAATATAGTAACGATTGGAATAAGGAACAATTAGAAGTAAAACTATAAAACATGTTTTTTAGCCAGCCGATACGCTTCCCCGACCACTTCCTTCGGATAACCGCACATCTCGATAATCCGGATGGCATTACGTTCCGTCGCCGGTCCCGGTTTCAGCTTATAATCAAAAGACAAGGTATTGTCGGCAACACATTCACAAAAATGAAACGATTCATATTCGTTCTCAAGTAAGGAAGCCAGTTCAACGTCGTGAGTGGAAGCAAACACGATACTGTTCTTGTGTGCCAAAGCAGATAGCACAGCTTTGGCTATAGCTATCCGTTCCACCGTGTTCGTCCCTTTGAACAACTCATCCAGCAGGAAAAGCTGCCTACGTCCCTTTCCGACCTCCAGCATCTCTCGAACAATCTGTACCTCCTGCAGAAAGAAACTTTTTCCTTCCATCAGACTATCCTCCAGATGGATAGCAGAAAACAATGCGGTATCCATGGGAAAACGAAAACTGCGGGCGAAACAAGTATGGAACACTTGTGCGGAAAGCAGGTTAAGTCCGATAGCACGGATAAAGGTTGTCTTACCAGACATATTGGAGCCGGTAACAAGGACAGAACTGCCACAAAGCGTAATGTCATTGGGGATACAATGCTCTATAAGCGGATGATAAAGGCCCTCTGCATGAAGCGTTTCACCCTCGTCACAAGCTTCCGGAAGAGTATAATAGGGCAGCCCATCCCGAAGCTCGGAAACAGAGCAAAGCGCATCCACCAATCCAAAATAGCGGAAAACCTCTTCAATCTGTTCTTGCCTGCCCTGCAATAGAAAGAAAGCCTTGGAAACCGGAATAACCTCCCGCAGGAAAAACACATTCACCATCTCGATGAAGAAATAAGCAAGAATGGCGATGTCGCTCTCCAGCTTGATACTGAAACGGAAAGTGGAAAGTTGCTTTCGTAACGGACGCAGCGCCTGCAAAGTCTTTTGGATATCCCGATGCACCGATACACACAACGGAATCTGTGCCAGCCTCTCCGCTTGCCTGAGCAGCAGCCATAACTGAGGGATGGAAAAGAAATAGCCCTGAATCCGTGCCTTGCTGCGATAGTGCAATACCATGTTCACCAATACCGATATACACAATAACCCCAGAACGTAAAGCGAAGATGTAACATAAACCATCCCTGACAAAACAAAAGGCACGAACTGCAATATACTTAGCAAACGGTAAAAGCGGCGGGAATATATGGGATGGGAAATGGAAAACAACGATGCAATGGCGCAAGCATCCGGCGTATCCAGTTTCTGCAACTCCGACCGGATTTCTGCACGCAACTCCTTGTCGGCAGAGAGTTCGCGAATCACTTCCTCCTGTTCCGAAATCTCCGAAAGGCGGTTGTAATGCAACAAGTCGTAGAGGTACTGTCGGCCCACACAAGAAGAGGTACGGTCGGCCCATTCGAAAAAGTCATCCAGATTGAGGTCGTCCCAGGTTTTCTGTGACACCAAATGTTCTTTCTCCTTCACCGACCGGTACTCGTGGTATAGCGATATATCCGAAAATGACTGTCCCATCAAAGAATTATTTAGAATGATGCACAAAAATAATGAAAAGCTTGCATTCTATCTAATTTCCTTGCAGCTTTCCCTATATTGTGTTTACTTTGCAGATACAAACACTTTTCGTTACTTCAACATTTAAATTCTAACAAGATGAAGCACACCCTTTTCACATTGGCACTGGTCTTATTGGCTCTGCTGTCAGCATCATGCGGAGATAAGAAGAAAGTAGTATATCAGAACCCACTTCCCATGGCCTTCGGAGACCCGTTCCTCCTGAAAGCTTCCGACGGGAAATTCTATATGTACGGGACGGGGGGAGTACAGAACGGCTTCAAAGTATATTCCTCCGATGACCTGGTGACATGGAAAGATGAGGGTCCCGTCTATCAAGGCGGCACATCCGACTCATGGGCCACCGACTGTTTCTGGGCGCCCGAAGTGTATGAGCGCGACGGCAAATACTACTTATGGTTCAGCGCCAACTGGAAGGAAAACCCCACTCAGGAGCAAGAGAACTTCCGTATCGGCGTAGCCGTAGCCGATAAACCCACCGGGCCTTTCAAAGATTTGTCCGACCGCCCGGTATTCGACCCCGGCTATCCTATCATCGACGCAAACATACTCTTTGACGATGCATCCGGAAAGACCTACCTCTACTACTCCCGCTGCTGCTACAAACATGCCGTCGAGAGCGAAGTCTCAGCATGGGCCAAAACAAAGGGCTGGTTTGACGAGATTGAGGAGAGCTGGATTTACGGCGTGGAGCTGAAACCGGATTTCTCCGGTGTCATCGGAGAGCCGGTAGCATTGCTTTGCCCGCCCAAAACGATGGACGACCCTCAAGCGAAATGGGAGAACCGTTCGGTGACTACACATGAGGTCAACAGACGCTGGACAGAAGGTTCGTATATGGTGAAACACGGGAATCTCTATTACATGCTTTACTCTGCAAACTTCTTCGGAGGAAAGAATTATGCGGTGGGCTATGCAACCTCCCAAAGTCCTTTAGGCCCATTCACAAAGGCTGCCAACAATCCGGTGCTGCAAAAGAACACAGAGCAAGGCGGCATCGTGACCGGAACCGGGCATTGTATGCTCATCGACATTCACAATCGGCTCTACTGTGTCTACCATGGACGCACCGAAACCACCGGTGACGAACGAATGGTATTCATCGACCTCATAGACATCCAACCAGACGGGAAACTGGTAGTCCACGGACCGAATACGGATTTACAGAAAATCACATATTAAAGCTATCAGGCGCAGACTGTACAGCATTTCACGGTTCATTATTCCCCGTGGCTCTCCTATACATTCCGCGCCTGATGAAAATTAAAAAGGACATATCCATACACAACAATCCGCTCCATATTTGTTCCTGACTTCAATTCTATTTTCACCGGTATCCAATACAATGCCTTTCCATTCCAGTACATTTACGGAATCAGGTTTTGCAGTCCCATATGCTTTGCCATTGATATACAATTTGGCAGCTCCGCTATTGCTGAATACTTGCACATCAACGGTTTTGCGGGTTCTGTTTACCAATCGTTTTCCTGCGATATATACAAACTTATCTTCTTGATTCCAGTTTGCCTTATAAAAGTAAAAGGCATCTTTCTTTATTTTCCGGTCGTAAGTCACCAGCCCCTTATCGTTGCGTCCCATAATGGATCCCTCCCTACGGCCTGCCGCCGAAAAGTCGAACATGCACCAGATGAAGTTGCACCACAAGAATTCGCGTTCCTGAAGCTGTTTCCAATTCTCCACATGATAATAAGTCTGCCAGTTTTCGGGATGCCATTGCCCCCACGGTTCCGGATGCCTCAGCGAGTCCTCCTGCTGGAATACGCATGCCCCGGCACCATACTCGCTGATGCCCATCTTCCGCTCCGGATGTGCTGCATGCTCGCGGTCTATCCAGCGCCCCATGTCATCCATGTTGTCGCCATACCAGCCGAAATACTTGTTGAAAGCAATCAGGTCGGTGAATCCGTTGAAGTCGTCATCCTGATTACTGGCTCCCATAGTGGGACGGCTCGGGTCCAACTGACGGGCCAAAGCATGAAGCTCTGCCGCCATACGCGAAGGACGGTCCAGCCAACCGGAATTTATCTCATTGAACAGCCCCCAGAACAAAATGCAGGGGTGATTGTAGTTCTGTAAAATCAGTTCCTTCAATTGCAGGCGCAAGTTTTCATCATAAGCAGGATTATTCACATAAACATTGACAAAAGGAATCTCAGCCCATGCCACCAGTCCCCGCTTGTCCATCTGTTGATGCATGTATTTGGCTTGCGGATAGTGACAAAGACGCACGGCATTGCATCCCATTTCCTGCATCAAGTCCAAATCTTCATCATGGTCTTGCGGATAAAATGCCGAAGCGCGTTCTGCCCTATCCTGATGCCGGTTCACGCCATTCAAGCGATAAGGCTTTCCATTCAGGAAGAAACCTTTCTCCGCATCGGCATGAAAGTAGCGGAAACCTATCTCTTCTTCGCGGCGGTCTATCTCTTTTCCATCCTTACGCAATATCACCACTCCTTTATATAAATAGGGATTCTTCACTCCATCCCACAAATGAGGCCTTTCAAGCACTATGTCCATCATCACCTTTTTATCCTCACCCACCTCTGCACTGGCAACACGGCAAAGCAACTTTTCCTTGTCATATAGTCGAAACTCCACCTCGCAACCGGTCACAGTAGTTTCCCTTGCCGAAAGCAGTGCTTCAATTTTCAAATGGGCCTTTTTCTCCGATACATCGGACTGAGTGAAGAATACACCTGAAGAGGCATAATAAGCAGGTTCTATGCAGACATCCTCCGTCACCAGCAGTTCCACCCCCCGATACAACCCACCAAACATATTGAAGTCGCCGCAAATGGGAGCGACATCCATAGTCTGAGCATTGCTGACACGAATTTCCAATACACTTTCTGTTCCCGGGACCAGGAAATCAGTCAATTCTGCCACAAATGCCGTATAACCACCCTTATGTTGCATCACAAAATGATGGTCGATAAAAATGTCGGCAACCGTCTGTGCAGCCATCACTTTCAAGAAAAAACGTTTGCCCCGATAATGGGCAGGAACAGACAACTTACGACTGTAATTGCATAATCCCCTATAATAATCGGCATTGCCAAACATGCCATCGCCCGCATTCCAAGTGTGAGGCAAAGTAACCTTCACTATTTCCGAAGCAGGTGCCTGAAAACCCCGGTGGAAATTCCATCCTTCATTCAGTGGAATCACCTCTACGGCAAATACACATGTTGACAATATTCCCAAAGAGAATAAAAATAAAATGATGAATCTGTTCATTTTCGATAAAGTATTAGAAGGTTAATCATATTGGCAGGAACCAGTCCTTCCCTGCAAAGGTATGAAATAAATGTTGAATAATAAATGAGAAAAACACTTCAAGACACGCAAGACAACAAACGGATGGCATGTTTAAGACTTATACGACCGCGATGCAACATTACAGACCTATTAATGCAACATATTTACGTTTATTTAAATAAGATATTGCTATCTTTGAGAATTCAATTTCAGATTATATAGTATGTCTTTTACAAACTATTTACACAAATTAGTGTTCCCCCTCATTATTCTGTTACTGGCTTATCTGCCGTTAGCAGGACAAACTCCGTATGTATTTCGCCATCTGAAAGTAGAAAACGGGCTTTCAAACAATAACGTAAAAACCATATTGAAAGACTGTGAAGGCTTTTTATGGATAGGGACCGCCAATGGATTGAACCGATACGACGGATATAGCTTTAAAGTGTATCAACCCAAAGAAAAAGACATCCATTCTTTATTGTCTAACGACATCTGGAACTTACAGGAAGACGGTTTGGGCAATTTGTGGATTGGAAGCGAGGCAAGATATTGTATATACGACCGAGACAAAGACAACTTCATTACCGATATTCCCTCATACCTCCTTAAAATAGGCATCCAGATAAATGGTACCTACAAAGTACATGTTGACAAAAGACACAATTTATGGGTACTGCAAGGCCAAAATGCTTTTTACTTCAATTTTTCTCATAAAACCCTTAAAACATTCAAAATAGAAAACTTTCCAGAAGAAACTCCGGAACTGAGTATCAGCGATGATGGTGAAAACCTATATCTTCTTTGGAATTCGACCTTATTGAAACTAGAGAACAACGCAAAGAAATGTAAACGGGTAGATAACATCAGCTTACCCTCCAACTCTATTATCGAAAAGCACATATACACTGATTATCATGGAGGCATCTGGCTATATTCATATACCGATGAACAAATATTCTATAAGAAAAACATAAAATCGGAATGGAACCAAATCAATCTCCATTCCAAAATAGAGACAAAAAGTAATGCGGTAAGGAGCATACTGGATGACTCGAACGGACATGTCTGGATAGGAACGGACCATAAAGGAGTATTCATTTATGACTACGTAAATGATAACCTTGTCAACCTCCTGAATACCCCTATGTCTTCCACATCCCTTGCTTCCAACAGAATAAATACAATCTACCGTGATGATTCAGGCGTCATTTGGTTAGGAAATTTCAAAAAAGGAGTTTCTTATTATCACGAAAGCTTCCATGAATTTATTGATACCCAGCATAAAGAATGCGGTGATATAGCCTCCATTTTAGAGGATAAGGCCGGAAACATTTGGCTGGGAACAGATGGGAACGGACTTTATGTAAAAGAAAAGCAAAAAGGATTTGCCATTCGCAAACTATCCATCCCCGACATAGCCATCATCAGTCTTCTCGAAGACCATAAAGGACGGATTTGGGCAGGAAGTTATCAAGACGGATTGTTCTGCTATGAGAACAACAGTATTCGCCATTTTACTCCAGAGAACAGCCAACTGCCATACAGTGGCGTATGGAGTATGAAGGAAGACCGATATGGAAACTTATGGATAGGTTATGTACTGGAAACTTTGGTTTGTTTTAATCCGGACGCAAATACTGCGACAAGTTATCTACTACCTGATGGGAATAATATCAATGTACTCAATATCTGTTATGACTATGGAGACAAAATGTATATCGGGACTACATACGGACTCTGTGTAATGGACATCGTGACGAGAAAACCCGAAATGATTTATGCCAATCGAAAAGAGACACAGCCATTCAAGCAGCTCTTCATTTCCACTGTATTCAAGGACGACAGAGATATATTGTGGTTAGCCCATAAACAAGGATTGACTGCCTGGGACTTAAAAAATGATTCACTACACTGGTTCGACGTAAACAACGGATTGTGTGACAATCTCATTAACAGTATAACCCAAGACAATCATGGTAACATGTGGCTTGCAACAAGTAACGGATTGTCTATATTGGAAGTAACCCCAGACACCCAGGAAGGAGTAGACTTTTCTTTCAAGAATCTTTCTACCAGAGACGGATTGCCAGAAAATCATTTCAACTCCCATTCCGCTTGTAAATTGTCCAGCGGAGATTTACTGCTGGGAGGCACCAGTGGCTATACATCTATAAATCCGAACAAGCTGACCGAAAAGAGCCGACCGCTGGCAAAGGTGTATTTTACAAATCTGACCATTGGCAATCAACATATAGAAGTAGACTCAATATATGAAGGGCGTAAACTATTAACAACTGTACTTGGCAGAACCCCATCATTGTCTGTCAGATATGACGATTATTTAATCTCCATCGAATTTGCCGCAGGCGATTTGCTGAATGCTGATAAAATAAGATATGCCTATAAACTGGAAGGATTAAATACCCAATGGTACTATACAAACGAGAACAAAGTAGCTTTCACCACCCTTCCTCCTGGCAATTACAAACTATTGATTAAAGCTTGTAACAGTGACGGTATATGGAATGACGAAGCTAGTGAGTTGAATATAACCGTTTCATCTCCAATATATTTATGTAATGTTGCTATCATCTTATACATATTGTTTGCCATTGGTATAATATCCTATGTAATATACCGATTCAAAAAGCATCACAACATAAGACTGGAGCAACAACGAGCAAAACTGGAGCAAGAACAAAAGTTGCTCCTGAATGAGATGAAGCTAAAGTTCTTTACAAATATAAGCCATGATTTACGTACACCACTGACGCTTATCATTAGCCCGTTACAAATGTTATTGTCAGAAACCCTGGATGACGGAATACGCAAAAAACTAAATACAATCAATAAAAATGCACAACAATTACTTACATCGATAAACTCTCTGCTTGATTTCCGGAAACTGGATGTAGGAGCCGAGACAGCTCATTACAAATCGGGAGATATTGTCAACTTTATCCGCGAGATTTGCAGTACTTTTCAAGAGTATGCTCTTGACCATACCATCAGCTTCTGTTTCATGTGCGAAGTAGAAAACCTGAACATGTCCTTCGATCCGGTTAAAATAAAAAAAGTAATGAACAACTTGTTGTCCAATGCCTTCAAATACACTCCTGATAAAGGAGAAATCAATGTACATCTTTATCGCGAAGATGACAATGTATGCATCTGTGTGGCAGACAACGGACAAGGTATCATAGACAAAGACAAGAAACATATCTTCGAACGTTTTTATCAGGTGCAACAAACTTCGGAAAAAACCGGCAGTGGAATCGGCCTGCATATTGCAAACGAATATGTACATCTACACAAAGGAACAATCTCCGTTACAGACAATTTTCCTAAAGGTTCCGTATTTACCGTTAAATTGCCTATCGTCACATATGCCAGTGAAAAGGAGGAATTACTTCCGGAACTGCTAAACAATGACAAAGCTCCGAATGAACTTCCCGTTCCAAATGCGGAAGAATTGCGGTATACCATCTTGTTGGTGGACGACAACAAGGATTTCTGTAGTTTCATGTCTGAATACCTGTCCGATGAATACGCCATACAGGTTGCCTACAATGGAGCAGAGGCATTGAAGATATTAGAAAAAAACAGTGTCAATATTGTAATAAGCGACATCATGATGCCAGTGATGAATGGAACAGAGCTATGTCGGCAAATCAAAACAAACATGCAATGGTCCCACATTCCCGTTATATTGCTTACAGCCCGTATGGCAGAAGAATACAAAAGTGAAGGATTTGAGCAAGGAGCCGATGACTATATCGTAAAGCCTTTTGACTTCAAATTACTAAAGCTGCGCATCAGGAAATTTATTGAATGGACAGAAAAAAGCCATCGTAAATTCAGTCAGAAAATAGAAGTGACACCTAATGAAATAACAATCACTCCACTAGACGAACAATTTATTGAAAAAGCTATCAAAATAGTAGAAGAGCGCATGAGTGATTCCGACTTCTCTGTGGAAATGTTAGGAGCAGAATTGGGGTTGAGTCGTAGCCATCTCTACAAAAAGCTGATGTGTATCACCGGTAAAGGTCCGGCAGAATTCATCCGGATTATCCGTTTGAAGCGCAGTAAGCAACTTCTAAAGGAAAGCCAGAAACAAATTGCAGAAATTGCCTATGAGGTGGGATTCAGTTCTCCAAAAAGGTTCACTGTAAACTTCAAGAATGAATTTGGAATATCACCATCTGATTACATCCGCAGTCTAAAATGATAACTTGAAACATAAAGGTATGTTATTTGAGACATGATAGACCTATGCTATTATGATAACTTTCCATATTTGCAGTAGCTTTTAATAACAGTTATTTTTAAATCTTAAATTAAAGTATTATGAAGTTACACGCAAATGTATGCTCTCAATGGGAATGGACAAAATTGAGACAATTGCTTGTTATCGTGTTACTAGGTTTGGGTATTGTTTCCACGTATGGACAAACCAAAACAGTATCCGGTATCGTTAAATCAGAATCGGGCGGTGAGCCACTTGTAGGAGCCACCGTCAAAGTGAAAGAAACCAATACGGGCGGCATTACCGACATCGACGGCCGTTACACCATCCAGGCAAATCTGGGACAAACATTGATAGTCTCTTACATCGGCTACCGCACCAAAGAGGTGAAAGTAGAGCGCACCACCCGCATCGACATACTGCTGCAAGAAGACAATGAGATGCTGGACGAAGTAGTAGTAGTGGGATACGGTACGATGAAACGCAGTGACCTGACCGGTTCCGTAGTCAGCGTGACGGGTGACGAACTGAAAAAGTCCGTAGTCACCTCGCTCGACCAAGCTTTGCAAGGACGTGCCGCCGGTGTGCAGGTGACCCAGAATTCCGGAACTCCGGGTGGCGGTATCTCGGTCAGCATCCGTGGTATCAACTCCTTGAACGGCAACGAACCGCTCTACGTTATCGACGGTGTAGCCATCTCAGGCAACAACACCAGCAACAGCAGCGTGCTCAGTTCCATCAACCCTGCAGACATCGTTTCCATGGAAGTATTGAAAGATGCATCGGCCACAGCCATCTATGGTAGCCGCGCCTCCAACGGTGTAGTACTCATCACCACCCGTCAGGGCGAAGAGGGCAAAACGAAGGTCTCCTACGAAGGTTACTATGCCTTGCAACAGCTTCCCAAGAAACTGGAAACACTGACACTCCCCGAATATGCAGTTTACCAGAACCTCCGCGCCGCCACCATCGGCTTCGGTGCACGCGAAGAGTTCAAAGACCCCTCACTCCTCAGCCGCGGTACCGACTGGCAGAATGAAATCTTCCGCACTGCCCCGATGCACAACCATCAGATAAACATCTCCGGAGGTTCGAAGAGCATGAAATACTCGCTCTCCGGCGGCTACATGCAGCAAGACGGTATTGTATTCGGTTCGGACTTTGAGCGTTTCTCTTTCCGCGTCAACATGGACAACGACATCAACAAGTGGCTCACCACCGGCTTGCGCGCCTCCGTAGCCCGTACACAGCAGACCAACAACGTAGACGGTTCGGGTGCCATCTACAATGCCCTGAACCAGCTCCCCGAAGTGCCTGCCCGCAACCCGGACGGCAGTTTCGGCATGCAGACGGAGAACATGTATGGAACTTACTTCTCCAACCCCCTCTCCGACCTTATCCAAAATGAAAACTATAGTCGCAACACACAAGTCTATGTCAACGCCTTTGCCGACATCAAGCTGTGGAAAGGACTCGTATTCCGCACGGAATATGCCGCCAACTTCAATTACAGCAACGACTATAAGTTTACCCCCTCCTACGACTACGAGCACTTCAAGCAGCAGTCGTCAGCAAGCCGTGGAGCCGGCAACGGAAGCAACTGGACATTGAAAACTTACTTTACTTATAATAATACCTTCGGCAAACACGGCCTCTCTGCCATGCTGGGACACGAAGCGCAAGAAAACAAGTACGAGTCGCTGAGCGGCAGCCGTACCAACTTCCTCTTCAACTCCGTACACGAACTGGATGCGGGTGATGCCACAACAGCAAAAGCCAACAGTTCCCGTGGTTCATCCGCCATCGAATCATACTTCGGCCGTCTGAACTACAACTACGACGACCGCTACTTGCTGACCGCTACGCTCCGTGCCGACGGTTCGTCTTCGTTTGCCAAAGAAAGTCGTTGGGGTTGGTTCCCTTCGGTAGCATTGGCTTGGAAAGTCAACAACGAAGCTTTCCTCAAAGATGTGGAAGCCATCAACTCACTGAAACTCCGCCTGGGTTGGGGTGTAGTAGGTAACCAATGGGCGGGTTCCTATGCCTACGGCGTCACCATGGCTTCGGCAGCCTCCATCTGGGGTACTGGTTTCTATGCAGGCAACTATCCTAATCGTGAACTGAAGTGGGAAGAAACAAACTCCTTCAATGTAGGACTCGACCTCGCCCTCTTCAACAACCGCATAGAGTTCATCGCCGATGCTTATTACAAGAAAACGGACAATCTGCTGATGCAAGCTTCTCTTCCTACCTACGTAAGCGGTCTGATTCGTGCACCGTGGGTCAATGCCGGTGCCATGACCAACAAAGGTGTAGAATTTACCCTGAACACGCACAACATCCAGACACGTGATTTCACCTGGACCTCAGGACTCACCTTCTCCATCAACCACAACGAAGTGACGAAGCTCTACTCCGAATCATCCGCTATTTCGGGAATCAACGGTTCGGAAACACTGACCTACACCATGGTGGGCGAACCGGTCGGGCAGTTCTACGGCTATAAAGTAATCGGTATGTTCAAGGAAGAAGGAGATTTCTACAAGAAAGGTGCCGACGGCAACTTCCTGCTCGACGAAACGGGCAACCGCATCCAAGTAGCCATCCCGAAAGACCAGACCATCGGCAAATCGGGCATCTGGGTAGGTGACTACATCTATGAAGACCGCGACAACAACGGTGTAATTGATGAGAAAGACCGCACGTTCCTCGGCAATCCGGCACCCAAATTCACGTTCGGCTTCAACAACTACCTTTCTTATAAAGGATTTGACCTCAACATCTTCCTGAACGGCTCGGTGGGCAACAAGGCTATCAACCTGATTCGCCGCACCTTCACCGATCCCATGCGTAACAGCAACCTGCTGAAAGAAGCTACCGGCATTGCCCAAATCGCCATGCACGACCCCGAAGTGGGCGACGAGGTACTTTCCAATGTTTACGTGGCCAACGCCGATGCAGCCAAAGTACAACGCATCACTACCAGTAGCGCCAACGACAACAACCGTATCTCCGACCGCTTTGTTGAAGACGCTTCCTACCTCCGCATAAAAAACATCTCGCTGGGGTACACCTTCCCACAGAAATGGTTGCGCCGTTTGCAGATAGACCATCTGCGCCTCTACGTCAACATCCAGAACCTCTGTACCATCACAGGCTACAAAGGCTACGATCCCGAAATAGGCGCTTTGAACTACAATGTATTGCTACGTGGTGTGGACGATGCGCGCTATCCTTCGCAACGTATCTATACATTTGGCCTTAACTTCAATTTCTAATGAGCCAGACAAATCATTTATCATTTAAAATCTCAATATAGTTATGAAACACAGATTTCTAACCCTTATATCATCGCTCCTTCTGCTTACGGCATGCAGCGACTCATTTTTGGAACGTGCTCCCGAAGGAAACTACGTAGATGTGACATACTACACTTCCGACGATGCACTCGAACAAGCCACTGCACCGCTTTACAACCGTGCATGGTTCGACCTCAACTCCCGCGCCATCGTGCCGCTGGGCAGTAACCGTGCCAACGATAACTTCAGTCGCTGGGGAGCTCCCGAGTTCACCAACTTCAAGGTGACAGCCCTGAGCGAAAACCTTGCCAATGCATGGACAGGTTTCTACTCGGTCATTACAATGGCCAATGCAGTTATCAGTGATGTGCAGACCAAATGTAGCAACAGCGTAAGCGAACGTGCCAAGCGCACAGCCATTGCCGAAGCCCGCCTGATGCGTGCTTGTGCCTACTTCTACATGGTTCGCCTCTGGGGACCGGTTATCATCATCGAAGACAACGACAAAGTGGTTGCCAATCCCATGCAACCGCTCCACCGTGAAGAAGATGTGCTGGAACTCGTTATTCGTGACCTCACTTATGCAGTCGAGAATCTTCCTGAAGTGGCAACCGCCAAAGGACGTGTCAACGCATGGGGTGCAAAAGGCATGCTTGCCAAAGTCTACCTCGCCCGCTCAGGCTGGAAAGGAGGCACACGCGACAACGCCGACCTGGAGAAAGCCAAGGAACTGGCCGCCGACGTGATAAACAACAGCGGCATCAGCCTTTACGAAAACTATGAAGACCTCTTCAAGTATAAGCACAACAACAATCCCGAATCGCTCATTGCCATGCAGTGGGTGCCACTGGGTGATTGGGGCGTATGCAACACTCTGCTTGCCGACCTCGCCGGCAACAGCAAGATGACCGGCGGTGTAAACGTATGGAGCAGCTATCAGGCAAGTATAGATATGCTCCAGCAATATGAGTTGGGCGACACTATCCGCCGCAACGCCACCTTCTGCACACCGGGTACATACTATTCATACATCTGCATTGCCGACGGTGGTTATACTTACGACGGCGCCACCTCTTGCATTAAAAAAGGTGTACCGGGCGGTCCGGACGACGACAACGACGGTTATATCCAGTCCATGAACTCTCCGCTCAACACCTACATCCTACGCCTTGCCGATGTTTACCTGACCTATGCCGAAGCTTGTCTGGGCAACAGCGAAGAACTGACCGGTGGTCCCGGCCTGGAAGCATTGAACCAGGTGCGCGACCGTGCACGTATCCCCCGCAAGGAACGCGTAACCTTCGAAGACATCATTCGCGAACGCCGCGTAGAGTTCTCGATGGAGTATTGTAACTGGTATGACATGGTATCGTGGTATCACTGGAAACCCGACTACATGCTGAATTACTTCCAGAACCAACACCGCGGCTACACAGTAGACCTCATCGTGAAAGACGAAGACGGTTACCTCCACTTCGGCAAGAAAGAAGGCGACACTTTCCTCGAAGGCATAGAAAATTGGCAGGAACCGGGCGAGAACATCGAAATCCACCACGGCAACATCCTGATGCCTTATCCGGAAAGCGATGTCATCCAGAATCCGCTACTGAACGAAGAACCGGTAGCATACGAATTCAGTGAATAAACCAAGTTATACATTCATTATCTCAAATAACGACTTTAATATGAAATATATACATTTTCCTTTTGTGTTGCTCACCATCCTGTTGGCATGCAACCTTTTCACCGCCTGCAACGATGACGAGGGCGGCGGTGTTCCCGTAATCCACCACATCCGTCTTGTCGACCCAGAGAAGGCCGACAGTACGTTCACCGATGTAAATCCGGGCACCATGATTGTAGTCATCGGCGAAAATCTGAATAATGTGCGGAAAGTGTTCATCAACGAACAAGAAGTTTCGTTCAATAGCAACTACGGCACTTCCACCAGTCTCATCCTCACTATCCCCGGCGAATTGCAACTGACGGGTGCCAACCCCGAACTGAAAGGCGAACTGCGTATCGAGACCTCGCACGGCATTGCCACGTACTCCATGCATGTACTCTCGCCCGCACCCTACATCACCCGTGTAGCCACAACCTTCCCCGTGGAGACGGGCACGCCTCTGCGCATCGTGGGCGGTAACTTCTACGAAATTCAGCGCGTTTATTTCACCACTGCCGTGGACGACATCACCAATGCACCTGTTTCGGTAGAAGTAACGGACTACACGGTAAACAAGAACTTTGACGAAATATCATTCAATGCTCCCGCAGGCCTGATTGATGAAGGCAGTCTGGTAGTGGAGTGCTATACCGCATCCGCATTTACTCCCTTCCGTCGCACAGCCCTCCCACCAAGTATCAGCAAGGTAAGCTCCATGATGCCTATCACGGGTACCACAGTTACCGTACTGGGACAGAATTTTATGGATATCGCCTCCATCACAATGGGCAATCGCTCGGTAGATCTCTCTACTGTTACCGTAAGCGAAGCTAACGATATGCTTACCTTTACCATGCCGCGTGCACCGCAAGGCACTTGCTCACTCGCCATTACCACAATGGGCGGTACTGCCGAAGTTCCGGGCTTCTATCCTTTGGAGAATATAGTATTGAACTATGACAACATCGGTTGGTTCTCCTGGGGCGGGCAAGCTGTACCCGTCACTGCCGACGGTACAGCAGCTCCTTTCTTCTCGGATGGTAAATGCTACAGCATATCAGGGGAACTTTCAGCATGGAATTACTGGTGGGGCCAATTGCAGAACGGTGCCGTATGGGGCATTGACACAGCCTTCCTGCCTACCGATACACCGACTTCCGAACTGGCTTTGCAGTTCGAATGCTTCGTGGCAGTGGAATATGGCGAAGGTCCTGTATTCCGCATCTACCTCAAAGGGAATGAGGCTCACAACTACACGAACTATCGTCCGGTGAGCGACTTCACCGGAAAAACCGAAGTAGGCCAATGGATGCAGTGCAGCATTCCGCTCTCCGAACTGGTAGACGAAACCACTTGGGGCGAGTTCCAAAAACGTGACGGTGACGAGTTGGCACTCCAGATGACAAATCCCAGCGAAAACGGTCCATACAACATCGAAATGTATTTTGATAATTTCCGAGTTGTCAAGATACAATAATTTGAATTAAATTCTGGCACAGGATTACACAAAGTGACACCTTCTTTTAAACTCTTAGACGCTGATTCAATTGAATCAGCGTCTAAAAATAAATACACCGAAATTATTAAAACGAAATTTTACCGATACCATGACACAAATCTTCAAGAAAACCTTATTAACCAGCCTGGTTCTATTTCTGATGACAGCTTGCTCTGACGATAAAAAGGAGCTGAAAATCATCGTAGAGCCTACTTCTTTCCATTTTGAACAAACGGGTGGTAGCAAGAAATTCGGTATCACCCCCAATGAACCAGCCACTTTCCAAAGTTCGGAAGCATGGTGCAAAGTAACCTCGGAAAGCAGCACTCCCGTACAGGCAATCTATAACATAACCGTAGAACCCAACACTACGCCCGACGTGCGCAACGCCATCATCACCGTCAGCGTAAAGGAGCATATACAAGAAATCAACGTGGAGCAGGCGGCCTATATCCAAAGCGATGAACCGGAAAAATACACTGTACGCGAGAATCTCACAACCCACCAACTGATTAACGAAATGGGACTGGGCATCAACCTAGGCAACACGCTGGATGCCGTGGGCGACTGGATAGACCCAAGCAACATTCTCAATTACGAACAAGCATGGGGAAGCCCTATTATCACACAAGAAATCATTGAAGGATATGCCAAAGCGGGCTACTCATCTCTGCGCATACCGGTCAGCTGGGGCAATCTGCTGTCCGACGACTTCAAAGTGCATCCTGACCTGATGGACCGCGTAGAGAAAATCCTAAACTGGACCCTCGACTGTGGCATGGTGGCTATCATCAATATCCACCACGAAAACGAATGGATTAAACAAGTACCCACCGACAGCAAAGCAAAAGAAAAATTCACTTCCATCTGGAAACAGATATGTGAACGCTTCGAAAAGTACGGTGACCACTTACTGTTCGAGCCAATGAATGAAATCGGATACGATGAGATTTGGACTCCGTGGGGCGGTAGTGAAGCCGACAAGGCAAAGGCACTGGGATACGTGAACGACCTCAACCAGCTCTTTGTCGACATAGTAAGAAACAGTGGCGGCAACAACGCCAAACGTCATCTGTTGGTGGAAATCTACAACACCAACTTGGAGTATGCTTACGACCCCTTGTTCAAGATGCCGAATGATCCCGCAAACCGACTTGCTCTTACAGTGCATTACTATACTCCCGCAAACTTTGCCATACTGGGTGGAGGCGAGGTTGTCGATTGGGGTGTAGGCCGGGAAAGCTGGGGAACGGAAGCTGACTTCAAGGAACTGAACGACAATATGGACCTACTGAAGAAGAATTGCGTAGACAAAGGAATCCCCGTCATCATAGGCGAATATTGCGCCGACTCCAGAAACAGAACAAAGGAAGTGATAAGACTCTTCTGTGTTTCCGTAACCGAAGCCATCTACTCGCGCGGCATGTGCCCAATGCTATGGGACACTCCGGGGGGACAATACAACCGACAGACTTGCCAGTTCGACGACCCTCTCTTCTTAGAAGAAATGATGGCTATTCCGGTTAAATATCCACGGAATTAAACAAATATTCATAATCAATAATCAAATAAAAATGAACAGAATCAGCACTTGTTTCGCCAGCCTATTGCTTTCTTGTGCATTGACGGCACAAGCACAGCAATATCAACTGAATTCACCGGACGGAAAACTAATTGTCAACATCGAAGCCGGACAAGCCCTCAACTGGGCGATTGCCCACGACGGTACCACCGTTCTTTTGCCTTCAGACATTGCCATGCAATGCACTGAATCTGAGGGAAAGCCCATTGCTTTCACCTTCGGCAAAGATGTGAAGGTGACCAAAGCTACCCGCACTTCCGTCGACACTTCCTTCCCCACTCCTTTCTACAAAAAGGCGAGTGTGAAGGACACTTATAACCAACTCACGCTGAAATGCCGTAACGGCTATAGCATACAGTTCCGCGCCTACGACGACGGAGCCGCCTATCGTTTTGTTTCCGAACTGCGCAAACCTTTCTGCGTGAAGGACGAGATTGCCGAGTTCAACTTCGACCGCGATTACCACGCTTTCGTGCCCTATATTAACGACAATCGCGCCGGCGAGCGTTACTGCTACTCCTTCGAGTCCTACTACGATGAGGCCCCCCTCTCTCGCATGTACAAAGACTCGCTTGCCATTACTCCGCTGATGGTAGAACTGGAGAACGGAAAGAAAGCCGTCATTATGGAAGCCGGATTGTCCAACTATCCCGGCATGTTCCTCACTGCCAACCCACAGATGCCCCACGGAGTGAAGGCAGAATTCGCCCCCTATCCACTGGAAACAGTCATCGGAGGCTATGACCGCTTGAACCTCGTCCCTACCAAACGTGCCGACGTTATCAGCAAGCCCAACAATGCCCCCTACTTCTGCCCCAACGGGCGTCCCACAGGGAAACAGACCTATCCTTGGCGTGCCGTGCTTGTTGTTACCCACGACACACAACTCGCCAACAACGACATGATGCAACGCCTCGCACCCGAATGCCGCATCGCTGACACATCCTGGATTAAACCCGGAAAAGTGGCATGGGACTGGTGGAATACTTGTAACCTGACCGGCGTGGACTTCAAGGCAGGCATGAATACGCCCACCTATAAGAAATACATCGACTTTGCCGCCGAAAACCAGCTGGAGTATATCATCATCGACGAAGGTTGGAGCGGAAAGGAATCATTAATGGAAGACATCAGTCCCGAAATCAATCTCGAAGAACTGGTGGCATACGGCAACCAAAAGGGCATAGGCATCATCCTCTGGGCAAGCTGGCGCAATCTTACGGGAGGAGGCGACATCTCCCCTGCCGTGGAACAAGTTATCAGCCACTACGCACAAATGGGAATCAAAGGTTTCAAAATTGACTTCTTCGACCGCGACGACCAACTCGCCATCTCTTCTACCGAACAACTCGCAGCATGTGCCGCCAAGCATCACATGTTGCTTGACCTACACGGACTGAAACCCTTCGGCATCCAGCGCGCCTATCCCAACATCCTCAACTTTGAAGGTGTGAAAGGACTGGAAAACAGCAAGTGGGAGCCCATCGTGAACGGTGCACCCTTGCATGACTTCCCGCGCTACGACGTTACCGCCCCCTATCTGCGCCAACTCGCCGGTCCGATGGACTATACGCCGGGAGCTATGGTAAATGCCACCCGTTCCCTGTTCCGCTCCGTCAACGACCACCCCATGAGTCAAGGTACACGTGTACACCAGATGGCTATGTACACCGTCTTCGAAGCACCCTTGCAGATGCTTGCCGACAGTCCCAGCAAATACATGAAGGAACAGGAATGCACCGACTTCATCGCCAAGGTTCCCACTACCTTTGACGAAACCATTGCTCTTGATGGTAAAATAGCCGAATACATCACGATAGCACGCCGCAAAGGAAACACTTGGTTTGTAGGCAGCATGACCAACTGGACTCCGCGTAGCTGCACCATCGACCTCTCCTTCCTCAGCGAAGGCAACTACGAAGCCGAAATCTTTGCCGACGGCATCAATGCCGACCGTGAAGCTACCGACTATAAAAAAGAAGTACGCATCGTCACTGCCAAAGACAAACTCAATGTACAACTGGCACCCGGCGGTGGATGGACAGCACGAATTACAAAAAAATGAATCTGAGAAAACTGTTTCTGCCATTGTGTTCAGTAGCCTTGTGCCTGCAATCCTATGCACAAGACAAATCCTTCCTTAAGGATATGCTCTGGTATATAGACAACCCTTCTGTATTTGAAAAAGGACAAGAGGAAGGACACGCTTGGCATATGCCCGAAAAGAGCATGCTACTGAATGGGACATGGAAGTTTTTCTGGTGCGATACACCGGAAGGGATACCTGCACACTTTTTTAACCCCGAATTTCCGGATAAGCAATGGGGCGACATCAAAGTTCCCTCAAACTGGGAAATGCAAGGTTATGGTGACAAGCTGTTCAGAAATGTATCTGCTCCCTTCGGGGTGAATCCACCACATGCTCCCAAAGAGTATAACCCTACCGGACTATACCGGCGAACATTCAAGGTACCTGCAAGTTGGGCAGCAAAAGACCAGATATTTTTAAGGTTCGAGAAAGTGGCATCCGCTTCTTTTGTATGGGTCAACGGTCATGAAGTGGGCTACAATGAAGGAGCACAAGAACCTGCCGAATACAACATCACTCCTTATTTGAAGCCGGGCGAAAACACGCTGGCTGTCTGTGTACTAAAGTATTCGGACGGCTATTACCTGGAAGGACAAGATTATTGGCGACTGGCCGGAATCTTTGACGACGTATGGTTGTACGCCACACCTGCTGTCAGGATATTCGACTGGCAAGTAATCACAGAGTTTGATAATACGTATACCGATTCGCAGTTAAGTATTCAGGTAAAAATCAAGGACTACCAAAAGAAGCCAAATGAGAATTATGGATTGAAAGCTTACTTAAAGGATAAAAACGGCAAGATTATCTGTAACTTTTCCGCAACTCCATTTGAAATGGACGCTGCGGAAAAGACAATACAGTTGCATACCTTGGTACAAGAACCCCGGAAATGGACAGCCGAGACACCCGAGCTTTATACGCTCGGTCTGGAATTATCCAATCCGGCCGGTCTGCAGAAAGACAAGATAGAAACGGTCATCGGATTCAAAAAGACGGAAATCAAAGACGGTGTTTTTTATCTTAACGGTATCCCACTGAAAGTCAATGCACAAAATTCGCACATGCAGCATCCCGAAGAGGGACATGTCATGGACGAAGCCACCATACGCAAGGATTTTGAATTGTTGAAACAGTTTAATTTCAATGCCGTACGTACCTCTCACTATCCTCCGGTGAATAAGTATTTGGAACTGGCCAATGAATACGGGCTTTATATCATAGACGAGGTGGGCGATGAAGCCCATGCCTCGGAATGGATTTCAAGTCTCCCGGAATACGAAGAGATGTATCGCGAGCGATGCCGCAGAATGGTGTTACGGGACAGAAACCATCCCTGCGTCTTGTTCTGGAGCGCAGGAAACGAAAGCGGTGAAGGTATCAACATTACCCACACCATTGAAGAAGGGAAATCGCTGGACCCCACCCGCTTCTGGATGTATGGCGGAAATGCATTCTCCCATCCGGCAGAAGATATTATCGGACCCCGTTACCCTACTCCTATGGAACTGGAAATGCAGGTAGGCATAGGAGAGGATTCCCGACCATCGTTTATGGATGAATACTTATCGGTTGCAGGCAATGCCGGCGGTGCCCTGGACGATTATTGGGAAGCCATCTACCGACATCCCCGCCTGATAGGAGGGGCCATCTGGGATTTTGTAAGTCCGGGACTGACCGAACGGATAAGGCAAGTGGACGACCTTTCGCCCTTCCATACTCCCGCCCATCTGATGGGAAATGCCCGCTTGGTGAAGGAAGGAAAGAACACGGTGCTGGACTTGAACGGTCACGACCAATGGGTAGAGGTCTATCGTGCAGACAATGTGGAGTTGAACAGTAATGAACTGACACTCACTTGCAGAATCTACCCCCGGAAACTGGTAAGCAGTTGCGGCTCATTCATCACAAAAGGCAATTATCAGTTCGGGCTGCAACAACGCGGTAAAGACAAACTGGAATTTTATATCTATACTGATAAAAAGCATTCCGTATGCGCCTCCTTGCCTACTGACTGGGAATACAACTGGCATCAAGTGACGTGCGTCTACGACGGACAGAAAATGTCCATCTATATAGACGGAGCAGAAAAGGCCTCCACACAAGCATCGGGCAATATCCGGAACTTCCCCTACCCCGTCAACATCGGTCGGAATGCAGAAACACACGGCCAAGAGACTTCGGTCTACATCTGCGATGCTCAAATGGACGAAGTCGGCATTTTCGCCAAGGCACTGACTTCCTCTTTTCACCCGGAAGAAGCCGCTCTGTGGCTAGATTTTGAGCAAGAGACGGAAAATGGTACATTCTACAGTTACGGCATCGGTGCACGTACGTACGGCAGCATCTGGCCCGACCGTAGCGTACAGCCCGAAATGTGGCAAATGAAGAAAACCGGACAACCTCTTTCTTTTTCCATGTCGGATGTGACAGAGGGAGTCGTTGAGTTATGGAATCGCAATCATTATACAAATGCTTCCCGATATGCCATACGATGGGAATTGAAAGAAGATGACAAGGTTATTCAATCGGGCGACTTGGCACTCTCAACAGCACCGCTTAGTCGTGAACTGGTGCACATACCTTATAAGAAGCCTGCCCTGATTCCCGGCAAAGAATACCGCCTGATGCTTCATGCCGTCCTGAAAAAAGATGAATTGTGGGCAAAAGCCGGACATGAGGTGGCATGGGAAGAACTTGAACTGCCTTGGAGCCTGCCATGCTCTTCGGAAGAAAAGGTTCAAGGCATACCTTCCTATTCACTTTCGGAGAAAGAATTGATTGTCTCCGGAGAGGGCTTCAAATATGTTTTCAACCGTACTGACGGACAACTGACGTCGATGGTTGTTCAAGATATGGAACTGCTGGAGTCACCGCTCCGGCTGAATCTTTGGCGTGCCCCGCTGGCCAATGAGCTGGACAACTGGAATGCTTCCAGTGCCCGCTCCTCCAACTGGAAAGAAGGTTACGGATACACGGTAGCCACAGAAATGTATTCTGCAGGGATTGACCGCCTGACACATCAGCCCCTCTCTTTTTCGGTGTCCGAAACCACCGAAGGCGTACATATACACATCATTGATGCGGAATTGATGGGCAAAGGAGAAAAAGAGAAAAAAGACCTCTACATCGAAGGAGTACAGAACAACGGCATCATCAACCACTATGAGTATATTATCAATAGTGAAGGGACGATAGAGATACGCCATGTATTGAAGCCTGAAGGGAAAATGCCGCTTTGGTTTCCTCGTATAGGACTTACGCTGACCGTAAGCGATGCGCTCGACCAAGTGAAATGGTACGGCCGAGGACCGCAAGAGAACTATCCGGACCGGAAAACCGGCTATCCGACGGGGATATATGCCTCTACCGTACAAGCTATGTACGAGCCCTATCTAATGCCACAAGATTACGGATTGCGGACAGATGTACGCTGGTTGCAACTGACTACGGACAAAGGCATCGGCCTTCAATTCAAGATGAACGAATGGTTTAACTTCAACATTTATCCGTACAGCACGGATAACCTGACGAAAGCGATGTATACCTACCAATTGCAGAAGCAGAAAGGCATGACCCTGAATCTCGATTATGCCACTACCGGGGTCGGTTGTACAGCCCGCGGTGTATTCGGTGCTTACAAAGCGATGCCGCAGGAATATCGGAGAACCATCAGCATAAAACCTATGATGAAATAAAAACATTGTATCGGACTGGTAAGATTATGAAAAACAAAAATTACTTTATTCTATTAGTGTTGTTTTTAAGCGCTCTACAAATAAAAGCGCAGTATTCATTCGACAACGTGCTTTATGGCGCAGCCTATTATCATGAGTATATGCCCTATGAGCGACTGGATGAAGATATCCGGCTGATGAAAAGAGCCGGCCTGACAGTAGTGCGCGTTGGAGAATCTGCCTGGGGAGTATTTGAGCCGCAAGACGGAACCTTTGAATTTGAATGGATGGACCGCATTCTGGACAAGATGCATGCAGCAGGAATCAAAGTCATCTTGGGAACTCCCACCTATTCCATTCCTGCATGGCTGGCATACAAACACCCGGAAGTGCTGGCAGAACACGCTAAAGGGAACAAAGCCTATTATGGAATCAGACAGAACATGGATTTTACAAACCCGACCTACCAATTCTATTGCGAACGGATTATCCGCAAGATGCTGGAAAGATATGCACAGCATCCGGCAGTCATCGGGTATCAAGTGGACAACGAAACAGAAGCGCGCGGAGTAAACAACAGAGACTATTTCTTCGGATTCAGGAACTACATCAAACAGAAATTCAACAATGACCTGAACCTGCTTGCCAAGGAATGGGGAATGAACTACTGGGGAATGAACATCAACACCTGGGAAGAGTTCTATCCGCGCGATGGAGTGACAAGCCCTTCGTACAAGAATGAATGGGAGCGCTATAACCGGAAGGAAGTGGCCGATTTCCTGAATTGGCAGTGCGACCTTGTAAATGAATACAAGCGTAAAGACCAATTTGTTACTCACTGCTTTATGCCCGACTTCCATAATATAGACCAAGTGGAAAGTTTCAGGCAAATGCAATATCCTGCCATCAATGTCTATCACGATGTACAGGATAAACAAGACGGCCAGCGCATCGCTTATGCCGGTGACTTCGTGCGCACCGTAGCCGACAACAATTACATCGTCATGGAAACCAACGCACAAGGCATCGGCTGGGATGCCCGCACCCAGTTTCCTCCATACGACAACCAGTTGCGGCAGAATGTGTACGCACATTATGCTTCCGGAGCCAATATGGTGGAATACTGGCACTGGTCTACCCTGCACTATGGGCAGGAGACATACTGGCGCGGCGTGCTGGGCCATGACATCCAACCCAACCGCATATACAAGGAATTCACCACCACCGCCAAAGAGTTGGAAAGAATAGGCAGCCACATCGTGAACTTGAAAAAGAAAAACCGAGCAGCTATCCTCTACAGTCATGATTCTTATCATGCTCTCGGCTTCATGCCCTACACTTACAAGAGCAATTATCCCATTGATATGGTGCATAAAGCCCTCTATTTCCAAAACATAGAAACGGACATCATCCCTTGTGACAAGACAACCGATTTCAGCGGATATGACATGCTTGTCATTCCCCCTTTGTATGTGGCTACCGACCAATTACTATTAGCCATTGATGAATTCGTACAGTCCGGCGGACACGTGGTAATGATGCACAAAAGCGGTTACTGCAATGAGCACTCCGCAGTTCGGGCCACCTTGGCTCCCGGGCCGCTACGCAAAGCCTGCGGCTTCCATTACCAAGAATTCTCCACTATCGGTGACTTATCATTAAAGGATAACCCCTTTCAATTAGAGGGAAAGAACCAGATAAGCGACTGGTATGAATTCCTGATTCCCGAGACAGCCACCCCGTTGGCTTATGCAGAGCATCCATTCTTCGGCAAATGGCCCGTTGTCACCGAAAACAAGTATGGCAAAGGCAAACTGACCTACATAGGAGCCTACCCTTCGCAGGAATTGCTGAATGCCATCGTGCGAAAGGCAGCCATCCATGCCGGTATCATCTCTTCAGAGAGCGACGTGTTCCCCATCATACAGCGTTCGGGAATAAACAAAGCCGGAAAAGCCATCCGTTACTTCTTCAATTACAGCAGCGAGAGCAAAGAAATCACTCATAACTATCCGACGTCCAAAGAGCTGATTTCCGGCAAGACTGTAAAAGAAGGAGACCATGTAACATTGCCCCCCTGGGGAATTCTCATCATGGAAGTTTATTGACCATCAGAAAACATGAGAAAAAATGAGAAAAAAGATATTTGCCTTTCTATTGCTAAGTGCCCTATATGCCGGCGCCCAAGAAGTTCCGGACTGGGAGAATCCTATTGTAGTCGGCATCAACAAAGAGCCGTATCATGCCACACTGACATTGCCTTCGCAAAAAGTCGATTGCAAAGAAATCATATCCCTGAACGGCAAGTGGCGATTCCAATGGTCTGCCGACCCGGGAAAGCGCCCGGCCGACTTCTACAAGAATGATTTCAATACCGACACATGGGATACCATCACAGTGCCGGGAGCATGGCAATTGCAAGGTTATGGGAAACCTATCTATTCCAACGTAAACTATCCCTTCCAGAAGGATGCACCCAGAGTGACAAGCGAGCCTCCCGCCGAATATTACAGTTACGGGCACAGAAATCCCACAGGCTCTTATGTCACCACGTTCGAAGTGACGCCCGATATGAAAGACAAGTGCCTATACCTTCACTTTGAAGGAGTAAAATCGGCCATGTATGTCTGGGTAAACGGAGAGCGGGTAGGCTACAGCCAGAATTCGATGTCGCCTGCCGAGTTTGACATAACCGAATTTGTGAAGAACGGAGCCAATCGTCTGGCAGTGGAAGTGTATCGGTGGTCGGACGGCAGTTATCTGGAAGACCAGGACATGTGGCGGCTTAGTGGAATACTCAGGCCGGTAGAGCTATGGGTACGTCCCCGGACAAATATCCGGGACTATAGGTTCAGCAGCGACTTGTCGGACGACATGCGTTCAGCTACATTCGGAACCGAAATTTGGATAAGAAACCAGACCGACCGCAAAGTAAAAGACCTGACCGTAGAAATAAACCTGGTGGGGAAAGACAACAGAGGAAATAAACTCGACAAAAAAATGGTGGCTCCCGTAGGTACTATTCAGGCCTTTTCTGAAACGAGCGTCACACTGTCCGAAATGCTCCGGGAGCCTCAACTATGGTCTGCCGAAAAACCGCATCTATATGACATCCACATCAAGCTTCGCAGGAAGAATGAACTTTTGGAATCGTTCGAATACCATTGGGGCATACGGAAAATAGAAATCGCGGGAGACGTCTTCAAAGTCAACGGGAAAGCCGTCAAGCTGAAAGGAGTGAACCGTCACGACTTCCATCCCCGTATGGGATTCTTTGTCGACAGCCGGACGATGGAGAGAGATATCCGGCTGATTAAACAAGCCAACATCAACATGATACGCACGTCCCACTATCCACATCTGCCATTGCTGTACGAGCTATGTGACAAGTATGGAATCTACGTAATGGACGAAGCGAACCACGAAAGTCATGCCTACGGTTTGGGGAACAAAGTATTAGGAGACAACCCTCAATGGACACTGGCCCATGTGGACCGGGCAGTAGCCGTGGTGGAAAGGGACAAGAACCATCCGTGCATCCTATTCTGGTCATTGGGCAACGAGGGTGGAAGCGGTGCCAATTTGCGAGCTATGGCAGACACAATCCGTGCCTTAGACCCCACCAGACCGATATACGACGATACAGACCGCACCGTATCCGATGTCTATGACGAAGCTTATCTGCATCCCAACGCTTTGAAGGAACTTGGCGAGAAAATAACCGACCGCCCCGTATTCATGAGAGAGTATGCCTACGCCATGGGAAATTCCATCGGCAACCTCAAGGAGTATTGGGATGTGATTGAAAAGGACGAAAGTATTATCGGAGCTGCCATTTGGTGCTGGGTAGACCAAGGCATTCCTAAAAAGCTTAACGGTGCACCGTTAAGTTTCGGCGAGAGCCCCTCGTCACTCCCATTACTGCCCGATGAATTCTGGGCGTATGGAGGAGATTTCGGGGACTATCCCAACGACGGTCCCACCGGCATTAACGGGCTGGTATCTCCCGACCGGGTGCCTCACCCCCATTACTATGAAGTACAAAAAGTATATCAATACATCAAGTTTGAAAAGAAGGGAACACAGCAAATCAAATTGACCAACGGGTATGCGTTTTCCGATTTGGATGAATTCGATTACAGCTATGAGTGGATATGCAACGGAAAGGCTGTACGCAACGGCGACCTCCACTTGTCCGAAGGGAATCTGCTGGAGGTACCTTCAAGACCGGATAAGTGTGGGGAACTTTGCCTCAATGTATATGCCACGTTGAAGGAATCCACGACGTGGGCAGAGAAGGGCTTCAAAGTTGCCAAGGAACAACTTACGTATCATGACTATGAATTCCCACAATTGAAGGATGACGGCGGGAAGGCCACGTTTAAGGAGACACCCGAAGCGGTGGAAATTATAGCCGCCGATGCCTTGTTCACCATAGAAAAAGGTACCGGTGCTTTGGTGAGTTGGCGAGTCAAGGGAGAAGAGTTGTTGCACAGTGCCTTGGAACCCTATTTTTGGAAACCGGCAAATGACATTCAGGTCCGCAACGGCTACAATGAACGTTTGAGCGCTTGGAAAAATGCAGAGCAAAAACGTATCGTAAAGGCATACCAAGCAACCGTAAACGATGGTATGGTGATAGTGGATGCCAGTCTCTCCCTCCCCCGGATAGGAGCCGGTTACCATCTCCGCTACACTGTGGACGGCAAAGGCCGCATACAAGTAGAAGCAACCTATCAGCCTGAAAAGGAAGATATTCCGCTGATGCCCAAATTCGGTATGCGCATGAGAATGCCCTCGGCGCTGAACCGGATAGCCTGGTACGGACGCGGCAAGTTCGAGAACTATCCCGACCGCAAGAGCGCCGCTTTCCTGGGAGTCTACGAGTGTGGCATACACGAATTTATCACGAACTACATCGTACCGCAAGACAATGCCAACCGGTGCGATACACGCTGGTTCATGCTGGGAGACAGTGAGCGATGGAAAATACAAGTCAAAGGCTTGCAACCCCTATGTTTCCGTATATGGCCCTACGGGGAAGAAGACCTGGAAGGGAAAGAGCATGCGCACGAACTGCCCGAACGCGACTTCATCAACCTGAATATCGACTCCAACATACACGGAGTAGGTGGAAACGACGGATGGGGCGCACAGACCATGAAGCCATACACCATTGACGGCAATCGCTCTTACCGGTATGGGTTTATCATGGAGTATATGGACAAAACAGAATAATCCGTTCATCAATGCATTCAAAAAGGGAATAAACATTTTGTAAACAACAATAAAGGTATGAAAAGAAACATCTTTAAAACAATTCTCCTATCCGCCTGCATCCTGCAAGGGGGCAGTGCATTGGCACAACAAGAGAAAGCAGAACCGGGCAAGTTCTCACCTACCTGGGAGTCATTGTCCCAATACGAAGTGCCCGAATGGTTCCGCAACGCCAAATTCGGCATATGGGCACACTGGGGTCCGCAATGCCAACCCGAAGCCGGCGACTGGTACGGTCGTGGCATGTACGAAGAGGGCGGTGCTGCCTACAAGTGGCACTTGGAGCATTACGGACATCCTTCGGAATTCGGCTTCAAGGATGTAATCAACGAATGGAAAGCCGAAAAATGGAATCCGGAGAGGCTGGTAGCCCTTTTCAAGAAAACCGGTGCCCGATATTTCTTTGCTATGGGCAACCATCACGACAACATGGACTTGTGGGACAGTAAATACCAATCATGGAACTCCGTCAACATGGGCCCCAAGCGAAACGTACTGGGCGAATGGGAGAAAGCGGCCCGCAAAAACAAACTTCCCTTCGGTGTCAGCATCCACTCCTCCCATGCTTGGACATGGTATGAAACTGCACAAGGAGCCGACAAGAAAGGCCCATACGCAGGAATCTCCTACGATGCCCGCGTAGTGACTAAGGAAGACGGCAAGGGAAAATGGTGGGAAGGCTACGACCCGCAAGAGCTATACGTACAGAATCATGCCCTGAGCGGACATGCTTGGGCTGCATGGGACTGGCCCGAAGGAACCTCTGTCCCCCCACAGAGCTACTACGACAACTTCTTCGACCGCACAGTGGACATGATAAACAAGTATCATCCCGACCTGGTCTATTTCGACGACAGCGTACTCCCCTTCTGGCCCATCAACGATACGGGGCTGAAAGTCGTGTCGCACTACTATAACCAAAACATGAAGCTTCACAAGGGCAATCTCAATGCCGTAGTCTTCGGAAAGAAGCTGGAAGCTAAACATAAAGAGGCCATCGTATGGGATGTAGAAAAAGGGGTTCCATCGGAATGCCAGGACAAGGCGTGGCAAACCTGTAGTTGCCTCGGTACTTGGCACTATAACCGCTCTGCTTACGAAGACAACTGGTATAAATCAGCCGAGACCGTCATCCACATGCTCATTGACATCGTCAGTAAAAATGGCAACCTATTACTAAGCGTACCAATGAAAGGAAACGGCACCATCGACGACAAGGAAGAAAAAATTCTGGAAGACATAGCCGCCTGGATGGAGGTGAACGGAGAAGGAATATTCGACACACGTCCCTGGTGTATTTATGGTGAAGGTCCCTCCACAGAAACAGCAATACCTTTGGACGGAGCAGGATTCAACGAAGGCAAGAACGCACCCTACACTTCTGCCGACATCCGGTTTGTGAAAAAAGGGAAATACTTGTATGCCCATATCATGAAATGGCCCTCAGACGGAAAAATACAGATAAAATCACTGGCTATCGGCAGTCCCTACTGCAAAGGAGAAATCGAAAAGGTAGAATTATTAGGAGGTGGAAAGGCAAAGTTCAGAAGAACTTCCAAAGGCTTGCTTATTGACCTTCCCAAAGACAAGACACCCAATCCTATTTCTTTGGTACTGAAAATCACTAACCGTTAAACTGCTGATATTGTATGAAAAAGGGATTTTTTTTAAGACTATTTGTCCTGCTGATGCTGACATTTTTCATAGCAGAACAAGGCAGAGCACAAACCTACCAACGCACCTCACAAGGCATAAAAAGCACTGTGCAAGGTATAAATATAGATATTAGCTTCTTCTCTCCTGTCACAGTGAGAATCTTAAAATCGCCTGACGGCTGGAAGTATACCAAAGAAAGTTTGTCGGTCATCGGGCAACCGGAAAAAGTAAAACTATCCGTCTCTTCGAAAGGGGGCATATTGACTATCAAAAGCCATCAGCTTACAGTCCATCTCAACGAAGAGACCGGACAAATAACTTTTGCCTCTTCCGATGGAAAATCGCTGTTGCAGGAACAAAATAAAGGCGCACGTTTTGATGATTTCAACGATGCCGGCACAAAAACCTTCAGCGTTTATCAATCGTTCACCTTAGAGAAAGACGAAGCTATTTATGGATTGGGACAATTGCAAAACGGCAAAATGTCGCAACGTAACCAGACCAAACGCCTTATCCAAGACAATCTTGAGGATGTGATTCCCTTCTTCCAGTCCGTCAAAGGCTACGGTCTCTTTTGGGACAACTATTCGCCAACCATCTTCAAAGACAATCAAGAAGAGACATCCTTCCTTTCTGAAGTCGGCGACTGCATTGACTACTATTTCATGTACGGCGAAAATGCCGATGGAGTAGTTGCCCAGATGCGCTACCTCACAGGACAAGTGCCCATGTTTCCATTATGGACATATGGATTCTGGCAAAGCCGTGAACGCTACAAAAGCCAAAAAGAGATTGTTGGCGTAGTGCAAAAATACCGCGAACTGGGTGTGCCCCTCGATGGAATTATCCAGGATTGGAGATACTGGGGAAGCAACTACCTGTGGAACGCAATGGATTTTTTGAACGAAGAATTCTCCGACCCCAAAAAAATGATGGAAGACATACACGGAATGAATGCCCACATTATCATCTCCATTTGGTCAGCTTTCGGACCACATACCAAACCCTATCACGAGTTGGATAAAGGGAACATGCTCTTCAACTTCCGCACATGGCCCGAATCCGGTTCCGAGAAGTGGCCTCCCAATATGGACTATCCATCCGGTGCCCGCGTGTACGATGCCTACCATCCGCAAGCACGCGACATCTATTGGAAGTACCTGAACGAGAACCTACGTTCTGTGGGTATAGACGGCTGGTGGATGGACTCTACCGAACCCGACCATTTTCACCCCATTCCTGAAGATTTTGACACGCCCACCTATTTGGGGTCATTCCGTAAAGTACGCAATGCCTACCCTTTAATGAGTGTAGGTGGAGTGTACGACCACCAGCGTGCCGTAACTTCGGATAAACGCGTATTTATCCTTACCCGCTCAGCCTTTGCCGGCCAGCAACGTTATGGTGCCAATACATGGACAGGAGATATCACAGCATCATGGGAAGTTTTGGAGAAGCAAATACCTGCGGGATTAAACTTCTCACTATGCGGCATTCCCCATTGGAACAGCGATATCGGCGGATTCTTCCTATGGCAATATCCCTTGATGCTGGATGACCCGGATTATCGCGAGCTTTATGCCCGTTGGATACAGTTCGGTACATTCTGTCCCATGATGCGATCACATGGGGAAGGTGCTCCCAGAGAAATCTATCAATTCGGCAAAAAAGGCGAGCCAATATACGATGCGATTGAGAAATACATTCGGTTACGCTACAGTTTGTTACCATACATCTACACAACTGCCTGGGAGGTAACTGCCAATCAGTCCAGCTTCATGCGTGCCTTGGCAATGGATTTTGCCCACGATCGCAACGTGTGGAACATCCACAATCAGTATATGTTTGGCAAATCCCTATTGGTATGCCCTGTAACCCAACCCATGTATACCCAAACAGTTTCGGACACCATCCGTGTAGAAGATTTCAGTACCGTTAAGTCTATGCGAATATATCTGCCTAAAAATACGGAATGGTATGATTTTTGGACCAATCAGAAACACTCCGGCGGACAATATATCGTGAAAGATACCCCTATTGACATTTTACCACTTTATGTGAAAGCAGGTTCCATCCTGCCAATAGGTCCCGAAGTGCAGTATAGCACCGAAAAATCATGGGACAACTTGGAGATAAAAGTGTATCCCGGTTGTAACGGCGAATTCACACTTTACGAAGACGAGAATGACAACTACAATTATGAAAAAGGAATGTACAGCACCATTACGATGAAATGGAATGACCGTACTCGCATGCTCACTATTGAAAATCGGAAAGGAGAGTTTTCCGGTATGTTGAAAGAACGGAAATTCAACATAGTAACTGCTGATGGCGCAAAAAAGGCAGTGGCTTATAATGGGAAAAAAGTAACGGTTAAAATGTAATGGTTTCTAAAAACAGCTATTAATTTGCATTATGGAAATAAATACTCGTATGAAAAAATATCATCATTATCTTACCCTTTTAAGTTTATTTATGCTGCTCGGCATCCTGAAATTGCAAGCAGCGATACAACTCCCTGCCATATTTTCCAACCATATGGTGCTACAACGTAACTCAGAACTTACTTTCTGGGGATGGGGTATTCCGGGAGAAACAATTTCCATCGCCCCCGAATGGATGAAAGGAGAAATAATCAAAACCCAAGTCAATAATACGGGGAAATGGTCAGCCCGTGTACCTTCCGGCGAAGCCGGCGGACCTTATGAGATTCGTTTCAGCGGCTCGTCAGAAGTAACCTTGACCGATGTCATGCTAGGCGAAGTTTGGCTGTGCAGCGGACAATCCAATATGGAATGGAGCGCCAACCACGGCATAAAGAACGGAGACGAGGAAACGGCAAATGCCCATTGTCCCAATCTCCGAATTTTTCACGTGGCCAGAATAGCCGCCCCGTTCCCTCAAGAAAACTGTTTCTCGCAATGGACACAGTGCACGCCCGAAACGATGCGCAGCACGAGTGCCCTGGCCTACTTCTTCGGCCGCAACATCCAGGAAGAGCTGGACGTGCCGGTAGGAATCATCGTAGCCGCATGGGGCGGAACCACCGCCGAGACATGGACGCCCCGCGAATGCGTAATGAGCGACCCGATCTTGTGCGACTATCCGTATGAATCCAATCCTTGGTTTCCGGCTGAAACAGGCACGTTGTACAACAGCATGATTTATCCCGTGATGCCCTACGGCATTGCCGGATGCATCTGGTATCAGGGAGAAGCCAACCAAGGCCGTGCCAGCTCCTACGCCCGGGTGATGCAGCGGCTAATAGGCTCGTGGCGTACCGGATTTAACAAGGAATTCCCATTCTATCTGGTCCAGATAGCCCCCTTCCAATACCACTCCAAAGACAACGGACCGGCACTGCTACGCGAGCAGCAGGCCATGTTGCCCGAAATGCTGGACAAGGTCAAGATGATTACCGTGTCAGATTTGGTGGACAATGTGCAGGACATCCATCCACGTGACAAAAGAAGCGTAGGCAAACGTCTCGCCAATCTTGCACTGGACGATACATACCATATATATGCAGGCCCCTATAAAAGCCCGGTCTTTGAAAGCGCCTGCCGCAAAGGCAACCATGTGACAATCTCTTTCAAAGACATAAAGAACGGACTGGCCGTACACGGGAAAAGGATAGAGGGGCTGATGATGGCCGCAGCCGGCCAGGAATGGCAAGAGGCCCGGGCCAGGATAGACGGGGGAAAGCTGATTGTCCCGGTAAAAGGAATCGAAAGCCCGGTTTCCATTCGCTACTGCTTCAGTGACGCTGCTCAAGGCAACCTTTTTTCAACGGAAGGCATCCCCTTAGCCCCCTTCCGGGCAGACAGCATCGCCTCTTCTGAAAACATTCCGGTTTCTACAGACAGCGCTTTGGAAGAATCTTTTGAATTCTCGCCCAAGTTCTCTACCGGCAATGCCAATCCCCTTCTCGACTTCCAATACATGGCCGACCCCACAGCAGTGGTGCACGACGGCCGCATTTATGTGTACGGCACTAACGACCACCAGCAATATGATGTAGTGGGCCGTAACGGGAAAAACACCTATCAGCACATCCATTCGCTGACGATGGTCTCTTCTGACGACATGGTGAACTGGACTTATCACGGAGTAATCAATGTAAAGGCTCTGGCTCCCTGGGGAATGGCTTCGTGGGCACCTTCCATCGCTTCGCGCAAGGAGGCCGACGGCAAAACCCACTTCTATCTGTACTACTCCAACAGCGGTTCCGGTGTAGGTATGCTGACTGCCACTTCCCCCGTGGGGCCCTGGACAGACCCATTGGGCAAATGTGTGGTAGACGGCAATACTCCAGGACTCGGCAAGTGTAAAGCTCCCTTCGATCCGGGAGTAGTCATCGACGACAAGGGCATCGGCTGGCTCTCCTTTGGCGGGGGCGACAGCGACGACTACATTCCCGGAGACGCACGCATCGTGCGGCTGGCAAATGACATGAAGACGCTGGACAGCGAAATAGTTGAAATAAAAGCGCCATACCACTTTGAAGCAAACGAACTGAACTATCTGAACGGCACTTGGATTTACACCTACAACACCAACTGGAAGAACCGGGATGCATGGCCCCACAAGGATATAGACAAGCCGAGCCGGTGCTGCATGAGCTACATGACGAGTCGCACGCCACTTGAGACAGACAGCTGGACCTATCGGGACAACTACTTCAAAAATCCCGGCGACTATGGCATGTCCGACAGCAACAACCATACACATCTGGTAAAATTTCAAGGGAAGTACTATCTCTTCTACCACTCACTGGGCTTGCAGGACAGCCGCGACCTCAAAGTGGGCGTCCGCAGTATCTGCGTGGAAGAAATAGAGGTGGACGAAAAGGACCTCACTATCCACATGGGCACAGCCACAGCCAAGGGCGTTTCACAAATCAAGCCTCTCGACCCGTTTGCGCAGCAACAGGCCGAGACCACAGCCGCCACACGCGGCGTTGCCTTTGAACCTACCGGACAGACAGGCAACATGTCTGCCGTAGGAAACAAGAGCGGACAGGCCATCTGTGTCCGCGGTGCGGAATTCCCGCAATCACCTCAAGCCATACAGATGAAGATAAAAGGGAAAGGCTCCATCGAAATACACATGGACAGTCCAGACGGTCCGCTCCTATCCACCTTGACCTTTGATACCGATACGTGGCAAACATTGACAAAGCCGTTGGACAAACAGATAAAAGGCAAACACGACATTTACTTCGTATTCGGGAACGGAAAGTTCTTATTTGACGAATGGAAATTCACAAAATAATGAATCCGTCGGCAGAATCTGCCCAGTATCTCTTCACCCTTGTGATGATATCGCTGCACAATTCGAGCCAACACACAACAAGCTAGCAAGTTACTTTGCCAGCGTTTTGCCACCATATTGGCAAAGTTTTGCCATGCCTTTGGCAAAGCTTTGCCAATGTGGTGGCAAAACCTTGCCAACTTGTCGGCAAGAAAGACAAAAGCAACATCGCTGTCCGCAAAGAGGCGGAAGCACGTCCTCAATATAATTCCGCTAACGGGAAAGAGACAGATTGGTTCCATTAACGGGCAGAAGTTTTAAAAAATGGGAAGGATTTGGCACAATAGTTCCGCGCAAATTCTCATTTATCGAACAAAAATTGTATTTTTGCCTGCGACTGAAAAATCAGTAATATCATAGAATAGACAATTCCCGAACAAATATGAGCGAAGATTTTGAAGCACCGAAAGATGATTTGGACAAGGAACTCCCGGCCGGGAGCGAAGAACACTCGGATTACAAACCTGCGGACGCAAAGGATGCCAATATAAAGCACCAACTGAGCGGCATGTACCAGAATTGGTTTCTGGACTACGCCTCATACGTTATATTGGAACGTGCCGTACCCCATATCATGGATGGTCTGAAACCCGTACAGCGGCGTATCCTCCACTCCATGCGCCGCATGGAAGACGGGCGCTACAACAAGGTGGCGAACATCGTAGGACATACCATGCAGTTCCATCCGCACGGTGATGCTTCTATCGGCGATGCTCTGGTACAGCTGGGACAAAAGGACTTGCTCGTGGATTGCCAGGGAAACTGGGGTAACATTCTGACGGGTGACAGCGCCGCTGCCCCCCGTTATATCGAAGCACGTCTCTCCAAGTTCGCACTGGACGTGGTATTCAACCCCAAGACCACCGAATGGAAACTCTCTTATGACGGGCGAAACAAAGAACCGGTTACACTACCGGTAAAATTCCCACTGCTGCTTGCACAAGGTGTGGAAGGTATTGCCGTAGGCCTGTCATCCAAAATATTACCACATAACTTCAATGAGCTGTGCGATGCTTCCATCAGCTATCTGCACAACGAAGAATTCAAGCTGTACCCCGACTTCCAGACGGGAGGCAGTATCGATGTATCCAAATACAACGACGGTGAACGTGGCGGTGCGATACGCGTGCGCTCCAAAATAGAAAAGATAGACAACAAGACACTTGCCATTAAGGAAATTCCTTACGGGAAAACGGTGGCCAGTGTATGCGACTCCATCGTAAAGGCCAGCGAAAAAGGAAAAATCAAGATACGTAAGGTAGAGGACCTGACATCCGGCAGTGTGGAAATATTAGTGCATCTAGCCCCGGGTGTATCATCCGACAAGACCATCGATGCCCTCTATGCCTTCACCGACTGTGAAGTGAGCATCTCTCCCAACTGCTGTGTCATCGACGACCAAAAGCCCCACTTCCTCACCGTGAGTGATGTATTGCGCAAATCAGTCGACAACACATTGGCACTGCTACGCCAGGAACTGGAAATCCGTAAGGGAGAGATACTGGAAAGCCTGCATTTCGCTTCACTCGAAAAGATATTCATTGAAGAACGTATTTACAAGGATAAGGAGTTTGAACAAGCCAAAAACATGGATGCCGCCTGCGAACATATCGATGAGCGCCTGACTCCCTACTACCCGACTTTTATCCGCGAAGTGACCAAGGAAGACATCCTCCGGCTGATGGAGATAAAGATGGCACGTATCCTCAAATTCAACTCCGACAAGGCAGAGGAACTGATAGCACGCATGCGAAAGGACATAGAGGAGATAGACTGCCATCTGGCAAACATCGTGGAATATACCGTCGACTGGTTCCGTATGTTGAAGGACAAGTACGGCAAAGCCTTCCCCCGCCGCACGGAACTGCGTAACTTCGACACCATCGAAGCAACCAAAGTCATCGAAGCCAACGAAAAGCTGTACATCAACCGCGAAGAGGGTTTCATCGGAACTGGATTGAAGAAAGACGAATTCATAGGCAACTGCTCGCCCATAGATGACGTGATTATCTTCTTCCGCGATGGAAAATATATCATCACACCGGTGGCCGACAAGAAGTTCGTGGGCAAGAATATACTTTATGCCAACATTTTTAAGAAGAACGACAAACGTACCATCTACAATGTCTGCTACCGTGACGGCAAGGAGGGGACAAGCTATATCAAGCGTTTTGCCGTCACTTCCGTGGTGCGTGACCGCGAATACGATGTGACGCAAGGTACTCCCGACTCCCGTATCACCTACTTCACCGCCAATCCCAATGGAGAAGCTGAAATCATCAAGGTAACCCTGAAACCCAATCCCCGTGTACGCCGTATTATCTTCGAGGAGGATTTCAGCAACATCAATATCAAGGGACGGCAGGCCATGGGAAATATACTCACGAAACTCCCCGTACACAAGATAGCCTTGAAACAACGTGGAGGCTCCACGCTGGGTGGACGGAAAGTCTGGTTCGACCGTGATGTGCTACGTCTCAACTACGACGGGCGCGGAGAATATCTCGGAGAATTCCAGAGCGAAGACACCATCCTTGTCGTACAGAACAGCGGAGAGTTCTATGCCACCAACTTCGACTTGAACAATCACTATGACGATGGCATACGCGTATTGGAGAAATACGATCCGAACAAAGTATGGACCGCCGTACTCTACGATGCCGACCAGCAGAACTATCCTTACATCAAGCGTTTCTGCTTCGAGGCAACCGCCCGCAAGCAAAACTACTTGGGAGAAAACAAGAACAGCAGCCTCATTCTGCTGACAGACGAGTGCTACCCACGTTTAGAAGTGGTGTTTGGCGGCCACGACAATTTCCGAGAGCCGATGGTGGTGGAAGCCGACGAATTCATCGCCGTGAAAGGCTTCAAAGCAAAAGGTAAGCGCCTGACCACCTATACTATAGAAACCATCAACGAGCTGGAGCCTACCCGTCAACCGGAACCCTCGCAGAAAACCGAAGAGCAGGAAACGGATGAAGAACCGGAAATTCTGGACCCCGACCACGGTAAAAGCGAAGGGGACATACTGGACGAGATGACAGGACAGATGAAACTCTTTTGATGAAGGACGGAAATGAAGTATTAGTGGCTAACGATTACTAATTTGTAATTGATAATTTAATATGTACATATACAAGATAATAATCCTATGCGGACTGCTCTTGGGAAGTGTCGGACTGAAAGCACAAGAAGCACAATGCAGCATCGACCGGAAGCTACGGGCTGACTCCACCAACCGTAACCGTATTATCACCCGTGCCACCATGTATGGTGTCGGCTTCACCAACGTGTTCGACACTTATCTTTCACCTCAGGAGTATAAGGGAATCGATTTCCGTATCTCCCGCGAAAGCATGCGGATGACACGGTTGATGGACGGCAACGTGTCTCTGCAAACTTTCTTCCAGGCAGACTTAGGATATACACACAACAAAGTAGACAATAACAATACATTCTCCGGACTGGCCAACTGGAACTACGGCCTGCATTATAATTTTCCAATCACGGGCAATTTCAAACTGCTTGCCGGAGGAGTCGGCGACTTCAACGGTGGCTTTGTCTATAATCTGCGCAACGGAAACAACCCCGCCCAAGCACGTGCCTATATCAACCTTGCCGCATCTGGAATGGCTATTTGGGACTTGCGCATCAAGAACCGTCCCATCACACTACGCTATCAGGTAAATCTTCCCTTGGCAGGTATCATGTTCATGCCCAACTATGGACAGTCCTACTACGAGATATTTACGTTAGGACATTGGGACGGAGTAGTGAACTTCACCTCCCTGCACAACCAGCCCTCTCTGAGACAAATGCTGACCGCAGACTTTCCGGTGGGACGTGCCCGGATGCGTTTCGCTTACATATGGGACGCACAACAGTCCAAAGTAAATGAAATAAAGACACATACTTACTCGCATGTATTCATGGTGGGGTTCGTAAAGGAACTCTATCTGTTTCCTAACAAGAGAAAGTAAAAAGTGACAAGGTGATAAACGATAAGATGATAAGGATAATGTGCATGAAAAGAAGATATATTTTAATAATTTGGAGTATCCTACTCACGTTATTGCCCCTATTGAACGGATGTATTCGTGAGGAAGAGTTCGACAATACCCCACAAGGCAATTTCGAAGCCTTGTGGAAAATAATAGACGAACAGTACTGCTTCCTGGACTACAAGCAAATAGACTGGGATGCCATCCATGACAAGTACCAGCCACTCATTACCCCGGGAATGAGCTACGACGGTCTATTTGAAATATTAGGTAACATGCTTGCCGAGTTAAAAGACGGACATGTCAACTTGTACTCTTCTTCCAACATGGCGCGCTACTGGGACTGGTATCTGGATTATCCTCGTAACTTCAACGAAAGTATCATTGAAAAGTACCTGGGAAGAGACTACCGCATTGCTGGAGGCGCCAAATATACCATATTGGAGGACAACATAGGATATATCTATTACGGTGATTTCTCCAGCGGCATCGGAAACGGCAACCTGGATGAGATTCTGTTATACCTTTCCGCTTGTAACGGCCTAATTATCGACGTGCGCAACAATGGTGGCGGCAACCTGACAAACGCCACCCGAATGGCACAACGCTTCACGAATGAAAAAGTACTGACGGGATATATTCAGCACAAGACCGGCAAAGGCCATAGCGATTTTTCAGATCCGACTCCCATTTATGTGGAACCTTCCAACAGTATCCGCTGGCAAAAAAAGGTAATTGTCCTGACCAACCGTCATTCCTATAGTGCAACCAATGATTTTGTCAACTCCATGCGCTGTTTTCCCAATGTCACCCTGGTTGGTGACAAAACCGGCGGCGGGTCGGGCCTGCCATTCTCTTCGGAACTGCCCAACGGATGGGGGGTACGCTTTTCTGCCAGCCCGCACCTCGATGCCCAAAAACAGCATATCGAGTTCGGCATCGACCCGGACAAGAAAGTGGATATGAGCAAAGAAGATGAGAACAATGACTTGGACACCATCATTGAGGAAGCAAGAAAAATACTGAAAGTGACTTTCTAAAACGACTTTATCTACAAAACAATTTGCCAAAACGAAAATTCTTTCTATCTTTGCTCCCGCTAATCGGAATTATTCCGCGGATGTGGCGTAATTGGCAGCCGCGCCAGACTTAGGATCTGGTGCCGTGAGGCGTGTAGGTTCGAGTCCTATCATCCGCACAATCCCTATAATAAATTTCAAAAGACAAACAACTAAGAGGGGAGGATATTCATTAAGAAGCATCCTCCCTAACCGCTTCAAGTACCTTTTTTATCTCATCAAAACACAATATTTAGAATACTTATTGTATCTTTGCTTCCAAGAAACACTTCGATTAACCTGAAAAAATGAAACAAAATACGATAAGACCGATGCTTTTCAAGTATTGGGTAGTGTGCCTTCTATTGTTCATCCTCTTCATCCAGGCCAGGGCTTCTTCCTTCATGCCCGCCGTCACCAACTATCTTGCCAAAGACTATGAAGCCGGTTATCAGAACTGGGCATGTGCGCAAGGCAGCAACGGCGAAATGTATTTCGGCAACAGCCAGGGGCTCCTGGTATATGACGGTTATCGCTGGACTCTCCACAAAGTGCCGGGGAACCATATTGTCCGTTCGGTGTATGTGAAAGAAGACCGTATCTATGTGGGGGCATTCGAGGAATTCGGCTATTTCAAGTATTCGGAGGCAGGCACTCTCCGGTACCATTCTTTGAGCAAATTCCTGAAAAATTTCCCCATGGAGAACAACGAGATATGGAACATTGTAGAGCTGGACGGTCGCATCTACTTCCAGTCGTTCAGCGCTTGGTTCTCCTACGACGGGAAGATGGTACGCGCTTTCCGCAACAGACAGCAACAGCCGCTCTACTTCTACACCCAAAACGGACATATCTACACACAGATGATTGATGAGGACTTCTATGAATTCGACGGCAAGGATTTCCATCATCTCTTCCCCCGCAGCCAAGTGAACGATGACAATGTAGTGTCATTGTTACCCGACGGGGACGACAGCTTCTTGATGGTCACAGAGAATAACGGATTGTTCCGCTACAACGGTGACATCACTCCCTGGAAAACGGACATTGATACGGAACTAAAGAAACAGCGGGTGAACCGTGCTGTAATGACCAATGACTCTATATTCATGATAGGCACGGTCTTGAACGGTATATACGCCATCGACCGCAAAGGACATTGCCTTTGGCACTTCAACCTGGACAACCGCCTGGACAACAACACCGTCCTGGGGCTGTTCTGTGACAAAGACAACAACGTATGGGCAGCATTGGACGACGGCATTGCATACATCCACCACAACTCCCCCGTTATGCTGCTAACCCCTGCCAACCATGAAACCAAATTGGGTATGGTGTACGACATAGCCCATCGGGATGACTGTTTCTATCTGGCCACCAACCAGGGCTTGTACGAATACCACCAGATTACCGGAAATCTGCGCCTGCTTCCCCATACCGAAGGTCAGAACTGGTATGTAAAGGACATTGACGGGCAACTCTTTGCAGGCAACAATGCCCATACCTTATTAATAGGTGAAAAAGGGAACGTTTCCGTCATAAGCAATACCAACAGCAGTACGTGTCTGATAAAGTGCACCCTCTATGGCGAAGAGATACTGTTGGAATCATCCTACGCCGACTTGCGTATCTATAAAAAGAAGAACGGGCAATGGACCTTTTCGCATGTCATAGACGGCTTCATTGCACCGGTCATGCACTTGGAGGTGGACCAAAGCGGTGTCATCTGGGCTTCACACATGTATCAGGGAGTCTATAAAATAGTCTTGAGCGATGACTTGTCGGCTGTAAAAGGCGTACGGCACATCTCCCATTTAGGCTCGGAATATATCATCGGCCCTATCCAAGTAATGAAAATGCGAGGACGTATCGTCTTTTCCAGTCCCAACGGCTTCTATACCTATGACGACATCACCCGGCAGATTATCCCCTTCCAAAAGCTGAATGCCATTCTGCCCTATATCAGGAATGCTCATTCTGTGGTATCCGTCACGAACGACCGCTTCTGGCTGTCCGGTTCACATGAGTACGTACTGGTAGAGTACGCAGAAGGAGAGTACATCGTGAAGCAGCGCATCCTCATCGAACTGTTTGATTCTCCATGCATAGAGAACTACAACAATGTGTTCGTCGACAATGACGTTGTCTATTTTAATCTGAACAACGGAATCGCCAGTTACAGCAAAAACACAGACAGCCTCAGTCCTACTCTGGAGTCCGCCCTCTCACTGAGCTCGGTCACTGCTTCCTCTTCCGATAAAAAGGAGAAACGCCTGCCTCTGTCTGGAAATGTCGAACTGGAAAGCAATTACCGGGATTTGCTGTTCTCAGTAAGCCTGCCGCATTACAATAAATTGTCCGTACATTTCCATTATGTCCTGCAAGGAGGACAAGGCATGGCGCTGACATCGGACCTGAAAGAGCCCGAAATCCGCTACGGTAGCCTGGATTACGGAGAATACACATTCCAGGCAGAAGCCTATAATGATTTGGGACAGAAAATCGGTGAGGTGGAATATCATTTTGCCATAGCCCGCCCTTTCTACCTCTCCTATTATGCCTTTGCGCTCTATCTCATAGTTCTCACAGCGCTTGTCTACTTTTTCTCCAAGTGGCGCGCCAACCGTGCCATGGAAAAGAAACGGAAGGAGTATGAGGCAGAGCAGGTGCAGCAGAACATCAAGATGCGCGAGCAGGAGCATCTGATAACTCTGCAGCAACAGCAATTGCTGGAAGCCGAGTTGTCGGCAAAGAGTAAAGACCTTGCCAGCATGGCACTGGGTGTATTTGCCAAGAACGAGGTCCTGGAGAAACTTCGTACTGTCGTACAAGAGTCCCTGGTGAAAGGGCAATATGGACGCAAGAACCTCGAATCTCTGCTGAAGCTCATCAACGAAAACATCGAGACACAGGAATTTTGGGATGTATTCCAGAACAATTTCGACCTGATTCATGAGAAATTCTTCCGTAATTTGCGCGAACGTTATCCCAGTCTTACCGCTACCGACCTCCGTTTTTGTGCGCTGCTGCGCCTGAATCTTTCTACGAAAGACATTGCGCAAATGACCAACCTCACTATCCGGGGAGTAGAGGCAGCACGCTACCGTTTGCGCAAGAAACTGGATATCCCCGACGGAACGGGATTAGTGGATTTTCTCATCGACTTGAAATAAAGCGGCTACAAATCATTCAATCATAACAAACTGATTATTAGAAACAAGTAACACGAAAACGTAGTAAAACGGTACCCATTTTTACCCTAAACGTATTATCGTGGTAGTGTTTTTTTTTGCCTTACTTACCGTAATTACTTCCTTTGCCGGCAGAATTATTAACTCTTAAATTTAGTTTATGAGAAGGCAAACTTTATTTCTTCTATTCATGATTTTGTTCTCATTGCCACTGACAGTTTTGGCACAAGGAACAAAGATAGTTAAAGGAACTGTTGTTGATCAGAACAACGAACCGATTATTGGAGCCACGGTTGTAGTAAAAGGCTCTACTATTGGAGCAGCTACCGACCTCGACGGTAACTATGTACTGAACGGCGTCCCCGAAGACGCAACTCTCGTATTCAACTATTTGGGCATGTTGCCGCAGGAAATAAGCGCTGCGGGACAATCCGTCATTAATGTAAAGCTACGTGAAGATGCACAACTACTGGAAGAAGTTGTTGTTATCGGTTACGGTTCGGCCAAGGCGAAAGACCTGACGGCCCCGATTGACGTTGTCAAAGAGAAAGAACTTATCAATGTTCCTACCTCCTCCCCGATGGCAGCATTGCAGGGAAAGGTACCGGGTGTTAACATCATCAATTCGGGAACGCCGGGCGAAGGTCCTAAAGTGACCATCCGTGGTATGGGTTCCTTCGGTGACACTTCTCCTCTCTATGTAGTGGACGGAATGTTCTACGACAACATCAACTTCCTGAACAATTCCGACATTCAGGACATGACCATCTTGAAAGACGCATCCGCATCTGCCATCTACGGTGTACGCGCTGCCAACGGTGTTGTAATCATCACCACCAAGAAAGGAAGCCGCAACCAGGATGCCAAGATTACCTATAACGGTTATGTAGGTATTCAGAAAGCCACCAACCTGCTGGAGATGTGTAACTCTCACGAGTATGCCACCATGATGTTGGAAGCCAACCCGGAAGCTTACCGGTCGATTTTCGAAAAGTCAGTAGCCGAATTCGGAGGCAATATGGAAAACCTGCAATTCAATGCCGATACCAACTGGTATGACGAACTGTTGCGCACAGCCATGATGACCAATCACAGCTTGAATATCTCCGGTGGTACGGAAAAAGCGACCTACTCTGCCGGCATGAGCTATCTGGCACAAGACGGTATCATGGACGTGGAAAACTACTACCGCCGCTTGAACTTCCGTGCCGCCCTTGACTACGAAGCCCGCAAATGGCTGAAAGTAGGCTTCAACGGCGTATTCAGCAACTCGCAGCAGCAGCTTCCCAAGAATGCCGCATGGCAACAGGCATACAACACACCGTCTATCATCCCGGTGTATGATGACCGCCGCGACGATGCCGTGTTCCCTAAGAAGTACACATCGCCCGAGCAGGTGGGCCTGACCAACAACTTCAACAATCCGGTAGCCACTGCCAACTATTACGACAACCGGAACGAGACCTACCAAGTGCTGACCAACTTCTATGCACAGCTCAACCTCATCCCCGACAAGCTGAATATACGCAGTAGCTACAGCTACGACTACTCAATGATTCGCGGTTCTGAGTTCACTCCTACCTACTATGTAGGCACCAACCAGAAGAAAGAGGTTACCGAACTCACTAAAAAGAACACTAACTACTACAAATATATATGGGACAACGTGGCCACTTATACTGACAAGTGGGGCAAACACTCCTTTACCGGTATGCTGGGTGCATCCATGCGTCAAGAGCAATACCGCCTGCTCGAAGGTACCGCCACCAACGTGCCCGAAGGTGAGGACGTGTGGAAATACATCGCACTGGGCAACAAGGAAGGCGCTACGGTGAAAGACGACGGCTGGAAATACCGCGGTCTCTCCTATTTCACCCGACTGAATTACAACTACAACGACAAGTACATGTTGATGTTCACCTTCCGTGCCGACGGCTCGTCCAAGTACAACGACAAATGGGGCTACTTCCCCTCCATCGGTGCCGCATGGGTCATCTCCCAAGAACCGTTTATGAAGAACCAGAATATCTTCGACTACATGAAGCTGCGTGCCAGCTGGGGTAAGCTGGGTAACGACAAGATTGCTGCCAGTGCAGGCTTCGCAAGCATACAGAACGTACAGTCCGTATTCGGTCCCAATACCGCCATCGACGGATTCATCAACACCACCAACTTCAGCTGGCTGGGTTGGGAAGTAGTGAACGAAACCAACGTGGGCGTCAACTTCAGTACACTGAAGAACCGCTTGAACGCCGACATCGACTGGTACTACCGTCTGACTGACAACGCCGTGATTTCACCCAAGCTCCCGATGAGTGGCGAGCTGCTGGCCGGCAACAACGGACAGATTCTGAATACCGGTATCGACCTCTCCTTGAACTGGAACGACAAGATTGGCCAGGACTTCAATTACAACATCGGCGTCAATCTCTCTTATCTGCATAACGAAGTGAAAAGCCTAAAAGGAAACATGAAAATCATCAAAGGCGGAAAGACCGTGAATATGGTGGGCGAGACGATGAACTCATTCTATGGCTACAAGGTCATCGGCATCTACCAGACTCCTGAACAATGTGCTGCCGACCCCATCGCCGTGGCCAACGGACTGGAACCCGGCGACTTCATCTACGAGGACGTGAACGGCGACCATGTGATAGACGGAAACGACAAGCAGGTGTTGGGCTCATACGTGCCCAGCTTTACTTATGGCTTCAATGCCGGATTCTCTTATAAGAACTTCGACTTCAGCCTCACTACCTACGGACAAGCAGGCGGCGAACTGTGGAACCGTAAGCGTGCCCTGCGCTATGCAGCCGACTACTATAACTTTGACCGTGCACAGTATGAGAACCGCTGGACGGGTGCAGGCTCTACCAACGAACATCCGTCGGCCAAGGCTCTTCTCAAAACCTGGAACAAATCAGACAGTAACAACGCTTCCTATTTCGTAGAAAGCTCCGATTACTTCCGCATCCAGAACATCACGCTGGGCTACTCGTTCAAGAACTTGAAGATAGGCAGCTACGTGATGCCGGGACTCCGCCTCTCATTGACGGCCGACCGCCCCTTCACTACCTTCAAGGCCAACAGCTTCACACCTGAAGTGTCGGATGCCGAAGGTTGGGATACCGAAGTATACCCTCTGACTTCAACCTATACTTTCGGAGTGCAAATAGATTTCTAAACCCTAAAACGTAAAACAATGAAATTCTTAAAGAAAACATTCGCATATATACTTCCGGCCATGATGGTACTGGGAGGAGCTACCGCTTGCACCGATTTCATAGAAATCGATCCGGAGAACAAAGTTCCCGAACAAGGCGTGGACTTTACCAACAAGAACAATATGTACCAACCCGTAGTGGGTGCCTACTCCAAAGTACGCACACAGGGCATGCACTGGTGCAACGCACTATTGATGTTCACCCGCGACGGTGACGTGTGGTCGGGCCGTACCGATGACCAGGGCGATGCCGTGGCCTTCGGACGCAAGTTCAACTACAACAACTCATTCTGGGCACTGAACCAGGTATGGATGAACTTCTACGACATCATCCGCATCACCAATGCCGCCCTGCAAAGCCTCGACGGTTATGCCGAATATCTTGCTGCAGGAAGCGAAGATTACAAAACCTACGAATCCTATTGCGGCGAAGTACGTACCATCCGTGCATGGGCCTACTATTGTCTGGTGACCAATTTCGGTCCCACCGTCATCTACCGTGACAACCTGCAGACCGATTTTCGCCGTTCTACCGTAGAGGCCGTATATAATTATATGCTGGAAGATTTGAACTACGCCATCGACAAACTGCCCCGCATGCGTCCCAACCAGATGGAACACAAGGGAGCCGTGACAGCCTTCACCGCCCAAGCATTGGCCGCCCGCATCTATCTGCTGAAAGGAGACTATGCACAAGTGGAGACACTGACCGATGACATCATCAAGAACGGTGGATTCCGTCTCTACGACGACTTCTACCAGCTGTTCAAAATTCCCGGAAAGTTGTGTGACGAATCTTTGTTCGAATGCCAGGTAACAGACTACGGCAATGGTTCCGGCGATTACCTGGGCGTAGACCAATGGTTCAATTTCCAGGGTCCGAACATGGCAGAGAGGTATGATGAAGTAGTGAACGCAGACGGTACCATCAGCTACAAGCAAGCCGAAGGCACCAAGTCCATAGGCGGCTGGAATTTCATAGGCTATGAACCCGAGTTCGTGGCATGGGCCGAAGCCCGTGGCGAAGGTGTGCGTGCCGAAACTTCTTTCCTGAAAGCCCTGAGCAAGACGCGCGAGGGTTGGCAGGTAGGTCCCACATCGGCCACCAAGACCGACTGTTGGAACGGCAAAGGTTACCTTCCCTACAATCAGATGACTCTTCCACGTACAACCTACGGAGCCAACAATAATGTGCGTATCATCCGCTATGCCGAAGTACTGCTGATGAACTCCGAAGCCAAAGTCAGACTGGGCAAGGATGGAGACGCAGGCTACAACGAAGTGCGCCGGCGTGCAGGCATGAGCACCAAAACCGGTGTTACCCTGAAAGACGTGATGGACGAACGCCGGATGGAACTTTGCGGCGAATGGTGTGCCCGTTATGTGGACTTGGTGCGTACCGGCGATGCCGCCACCGTACTCGGTCCCAAAGGATGGACAGCAGAAAAGACTTATTGGCCCATACCGGCCAACCAGTTGGACGACCTTCCTGATTTGAAGCTGGAACCCATTGACGGAATTGCCGAATAAATCCGTTCCAATATGGTAAAAAGATTCCTAATCAGTTGTGGAATAGCCTTTGCCGCTCTGGCGGCAAAGGCAACCCCTGACGATTCCATCAAAGTGGTGAAGGGGCAAGTCAGTGACTATTACATCACTGTAACCCAAGACCGTATCGTAAAAGGACACGTACTGGACACCAACCGCCAGCCACTCGCAGGCGCCACAGTCATGTTCTTCGCAAGTCCCATGCACAATACCACTGCCCACGACGGCAGCTTTGCCATCAAAGGAGCGAAGAACGACGTGCACCTGTATGTCTACTATCCCGGGAAAAAGATAGTGAACAGAATCCTGGCACTGGATGAAACCGATATTGAGGTAGTGATGGAAAAAGAGGTACACAAGGCAACCGCAATCTGCCGCCCCGCCCAGGCGACCCGGTGGTATGACCCACAGGCGCCTCTGTCGCGCACCTTCTGCAATCCGATGAACATCAGTTACAACTTCGAGCCTTTCAACAACAATGTGCGTCCCAACGGTTCGTTCCGTTCCTCTGCCGACCCGATGGCTGTGGAATACAAAGGAGAATATTTTCTGTTCTCCACCAACCAGGGCGGTTTTCATTATTCCAAGAACCTGGTGGATTGGGATTTCGTTCCTGCCAGCTTCCAGCGCAAGCCTACGGACGATGACCAGTGTGCGCCGGCCGCCTATGTAAGCGGCGACACGCTGTTCTATACCGGCTCCACCTACGAAGGTCTGGCCGTGTGGTACAGCACGCATCCCAAAACGGGACGTTTCAAACGTGCCATCGAAAAGAACGTACTTCCTTCATGGGATCCTTGTCTGTTTCTGGACGACGACGGCAGATTGTATCTGTACTATGGCTCCAGCAATGAATATCCCTTGAAAGCGGTAGAACTGGACCGGAATGATTTCTACCCCATCAGCAAGATTCACGATGTCATGATGCTCCGCCCCGAAGAACACGGCTGGGAACGTTTCGGCATGAACAATGACGATGAAGTGACACTCCGCCCATTCACAGAGGGCGCTTACATGACCAAACACAATGACAAATATTATTTCCAATATGGTGCTCCGGGCACTGAATTCAAAGTCTATGCCGATGGCGTATATGTTTCGGATTCCCCGCTGGGCCCGTTTGTCTACCAGAAGCATAACCCGATGTGCTACAAGCCGGGCGGTTATGTGCAAGGTGCCGGTCATGGAGGCACGTTCTGCGACGTGAAAGGCAATTACTGGCACGTGGCCACCTGCATGCTCTCCCTGAAGTACAAGTTCGAACGCCGCATCGGTCTTTATCCGGTGGCTTTCGACAAGGATGGTGTCATGTATTCGTCCACTGCCTTCGGCGATTATCCCAACTGGGCAGAACCGATGGACGTAAAGAACCCTGCAGAGCGTTTCACGGGATGGATGCTTCTGTCCTACGGCAAACCGGTGGAGGTATCATCTACGGATAGCATCCATGCAGCTTCCAACCTGACGGACGAAAGTATGCGCACCTACTGGGCAGCCCGTTCCGGCAACCCCGGCGAATGGGCCGGGATAGACCTGGGCAGTACAAAGAATGTACGTGCCGTGCAGTTGAACTTCTACGACCATAAAGCGGTTCAATACAACCGTGCCATGGATATTTATCACCAATACCGTATTTTTGCTTCCGAAGACGGAAAAGAATGGACATTGGTCATAGACAAGAGCGACAGTGACAAGGATTGTCCGCACGACTACATCGAGCTCAACGAGCCGTTGCGTGCCCGTTATCTGAAATACGAGAATGTGCACATGCCTACGGGAAATGTCGCCTTGTCCGGCTTCCGCGTCTTCGGGAACGGTGACGGCGATGTCCCGCAAGCCGTGAAAGGACTGACTGTGAAACGTGACAGGAAAGACCGCCGGAATGCCCTTATCTCCTGGCAACCCGAAGCAAGCGCCTATGGCTACAACATCTACTACGGCACCGCCGAAGGCAAGATGTACAATGCCATCACGGTACTGGGACAGACGGAATATGACTTCCGCGGACTGGATGCGGACACGGACTATTACTTCACTATCGAGGCGCTGAACGAAAACGGCCGCTCGCCATTGTGCAAGACGACAAAAAATTAAACACAAGAAATAAAGATATGAAAAAAACAATAATGATACATGTGCTGGCTTTGTTCCTGATTTCCACATTGGCGGGCTGTGCATCCTGCTCTTCCGACTTGAAGGAAAACGGGAAAGAGAACGGAAAAGAGGAAAAGCCCGACACAGAGGAAGTACGTCCCGAATCATTCGCTTCGGATGACGAAATGCTTGATTACATCCAGAAGGTACATTTGAACTACATGTGGGACGGTGCGGAACCGACCTCCGGACTGGCACGCGAACGCATCCACCTGGATGGGGATTATCCCGAAAAGGACCAGAATGTTGTCACCACCGGCGGCAGCGGATTTGGTATAGCCGGACTGCTGGTAGGCATCGAACGCGGCTTCATCCCCAGGGAAGAAGGCGTGAAGCGCCTGACCAAGATTGCCGATTACCTGAAACGCGCCGACCGCTTCCACGGCGTATGGCCCCATTGGTTGTACGGCCCTACCGGCAAGGTGAAACCTTTCGGACAAAAAGATAACGGCGGAGACTTGGTGGAAAGCTGCTTCCTGATGCAAAGCTTGCTTTGCGTACGCCAATACTTCCGCGACGGCAACGAGCAGGAAAAGGCGCTGGCAGAGAAGATTGACCAATTGTGGAAAGAGATGGAGTTCAGCTGGTATCAGAATGGCAAGGATGTCATCTACTGGCACTGGTCTCCCGAATACAACTGGGAAATGAACTTCCCGCTGGAAGGCTACAACGAAGCATTGATTGTGTATGTGCTCGCAGCCTCCTCCCCCACTTATCCCGTTCCGGCTTCAGCCTACCACAACGGCTGGGCACGCGGCGGCGGCATCAAGTCCGACTCTGCCCCCTACGGCCTGCCTTTGGAATTGAAACACAACGGAGCCGAGAAACTGGGCGGTCCCTTGTTCTGGGCACAATACTCGCACATCGGTCTGGACCCGCGCAACCTGAGCGACCGCTATGCCAACTACTGGAACGTGGTGCGCAACCATGCCCTCTCCAACTACCGCTACTGCGTGGAGAATCCCAAACAATACAAAGGTTACGGCGAGGACTGCTGGGGACTGACCGCCAGCTACTCTACCAAAGGCTATGCAGCCCACTGCCCGGGCGACAACGACCATGGTGTCATCACACCGACAGCAGCCTTGTCCAGTTTTCCCTACACACCGGAGGAATCCATGCGTGCACTGAAGTATTTCTATTCCAAAGGCGACTGGATTTGGGGCAAGTACGGATTCTACGATGCCTTCTCCGAGGGAAGTGACTGGACGGTGCCCCGCTATCTTGCCATCGACCAATGCACCATTGCCCCGATGATTGAGAACTATCGTTCCGGCTTGTTGTGGAAACTCTTCATGAGCTGTCCCGAGGTTCAGGAAGGATTGCAGAAGCTGGGATTTAAGGCTTAGGGATTTACGATTGAAGTTAGTATGCGACATGATGGAGCAGCTAAGCTTAAGTTGAATTTCTATATCACTATTCCCCTCCCCCTTCAGGGGGCCGGAGGGGATAATCAAAATTATATCATATGAAGAAATACACATTATTAGCAGCCTTGGCTTTCTCTGCCCTCACCGTGACGGCAACGCCCAAAGAAAACACATCCCAAGGCAATCCGCAGGAGATGGATAAATTCATTACGGAGCTGATGGGCAAAATGACGCTGCACGAGAAAATCGGTCAGCTCAACCTGCCGGTAACGGGAAACATCGTCACCGGACAAGCCAAGAGCAGCGACGTTGCCGGTAAAATCCGCAACGGTGAAGTCGGAGGTCTGTTCAACCTGAAAGGCGTGAAGAACATCCGCGAAGTGCAGAAACTTGCCGTAGAGAACAGCCGCCTGGGCATCCCCTTGCTGTTCGGTATGGACGTGATTCACGGTTACGAAACGGTATTCCCCATCCCCTTGGCACTCTCGTGCAGTTGGGACATGGAGGCTATAGAGAAATCGGCCCGTATCGCCGCCATTGAGTCGAGTGCAGACGGTATCTGCTGGACGTTCAGCCCGATGGTGGACATCTGCCGCGATGCCCGTTGGGGACGTGTATCAGAAGGCAACGGTGAAGACCCCTTCCTGGGTTCAGCCATTGCACAAGCCATGATTCGCGGTTATCAGGGCAAGGATATGAGTGCCAACAACGAGATAATGGCTTGCGTAAAGCACTTCGCACTGTATGGCGCCGGAGAAGCCGGCCGCGACTACAACACGGTGGATATGAGCCGCAACCGTATGTTCAACGAATACTTCCCTCCCTACAAGGCTGCCGTAGAAGCCGGTGTGGGTAGCGCAATGACCTCCTTCAATGAAATTGACGGCGTACCCGCCACTGCCAACCACTGGCTACTGACCGACGTTCTGCGCAACCAATGGGGCTTTGATGGCTTCGTGGTGACAGACTATACAGCCATCTCCGAAATGATAGACCACGGAATCGGTGACCTGCAGGAAGTATCCGCACGTGCCCTGACCGCCGGAACAGACATGGATATGGTAGCCGACGGATTTATCGGCACACTGGAAAAGTCTCTGAAAGAAGGCAAAGTGACCGAGGCCGACATTGACAAAGCCTGCCGACGCATCCTAGAAGCCAAATACAAGCTGGGACTGTTTGCCAATCCGTATAAATACTGCGACGTGAAGCGTGCCGAAAAAGAAGTGTTCACTCCCGAACACCGTTCCATCGCCCGCCAGATTGCCACAGAGACATTCGTACTGCTGAAGAACCAGGACAATCTGCTGCCCTTGCAACGCAAAGGCAATATCGCCTTGATTGGCCCGCTTGCCAACACCCGTGCCAACATGCCGGGCACTTGGAGTGTGGCAGCCACAGCAGACAAATACAGCACCCTGCTGGAAGGTTTCAAGAATTCTGTCGGCTCCAAGGCCAACATTCTCTATGCACAAGGCAGCAACCTGATGTACGATGCCGACTACCAGACACGCGCCACGATGTTCGGCCGTGAACTGCCCCGTGGCAATGACCAAGAACTGCTGGACGAAGCCCTGAAAGTAGCCGCACAAGCCGATGTCATTGTAGCCGCCCTCGGCGAGTCCTCCGAGATGAGTGGTGAGAGCAGTAGCCGTTCCGAACTGGAAATGCCGGACGCACAGCGCCACCTGCTGGAAGCATTGCTGAAAACGGGCAAACCCGTAGTATTGGTATTGTTCTCCGGACGTCCCGTAGTGCTGACTTGGGAGAATGAAAATGTTCCTGCCATCCTGAATGTATGGTTCGGAGGTAGTGAAGCTGCAGACGCCATTGCCGACGTAGTGTTCGGAGACGTTTGCCCCAGCGGTAAGCTGACCACCACTTTCCCGCAGAATGTGGGCCAGTTGCCTATGGCATACAACCACAAGAATACCGGCCGTCCTCTGAAAGAAGGCAAATGGTTCGAGAAGTTCCGCAGCAACTACCTGGATGTGAGCAACGACCCGCTGTATCCTTTCGGCTATGGCTTGAGCTACACCACCTTCCAGTACAGTGACATCACGCTCAGCTCCAAGCAACTGAATGCGGACGGCAAGCTGACCGCTTCCGTAACCGTAACCAATACGGGTAACTACGATGCAGATGAAATCGTACAGCTCTATATCCGCGACTTGGTGGGCAGCATTACCCGCCCCGTGAAAGAGCTGAAAGGCTTCGAGCGCATCCACCTGAAAAAAGGCGAAAGCAAGCAGGTGACCTTCACCATTACCCCCGAATTGCTGAAGTTCTACAACTACGACATACAGTATGTATACGAACCCGGCGAGTTCCATGTAATGATTGGACCCAACAGCCGCGATGTAAAGACTACGAGTTTTGAGTTGAAATAGGTATAGTTTTGCTTTTAGGTAAGAGGGCAGTCCGCGAAAACCGGGCTGCCCTTTTTTAACACCGTCACCAAATCTTTTTTGCATTTTGATTGTTCAGAGGAGAAACTGAATGATTTATCCACTAAAAAATCAATGTAATGAAGAAGAACCTAAACCTTCCCAAGAAGAAAACCGGAAGACTGAGAAACCTATTTCTGACGGTGTGCCTGCTGGCAAGTGTCGCCGCATCGGCGCAGGAGAAAACAGTAACCGGTACCGTGACCGATGCCCTGGGTGACCCGCTGATTGGTGCCACCGTATTGGTGCAGGGAACCTCCAATGGCGTGATTACCGACATAGACGGCCGGTACTCCATCCAGGCCACCCCGGAGAACACATTGGATTTTTCCTATGTAGGCATGGTGAAGCAAGCTGTCAAGGTAGGCAGCCAGTCGGTAATCAACGTCCAGATGAAAGACGACTCGCAGATGCTGGCCGAAACCGTTGTCATCGGTTATGGCAGCGCCAAGAAGCGAGACCTTACGGGCTCCATCACCAACATTAAAGGCGACGAAATCGCCAACAAGCCGGTGGTCAACCCCGTATCCGCACTGCAAGGAAAGATTGCCGGCGTGCAGGTGATAAACTCCGGCAAGGCAGGCTCCGACCCGGAAATCCGTGTACGCGGAACAAACTCCATCAACGGCTACAAGCCACTCTATGTGGTGGACGGACTGTTCAACGACAACATCAACTTCCTGAATCCGCAGGACATCGAATCCATGGAGATACTGAAAGACCCGTCGTCGCTCGCCATCTTCGGTGTGCGCGGTGCCAACGGCGTGATTATCATCACCACCAAGAAGGCGAAAGAGGGACAGACACGCGTCAATATCAACGGCTCGTTCGGTTTCAAGTCCATCACCGACAAAATTGCACTGACGGATGCCGAAGGCTTCAAACTGCTGTACAACGAACAGTTGAGGAATGAAGGCAACCCGGAATACAACTTCTCGGACTGGACGGGAAACACCAACTGGCAGGATGAAATCTTCCAGACTGGGTTCATCACCAACAACAACATCAGCATCACGGGTGCCTCGGACAAGAACAGCTTCTATCTCGGTGCGGGCTATGCTTACGAGCAAGGCAACATCAAGCACGAGAAGTACAGCAAAATCACGCTGAACATCAGCAACGACTATAAAATGACGGACAACCTCAAGGTAGGTTTCCAATTCAACGGGGCACGCATGCTGCCCGCCGACACGAAGAGTGTGGCTACAGCCCTGCGCGCAGCTCCGGTGGCGCATGTATTCAACTCCGAGTACGGCCTCTACACCTCACTGCCCGGATTCCAGAAGGCACAGATGAACAACCCGATGGTGGACGTAGACCTGAAGGCGAATACCACGAAAGCCGAGAACTACCGTGGCTCGGGCAACGTGTACGGGCAATGGGATTTCCTGAAACACTTCCAGTTCAAGGCCATGTTCTCCCTGGACTATGCCTCGAACAGCACACGGACATACACCCCGGTTATCCAGGTATATGACGCAAGCGTCGAGGGAGACATAGCCACGCTGGGCAACGGCAAGACCGGAGTGTCCCAAGCCAAAGAAACGGAAATGAAGGTACAGAGCGACTATCTGCTGACCTACACCAACTCCTGGGGAGACCACAGCGTGACGGCCACAGCCGGTTTCACCACCTACTACAACAAGCTCGAGAATCTGAACGGCGCCCGTACCCAAGGGGTAGGCCTGGTCATTCCGGACAATCCCGACAAATGGTACGTAAGTATCGGCGACGCAGCCACCGCCACCAACGGCAGTACGCAGTGGGAGCGCTCCACCGTGTCCGTGCTGGCACGCGTGCTCTACAACTACAAGGGCAAGTACCTGTTCAACGGCTCCTACCGCCGCGACGGTTCTTCCGCCTTCTCCTACACCGGCAACCAGTGGCAGAACTTCTACTCCGTCGGCCTGGGCTGGCTGATGAGCGAGGAAGCATGGATGAAGGACATCACCTGGCTGGATATGCTGAAACTGAAAGGCTCATGGGGCACACTGGGCAACCAGAACCTGGACCGCGCCTATCCCGCCGAACCGTTGCTGACGAATGCCTACTCCGCCGTGTTCGGCACCCCGTCTGCCATCTATCCGGGCTACCAGCTTGCCTACCTGCCCAACCCCAAACTGCGCTGGGAGAAGGTGGAAGCCTGGGAAGCCGGTGCAGAAGCCAACTTCCTCCGCAACCGCCTGCACTTTGAAGGGGTGTACTACAAGAAGAAAACCAAAGACCTGCTGGCCGAAGTGCCGGGCATCTCGGGCACCGTACCGGGTATCGGAAACCTTGGCTCCATCGAGAATTCGGGCGTAGAGCTTGCCTTGAGCTGGCGCGACCGGATAGGCGACTGGAACTACAACATCGGAATGAACCTTGCCACCATCAAGAACAAGGTACTGAGCCTCGTGCAGGAAGGCTACTCCATCATAGCCGGAGACAAGCAGCAGAGCTACACAATGGCAGGATACCCCATCGGCTACTTCTACGGCTACAAGGTGGAAGGCGTCTACCAGACCCAGGAGGAGATTGAGCACTCTCCCAAGAACACACTGGCAACCGTCACCCCGGGCGACCTGAAATTCCGCGACGTGAACGGTGACGGTGAAATCACCACGGCAGACCGTACGATGATTGGTAATCCTACACCCGATGTCACCTACGGCTTCACGCTCGGCCTGGGCTACAAGAACTGGGAGCTTGCCGTTGACATGATGGGACAAGGCGGCAATCAGATTTACCGTACCTGGGACAACTACAACTGGAGCCAGTTCAACTTTATGGAGCAACGCATGGACCGCTGGCACGGTGAAGGGACCAGCAACACCCAGCCGCTGCTGAACACCAAGCATACCATCAACAATCTGAACTCCGAGTATTACATAGAGGACGGCTCGTTCTTCCGCATCCGTAACGTGTCGCTGGCATACAACTTCGACAAGGCGCTGATTTCGAAGATAGGCATGCAGGCGCTGAAGCTCTACGTGAACATACAGAACCTGAAGACGTGGAAGCACAACACCGGATATACCCCGGAACTGGGCGGAAGTGCCATCGCCTTCGGGGTGGACGACGGCAGTTATCCGATGCCGGCGATTTATACGTTCGGATTTAATCTGACGTTCTAAAAGCCTCTCCCCTAAAAAAGAGTAACTTCAAACCTCCCCCGACTCCTTCAAAGGGAACGGGGAATGAAAAATATAAATTTATGAAACTGATAAAATACATATTTACATTGCTGGTGGGTGCAACAGCCCTCTCACTGACATCCTGCAACGACTTCCTGGACCGCGATCCGCTGGGGCAGTTCACGGAAGATGACTCTCCCAACGCCCTTGTAGGCGGGAAGATATTCAACGTCTACTACCTGATGCGCTCGTACGACATCACTGCCGGTATTCCTGCTTTTATGGTGCACATGGTGCGCAGCGAGGACTCCGAGAAAGGCAGTGACGCCGGCGACGGCAGCAACGAGGCCGCCATGTGGGACGACTTCGAATACACTGCCTCCAACGGGCCGCTCAGCGCCTATTGGGGACAGAACTACAAAATCATCTACCAGTGCAACGAAATCCTGGACGACATTGAGAAGAGCGGACACAAGGACGACACCGAAGCCATCCGCAACCGCGGCGAAGCGCTCTTCTTCCGTGCCTGGTGCTACTTCAACCTGGTACGCGCCTTTGGCGAAGTGCCGCTGGTCACCATCAAGGTAGTGGAAGCCTCCGATGCCAACGTGCCCAAGACCACGGCGGAAAAGATATACGAACAGATTGACAAAGACCTGACCGAAGCCGAAGAATGCCTGCCCCTGCGGTGGGACAGCGACTATACGGGACGGCTGACCTGGGGCGCCGCACGCTCCCTGCACGCACGCACCTATATGATGCGGAACGATTGGGACAATATGTACACAGCCTCCACCGAAGTGATAAAGTCGGGCATCTACAACCTGAATACACCGGTCGACAAAGTCTTCACCGTAGAAGGGGAAAACTGCGGCGAGAGCATCTTCGAACTGCAATGCGAAGCCACCGATGCCATGAAAGAGGATGCCAGCATCGGCAGCCAGTTCTGCCAGGTGCAAGGGGTGCGCGGAGCCGGCGAGTGGGACCTGGGATGGGGCTGGCACATGGCCACCAAACTGATGGGAGAAGCCTTTGAGCCGGGCGACCCGCGCCGGAACGCCACATTGCTCTACTTCCGCCGCAGCACGGACGAGCCCATCACACCGGAGAATACCAACCAGCCTTATGGCGAGTCACCCGTATCCACCGCCATGGGTGCCTACTTCAACAAGAAGGCCTACACGGACCCGACACTGCGCCGCAAGTACAGCCGTATGGGTTTCTGGGTAAACATCCGCCTCATCCGCTATCCGGACGTGCTGCTGATGGCTGCCGAAGCCGCCAACGAGAAAGGGCTGACGGGCGAAGCCGCCGGGTATCTGGAACAAGTACGCGCCCATGCCCGCGGCACACTGGCAGACGTGCTTCCGAAGGTAGAATCTGCCAGCCAGTCTGTGCTGCGTGACGCCATTCGCCACGAACGCCGCGTAGAGCTGGCACTGGAACCCGACCGCTTCTACGACCTCGTGCGCTGGGGCATTGCCAAAGAAGTGCTGCAAGCTGCCGGAAAGAATTACCAGGACAAGAATGCGCTGCTGCCTCTGCCCCAGACAGAGATAGACAAATCGAACGGAGTACTGGTACAGAACCCCGACTATTGATACCCGGCCAAAGGAAACAGCCGACCCAATCAATGGCAAAAGGTCTGTTTTATAACTTGCTATCAATCAAAGCATTGCTACTGCAAAGAGCTGCAAACTTTTTGCAGTGGCACTGCAAAAGTGTTGCAGTAGCACTGCACAACAGTTGCAGTGTCGCTGCAAAGCAGTTGCAGTAGCGCTGCAAATCGTTTGCAGTATCACTGCAGAGAAATTGCAGCACCGTTGCAAAGAAGTCATAGCGCCACTGCAATAGAGTGACGGCAATCTAAAAACAATGAAGGGAACATACTTACAAACAATTAATTCAATATGAATATGAAGAAAATTTTCAAGAGAACAAGTCTGCTGCTCGCGACCGCTTTAATAGGTGTCACCGCCACCGTGCAGGCGCAGAAATCTCCGCAGGACATGGACCGCTTCATCGACGCACTGATGCGCCGGATGACTGTGGAAGAGAAAATCGGCCAGCTCAACCTGCCCGTGACCGGAGAGATCACTACCGGTCAGGCAAAGAGCAGCGACGTGGCCAAGAAGATTGAGCAGGGGCTCGTGGGAGGGCTTTTCAATCTGAAAGGAGTGGCCAAGATACGCGACGTACAGAAACTGGCCGTAGAGAATTCCCGCCTGGGCATCCCCCTACTGTTCGGCATGGATGTGATACATGGCTATGAGACCATCTTCCCCATCCCCCTCGGCCTCTCCTGCACGTGGGATATGGCAGCCATCGAGCAGTCTGCCCGCATAGCCGCTACAGAAGCCAGTGCCGACGGTATCTCATGGACATTCAGTCCGATGGTAGACATCAGCCGTGACCCACGCTGGGGACGTGTATCCGAAGGGTCGGGAGAAGACCCGTTCCTCGGAGGTGCCATCGCCCGCGCCATGGTGTTGGGGTATCAGGGAAAAGACCCGGACGACCAACTGAAACGGAACGACGAAATCATGGCATGCGTCAAGCACTTCGCACTGTACGGTGCCGGAGAAGCCGGACGCGACTACAACACGGTAGACATGAGCCGCAACCGCATGTTCAACGAATACATGTACCCCTATGAAGCAGCCGTCCGCGCCGGAGTGGGTAGTGCGATGGCCTCCTTCAACGAAGTGGACGGCGTGCCCGCCACCGCCAACCACTGGCTGATGACAGATGTACTGCGCAAACAATGGGGCTTCAACGGTTTTGTGGTGACCGACTTTACCGGTATCTCCGAAATGGTGGAACACGGAATCGGCAACCTGCAGACCGTTTCCACCCGTGCGCTCAACGCCGGTGTGGACATGGATATGGTGAGCGAAGGTTTCGTAGGCACGTTGAAAAAGTCGCTCACCGAAGGCAAAATAACCATGAAGACGCTGGATGCAGCCTGCCGCCGCATCCTTGAAGCGAAATACAAGTTAGGGCTGTTCGATGACCCTTACAAATACTGCGACCTCAGCCGTCCCGCACGCGACATCTTCACCCGCGAGCACCGCGCCGCTGCCCGCCGGATTGCCGCCGAAAGCTTTGTGCTGCTGAAAAACGAACCTTTTGAGGGACAAGGCAAGAAGTCTTCTCGTCCCGTCCTTCCCTTAGAGAAGCAAGGCACCGTCGCCGTCATCGGCCCCCTGGGCAATACCCGCAGCAACATGCCCGGTACCTGGAGTGTTGCCGCACGCCTGGACGACTATCCCTCTCTGTACGAAGGATTGAAGGAGATGACAGCCAGCCGGGTGAACATCACCTACGCCAAAGGTAGCAACCTCATCAGTGATGCAGCCTACGAGGAACGCGCCACCCTATTCGGCCGTTCGCTGAACCGGGACAACCGTACGGATAAGAAACTGTTGGACGAAGCTTTGAAGGTGGCCTCCGGTGCCGACGTGATTGTAGCCGCCCTGGGCGAGTCTTCCGAAATGAGCGGTGAAAGCTCGAGCCGTACCGACCTCGGCATCCCCGACGTGCAACGCACCCTGCTGGAGGCCTTGCTGAAGACCGGCAAGCCCGTTGTACTAACCCTCTTCACCGGCCGGCCGCTGACGCTCACCTGGGAGCAGGAACATGTGCCCGCCATCTTGAACGTATGGTTCGGTGGCAGCGAAGCGGCCTATGCCATTGGCGACGTGCTGTTCGGCGACGTGAACCCAAGCGGTAAGCTGACCATGACTTTCCCGAAAAACGTGGGGCAGATACCCTTGTTCTACAACCATAAGAATACCGGACGACCGCTGGCAGAAGGCAAATGGTTCGAGAAGTTTCGCAGCAACTATCTGGATGTGGACAATGAGCCGCTGTATCCCTTCGGCTACGGTCTCTCGTACACCACTTTCCGGTACAGCGACATCGCCCTCAGTACCCCGGTCATGGGACAAAATGGCTCCACCACTGCCGTAGTCACCGTGACCAATACCGGCAAGCGTGACGGCGCAGAAGTCGTGCAGCTCTATATCCGCGACCTCGTAGGCAGCATTACCCGCCCCGTACGCGAGCTGAAAGGCTTTGAAAAGGTGTTCCTGAAAGCGGGCGAAAGCAAGACCGTATCCTTCAAGATTACCCCTGAGCTGCTCCGCTTCTACGACTACGACCTCAACCACGTGGCCGAGCCGGGAGATTTCGATGTGATGATAGGTGGCAGCAGCCAGGCAGAAAAGACAGCCCGACTGACACTGAAATAAAATAAAATATTTAATATTGCACTCTAAAAACAAGAAAACATGAGATATACTACTTTACTCCTTTGTTTTTGCAGCATTCTGCTCCTTGGCAGCTGCAAGAGCCAGCCCTCCGCACAGAACGGACAGCCGCTGGAAGTGATGACGTTCAATGTCCGCCTGGATATTCCTTCGGACAGTGTAAACAACTGGAATTACCGCAAGGGTGACGCCTGCCGTATGATAGCCTACTACAGCCCCGACTTGCTGGGCATGCAGGAAGTGCTTCACAACCAAATGGAAGACCTAAAACGCGGGCTGCCGCAATACACAGCACTCGGTGTGGGGCGCGACGACGGCAAGGAAGCAGGCGAATACTGCCCGATATTCTTCCGGACCGACCGGTTTACACTGGTGGAATACGGCAATTTCTCCCTCAGCGAGCAACCCGAAACTATCGGCATCAAGGGCTGGGACGCTTCCTACAACCGTGTCACCACCTGGGCGATACTGCAGGAAAAGAACAACGGACAAAAGTTTGTATATTTCAACACCCATCTGGACAACGACGGAAAGACAGCCCGCAAAGAGGGCGTGCAACTCATTCTCGACAAAATCAAGGAGATAGCACCGGACATGCCCGCCATCATCACCGGTGACTTTAACTGTACGCCCGGTGAAGAACCTCTGCAAACGCTGGAAAAGGGAGGAATGGAAAATGCCGCAAAGACAGCTGCCGTCACCTACGGTCCGTCCTGGTCTTTCCATGACTTCGGCCGTCTGCCGGTGGAGGAACGCGTACTGCTGGACTATGTCTTCGTGACCAAAGGCGCAAAGATAGACCGCTACCGCGTTATCCAAGACAAACCGGAGAACAGCTACCTTTCCGACCACTGTCCTATACTTGTTGAATTGACCGTGCAATGAATATAGATAAGTAAATGATAAAAAAACAAGTAAGCATTGGTACAATGAAAATACAATACAGTTTATTATTGTTCCTGCTGTTGCTCGGTTTCACGCAATGCAAAAGCCCCGCCGCCAAAGAAGACCGGCTGAGCGACGATGCCCTGATGGACACCGTACAGCGCCGTACCTTCAACTACTTCTGGGAAGGTGCCGAGCCCAACAGCGGACTGGCACGCGAACGCATCCACATGGACGGTGTCTATCCGGAGAACGACCAGAACGTAATCACGTCCGGTGGAAGCGGCTTCGGCATCATGGCTATACTTGCCGGTATAGACCGCGGCTATGTCACCCGCCAGGAAGGGCTGGAACGAATGGAGAAAATCGTCTCCTTCCTCGAAACCGCTGACCGTTTCCACGGTGCCTACCCACACTGGTGGTATGGCGATACGGGCAAGGTGAAACCCTTCGGGCAGAAAGACAATGGCGGCGACCTGGTAGAAACAGCCTTCATCATGCAGGCGCTGCTCTCCGTCCACCAGTACTACATCGACGGTTCGCCCGCCGAGCAAGCCCTCGCCGCCCGCATCGACAAGCTGTGGCGCGAAGTGGACTGGAACTTCTACCGCCAGAACGGCCAGAACGTGCTCTATTGGCACTGGAGTTCGGAATACGGTTGGGAAATGAACTTTCCCGTACACGGTTACAACGAATGCCTCATCATGTATATCCTTGCCGCCGCCTCGCCTACCCACGGCGTGCCTGCAGCAGTCTATCACGAGGGCTGGGCGCAGAACGGGGCCATTGTAGACCCTCATAAAGTGGAGAATATCGAGTTGCATCTGCGCTATCAAGGCACAGAAGCCGGACCGCTCTTCTGGGCACAATACTCGTTTCTCGGCCTCGACCCCATCGGGCTGAAGGATGAATACTGCGCCAACTACTTCGACGAGATGCGTAACCTGACGCTTGTGAACCGTGCCTACTGTGTCCGCAACCCCAAGCACTACAAAGGTTTCGGGCCCGACTGCTGGGGACTGACAGCCAGCTACTCCGTCAACGGATATGCCGCCCACGCTCCCAACGAACGCGACGACCAGGGAGTCATCTCTCCAACTGCCGCCTTGTCATCCATCGTCTATACCCCGGAACAGTCGTTGCAAGTGATGCGCCACCTCTACGAGATGGGAGATAAGGTCTTCGGCCCCTATGGCTTCTACGATGCTTTCAGCGAAACGGACAACTGGTATCCGCAGCGCTACCTCGCCATTGACCAGGGCCCGATAGCCGTCATGCTCGAGAATTATCGGTCGGGACTGCTGTGGAAGCTCTTCATGAGTCATCCGGATGTGCAGAAAGGGTTGAAGGAGTTGGGGTTCTCAACAGTCAGCAAGTAACTTACTATCATAAAAAATCCCCTTCTGAAACTTGTATTCTCTGATGAATAGCGAGGTACAAGTTTCAGAAGGGGATGTATTTACAACCTATTCACCGCCGCCACCGGAACCACTGCCACCGCTCTTCACATCATCATTGCTGATAGTGCGCGCAGCCTTTTTCACGCTTGCCTTCAACTCACCGATACGGTAGCTGACGCTTATGCCAAAGCGTTGGCGGCTGTACTTATAATTGCTTTCCCGTATAAAACCGCTGCCTTCGGTGGTGGAGCTTTGGTCCATATACTTCTTGAAGAAGTTGCTGGCAAAGGCAGACAAGGTGAGGCGCTTGTCCAAGAAGGACTTGTTGACGCTCAAGCCATAATCAAAGAAGCTGCTGCCCTTACCTTGCAGCATAATCCACGGCGTCTGTCCGAAGACATTCAGACTGATGCGCCAGTCATGGGGCAGCGTCTGCTGTGCACCGCCGTAGGCAAAGAGGCTCCAGCCATCGTTACGCATGCCTTCACTGCCCTCCAGATAAGAGTAATTGCCGCTCATGTTCATGTAGATACGTGTACGTGGAGTGGCATTCCAGTTGACGTAACCGTTCACACTGGCATAACGGGTCTTGCCGATGTTGGCATAGGTAGAATAAAGCACATCCTTGCCCGTGGGGTTCTTCAATCCCTCAATCTCCGTATCGGGCATGAGCCTTGTCACATTCTCAATACTGTTGTTGGTAAACGAGTAGCGGGCCGAGATATTGATATTGAACTTCTGTGTGAAGTTACTGTAACTCAAGTTGAAAGCATGGCTCTTCTCACTGTCCAGCTTCGGATTACCCTGGCTGATATAGGAGGGGTCCGTATCATTCAGATAAGGATTCAGAGACCAGATTCCCGGACGATAGATACGCATGTTGTACCCCAAACGCAGATTGGACATATCCGTCAGCTTGTAGCCGATAGAAGCGGAAGGCACTACGTCGTCGAAGTTCTTTGTGAAATCCTCGCCGCGGCCCACCAGATACTTCACATCTTGGATGGTATGCTCGTAGCGTAATCCCAAACGGCCCGAAAGTCTCTTCACCTTCAGTCCATATCCCAGATAGGCGGCGATAATATCGTTCAAATGCTTGTAGTGTGAGCTCTGGTCCTTGTTGTATTCATACTTTCCGGTATCGTCCGCATCAAAACGGTCGTCTTCGGAGGAGTTGTTGCGCAGAATGTACTTGGCACCTGCCTCCAATGTATGCAGCTTGCCGATAGGCGTGGTATAGTCGGCCTGGAACGTATGCTCCGTGGTATTCTGCTCACCGTCGTTATGCTGGTTCTTCAAACGGTTCAGATAGTCTGCCCAATCGGGGTTATAGCCATTGTCTATTTCATATTCCGTATAGGAATCCGACGTTTGCGGACGGGTGTTTATCTTGTAGGAGAACGTCAGCATGCGGTCCTTGACCTTGAACAGACGCTGGTAGTCGATACCTCCGTCGATGGAATACCAGGAAGACTTGCTGCGGTTGAAGGCAGAGTAGCTGTAAATGGGAGCAGCGTTTATGTTCTCTGGAAAGGTGGCGATGTAGTCCGTAGAGCCGTTACTCTTATTCCCACCGCCCCAAAGTCCGAAAGACATGGTAACCAAGCGTAATGTATCTATTTCGTAGCTGGCCTCCATGCTGCCCGACTGGAAAGAACCGTGTCCCTTGTTGCTGCCGTCATAGTCCAGATTGGAAGAATTCTCCGTAACAGCTTCCGGTGTCACATGCTGGCTACCACTGCTGTAGTTGCGGGGCTGGTCGTTGTAATTGTAATTGTAGCGGGCGCTGACGGTCAGCTTTCCGCTCTTTATGGTACCGAATGCCCCGCCGCCTGCACCGCGGTTGCTGACGTTGGCACTGAACGTAGCCGTATAGCCTTCGAGTCCGCTGCCCACGGTGACGATGTTCAGAATACCGCCCACACCCTCGGCGTCATACTTGGGGCCGGGATTGGTTATCACTTCAATATGCTTGATACTGTTTGCAGGCATACTTTTCAGCACTTCCGTCGGGTTGTTGCTCATCATGTTGTTGGGCTTTCCGTTGACATATACCTTAAAGCTGCTACTCCCGTTCACCTGAATATTGTCCTCGCCATCCACCGTTACCAACGGTACCTTGCGAAGCATTTCCAGCACGGAGTTCGACTGGGCGTCAGGGTCATCCTGCACATTGTACTCTATCTTGTCGATATCTGCCTTCACCAGAGGCTTCTGTGCCACTATTTCCACCTGCCCCAGCTCATTGGAGGCATCTACGATATACAGCGTGCCGAAGTCCACCAGCTTCTCCCCTGCCTTCACAGAAAAGTCCTTCACGATGGGAGTACGTCCCACGGAAGTGATGGTCATTACGAAGTTGCCCGTACCGGGAACTTTTTCCTGAAACTGGCCTTTCATATCCGTTACCAGCATTTTCAGCGCCTTTGCAGGGGCCTCTTTCTTCACGATTTTAATGGTAGCATAAGGTTCACCCTCCTGGGTGAGCGAGTCGAGCAAAATTCCTTTAACCTGGAAAGAAGTGTTTGCCGTGTTTTGCGCTGCAAGCAGTCCCGAAATCATCAGCATCCATAGCAGCACAGTCCATTTTGTTCTCATTGCGTTTTTATATTTAGTGACTATTCATGTTTATTGTCTTGGTATTAGACGTTTCCCGTTCGAGTTTTGTCACAATGAATTCGGCAAAAATAGCCCCTTTTTCATGCATTTACGAGACTTTCGGAGTTAAAAAAGCAAAAAGAAAGCAATTTAGAGAAAATAGAAGAAAAGTAACAGACAGATATTTGCGGCAATAACAGAGCCGAATCCCCCCAATATCCACGGCCGCAAAGGGCTTTTTCCACCGGCAAAGAATAACGCGTAGCACATGTTTACCGCTATATTGCTGACAATAGCCTGCATGCTGCAAGCCGTAATTACCAGCACCGCCACGCTGCCCGTCCCTTGAAGCAGGTTCAGGATGAAAGGAGTGATGTCACTGAAGCCCGAAATGAAAGAGAGCAGGTTCAGCCCACCCGTACCGGCATACACCAGCGTATAGTGTGTCAAGATAGTGAACACGACAAACAGCATGGCAAAAATCAGCGCCACTTTAAACTCCAACGGATTACTGCTGTCCTCGTCCTCCGTGGTCTGCGTGCCGTCGTCCACCCGTTTCCGCTTGGAATGCAGATACCATGCCACGGCTGCCGTCACCACCGACATTATCAGCAGGTAGGGATAAATGGCCAGTAGCGTCTCCCGGCTGAAAATACCTATCAATATCAAGAAACGGAGGAACATCATACTGACCGCCAACAACATGGCCGCCACATATTCGGGAGCATCCTGCACAGAAGCCTTACGGCTCTTTCGCGCCAGTACGGAAATGGTAGCCGTGCTGCTGTACAAGCCTCCCACGATGCCCGAAACCAGAATGCCCGACTCATGGAAAACGTAACGCTTCAACAGATAAGAAAGGTAGGAAATGCCCGATACAACCACCGTGGCCAGCCAAATACTGTATGGCGTCAGGTTGATGCCGGGAATAAGATTCTCATTGGGCAGCATCGGCAGGATAATGCCGCTGATGGCAAGGAACTTGGCAAGCGTAATCATCTCGTCGTTCTTCATGCGCTGGGCCAGTTCCGTGAAGGTGTGTTTCAGCTCGGTGAAGAGCAGGACGGTCACTATGACCATGACGTAGAACCACGACGGCTGCGTGGCCACAATGGGAGCAATGCAGTAGGTGATGAGTGCAATAATGATGGTGGTTACTCCGAACACATGGTACTGTGACTGCTTCACATAATAGTTCAGTCCGAGCAGCAGTCCCAGAATGGCTCCTCCTCCCATGAACAGACGATAGCCCGTAGGGTCGAGGATATAGAGCAGATAGCCCAGAATGCCTATAAAAGTGAAGGTGCGGTCGGTACCGAAAAGCGTAGTTTCCCCTTCGCGCTTCAAGCTGATTTTACGCTGTGAAAGCCCGATGAGTAAAGAGAATACAGTGACCAAAAGGAAGGTGACCAGTTCTCTTGGCAGGTAGTCGTAAAGTTTCTCCATGACGATTAAACAAGTACGGCATACAATTGGTTTGCTACCATGTGGTGAAAGGGTGTTTCATCAGTTGCGAGTTATAGTAGCGGACATCTCCCGTCACCTCCCGTCCGATGAATGCAGGTTTCACGAAAGGCTCGTCTTCCGAGGAGAGTTCCACCTCGGCCACAGTCAGTCCCTCATTCTCGCCATAGAATTCATCCACCTCAAAGACGTGCTGTCCGCTGCGCACCAGGTAACGGGTCTTGTCGATGATACCCGGTTCGCACAGCTTCAGCAATTCCCGCGCTTCGCACAGCGGAATTTCCTTTTCCCACTCGTAGCGGCTGGTTCCCGATTCATTGGATGCACCCTTGATGGTGAGAAATCCCCGTCCATCGCGGATGCGCACCCGTACTGTCCGTCCACGTACACTGCTGATGTATCCTTGTACGATACGGCTGTGTGCATACGCTTGTGGCTTGTATTCTCCCGTCACGAGGAATTTCCGTTCTATCTCCTGCGGCATGTCGTTTCCAGTGATTTTATCAGCCCCAGTAAGAGTAAGCCACAAACATGGCGATGACCAATACAATGGCTATTACTCCCATCGTCATCATCACTTTCTTGGCTTGTTGCTCTTCCTTCTGGCTGTGCATTGCTTTCTTTTTACTTTTTCCCATGGTGTGTTTTATAGTTTAAAGTTCAACGATGAACAAAGTAAGAAGAAATTCGGGAAGAATGCAAATGAAAGGGAGAAAATTTATTCGCCACTTCCTGCAAACTCCATCAGGTAAGCTTTGATAAAGCCGTCTATCTTTCCATCCATCACACCATTCACATCACTGGTCTGGAAGTTGGTACGGTGGTCCTTCACGCGGCGGTCGTCGAAGACGTAGCTACGAATCTGGCTACCCCATTCGATTTTCTTCTTACCGGCTTCCACCTTTGCCTGCTCGGCCATGCGGTGTTGGAGTTCCTTGTCGTAAAGCATGGAACGGAGAAGGCGGAGAGCGTTCTCGCGGTTCTTGGGCTGGTCTCGTGTCTCGGTATTTTCAATCAGGATTTCTTCCTCTTCGCCCGTATATGGATCCTTATACTGATAGCGCAGACGGACACCGGACTCTACCTTATTGACGTTCTGTCCACCGGCGCCACCACTTCGGAAGGTATCCCATGACATGCGGGCAGGTTCGATGTTCACCTCGATGGTATCATCTACCAAGGGAGTGACAAACACGGATGCAAAAGAAGTCATACGCTTGCCCTGGGCATTGTAGGGCGAAACACGCACCAAGCGGTGTACACCGTTCTCACCTTTCAGGTAGCCGTAGGCATAATCGCCGGAAATCTCGATGGTACAAGTCTTGATACCTGCCTCGTCTCCTTCCTGCAGGTTGGCGATGGTGGCCTTATAGCCGTGAGTCTCGGCATAGCGCAGATACATACGCATCAGCATGCTTGCCCAGTCCTGGCTCTCCGTACCACCGGCACCAGAGTTAATTTTCAGCACACAGTCCATCTGATCGGCTTCCTCGCGAAGCATATTCTTGAGTTCGAGGGCCTCGACAGCAGTGATTGCCTTGGCATAGGCATCGTCCACTTCCTCTTCAGTCACCAGTTCGTCTTTGTAAAAGTCGAAAGCCAGTTGTACCTCGTCAGTCAAGGTCTTTACCTCATTGTAGCCGGAAATCCATTGCTGCAAGCCTTTCACTTTCTTCATCTGAGCCTCGGCAGCCTTCTGGTCGTCCCAGAAACCGGGAGCCTGGGTGCGGAGCTGCTCTTCTTCCACCTGTATCTTCTTTCCTTCAATGTCCAGATAGCGATTCAACGCCTCGGTACGTTCTTTGATATCTTTCAGTTGTTCTGCGGTAATCATATATGCATTTACAATTTAGGAAGTGCAAAGGTATAAAAAAACACATAATTCCGCAATTGTCAATCCAATAAGTAATGCTAACGGCAAATGATTCCACCAGAACACCCTAAAGATTTATTCAAAAGACAAGGTGCCGAAAAAGGCCGGACAGTGGAACATGGGGCGTTCCAGCCCGATAGGACTCCAAGAAAGGAAGTGGGGAGTCTGGAGTTTGTCACCACACTTGTAGAAATTCCCTTTCATTGTTTTTCCGTCCAGAGAACCGACGGAATGCTGGAAGAAAACGGAAACGGGAATAACCATGGCCAGTTCCCATCTGCACTCGCCCAAACGTTCCTCGAAAGGTTCGCCGCCCAACGAGCTCCAACGTTTCACCATGCCCAGCACCTCCTGACTCGCCGTAGGACGGCGCTCATTGACTGCACCTCCCTGAATCAGCAGCCTGCCGGCGCAGTTACATTCGAAATTGTAATAGCGGTCGTCACCTTCGGGAGATACGAAGAATTCCACACAAGCATCTTCCCATACCCGGCCATTGTCTCCGGAGGCCACTGCACGCACACTGGCTTCCTTCACTTTGTAGTGGAGCAGGATTTCGCGCCCCGTATGGGCTATGCGGAAACTCACTTCCGGCTTGTAGGGATAATCTTTCCAGTTGACCACATCAAGGGGCTGAAACTCTATCCCGTTCCCGTCCAGCAAGGACGGCACAGCCCCACCTTCCGGTGAAGCCGTACACATTACTTTCCTTACGGGCAAACTCTTTCCACTCTGAGCATTGCAATAAACCATGCCTACCATCGAAAACACAAAGAGCAGAAAGAGTTTGCTCCCGTAATCTCTCACTATCATAAAACGTCCTTTCATTTCTTAGAAGAATCCTTGTCTGCCACTGTCACATCCCATCCGGAAACGACATCGCCGTAAAGATAGAACGTCACGTCAAAAGTAGTCTTGCTATTATTGTCTACCACCTGATAACAGCGCGTTGCGTCGTAGGAATCCACCTCCTTGTACTCGCCCAATGCCAGCGGAGCCGGCTCTTCCTTACCGGCAGCCGTGGCTATGATTTGCTGCATGCGTTCCTGCATCAGTTTCATAATGCCTTCGTGTTTGAACGGATCCGGTTCGGCCACCTTAGGATAGGTTGCCTTTATCACTCCACCGTTGGCGGCACGCACGGCTCTGACACTGTCCGTATAAGCCTTGAACTGCTTCTTCACCTCCGGAGAACGCAGACCGAGCATCGTAAACACGGCAATTCCCTGGGCGCCGTTGTTCAAGGCGGCATCCATGCACTCAAACATCATCGGCCCGTCCGTGGCGGTCATGCCACAATACAGCGTCGTCATGTCGTTCTTGTCGCGTGCATTCTCCACCGTACAGTCGGAAATGAAGCTGGCATCGCCCGTATAGAAAGTATGGTAAACCATCGGGAATACAATGTCAAGATTCCATTTGCCCCAGTCCTGACGTACCATGCGCGAGGACATCTTCGGAGTAGGGAACGGAGAGGCAGCCATTGTCTTGCCGTAGGAGTGTACCACTTCGGCAATCATATTGGCCACTTCGGTTATCTGGTCGCAACGGAACTGACGCCACTTCACATCAAGCGAAGGGTCTTCCTGTTCGCGAGGGTCATAACCATGCTGCTCCTTGAACTTCTTGAGCATTTCCGGATGATAGCCGTAATCCCATGCAGCGTATTCACGGTCCTGCACAATGCCGTAGCGAGGCCACAAGGTAGTAGGAAGCACCACATCCACAAAACGGTGGTAGTCGATGGCAATGCCGTTCAAACCTTCCACTTCGCAATAGGCCTTGATTTTCTCCTTGATGAACTCACGGACTTCGGGCAGTGCCGGGCAAAGGAATTTGTAATAGCCTACGTAGGCGGTAGTGTCTGCCAGGCTCTTGCCGTTACGGTTCACACTGAACCATTCGGGATGTTCTTTCAATATTTTGTCACGGTCGTGTTCCAGATTCATGGTCCATAGCCAGGCATACACTTCGATTCCGTGTTTATGGGCAATCGGTATGGCTACCCGGTAATCGTCGGGAGTCGGTGCATTCAGCATGATTCCGTCCATGCCGATGTCGTTCATCACTTGGCAAATGGAGTCGAAGTTCATACCGGGACGATAGTCCAGCCACGTCCAGAACATGGGATATTCTTTGTTTGTCTCTTTAGTTCCCTGCTGGCACGAAAACAGGCCCAGCGCCAGGAACAGCAATAAGAATGCAGGTAAAAAGTTCTTTTTCATTCTATCTAAATTTTAAGTTTAACGTGCAGTTTTTCCATCACCCAGGTAACGCCGATTACCACAAAGGCAAAGCAGAGGCAATTGACCAGTCCCATGAATCCATGCGTAAACCAGTCCGGCAGGATAACACCGGTCACATCGGCGAATCCATAAAAGACATAAGGCACCAGATAGGTAGTCAGCGTAGCCGTTCCGGCAGGGCGTATCAGATTGAACCAGCCCGTGACCTGATGACTGACCAAGCAGCCAAGCACCGTATAGAGTGCCACGGAAATGGCAGTTACATAGAACACCCAGGGAGGAGTGCCGCCTATCTTGGCTACAATCCAAAAATGATGCGCCCCTATCCCGGCCAACAGAAGCAGGACAGCAGCCGTCAGCCCGTTGCGAAGTTTCCAACCGTCACCCTTGTCGGCATAGCGGGCACTGAGAATGGAAAGGATGATACCTCCCATTGTAAATGCGGGCAAAGCTCCGTTGCCGATGTGCAGGATGCCCAGCATACCTTGATAGAAGTTACGTTCGGGAAAGGTAAGAATGGCCTCGCCGCCAAAGCTTTCGCGCAAAGGCGTGCCCAACAGACATATCAGAATGAAGACTCCCCAGATGGGCAGCAGATACTTCAACCGGTCACGGCTGAAGAAATAAATCACGGCACATACCAGATAAGTCCAGCCGATGGATCCCAATATTCCCCAATAAGCCCCGAATACACCTTCCTGCGGATTGCGGAAGGTAAAGGCAAGGTAGAGAAGAACCAATACGCCGATTATCTTGAAAGCACGGAAAAGGTTCTTCTGAGTACCGGAAGCCGGTTTCGGATATTGGTTCCACACGCCGATAAAGCCTATGGCCATCAAGAACCAGTATACCCCTATCGGATAGGGAGCTTCCGGTGAAAGCCGGAACTCCGAGTTTGTGATGAATGCCCCCATCACCAGCAAAGCAAAGGTGCGGGAAAGGATATGTCCTAAGGTGGATTCTGCCGAAAAGCCTTTGGCATATCTGCGTTCGATGGCGTATGGTATGGACATTCCCACTGCAAACAAGAAGCAGGGGAATACAATATCCGCCAGTCCCATAAAGTCTTCACCATAAACGGCATGTTCCAGCCAATGGGGTACGTCATGCACTTTCCAGAAGTCATTGACGAAAATCATGGTGAACATGGTCAACGCCCTCAGCATGTCAATGGCCGGATTGCGCCGTGAATAAACAGTCTTGTCACTCATATCATCTTGCTTTAGAATTCGGAAACCAACATCAGCCATCTGGCAGCCGAAGAGCCCCAGACTTCCTTATAAGTAGCCGTATTGAACTGCGGCCAGTAGGGAGCATCTTCATTGAAATAAGACTGCATACCTACGGGTATCTCTCCTACCGTTTCTCCGGGCAGTGCCGTATAGAGCTGCGGATAGTTGCTGCCCTCCCCATAAATCATGGACTGTCCGAAAGGATTCCTGCCTACAACCCAGAAGAGCTGCTGTTCGGCAATGTCTTTCAGTTCCTTGTCCTTCAACACTCTGGCGCAAATGGCTGCGGCTTTTCCGGTAGACAAATGTACGGCAATATTTCCTTTGAACGAGAACCAGACGGGGAATATACGCAAGTAATGCTCCTTATCCAGACGGATACCGTTCTCGAGCTGTTCTTTGAAATCCTTCGCAGCACCACTGCGAATGCCTACCTGGACGGCGTAGAAGTTGACGGAGTCCTTCACTTCATCCTTGTGATAGATGCCGCTGGGCACCATTCCATAAGGATATACATACTTCATGATGTTCTTCAGATAACCGCCATAGAGTTTCATGGCACGAATCCACTGCTCATACTCGGCATGACGGGGCTGCGTTTCGCAGAGGGCGGCAAGGGCTTCCATGTAGGCATAATCGCGAGACTGATGAGTATAGTGTACAATGGACTTCTTTGCCAAATCGCGATAGAAGAAGCCGCAGGTCTTGTCTTTGTCTTTCAACGGTTCGGTGCGCTGGCACTGCAAGGTGTAGCGGATGGCTTTTACAGCCTCATCGGCATACTGCTGTTCGCCGGTCAGCTTATAGAGCATGCTGGCCGCCCATGAGATGTTGGCGTGATACTGGCTCTCGGATGCCATGGCGGCATGTCCCCCACCCTTCTTTATCAGCTCGGCAAAGCCAAGTTCGTTGAAGCGCTTCATGGCATAGCCGAAGTCTTCCTTTGCAATCTTCTTCAGATTACCCTTAAGCGACTCGTCATTTTCAATCCTCATGGAGGCATACGCTTCAATTCCTGCAAGCAGGAAATTCTCCAAAGCTCCGTTATGGACAAGCAGTTCGCGGCGACCGGCATCATCGTCGGTGCCCACCTTACCGTCGGTCCATAGGTTGGTGCCCCATGTCTGTGCACGGTAGCCATCGCCCAGACGGGTCTTCATCACATAGTCCATTCCCCACAAAGCCTCTTCCATCAGGCGGTTGTACAAGTCTATATTGCCTTTTTCTTTGGCACGTTCGGCCATCAAGAGCAAGGAATAGGCTATCTCTCCCGTCTGTAAGGTCTGTTGGGACATATCGGCGGCATCGTGCCATCCTCCGTTTATATGAATGATATGTCCGTTGTAAGTGGCATGCAGGTCATTATGACAAGCCCCGTGCTTTCCGGGAACGGGATAACCGCAACGCTCGCAGAACAGGAAGTTCACCATACGCCAGGCAGAATCATCCCACACATCCTGATGGATATAGAAAGGCAAGGTGGTGACATCCCCTACCTGAATGACGTAACGGCCTTGTGTCTTGAAGTCCGAGAAGTCTATTGTCTCGAACTCTCCCAGGCCGGTCTTTTCCTTACGAACGGGACCGGTATAAACAATGGCCTGCGTAGCGGCATCCTTCAACTGGAACTGTCCGCCGTGCTTTTCCACATTGACAATGGCGCTTTTGGGGCTCTCTATACTATAACCGGTAGTAGAGAAGATGATGCGATTCTGTGCAGGCATCCAGCCTTTCACGGTTTCCGGGTTCTCCACCTTCTGAAGTTCCACGGCATCTACATCGAAGCGAAGGAAGTCGCCCATAGTACGTTCTTTGCCGAACACTTCGATGGCAAATGAAATCTTGGTTACCTTGTCGCGCGCCAGTCCGGACATCTCGACGAAGCATTCGTTCCATTGGTTATTTTTCAGATTGATTTCGTGGTAGCCTTCCCGACCGTAAATGTCGGGTACTTTTATTTCTCCGTCATTCTCCACATAAAGGTTGAGGTAGATGCTGCGTGCTCCTTCGCACGTGGGATAGATATAGAACTTCAGGCGGTTGTAACCTTCCCAGTTCACACCTCCTATATCATAAGAGGCCATGCAAGTGCCGCGTCCCAAACCCCAGCCAAGAATCTTCTCCGGATGGGCGGGAGCTTCCAGACGCAGACTGTGCTTGCCGGACTTGCTCCGTTCGTCAGTCAAACCAATCTTACCGATGCCCTTATGCGACCATTTGGAGAAATCCTCCATATCACACAGCATCACGGTTTCCAACACTTTCTTTTTCAAGCCGAATGTTTCGAAAGCCTTTGTCTCGTCGAGCGGTAACGGACTGTGCACGTAGCCCGTGCTGACGATGTCGGCTTTCAACTTTTCATCTACCTGGGCATGAAGCAAAACGCAGCAACCGATAACTAAATCAAAAAGCAAAAAGATAAGTTTTATTACATTCTTCATCATATTATAATTATTAAGTTATAAGGTGATTAAAGCATAAAGGAGAAGAAAATTAGTACAAATATATGAGGAACTATGCCTAATCTCAATTTTCAACAAGTCTTTGAATAGTTGTTTGAGTGGCATACTCTCTACTAATACAATAAGTTTCTCCATATACAGTAGTAACATATGCCCTAAGTTCAGAAGTTACAGGACTACCAAAAATAACTTTAGCAGCATCTCCTTCGGAAGCAAGCAAAAACATGCCTGTAGTCCCCCATTCATATTTCAGAATAGGGTGATTGCCGACAACACGTACCATATACACGTCAACTCCAAAGCGCTTTACCTCTGTTGGGTAATTAACAAAATCTCCTTCAAAAAATCGAGGATACAAATAACTTATCGCTGATTTATCTCCCTCACTAAACCCAGACCATTGATATTCGGCAGTTCCTCCATTCATCACAGAATAGGGATCTGAATCAAAAGTTCCAGTAATACCATTGGCCACAGATTCACCCAATGATTTCCAATTTGTATGCCTTAGTCCGAAGCAATGTCCCAACTCATGTACCATATTATATATCTTCTGAAGTCTTGGAATGGTTTTGTTATAATCATAATCCAAATTTATCCAAATAGAGGAACCTGGTTTTCCATTCATAGGCCAAGAGCCTGCCGCAATAGTATTGTTCGGTAAAGGAGCGCTAGCATCACTACGGATGAGTATATCCGGATTGGCAGCTGTAGTATAAGTCATTTTAAGGTTACTAAGAGGATTCCACAGATTGATGGCTTCCTGTATTTCATCTCGCCAATCATCCACACCTGATGCAGGTATCGAGCTATCAACACCAACGGTAATTGCTCTTTGTTTGGGGTGACCAATTAAACCGGTAGTATGATAAGCCTGCCTTGTTTGTGGTTGACTATAAGTGACAAGTTTACTTTTTTCAAGGTATATATCACCTTGAATAAGATAACCTGACTTCAACTCTACCACATCTAAAGTATCGAATCCAAGTGATTGGATTATACACATACCATCTTCTATTGAAACGCTTTGCTGTTCTTCTTGTTCTTCAAAGTCAACAGTTTCCAACTCATTATAACAAGCGCTCATAAACATTAAAAACATAGAATAGCATAATATAAACAAGCCATTCACGAGATATTTTGAATTCATAATAATCAATTATTATATTAAACAAAAAATACATAAAGGGAAATATGAAATATGTTTTTCATACTTCCCCTTAAAAAAACATGCTTCAAAAAGTCCTCATCACTTAATCTCTATGATAATAATGCGGATTAGAAGTTCGGTTTATCTACATCCCAGAAGATGCGAGTACCGCCATTGTCCGGTCCGCCCAACATTTCGACGGCTTTGGCATAACCGGTAGGATTATTGCCTTTTTCATTGATGGTGAAGGGTAAACGGCGTGGGCCAAGATCTGTATCAATCTCACCTTGACTGTAGTTCACCATTACCGGGAATAATTTGGGATAACCAGTGCGACGTATCTCAGCCCAGCCATTCATACCTTCAGGATAAATAGCAATCCAGCGTTGTGTGGCAATCTTAGCAAATTTTTCCTCGTTACTCAAAGACTCGTCCCATTTAGCAGTCACCTTGCTCTGGCCTTCAATGCTGGCAGCGGGAATAACGGGGTCTACATACGCTGCAGCAGTAGTCGTACTGCTTAAATAATCGCCCACAGCGGCTCCCCATTGTTCGAACGATGTCCGTATACCCTTTTCATACAAGCTCTGAGCGGTGCCCTTACCATTTACATCCCAACCACGCAAAGCAGCTTCGGCTTCCAACAAAATGGTTTCGGCAGCAGTTGCCAAAATAGCAGGAGAGGTTTCTGTCAAGTTGGGTCGACTTACAATCGCCTTATAGGCATCCGAAAACCCTTCTTCTTCCAGTCCTTTAATACCAAGACGAATACCAAAATATTCACTCTTGCTGTTCTGTGTAGCATACTTATCAAGACGCGCATCGCCCATACCAGACAAGATAGAAGGAATATTAGCGCCTAAAACACCATCTCCATAGTTGAATGCAATACCGTAAAGCGGATTGACATAACCGTTTCCTGCAATGCCGAAATTAGCATCATTGGTTTCAATCAATCCATTACTATCGTTCATGGCAGCTTCCGCCTCACTTTTTGCCCAAGCAGCATCATACTTCACAATACGCATGGCCAAACGCAAACGAATGGTGTTACACAACTGCGCCCATTTGTTCAAGTTACCTCCATAGGCATAATCAAACATCATAAACGAAGCCACATCCTTTTCTTTAGCAGTACGCAGCACGTCTGCAGCTTCTTTCAATTCTTCAAAGAATTTTTTATAAGCATCCTGTCCTGAATCATACTCACCACCAGTAGCCGATTCGCCATAGTGAGAATAGATAATACATCCGTATTGGTCGGCAAGACGCGACATAGCTATTACGCGGCAGATGGTATTGATAGCCTCGAAATGGGCATACGTCTCCATATCGTCTTTGCACTTGTTGGTGATTTTCAAGCTTTCCACCATTACGTTTCTATAAGCATAATCCCAACAGTTGTCATTCCATCCTGCATTCATGGCATAGGTCACATTACTTACATTGCCGGCAAATGCAGTAGCCGTACTGATATAGCCTGACCACAAATCGGCATTCAAATTTTGAATAAGCTGATATTCCCATACATTGACACCTGCATTTTTATTATAATAGATAGACTGCATCATGGGAATGAAGTGCATACCAATGTAGTTGTTATCTTGTTTTAGTTCTTCATCGCTCACTCCCTTCGGATTAGTGTTCATATCCTCGAACGCTCCCGTACATGCCGAGAATAAGGTAGCTGCCAGCAGCGCTACAGCTGTAAGTCTAAATATATTTTTCATAATCATATCTACTGTTTAAAAATTAACTTTCAAGTTGAACCCAATCGAACGGTTGGTAGGCATACCAAACACATCAACTCCTTGCAGACGGTTGCTGGTAGAAAGCATGCCATCAGGATCATATGGAGCATTGTTCTTGAAGAAGAACAGGTTGCGGCCTACAAGTGAAACCTGTGCGTTCTTAATGACACCAGTCTTTGCCAACCAAGCCTGAGGCAGACTATAGCCAATGGAAAGTTCGCGCAAACGTATGTTGGTAGCACTGTACATATAATGCTCGGTCACACCCGCACGGCCACCAACCTGATTATAGAAGCCTTCCACATCTGTAATTTGACGGCCTTCCAGCATCACGTAACCACGGTCACGAGCATCACCCGTTGCCTTGCTTACTCCCTGCTGATCGAGGTCGGCTTCCGTCAAAGACATCACTTCACCTCCAAAACGTCCATCAATCAAGAAGTAAAGAGAGAAGTCCTTCCACGTGATTGTATTGCTCCACCCCAAGTTAAAATCAGGAGTAGAATTACCCAGTTTCACCGGATTTGTCTTGTCCACCAATGGAAGTCTATCACTATCTTTTTGTCCTTCTTTTGCAGGTTCATACTGAATATTGCCTTTTTCGTCACGTACAAAAGTAGTACCGTAAATGTCACCAAACGAACCACCTACTTCTAAACGACTCCATACATTGTTACTTTCGCCACCGCTAAATGTAAAATAACCAAAGTCATCACCAGCCAGTGCCTTTGCTTCGTTCTTATTGGTTGCAAAGTTAACACCGGTTTTCCAGCGGAAATCCTTAGTCATGACAGGAGTTCCATTCAACATAACTTCGACACCGGTATTCTGAATATCACCGGCATTGATGTAATATCGGGCGTATTGTGAACCTGACGGAGCATCCAACGTAAAGAGTTGATTCTTTGTATTAGTCTTATAATAAGTGAAGTCGAACTCCAAGCGGCTATTGAAAAAGCGCCACTCAGTACCAAACTCAATGGAAGTAGTCATTTCCGGTTTCAGTTCTGCAAACGGAGCTGTACTGTTGAAATTGATGCTACCACTCTTTGTAATGGAGTTGAGAGGATTTGAAGTATAAGTATTCAAACCGTTACCCACCTTCGACCATGCACCGCGAATCTTACCTAAATCAATCCAAGAAGGTAATTTCAATGTTTCGTTCAGCAACCATGTCACACCTACTGACGGATAGAAAAAGCCTTTGTTTTTGTATTTGGTAAATGCCAATGTTGAAGTCCAGTCGTTACGTGCTGTCACGTCCACATAAATCTGATCTTTGAAGCCTACCTGACCGGTGAAGAACACACTCTGGCTTTGAGTATGGGTTTTCCAATCGGTCAATGAGCCCTTGTTCAAGGAGCAGTTCTGCATAGTGAATACGTTGGGCACAGAGAGTATACCCGGATAGGAATCGAAACCTGTACCGTTTCCTGTATAATCGTTGATGCTGGCACCTACCGAAGCATTGACACTGAAGTTAGTGAATTGCTGTTGATAAGTAAACAAAACATCCCCATAAGAAGAAAGGCTACTTGATTCACCGTAGATGTAACGACCGTTAGTTCCTGTTCCAGCCGGATTCATACCACACAACACCGGGCTGGTACCTGCATACATACGTGTATTGTTCTTGTCTACAACATAGTCGGCACTACCACGAGCCTGTATACTGAACAGGTCATTGAACTTATACTTCACACTCAGATTCAACAATGTACGATAACGGGTATCCTCATTCGGAACCTTATTAATCAACCAATAGGGATTCTGCTCCATATCAGTACCTTGAGATTTATACCAGTTCTGGTCCATTATGTTACGACCGGCATTAAGAATCTGATAATTATCTTTGTAGTAGTTAAAGTCCTTTCCACCTTCAACACCACCACGCGGGAAGTGATAAAGACCTACCAAAGGATTCATGTAATAACCTCCCGAAGTAGTACGGTTGTTCCCCCTTTGATACATCGCATTGATATTGGCATCAACAGTCAGTTTGTTATTGAGGAAGTTGGCAGTTTCGCGAAAATTGAAATTATGCTTCACCAAGCTATTACCTTCCACCACGCCCTTGCCGTAAGTATTAGCATAGGAAAAGTAAGTTTGCATAGCTTGCGAACCCATGCTCAACGAGAGCGAGTTGATAGTAGTGACACCTGTTTTGAAGAAATCGTCTGTATAGTCGGGACTACCTTTGATATCACTGCCCCAACTGGTTGACACACCCGTATAGTGATTCTGGAATTCGGGAATACCGTATGCAGCTATATCGAAAGTGGTGCTGGTATTGAAACTGATACTGGCGCGTCCTTCCTTGCCCTTCTTAGTGGTAATAATCACCACACCATTGGCAGCCGAACTACCGTAAAGTGCAGCTGCGGCAGGGCCTTTCAATATGTTCATGCTCTCAATATCATCGGGATTCAGATTGGAAATACCGTCGCCACGGTCGTAGTTACCACTGTCGTTGTCTCCGCCGATAGTAGTTGAGGTATTTTCGTTGGTAGATGAACCGAACGGTACACCGTCTATCACATACAACGGCTGGTTACTTCCGCTTACAGAACGGTTACCACGAATAATCACTTTAGAAGAACCTCCCAAACCGGAAGAACTCTTATTAATCTGCACACCTGCCGTCTTACCGGCCAATGCGTTCATCATATTGGGGTCTTTCACGCGTGCCAATTCATCACCGTTTACTACCTGAGTAGAGTAAGTCAGTGATTTTTCTTTCTTTGCGATACCCAATGCCGTTACCACCACTTCATCCAGCAGCTTGGCATCATTCTTTAATGTGACTCTTATCGTCCCCGGAGTGATGGGAACTTCTTGTGTTATCATACCTACGAAAGACACTTGCAGGATTTTCGCACCTGCGGGCGCATCTGTAATAGTGAATTTGCCGTCTAAATCCGTTACGGCTCCGGTAGTGCTTCCTTTTACCAATACGGAAGCTCCGATAATCGGTTCATTGTCCTCAGCTGAAATAACGATACCGGTAATGGGGGAATTTTGGGCTGCTACCCAACCGATGGCTGCCAGCAGGCAAACCAAGGTCAGCATAATTCTTTTTTTCATAAGCTGTTTTTCGGAAAATAAATATTAGATTAAATGTGTGTTAAGTTAATAAACAGATTCTGATGGGGTCTGTCTTTCCGATTGACAAGCAGGGTTGAATGTCAATCTCATTTGTTTCTTTTTGTATGCTACATAGGCTATTAGAATGTTACGGTTAATACTCGAGCTTATTAAAATGTCTCTTATTCTGCAGATTTCTTTTTAAGCTTCGTATATAAAACCGGGTAGAGAACCGCAACCCTATCGAGAAACAGAAGTTTCTTTGCTAATAAAAGTTAATCGGGTTCGGAAGAAGAAGGAAAAACTAATACGATTTTCTTAATGTTGCCCTCACCGGTGTTCGGTCTGTCCCGTTCCCTTGCTTTCTCTTGTCTCGTCCCCTTCTTTCTCTTGTTGTGTCCGCTTCTTTGTCTTATAGAGGCTTTGAGTTTCTGAGCGGCTCACTATAGTGGTCTGACTCGTTCACTATAGTGAATGGAGTTGTTCACCATAGTGAGCTGATTTGTTCACCCGAGTGAGCCGACAATGAACAAAGGCTGTTTCGGGGACAGACACCAAGCGTTTGAGGGATAAAGCAACGGGGAAAGACGGACTGAACAAGGGGAGCGTTCCGGACTACGTGCTTGAATCCCGTGACAGATGACAGACGGTTCTTCCCCTTTATCTTTGAAGAAGCTGTTTTGAAATGATAAATCCCCATTTATCTACCAGGCTGTTTTTTAAGCCTAACTAACGTGCACATACTCGAGAGTCCTATCTGCCAAGGGCAAGTCCATACATAAAACAAACCGTCCGGCCCGGAATGAAAATAATTCACTCCAAGTCGGACGGTTCAAAAACAAACAAATGGAAATCTATTCCTCGTACATCTTGTCAATCAGCCCCTTGTAGTTCTTTGCCACTACAGAGCGTTTCAGCTTCAGCGTGTTCGTCAGCTCGCCACGCTCCATGCTGAACGGTTCGGTCAGGAGCGTGAAGCGCTTCACTTGCTCGTAATGGGCGAACTGTTGCTGCAAGGTATCGATACGGGCACGGAACAACGCTTGTATCTTGGAATGTTGCAGTAACTCATCCATATTGTTGTATGCAATGCCTTTCTCCTTGGCATAATCCTTCACAAAGCCATAAACGGGAACTATCAAAGCGGAAACAAACTTACGCTCATCGGCAATGACAGCAATCTGGTCAATGTAACGGTCAATAGCCAGCTTCGTTTCCAATGCCTGCGGCGAAATGTATTTTCCGTTGGAGGTCTTGAACAAGTCTTTGATACGCTCCGTCAGATACAGATGGCTATCCTTCAAATAACCGGCATCACCCGTGTGGAACCAACCGTCACGGTCGATGGCAGCAGCCGTTGCCTCCGGTTTCTTGTAATAGCCGGTAGTGATAGTCTTACCACGAAGAAGTATCTCGTTGTTCTCGCCAATCTTCACCTCCACATCAGGCATCACCGTACCTACGGAACCAATCTCATAGCCTTCGTTGAGGAAGCAGGAAACGGTAGCCGTAGATTCCGTCAGACCATAGCCCACCACCATGTTTATACCTACAGAATGCACAAACTCGCAGATTTCATCGGGCACAGCAGCACCTGCCGTAGGGAAGAAATTACCGTTCTCAATACCTATCGTCTTCTTCAGCAGAGCATAAATGGTCTTTTCGTAGAACTTGTATTTCAGATGAAGCATCATCGGAGGAGTCTTTCCTTGGCGCAAATAATCAATGTTATGCGTCCTGCCCACCTTGATGGCATCCAACATCATCGCTTTACGCAGACCGGTTTCCTGGGAAATCTTCTCCTGCACACCGGCATAGACTTTCTCCCAAAAACGGGGTACACTGCACATCAGTGTAGGGCGTATCTCTTTAATAGTAGTTTGGATATCTTGTGGACGGAGATTGATGCAGACCTGCACCCCCCGGTGTATACAAAGGTAGGTCCATGCCTTTTCGAATACATGGGTCAGCGGAAGGAAGTTCATGGAAACATCCCGGTCTGTCATGAAAGGCAATCGGATATCATGAATGCGGAAAGCCTCTCTATAATTGAAATGATGGAGCATGACACCTTTCGGCTCACCGGTAGTACCGGAAGTATAAAGGATATTGGCGAGGTCATCATCTGAGGCAGCTGCTGTACGTTCTTCTACAATGGCATTGTGCTGCAACTCTTCATCCATTGCCATAAATTCATCAAAATAGATGGAAGTCATGTCGCGCGGATCTTTCACCACAGCACGGTCGAAGATGATGAGCTGCTGCAGAGACTGGCAAAATCCGAACACGCTGAAAGCGGCATCGTACTGGAACTGCTCGCCTACAAACAGATAACGTATCTGTGCATCGTTGATGATATACTGTGCCTGGGCCGGTGAGCTGGTAGCATACAAAGGTATAGTCACCGCCCGGTTGGCGAATGCACCGAAATCAGTAAAGAGACATTCGGGTTTATTCTGCGAGAAGATACCGATATTCTCTTGTGGCTCTATTCCCAAAGCCACCATTGCATTGGCAGTCCGGCGTACAGTCTGTGAGAACTCTTTCCAAGAGATGGGTATCCATTGTGCAGTTTCATAGTCCCTGTATTTCAGGGCTATTTTGTCTCCATACTTCTCTGCCTGGCGATGCACCAGGACAGATAAATGATGATAAGTCATAACTTTTGATATTGGTAAATACGGTACAAAGGTAGTGGTTTCATTTGAAACTAATTTGATATTAGCGGGTAATTATTCAAACTTTACCTTTAAAGTATCCGACCATCCGTTAGCAAATTATCCACAAAAGATACTTTCTTTACCATTAAAACAATAGAAATATATTAAATATCTATATATTTGTGGTGATATACAAACTAAATCAAATTCAATGAACATGAAAAAAGTATTGCTTTTAATGGCTATGCTGACCATAGGTTTAGCAAGCATCAATGCTCAAGACAACCTCAGATGGGGAGCAACAGTCGGCATGAACTCCAGTAACTTCTCCATTACCGGTTTCGACAGTAAAATAGGCTTTCATGCTGGGGTAAAGGCTGAAGTAGGATTGCCTCAAATTTCAGAAGGAGTCTACCTCGATATGGGTGCATTACTTACGCTGAAAGGAGCCAAAATAGACGGAGGCTCTGCTGCTTCTATCAAGTTCAATCCCTACTACCTGGAAATTCCTGTACACATTGGCTATAAATATGCAGTGAATGAGAACTTTGCCATATTCGGCAATGCCGGTCCTTATTTAGCCATCGGTCTTTTTGGCAAAGCCAAGGCAGAAGGAGATATTCTTGACGAATATGAGTTTGATGATAACTCCACCAATGTATTCGGGGATGATGCCATGAAGCGTTTTGATTTCGGTCTCGGATTAAAAGCCGGAGTCGAATTCAGTCAGAAATATCAGATTTCCATCGGTTATGACTGGGGACTGGTAGAGAACATTAAAGATTCAGGCAACAAAAACCGCAACTTGATGATATCACTCAGTTGCTTCTTCTAAACAATATTGAAAAAACAGAAAGGACGTCGGTTTGGCGTCCTTTTCATTTTTTATCCGTAAGTTTGCGGCCAGATTATTTATTTACTGAATATGATTTACGATATACCGACTTTAACTTCCGAAGCAATCGGATTGCTCAAATCACTGATAGCCATTCCTTCCTTGAGCCGCGACGAGGAGAAGGCGGCAGATTATCTGCAGAACTATATCGAAATGCAAGGCATGGCAACAGGACGTAAAGGCAACAATGTATGGTGCCTCAGCCCGATGTTCGACTTAAAGAAACCGACCTTGCTGCTGAATTCCCATATCGACACCGTAAAACCCGTCAACGGGTGGCGGAAAGATCCTTTCAAACCAACGCTGGAAAGTAATGGAAAGCTCTACGGGCTGGGCAGCAACGATGCCGGAGCCAGTGTAGTCAGCCTGCTGCAAGTATTCCTGACATTGTGCCGCACCACTCAGGCCTACAATCTGATATATCTTGCCTCGTGTGAGGAGGAAGTATCAGGCAAGGGGGGAATAGAATGCGTATTGCCGGAACTCCCTCCCATACAGTTTGCCATTGTAGGCGAGCCGACAGAGATGCAACCTGCCATTGCAGAAAAAGGATTGATGGTGCTGGACGTAACTGCTACCGGAAAATCGGGACATGCTGCCCGAAACGAGGGAGATAATGCTATATATAAGGTATTGGATGATATTGCCTGGTTTCGTGATTACCGTTTCCCAAAAGAATCTTCCCTGCTGGGTCCCGTGAAGATGAGCGTAACCATGGTAAACGCCGGTACACAGCATAACGTCATTCCCGACCGTTGTACTTTTGTCGTAGACATTCGCAGCAACGAGTGTTATAGCAATCAGGAGCTATTCGATGAAATACAGAAACACATCACGTGTGAAGCCAAAGCCCGCTCCTTCCGGCTAAGCTCTTCACACGTAGCTCCGGAGCATCCGGTAGTGCAAAAGGCTATTGCCATGAAACGTACTCCTTTCGGCTCACCGACCTTGTCCGACCAGGCACTGATGCCATTCCCTTCTCTGAAGATGGGACCGGGGAAAAGTGCCCGTTCACACACTGCCGATGAATTTATCTTTGTCAAGGAGATAGAGGAGGCGATAGGGATGTATCTGGAGCTGCTGGAAGGAGTAAAAATTTAAATTATCATTATCTGTTCAGCCACGGCTCCGGATTCAGTTTTTCCTTCTCTTTCCTCAATTGGAAGTGTAGCACCGTACGACCATTGTCGGCCCCATCCGAGAAGATTTGTCCGAGAGTCTGTTTGGTGGCAACATCATCGCCCTGCTTCACCGAGGCCGATGACAAGTTGCAATAGACTGATATATAATTCCCGTGACGGACAAGGATATTGAACAGTCCGTTCAGTTTAAAGACAGCCGCCACTTTACCATTGAAGATAGCACGGGCTTGGGCACCCGGTTTCCCTTGTATATCAATGCCCTTATTGTCCAGCTTGACATTGCGCAAACCTTCCACAGAATACTGGCCGTAATGGCTGGTAATGATATACGCTCCGGTGATGGGCATCGGCAACTTACCGCGATTATTAGCAAAGTTCCCTGATAATTCACGGTCTGCCTTACTCATGGAGTAAGTTTCCAAAGGCTGTGCCTTCGGCTTTGCGGGCGTAGAGGCAGTTGCCGTTTTTTCGGTTTTCTCACCAGCCTTTTTACGTGCGGCTGCCTCACGGCGCGCTTCTTCTGCCGCACGCTTACGCGCTTTCTCTATTTCTTCCGCTATCAGACGGTCAATGCGTGCATTGAGCTGATTGGCTTCACGGCGTTTCTTATTCAGTTCGTTCTGCAATCCCCGCTGTTTCTTTTTCAGATTGGCTACCAACAACTTTTGTTCCTTCTCCTGCGCTTCCAGCTTGACTTTCTCCTCTTCACGTTCTTTCAACAATCCTTCCTTGGCAACCTTCACTTGCTGAAGCTCAGTCTTCTTACGGTTCACCTGCTCCTGCTTTTTCAACACTTCCTCGCCTTGCAGGCGCTGATAAGTAGCATATTCACGTACATAGCGCATGCGTCGATAGGTCTGTGCCAGGCTCTTGGCAGAGAAAATGAACATCAGCTTCTCTTCAATGGAGCGGTTCTTATACAAATATTGAACGGACGATTCGTATTTCTTCTTCTTGTCCCTTAGGTCACGTTGCAGGCGGGTCAACTGACGTTCTAATGAAGACAACTCGCGCTCTATGGATTCCACATCATTATTGATAGTCAGAATATAGCGTTTGCGCTCTTCTATCTGTCCGGTCAGTGCAGCAAGACCGTTCAACTGGCTTCCCACATCCTTCTTGGTGGTTATCAACAGCGTTTCCGACTCTGCTATCTGTTTCTGCAAGGCACCACGCTTGCTTTCCAGTTCCTTAATCAGCTTGTTGGACTGGGCAAGGAGCGGAGAAACCGGCAAAAGGAGGAGAAAGAAGAGAAGGAGAAGCTTCATAAGTTATGAGTTATAAGTTATGAGGGATTATCTGACAATTATCAACTAATCAAAGGTCCATCAGCATTTCCAGCAGTTCTTCCAGCTCCACCTCTTTATATTTCTGTGAGAGCTGGGTAGGAGTCAGTGCAAAAGGCTTATCCGAGAAGTTGGAAAGTTCAATCTTTCCCTTTTCCAGAGAGGGTATCCCGAGTTCCTTGCCGGTAAGCACCTTCTTGCCATTGGGTTTGGAAGCAGCATAAAGCAGTTTCTCCAAATGGGCAAAATCCGCCTTCTTGGGCAGCACATCCTTCAGTTCCTTACGTGTTGCACGGACATAACGTTTTCCCATACGGTCTACCAACAGAATCTCATCCGGGGTGACTTCCATACGTGCCACCTCCGTACGAAGTATCGGCATCAGAAAGGAAATCTGCATGCATTCTTCCTTCTTCAACTTCATCGTACCGTTCACAGTAAGGGTGGCATCTTTATGGGGTACCGTCAGCTGCACTTTGGAGGAAAGGCAGGCAGATTCTCCGGACAGAGAACTTGAGTGACGCGAAGTCTTGCAACCGGCAAGCCCCACAGCCAGCAACAACAGCAAGGACAATAGGCGGCACGTCCTTGCCATATCATTCAGCAGGTTTAGTTTCATCTGATATATATTTCTTTTTTTGTATTTTCTGTTTCAACGTATCAGAGCGATTGCCCTTATCCCAGGCTTGTTTCCAGTATTTCAAGGCACCTTCCGCATCGCCAGTCATGTAATAGATATCTCCGCAATGTTCCAAGACCACGTCACTGCTATCTTTATCATTCTTTATCGCCTCATCTATGTAGAGACGCGCCTCGGCATAATTACCTTTAACAAACAATATCCATGCATATGTATCGAGATAGGTGGAATTGTTCGGCTCGGCTTTCACTGTCTTGTAGCTCATCTCTTCCGCCTTGTCCAAGTCGCGGCGCTCCACGGAAAGATAATATGCGTAGTTATTCAAGGCACCGATGTTTGAAGGATTGTACACCAAAGCGGAATCATAAGCCGCATAAGCTTCCGCATGCAGATTCTTGGTGTGATAAGCATCACCGATAATGGCATAAAAATCTGATACGACCTCCTTCTTGCTGTCGTCCTTGACGTGCGACAAAGCCTTTTGACAGATGGCAAGGGCATCATCCGTCCGTTCCGCCTGGTTGTAGGCAATGGCCAGATAGAAATAGAACTCCAACATATCGGGATTGGACTCCACACCGGCTTCGCACAAATTCATTATTTCCTTGTAATCCTCCTGGCGCACAGCTTCCCCCAGCAATGTCATACGAGCCGCTGTGTTGGTAGGGTCTATCGCCAGAACCTGGCGCAGAACCGGCCCTGCCTCCTTGTTCATTCCTTTGGAAAGAAGATATTGGGCATACAGCAAAGGTAATTGCGCCTCATCGGGCTCCTGCTCCATGATACGGTTGAAGAGCGTAATGACACGTGTGCTGTCCTTGCCTGCCTGCTCGTTCTGCACGATGAACTGCCGCATCACATTCAGTTTGGTGTCCGAAGCCACTTTCTTGTTCAGCAACAGCGTGTCCAATTGCTGTTCATACAGCTCCTTCTGTCCGGTCTCTTCGTAGTAAGAAGCCAATGAGTACATGGCCATTGCATTGTCCGGCTCTTCGGCCAGCACCTTCTTGTAAATCTCATAAGCTTCCTGCTTTTTCCCGTTCTGCATATAGACATCCCCCAGCACAACCTGATAGCGCATATCGTTGGGATACTCTTCTACCAGACTTTCTATTTCATGAAAGGCGCTCTTGTCGTCCTTCTTTTGCAGATAGATGCGGAACTTCTCCATACTGAGCTGTTCATTCTTGCCCATCCGTTCCTCGAGCTTGTTCAGTATACCGATAACTTTGTCATACTCTTCCTGGCGGTTGTAAATCTCCAGCAAGTTGTATAGCGGGTCCAGCTTATCCGAGAAACGTACCGCCATATTTTCCAACAAGGCAGCGGCTTTCTCCGTTTCGTTTTGCTGCATATACAGATTGGCAAGCCCCTGGGCATACCAGTAATTATCGGGAGCATTCTCCACCGCCTTTTCCAACGCGGCTTGTCCCAACGGCACCTGCTTGAGGTACATATAATACTGGGCCATCTCATACAAAGCCGATGATGCGTTCGGGTTTATCGTCAGGCAATGTTGCAGGACATCGAAAGCCGCATCATAGTCTTTCTGGACTTTCAGACGGGCGGCTTCAAGAAAGAAGTAGTCGTAACGGCGCTGCTGTTCGGGGGTAAGCTCCTTTACGGGCGAAACGTCGGCTTTCTTCGACTTCTTCCGTTTCTTCAATTCCTTCCGTGCCTTTTCAGACCGACCGTACCCGCTCATTTTCTCCTTAGAAGCTTGAACATTGGCAGCCTGCACTCCGTACGTAGTAAAGCAGAAGGTACCTATCAACAACGCAAGTATTATTTTTACTCTGATTCTCATCTATTTAATTATAAATTCTTAACCCGTAAAACGGAACAATATCCATTCATTTTTTACCCGTATGCCCGAAGCCACCGGCACCGCGCTCCGTCTCATCCAGCACTTCCACTTCCTGCCAAAGAGCTTGTTCGTGACGCGCTATCACCATTTGTGCAATCCTCTCCCCATCTTCGATGACGAAGGTTTCTGCAGAAAGGTTGACGAGAATAATACAAACCTCACCACGGTAATCGGCATCAATCGTTCCAGGGGAGTTCAGCACGGTAATCCCCTTCTTAATGGCCAATCCGCTACGCGGACGCACTTGCGCCTCAAATCCTTCAGGAAGAGCGATATAAAGGCCAGTAGGCACCAGACACCGCTGCATCGGAGCCAGCGAAATAGGTTCATTAAGGTTTGCACGGATATCCATTCCTGCAGACAGCTCAGTGGCATAAGCCGGAAGCGGATGCTTTGATTTATTGATGATTTGTACGTTCAACATGATGTTATTTACGATTTGACGATTTACTATTTACGATTGGGGCTACTTCTATTCTTACAATTCGAGTAATTCAAGTTTCGCAATTCATCTTCCTTTTACTATAAACTTGGGCGAAAATACGGCTTTTTATACAAAATAGTGATACATTTGCAGTTAAATAATAGTAACTTCAATCGTAAATAGTAAATCGTCAAATCTCAAATAACATCATGATGAATTGGAATACGCTCATATCTGCCAAACGCTTCGGACTGGAAGAGTTTCACCAGGAACGCCATGAAAACCGCTCGGAATTCCAACGTGACTATGACCGCCTTGTCTTCTCTGCCCCCTTCCGCCGTCTGCAGAACAAAACCCAGGTATTCCCTCTTCCCGGTAGTGTATTCGTCCACAACCGATTGACACACAGCTTGGAAGTATCATGCGTAGGCCGCTCATTAGGCAACGATGTATCGAAAGTTCTCATTGCCCGCCACCCGGAACTGCAAGGCAGCTACCTCACCGAAATAGGCTCCATCGTTTCCGCCGCCTGCCTGGCACACGACTTGGGAAATCCTCCTTTCGGACATTCGGGAGAACGAGCTATTTCCACCTTTTTTTCCGAGGGAAAAGGAATGTCCCTGAAGGGCCAACTGACACCTGCCCAATGGGAGGACCTTACTCACTTTGAAGGGAATGCAAATGCGTTCCGTCTGCTTACCCACCAGTTTGAGGGAAGGCGGCAGGGAGGATTTGTACTCACCTACTCCACCCTGGCAAGCATCGTGAAATATCCCTTTTCATCGAGTCTCGCAGGCAAGAAGTCAAAATTTGGTTTCTTCATTACAGAGGAAGAAAGTTTTCGCCGCATAGCAGAAGAACTGGGTATGGAGAAGCAGAACAATGCCCCGTTGAAATATGCCCGCCACCCGCTGGTCTACCTGGTGGAAGCCGCCGATGACATCTGCTACCAGATGATGGATATCGAGGATGCCCATAAACTGAAAATTCTGACTACACAAGAAACCAAAGAGTTACTTCTCTCTTATTTCTCGAAAGAGCGCCAAGCACACCGACTCAAAACCATGGAGATAGTAAGCGACACCAACGAGCAAATAGCCTATCTGCGTTCCAGCGTTATCGGACTGCTTATCGGCGAGTGCGTGCAAGCCTTTGTAGACAATGAAGAAAAGATTCTGAAAGGAGAATTTGAAGGAAGCCTCATCAACCATATATCCGAAGTACCAGCCAATGCCTACAAGCACTGTGCAGACATCTCCCTGAAGAAGATTTACCGCTCACGCGACGTGCTGGACATTGAACTTGCCGGTTTCCGCATCATCAGTACCCTGCTCGAACTGATGATTGACGCCGTGCGTTCTCCGGAAAAGGCATATTCGCAACTGCTCATCAATCGCGTATCGGGCCAGTACAACATAAAAGCGCCTGCACTCTATGAAAGAATACAGGCGGTATTGGATTACATCTCCGGAATGACGGATGTATTTGCACTTGATTTATACAGGAAAATAAACGGGAATAGCTTGCCAGCGGTATAACAGACGACAAGCATTCTTCCGGATAGTCCTATGACACAACCTTATTTGCTCCCGACGTAAGCTTGCACGACTCCGGTTCGCTCGCTATGAACGACTCGATGTGGCGGATGCGCTTTTCTGCCAGAATCTCGTCCACGGCAATCAGGATACCCGTTTCCTCCACATCTCCGAAACCGTAATTGATGGCTGTACCGAACATACGCATGGTAGGGCTAAGACTCATATAGGCATTCACCAACGGGGGAATATTGTACCCCGCCTTACGGATTTCACAATTCAAAATCTTATAGTCTTCCTTAAAAGAGTCTTTACAGAATAGAGCATCCAATTCATTCTCGTCCGACTCCAGAAGCAACGGTTTCATCGGAGTAATCAGGTTGTCCTTATCCGCAAAATGTTTCCGAAGGAAATAAAGAATCTTATCACGGCTCTGACGATGATAGCTGGGATACATAGTCACCTTTCCGAAGAAATACTTCACATTGGGCATGACTACGGTCAGTGCGCCCAAACCATCCCACAGATTATCCAACGCGAACAGCCCCTTGCTGTCAGCACGCGTAGACTGATACTCCAACGTAACGAACGAACGTCCTAACTCGATGGTCGTAGGAAGATAGTCCTTCAAAAATTTATCCGAAAAGTTAAACATATGGGCAGTTGCCAGAATAGGGGCACCATGTTCATCAAAACGCACATCCGTACCTAAGATATAACGGTATCCACCCAAAATTTCTTCTGCTTCCGGATTCCAGACAATCAACTGCTTGTACGGGTTGTCCATGATGTCATATTCATCAATATCCATAGACTTGCCCGTTCCTCCTCCCGCAGCACGGAATGCAATCTCGCGCAAACGGCCGATCTCCTTCATGGTATTCGGAGAGTCTTGGGCAGTAATGATATATATCTGATTATGACTTCTATTGGTCATGCGCAGACGCTTTTCCTCAGTCAACTCCGCTTTCAACAGCTCCTTGCTTATCGGTGCAATAACATCTTCCATATTTTTCTGTTAGTAGTTCTTCTTTAATATAAATACGGTCTCTCTACAATTTATATACAATATCCTTCACATATTGCGCCCATCCGGCCGGGCTTTTCGATTTGTCGAAAGTTTGCCAGGGGATAGGCTTCCCTATGGTGATGGTAAATGTTTTATGACGATTCTTCAGCATTTCATCTGCCAGGTAAAGCATGGCGATATTGAACTTGATACCCAATATCTTACAAAGATTGGCAAGATTATAAAAGAAGTTGGAATTCCGCCCCTCGAAGTGGATGGGAACTACATCCCGGTGGGCTTCGACACTCTTCACGATAAAGGTCTTTTTCCAATCCAAGTCACGGATGACCCCATTTTGCCTACGCGAACAAAGCCCTGCGGGAAACATGATGAGCTGATTGTCCGAAGCAAATCCCGCCTCCACCATTCTCGGGAAGTCTTTGGCCTGCTTTCCCGTCTTGTTGATGGGGATGCAAAGCGGCGCCAGTCCGTGCAGGTTCATCAGCAGGTCGTTGACCATATATTTCACCTTGCCGCCATAAAAGGAGCCCAGGACATAACCCAACGCCACTCCGTCCTGCCCACCCAGGGGATGGTTGGATACAAAAGTATAAAGCCCTTCTTTAGGCAGATTCTCCTCCCCCTTTACCACAATATTGGCATCAAGGAACTCCAGACAAGCTTTCAGAAAATCCACACCGACTTTATCTTTCGACTCCCGCAAAAAGACATTCAATTCCTCTTGATGAACGATATGCTTCAAATAAGAAACCACGAACTTGGGGATATACTTAGACTGCTTCGGAGCCTTTTCCCGAAGTATCTTGTCTATGTCAATCAAAAATAAAGAGTCGTCAGCCATTCTTCTTTTGATGAAATGAATGCGCAAAATTAACTCATCTTTTTAATTAATCGCAAAAAAATGACAGAAAACTGCACCCGAAATCTATCAAATAGCACCTAAAAACTGTCAATTGATAGTTTTTCCCCTAAAGTGTGTTTGAAATCCGTCTGCCTGAAAGAGAAAACTTCCGTAAACTTGCAATATCAAGATTAACGAAAAAAAACATAGCACATATGAACAATATAACATTTAAAAAAGACCTGCTCGGAGTTCAAGACGATTTATTGCGTTTTGCATACAAACTTACTTCCGACCGTGAAGAAGCCAACGACCTCTTGCAGGAAACATCCCTGAAAGCTCTGGATAACGAAGAGAAGTATACGCCCGATACTAATTTCAAAGGATGGATATACACCATCATGCGCAATATCTTCATCAACAATTACCGCAAAGTGGTGCGTGACCAGACTTTCGTGGATACCACGGACAATCTCTATCACCTGAACCTGCCGCGCGACGCCGCTTTTGAAAGCACAGAAAGCGCATATGACCTGAAAGAGATGCACCGCATTGTCAACGCCCTTCCACGGGAGTACAAGATTCCCTTCTCCATGCATGTCTCCGGCTTCAAATACCGCGAAATTGCAGAGAAGCTAGGGTTGCCCTTAGGCACGGTAAAGAGCCGCATTTACTTCACCCGCCAAAAACTACAACAAGACTTGAAGGATTTTGTTTAAGCACTCAGCATATAAAACCAGTGATTTCCATAAATTAAGAAGAGTACAGATTTTAGTTGTATCAAAAGAGAAAAAGGCAGGCCGGGACAATCCCGCGTCTGCCTTTCATGGTCTCGCCCCTTGTATTTCGTACACAAACTCATTCAAGCCGTTACGCTTTGCGACAATATTATTTACAAAAATCAGGATAGCAATCTCTGGCTACATCCCACTTTTCCACCTATCCGAGGCACTGAAAGCTAACCAAAGCCACCCGAAAACTGCCAATTGTTAGATTTTACCCCAAAGAGAGTTTGATTTCCGTCTATCAAAAAGAGAAATCATCCGTAGCTTTGCATCATCAATAAAACGAACAATAATTTAAAAAACATCCATTATGAATAATAGAACATTTACCCAAGACCTACTCGGAGTTCAAAACGACTTATTACGCTTTGCATATAAATTAACCTCCGACCGCGAAGAGGCCAACGACCTGCTTCAAGAGACATCCCTGAAAGCTCTGGACAATGAAGAGAAGTACACACCTGATACCAACTTTAAAGGATGGATATATACCATCATGCGTAATATTTTCATCAACAATTACCGTAAAGTGGTACGTGACCAGACATTTGTAGATACCACAGACAATCTCTATCATCTGAACACGCCGCACGACCTCACACTCGACAGCACAGAAGGCGCCTACGACCTGAAGGAAATGCACCGCATTGTCAATGCCTTGCCACGTGAGTACAAGATACCTTTCTCCATGCATGTCTCCGGTTTCAAGTACCGTGAAATCGCAGAAAAGCTGAACCTCCCACTTGGAACAGTAAAGAGCCGCATCTTCTTTACCCGCCAGAAACTGCAACAGGAACTGAAAGATTTCAGATAAGAGAATACGGCAACCTAAGAATTGTTTATTAATTGGCCGGATAAAAAAGTAAATATGCTTATCTTTGGGCAATCATGGGACACAAACCAAGATACCTAAAGAAAAACCGAGTAATTAATAAACAACATGAAGAAACAGACAATCATTACAGCCTGCACATTTGCAGCAATGACAATGGCTACTCCTGCCGTTTTTGCCGTACAGCCGGCCATGAGTAACCACGTATGCGCCTCCGACGCTATCAAGAAAGACAACCGACCGGTAGAATCAAAACGACTGTTCCGTTCCAAAGCCGTAGAAGAACAAATTCAACGGATACAGCAGCTGCTGAAAAATCAGAAGCTGTCATGGATGTTCACTAACTGCTTTCCCAACACGCTGGACACCACCGTCCATTTCCGCAAGGACAAGAAAGACGGGAAGCCCGACACATTTGTCTACACCGGAGATATCCATGCCATGTGGCTCCGCGACTCAGGTGCGCAGGTGTGGCCCTACGTACAGCTGGCCAATGAAGACAAGGAACTGAAGACGATGCTTGCAGGAGTCATCAACCGCCAATTCAAGCTGATTAATGTAGACCCGTTTGCCAACGCCTTCAACGACGGCCCCATCCCCGACGGACACTGGAAAACCGACCTTACCGACATGAACGACGAGGTGCACGAGCGTAAATGGGAAATCGATTCACTGTGTTATCCGCTACGCCTTGCCTACCATTACTGGAAAACGACCGGTGATACAAGCATCTTCGATGCCGAGTGGATAAAAGCAATCCAAAACATCCTGACCACCTTCCGCGACCAACAGCGCCGTGACGGACGCGGTTCCTACCATTTCCAGCGGGTAACTGAACGCGCACTGGACACGATGACCAACGACGGCTGGGGCAATCCGGTGAAACCGGTCGGACTGATTGCATCTTCTTTCCGCCCTTCCGATGACGCCACCACCTTCCAATTCCTGATACCCTCCAACTTCTTCGCCGTATCTTCGCTGCGTAAGGCAGCCGAGATTCTGACTGAAGTCAATAACCGCCCGGAGCTTGCAAAAGAATGTACCGACCTGGCCGGAGAAGTAGAAACCGCCCTACGAAAATACGCTACCTACAACCATCCCAAATACGGCACCATCTATGCCTTCGAGGTAGACGGTTTCGGCAACCACCTTCTGATGGACGACGCCAATGTACCGAGCCTTATCGCACTGCCCTATCTGGGCGATGTGGACATCAACGATCCTATTTACCAGAACACCCGTCGTTTCGTATGGAGCGAGGATAACCCATACTTCTTCAAAGGTACGGCAGGCGAAGGCATTGGAGGTCCGCACATCGGCTACGACATGATTTGGCCGATGAGCATCATGATGAAAGCCTTCACAAGCCAGAACGATGAAGAGATTAAAACTTGCGTGAAGATGTTGATGGATACAGAAGCCGGAACCGGCTTTATGCACGAGTCTTTCCACAAAGACAATCCCGCCAAGTTCACCCGCGCCTGGTTTGCATGGCAAAACACATTGTTTGGCGAACTCATTCTAAAACTGGTGAACGAGGGCAAGCTAGACTTGCTGAACAGCATACAGTAAAAAAACATTTATCCCCCTGGATTCTGTGGATGAATGTAATAATCAACCACTCCAGGGGGAATATTATCACTCCTCCCTCCCATCATCTTCCGGTAAGTAGTAACGTTCACAAAATAGACGGGAAGTTAACAAAAAAAGTTTCAGAAGTTAATACTAAAACAAGAAAGAGTTAAGAAAGAGCTTTATCCCAAACTTTGGTTTTTCCAAACCAAGCCTGGGGATAGAGAAACCAAGTCTTGGTTTAGATATCCGCAAAGCTGGGAAAGAAGTTTCCCACCCAAGACACCATTCCACCAACAAGCGACTTTCAAACCAAAGACCGTCATCCTCAACCGAATCTTTTCAAAAGAGACTACACGAATCCCCCACCAGCAAAGCGTTTCAAAAGCAGCTTCATTATCAAATGAATAAGCTATCAACAAGGTGTTGAAAACTTCTTCCTAAGATTTTAGTTAAAAGATTGTGGGGAATTGTGGGGAAATGTGTATTTTTACCGTCGCTTATTATAATAAGGTGAGAAATGATACAATTTTTAGGTAATATCGAGGCTAAGGCGGATGCAAAAGGAAGAGTTTTCATCCCGGCCACCTTCCGGAAACAGCTGCAAGCCGCTTCTGAAGAAAGACTCGTGTTGCGTAAGGACGTGTATCAGGATTGCCTGGTGCTCTACCCGGAAAGTGTATGGTTTGCCACTCAAAACCAACTTCGCTGCCGGCTGAATAAATGGAACGCCAAACAACAAATGATTTTCCGCCAGTTCGTAAGTGACGCGGAAGTCATGACCCCTGACGGGAACGGACGCATCCTGCTCCCAAAACGTTACCTGCAAATGGCGGGTATACAAAGTGATGTCCGCTTCATTGGTGTGGACAACACAATAGAAATCTGGGCTAAGGAACGTGCCGACCAACCATTCATGAACCCCGACGAGTTCAGCGAGGCTCTTGAAGAACTGCTGGGAGACGAAAATATTTGTTGTGACGAAAATAAGCTATAAACAACAGATGATGAAAGAAGAAACAACATATCACATCCCCGTATTGCTGATGCCGAGCGTAGATGCAATGAACATCCGTCCGGACGGCACGTATGTAGACGTAACGTTTGGTGGAGGAGGACATTCGCGCGAGATACTGTCCCGCCTGGAAGACGGCGGCCGGCTGCTGAGCTTCGACCAGGACGAGGATGCGGAACGTAACATTGTGAACAACCCGCATTTTACATTCGTACGCAGCAACTTCCGCTACCTGCACAACTTCCTACGCTATCACGGCATCGAAAAAGTGGATGCCATACTTGCCGACCTCGGCGTATCTTCCCATCACTTTGATGACAGCGAACGGGGATTCTCCTTCCGCTTCGACGGGGCACTGGATATGCGTATGAACAAGCGTGCCGGCCTAACCGCTGCCGACATCGTGAATACCTACGAAGAAGAAAAGCTGGCCGATATTTTTTATCTGTACGGCGAGCTGAAGAACAGCCGGAAACTGGCATCTGTCATCGTTAAGGCACGGGCTACGCAGAGAATTGCCACCATCGGCGAATTTCTGGAAATCGTCAAACCACTCTTCGGCCGCGAACGCGAGAAGAAAGAACTGGCAAAAGTATTCCAGGCATTGCGCATTGAGGTAAACCAGGAAATGGAAGCACTGAAAGAAATGCTGTATGCGGCAACAGAAGCGCTAAAGCCGGGAGGCCGCCTGGTGGTGATAACCTATCACTCCCTGGAAGACCGTATGGTGAAGAATATCATGAAAACCGGCAACGTGGAAGGCAAGGCCGAAAAAGATTTTTTCGGGAACGTATTGACCCCGTTCCGGCTAGTCAACAACAAAGTGATTGTACCGGACGAGGAAGAGATAGAGCGCAATCCGCGTTCGCGCAGCGCCAAGCTGAGAATTGCAGAAAGAGTAATGAATGATTAGTGACTAGCAATGGAAAAGAAGCAAGAAGAAAAGAATACGGAAAAGGTGAAAAAACGCACCTCACTGAAGAACATCATCGGAGGCGACATTCTGGCCACAGACTTCTTCCGCCGCCAAGCCGGATTGTTGTTCCTTATCATGGTGCTTATCATTATTTACATCAACAACCGTTACGAATGCCAACTGCAACTGATAGAGATAGACAATCTTAAAAAAGAGCTGATAGACATCAAGTACGATGCCCTGACACGCAGTTCGGAATTGATGGAGCGGAGCCGCCAATCGCGCATCGAGGAATACATCGCCACCAAAGAAAGCGATTTGCAGACTTCCACTAATCCACCGTACTTACTAAAATAATGGAGAATTGAGGATTAAAGTAATTTCAATAGTACATCGTAAATCGTTAAATCGTAAATAACATTGGCTGTAAATAAAAAAAACATAATGACCCGTTACTTCTTCGTCGTCCTACTCATGGGGTTGGTGGGGATAGCTATTGTTGTGAAAGGCGCCATGATTATGTTTGCCGAGCGACAGTACTGGCACGATGTAGCCGACCGCTTCGTAAAAGAGAATGTAACGGTGAAGCCCAACCGGGGAAATATCCTGTCCTCGGATGGCAAACTGATGGCAAGTTCGCTGCCGGAATATAAAATATATATGGACTTCATGTCCGGCGAAAGGGACGAGAAGCGCCGCAAAAAGGACCAGCAGCGCAAGGATTCTATCTGGAAAGCCAATTTCGATTCCATCTGTATCGGGCTTCATCAGATTTTTCCGGACATCAGTGCCGCCACCTTCAAAAGCCATCTGCGCAAGGGGCGGGAGATGAAGAGCCGGAACTACAACATTCTTCCCAACCGCAACCGGCGCATCTCTTACATTCAGTATAAGGAAGCCAAGCGGTTACCCGTATTCAAGATGAACAAGTACAGAGGCGGGTTCCACGAACAGATATACAACCAGCGTAAAAAGCCGTTCGGTTCTTTGGCAGCCCAAACCCTGGGCCGTCTCTATGCCGATACAGCCATGGGAGCCCGTAACGGCATTGAACTGGCCTTCGACACCCTGCTGAAAGGACGGAACGGTATTACCCACCGTCAGAAGGTGATGAATAAATACCTGAATATCGTAGACCTTCCCCCGGTAGACGGTTGTGACATCATATCCACCCTCGACGTAGGCATGCAGGACATCTGCGAAAAAGCCCTGGTGGACAAGTTGAAGGAAATCAATGCCAACGTCGGGGTAGCCGTACTGATGGAAGTGGCTACCGGAGAAGTAAAGGCCATTGTCAACATGATGAAAGCCGGAGACGGCAATTACTACGAAATGAACAGTAATGCCATCAGCGATATGTTGGAACCGGGCTCCACCTTCAAGACAGCCTCCATTATGGTGGCACTGGAAGATGGCAAGATAACCCCGGATACCGAGGTAGACACGGGCAACGGTATTATGAATATGTACGGCAGCAAGATGAGGGACCACAACTGGCACCGGGGAGGTTACGGAAAGATAGATGTGACACGTATTCTGGAAGTTTCTTCCAATGTGGGTGTCTCCTACCTCATCGACAAGCACTACAAGGATAATCCGCAGAAGTTCGTGGACGGTTTGAAGCGCATGAGCATCGACCAGCCGCTTCATCTGCAAATACCCGGTGAAGGGAAACCCAACATCAAAGGGCCTAAAGAGCGTTATTTTGCCAAAACGACTTTGCCGTGGATGAGTATCGGCTACGAGACTCAGGTACCTCCCATAAACATACTGACCTTCTACAATGCCATAGCCAACAACGGGGTCATGGTACGCCCCAAATTTGTGAAAGCAGCGGTAAAGGACGGTGAGGTAGTGAAAGAATATCCTACGGAAGTAATCAATCCCAAGATATGCTCCGACCATACCCTGACACAAATCCGCGAAATCCTTCGGAAAGTGGTATCGCAAGGATTGGCAAAACCTGCCGGCAGCAAACAGTTCTCCGTATCGGGCAAGACGGGTACGGCACAGATTTCACAAGGAGCCGCCGGATATAAGTCGGGACGGGTGAATTACCTTGTAAGTTTCTGCGGATATTTCCCCTCGGAAGCACCCAAATACAGTTGCATCGTTTCCATTCAGAAGCCTGGGTTACCAGCTTCAGGCGGTCTGATGGCAGGTAGTGTCTTCGGGAAAATAGCAGAAAGAGTTTATGCCAAAGACCTGCGTTTTGACATACGCAGTGCCATAGACAGTACCACCAATGTGATTCCTCCCGTGAAAGCCGGAGAGATGAACGAAGCACTCCTTGTACTGAATGATTTGAAAGTGCCCGTTCAGAAACAGTTCGCCGGACAAAAGAAAAAGGAACAGTGGGGGCATACACAAGCAGCTCCGTCGGCAGTCATCCTGCAAGACCAGGAACCGGCCTCGGGCACCGTGCCCAGCGTGGTAGGTATGGGAGCGAAAGATGCTGTCTACCTTTTAGAGAGTAAAGGACTGAAAGTAAGGCTAAACGGCGTAGGACGGGTGAGGAACCAGTCCATAGCAAGCGGTAGCCGGATAGTGAAAGGACAAACCATAACCCTGACACTACGTTAACATGAGAATAAACAAGATTTGGATATACACTATATATAATAAGGTATGAGATTAAGTGATTTGTTGCAAACAATACAGCCGGTCCGGATTACCGGAAGTACAAGCATGGAGATAACGGGGGTGAATATAGATTCCCGCCTGATAGGAACCGGACATCTGTTCATGGCCATGCGTGGTACGCAGACCGACGGGCATGCCTATATTCCGGCTGCCATCGATAAAGGGGCTGTTGCAGTATTGTGTGAAGAATTGCCGGAAGAGCTTAAGGCCGGCATCACCTACATTCAGGTGAAAGACAGTGAAGATGCCGTAGGGAAAGTGGCTACCACTTTCTATGGCGACCCTACATCCAAGATGGAACTCATCGGCGTGACCGGAACCAACGGAAAAACAACCGTTGCCACCTTATTATATAATACTTTCCGCTATTTCGGCTACAAGGTCGGACTGGTTTCCACTGTATGCAATTACATCGACGACCAGCCCGTACCGACCGAACACACCACCCCGGACCCGATAACCCTGAACCGCCTGCTCGGAGAAATGGCAGATTCCGGCTGCAAGTATGCCTTCATGGAAGTCAGTTCCCATTCCATTGCCCAAAAGCGCATCAGCGGTCTGAAGTTTGCCGGCGGTATTTTCACTAATCTGACCCGCGACCATCTGGATTATCATAAAACGGTGGAGAACTACCTCAAAGCCAAGAAAAAGTTCTTCGACGAACTGCCAAAAGGAGCTTTCAGCCTGACCAACCTGGATGACAAGAACGGACTTGTGATGACGCAGAATACCCGTTCGAAGGTATACACCTACTCTTTGCGTAGTCTTAGCGACTTCAAAGGCAAAGTCTTGGAGTCTCATTTCGAGGGAATGTTGCTCGACTTCAACAATCACGAACTGGCAGTACGTTTCATCGGAAAGTTCAATGCCTACAACCTGCTGGCGGTATTCGGTACTGCCGTATTGCTTGGCAAGAAAGAAGAGGATGTACTGGTTGCCCTCAGCACGCTGCATCCGGTAACCGGCCGCTTCGATGCCATCCGTTCACCGAAAGGCTACACCGCCATTGTGGACTATGCGCATACTCCAGACGCCCTGGTCAATGTATTGAACGCCATTCACGGAGTGCTGGAAGGAAAAGGGAAAGTGATTACCGTTGTGGGCGCCGGCGGCAACCGCGACAAAGGCAAGCGTCCCATCATGGCCAAAGAATCCGCCCGCTTGAGCGACCGGGTCATCATCACCTCCGATAACCCGCGCTTTGAAGAGCCGCAGGACATCATCAACGACATGCTGGCGGGACTGGATAAAGACGACATGCAGAAAACCATCAGCATCACCGACCGCCGCGAAGCCATCAAGACAGCCTGCATGCTGGCACAGCCGGGAGACGTGATTCTCGTTGCAGGCAAGGGGCATGAGAATTATCAGGAGATTAAAGGCGTGAAACACCATTTTGACGACAAAGAGATATTAAATGAGATAATGTGCTGATATGCCAATGTGCTAATTGCCATGCGTCATGTAGGATATTCATTCCTTTACCAGCAGATATACCAGACTATCAATTAGCATATTGGCACATTAGCACATTAAACAATTAAATAATTAACATCATGTTATACTATTTATTTCAATGGTTAGACAAATATGACTTCCCCGGTGCGGGCATGTTTGGCTATACATCCTTCCGTTCGTTGATGGCAATCATTCTGGCATTGCTCATTTCGAGTATCTGGGGAGATAAGTTCATCAATCTACTGAAACGCAAGCAGATTACTGAAACGCAACGTGATGCCAGCATCGACCCGTTCGGCGTAAACAAGGTGGGAGTACCCAGCATGGGCGGTGTCATCATTATTTTTGCCATACTCATTCCTTGCCTACTACTGGGCAAATTGAGCAATATTTATATGATATTGATGCTGATTACCACAATCTGGCTGGGGTCGCTGGGCTTTGCCGACGACTACATCAAGATATTCAAGAAGGACAAGGAAGGCCTGCACGGTAAGTTCAAAATCATCGGTCAGGTAGGCTTGGGACTTATCGTCGGACTGACTCTCTACCTCAGTCCGCAGGTGGTTATCCGCGAGAACATAGAAATAGAGAAACCAGACGGACAGATAGAAGTGGTGCATGCCGCCAAGGAAATCAAGGCAACACAGACCACCATCCCATTCTTCAAGAGCAACAACTTCGACTATGCCGACCTAGTGGGCTTCATGGGTGAACATGCCCAGACAGCAGGTTGGATACTGTTTGTGATTATCACGATTTTCGTAGTTACCGCCGTCAGCAACGGAGCCAACCTGAATGACGGAATGGACGGAATGGCGGCAGGGAACTCTGCCATTATCGGACTGACCTTGGGAATACTCGCCTACGTATCGAGCCACATTGAATATGCCGGCTACCTGAATATCATGTACATTCCCGGCTCGGAAGAACTGGTAATCTTTATCTGTGCCTTCATCGGTGCACTTATCGGCTTCTTGTGGTACAATGCCTATCCGGCCCAGGTATTCATGGGCGATACGGGCAGTCTGACCATTGGAGGAATCATCGCAGTATACGCCATCATTATTCACAAGGAACTGCTGATACCCATCCTTTGCGGTATCTTCCTGGTGGAGAACCTTTCGGTCATCCTGCAACGCCTCTATTACAAGGCAGGCAAGCGGAAAGGCGTGAAACAACGTCTCTTCAAAAGAACACCGATACACGACCACTTCCGCACTTCCATGAGCCTGATAGAGCCGGGATGCAGCGTAGTATTCACCAAACCGGACAAGCTGTTCCACGAATCCAAAATCACCATCCGCTTCTGGATTGTGACGATTGTATTGGCAGCGATAACGATTATAACATTAAAGATTAGATAATAATTATTCAATATGCTAATGTGCCAATGTGCTAATTGCCATGCGGCACGACAGCGCAGCTCATTAGCACATTGGCACATTAATCATATTAGTACATTATGAGAATTGTAGTATTAGGAGCTGGCGAAAGCGGCGCAGGCGCTGCCGTACTGGCCAAAGTGAAAGGATTCGACACGTTCGTCTCCGACATGTCCGCCATCAAAGACAAATACAAGGAACTGCTGGATAAATACGGCATTGCCTGGGAAGAGGGACACCACACAGAAGAGCTGATTCTGAATGCTGACGAAGTAGTGAAAAGCCCCGGTATTCCCAACGACGCTCCGCTCATTATGAAATTAAAGGAAAAAGGTACGCCCATCATCTCTGAGATAGAGTTTGCGGGACGGTACACTGACGCAAAGATGGTCTGTATCACCGGCTCGAACGGAAAGACTACAACCACCTCGCTCATTTATCACATCTTCAAGAGTGCAGGCCTGAACGTCGGCCTCGCCGGCAACATCGGCAACAGCCTGGCCTTGCAGGTAGCCACGGAGCAGCATGATTACTACGTCATTGAGCTGAGTTCCTTCCAGCTGGACAATATGTATAACTTCCGTGCCAACATTGCCGTACTGATGAACATCACACCAGACCACTTGGACCGTTACGACCACTGTATGCAGAAATATGTGGACGCCAAATTCCGCATCACCCAAAACCAGACACCGGAAGACGCTTTTATCTTCTGGAACGACGACCCCATCATCAAGCGCGAGCTGGACAAGCATGGCCTGCGCGCCCATCTCTACCCGTTCGCTGCCGTCAAGGAAGACGGGGCCATCGCATACGTGGAAGACGGTGAAGTGGAAATCAACGAACCGATAGCCTTCAATATGGAGCAAGAGGAGCTGGCGCTGCACGGCACACACAACCTATACAATTCGTTAGCCGCCGGCATCTCGGCCAATTTGGCCGGCATCCGGAAAGAATATATCCGCAAAGCCTTGTCCGACTTCAAGGGAGTGGAACACCGGTTGGAGAAAGTAGCCACCGTACGCGGCGTGAGCTTCATCAACGATTCCAAGGCTACGAACGTAAACTCCTGCTGGTATGCCCTGCAAAGCATGACCGGCAAAACCGTACTTATCCTCGGCGGTAAAGACAAAGGAAACGATTACACGGAAATCGAAGACCTCGTACGCGAAAAGTGCTCTGCCCTGGTCTATTTGGGATTGCACAACGAAAAGCTGCACGCCTTCTTCGACCGTCTGGGACTGCCCGTAGCCGACGTGCAGACCGGCATGCAGGATGCCGTAGAAGCAGCCTTCAAGCTGGCAAAGAAAGGTGAAACCGTGTTGCTCAGTCCTTGCTGTGCCTCCTTCGACCTCTTCAAGAGCTATGAGGACCGCGGCGATCAGTTCAAAGCATGTGTCAGAGCACTATAAGATACAGATGCCGTAACAGTCCTATTACGAATTCCGTAACAAGAACGGCAACTTTTAATTCTTTAATTATTAATTTTTAATTTGCGAAGCATTGGATTTATTAAAGAGCATATTCAAAGGTGACAAAGTGATTTGGATTATTTTCCTTTTCCTTTGCCTCATCTCCATCACAGAGGTATTCAGTGCTGCCAGTACGCTGACCTACAAGAGTGGCGACCACTGGGGACCGATTACGCAGCACAGCATCCTCCTGATGGTAGGCGCCGTCATTGTAGTACTGGTACACAACATCCCCTATAAATGGTTTCAGGTGTTCCCGGTATTCCTGCTTCCGATATCCATCGGACTGCTGGCTTTTGTGATGCTGATGGGATTCATTACCGGCGACCGCGTAAACGGCGCAGCCCGCTGGATGACCTTCATGGGCATTCAGTTCCAGCCGTCGGAAATAGCGAAGATGGCCGTCGTCATCGTTACCGCCTTTATCCTCTCGAAAGGGCAGGATGAAGACGGTGCAAGTCCGAAAGCCTTTAAGCGCATCATGATTATTACCTGCATTGTCTGTGGCCTTATCCTGCCGGAAAACTACTCGACGGGAATGCTGCTCTTCGGAACGGTCTACCTGATGATGTTCATCGGGCGGGTATCTGCCAGGAAACTGCTGATACTGGGAGGAGGAATTGTGGCATTCGTAACAGTCTTTGTCGCCTTCCTGCTGGCCACGCCAGACAAGACATTGGAAAATATACCGATGGGGCACCGCTTCACCACTGTAAAATCCCGTATTGCAGACTTTACCAACAAGGAGGAAGTTCCTGCCGCCAAATTCGACATCGACGGCGACGGGCAAGTGGCACATGCCCGTATTGCCGTAGCTACGAGCAACGTTGTAGGCAAGGGTCCGGGAAACTCCGTACAGCGTGACTTTCTGAGCCAGGCATTCTCCGATTTCATCTATGCCATCATCATCGAGGAACTGGGACTGGTAGGCGGAATAGTCGTTGTGTTCCTTTATGTCTGCCTATTGGTGCGAGTGGGCCGTATCGCCAAAAAATGCGACCGCACTTTCCCCGCTTTCCTCATTACCGGAATAGCCTTGCTGCTCGTCACGCAGGCGCTGTTCAACATGATGGTTGCCGTAGGTCTGGCACCCGTCACGGGACAACCGCTTCCACTCATCAGCAAGGGTGGTACATCCACTTTCATCAACTGTGCCTACATCGGCATGATACTGAGTGTCAGCCGCTATACAGCCAAGCTGGAGGAACAGCGGATGCATGATGCGCAAGTGCCGATGCTGATAGATGCCGGAAATGCCGAGAACCCGGAACAACCGGCCGATAGCGAAGCACAGACAGCCGCTGAGCCGACAGCAAAGGTACTGAACAGTGATGCGGAGTTTGAATAACAGCCTCTCCCCAACCCCTCCCCCGTAGGGAGGGGAGAAAAGAATGATTGAGCAATGGAAAGGATGCCAATAATACAAAAATAAAAAAGAACAAGAATATGAGTAAAGATATGAACAACTATACAACCAAAAGTAACTCTACCCCCCTCCCTACGGGGGAGGGGTCGGGGGTGAGGCTTATCATCAGCGGCGGCGGCACCGGAGGACATATCTTTCCGGCCATCTCCATCGCCAACGCCATAAAAGAGTTGTGTCCCGACGCAGAGATTCTCTTCGTAGGTGCCGAAGGAAGAATGGAAATGCAGCGTGTTCCCGATGCCGGTTACCGGATTATAGGCTTACCCGTTGCCGGATTCGACCGCAAACATCTGTGGAAGAACTTCTCCGTACTGCTGAAACTGATACGGAGTCAGTGGAAAGCACGGAACATCATCAAGGAGTTCCGCCCACAAGTGGCCGTCGGTGTAGGTGGCTATGCCAGTGGTCCTACGCTGAAAATGGCGGGCATGATGGGTATTCCCACACTGATACAGGAACAGAATTCCTACGCCGGTGTCACCAACAAGCTGCTGGCACAGAAGGCATGCAAGATTTGCGTGGCCTACGAAGGCATGGAAAAGTTCTTCCCGGCAGAAAAGATAATCATGACAGGTAATCCGGTGCGCCAGAACCTGCTCGGGCATTCCATCCTGCACGCAGACGCCGTAAAGTACTTCGGATTGAACCCGGAAAAGAAGACTATCCTCATTCTGGGCGGTAGTCTTGGAGCGCGTACCATCAACCAGACACTGACCGCCGGCCTGGATATCATTCGTACCCACCCCGACGTACAGTTTATCTGGCAGACTGGCAAGATATACATTGACCAAGTCAGAGAAGCCATTACAGCCACTACGGGAGAAGCCGTACGTAACCCGCATATCAGTGCCATTCCGAATCTGTATGTGACGGACTTCATTAAGGATATGGCAAACGCCTATGCCGCTGCCGATCTGGTGATTTCACGTGCCGGAGCCGGTTCCATCTCCGAGTTCTGCCTGCTGCACAAGCCGGTCATCCTGGTTCCCTCACCCAATGTGGCCGAGGACCATCAGACCAAGAATGCGCTGGCGCTGGTGGATAAGGATGCAGCTATCTATGTGAAGGATGTGGAAGCGAAAGAGAAGCTGCTGCCGGTGGCGTTGGAGACAATCGCTAACCCCGAGAAGCTGCAAGACTTGAGCAAGAATATCGCCAAGCTAGCGTTGCCGGACTCGGCGACAATTATTGCGAAGGAGGTATTGAAGTTAATTAAGAAATAAATTAGGAGAGTATCTTAATGAAAGATATGAATATAGAAACAATCAAATCCGTTTACTTCATCGGTGCCGGCGGCATCGGCATGAGCGCTCTGATACGCTATTTCCTCTCCAAAGGAAAGACAGTAGCGGGCTACGACCGTACGTCGAGCGAACTGACAGAACGTCTGATTACGGAAGGAGCACAGATACACTACGAAGAGGATATCAACCTTATTCCGGAGGAGTGCAAAGACAAGGCAAGCACGCTCGTGGTCTATACCCCCGCCGTGCCGCAAGGGCATGCAGAACTGACCTATTTCCGTGAAAACGGCTTCAACATACATAAGCGCTCCCAAGTATTGGGCATCATCACCCGCAGCAGTAAAGGCCTGTGCGTGGCAGGTACGCATGGCAAGACTACCACCAGCACCATGGCTGCCCACCTGCTGCACCAGTCACACGTGGGCTGCACCGCCTTCCTCGGAGGTATTTCGAAGAACTACGGTACGAATCTGCTGCTTTCCGCCACCAGCCCTTATACCGTTATCGAAGCGGATGAGTTCGACCGCTCCTTCCACTGGCTATCGCCCTGGATGAGTGTCATTACTGCCACCGACCCCGACCACCTGGATATATACGGCACCAAAGAAGCCTATCTCGAAAGCTTCCGCCACTACACCACGCTTATCCAGCCGGGCGGCGCCCTGATTCTGCACAAAGGACTGGAAATGCAAGCCGACGTACAACCGGGCGTCACCACCTATACCTACTCGCGCAACGAAGGCGACTTCCATGCCGAGAATATCCGCATCGGAAACGGTGAAATCTTCATCGACTTCGTGGCGCCTGACACCCGCATCAACGATATTCAGTTGGGGGTTCCCGTCAGTATCAACATCGAGAATGGTGTTGCCGCCATGGCACTCGCCCATCTCAGCGGTGCCACCGACGAAGAAATCAAGCAAGGCATGGCAAGCTTCCGCGGAGTGGACCGCCGCTTCGACTTCAAGCTAAAGAATGACCGGATTGTATTTCTCAGCGATTACGCCCACCACCCTGCCGAAATAGCCCAAAGCGTGAAGTCCGTCCGCGAGTTGTACCAAGACAAGAAGATAACCGTCATCTTCCAGCCCCACTTGTACACCCGTACTCGCGACTTCTATCGTGACTTTGCAGACAGCCTTTCCCTATCCGACGAGGTGATTCTGACAGAGATATACCCTGCCCGCGAGCAACCGATTCCCGGCGTGACAAGTCAGCTGATTTATGACAACCTCCGCCCCGGCATCGAGAAATGCATCTGTAGGAAAGAAGACGTCCTCAGCCTCCTCGCCCAAAAGCACACCGAAGTATTGGTAGTGCTGGGAGCCGGAGACCTGGACAACTATGCGCCCCAAATCACCCAACTATTATCAGAAAAATATCATGGTTAAAAGGATTCTACTTTCTATCGTTCTGTTGCTTGTCATTGCTTACCTGGTAGTGGCTGTCACAGCTTTCAACCGCAAGCCCACCTCGCAGGTGTGCCAAGACGTGGAACTGGTGATAAAAGACACGGTATATGCCGGCTTCATCACGAAGAAGGAAGTAGCTACCCTGCTGGAAAAGAAAGGCATCAGCCCCATTGGGAAAGACCTGGAACGCGTGCGTACCAAGACCTTGGAGCGCGAACTTGCCAAGCATCCCCTCATCGACCAGGTGGAGTGCTACAAAACCCCGAGCGGCAAGCTCTGCATCGAAGTGACCCAGCGCACCCCCATCCTGCGCGTGATGAGCGCCAACGGCGAAAACTACTATCTGGACAACAAAGGTACCGTGATGCCCCCCGATGCAAAGTGCGTTGCACACCTCGCCGTTGTAACCGGAAATGTAGAAAAGTCGTTTGCCATGAGGGATTTATATAAGTTTGGTGTATTTTTGCAAAAGAATTCTTTTTGGAATGCACAGATAGAGCAAATTCACGTATTGCCCGGCAAGAACATCGAGTTAGTGCCCCGTGTCGGCGACCATCTTATCTATTTAGGCAAGATTGCCGGATTCGAGAAGAAGCTGAAACGTGTAAAGGCATTCTACGAAAGAGGATTGAACCAGGTGGGTTGGAACAAATACTCCCGTATCAGCGTTGAATTTGATAATCAAATCATCTGCACAAAGAGAGAGTAGAGAAAGGGATTTACTAATAGTCCTTCTTTATCAAAGCGCAGCAAATAGTAAATTGTAAATAGTAAAATAGTAAATAAATAGATATGGCAACAACAGATTTCATCGCCGCTATCGAGTTGAGTTCTTCCAAGATTTCCGGTATCGCAGGAAAGAAGAGCAGTGACGGAAGTATCCAGGTGTTGGCTTATGCACGCGAAGATGCATCCCCGTTTATACACAAAGGGGCCATCTACAACATTGACAAGGCCGCACAAGCGCTGACTTCCATCATCAACAAGCTGGAAGGCCAGTTGAACAACTCCATCGCCAAAGTATATGTAGGCATCGGCGGACAATCATTGCGCACGGTGAGGAATGCGGTAAGCCGTACGCTGGAGGAAGAGAGCATCATTTCGCAAGAACTGGTAGACGAGATTTGCGACGAGAACCGTGATGTACCCTTGGTAGACATGAGTGTGCTGGATGTAGCCCCGCAAGAATACAAGATAGACAACACGCTGCATGTGGAGCCCGTAGGAGTTGCCGGAAGATACATCACCGGGCAGTTCCTCAACATCGTGGCGCGTGCCTCGCTGAAGAAGAACCTCGAACACAGTTTCGAGCAAGCCAAAGTGGAAATTGCCGACGACCTGCTCGTGGCTCCCACTGCGTTGGCCAAAGCCGTGCTGACCGAAAACGAGATGCGTTCGGGCTGTGCACTGGTGGACTTCGGTGCCGACACCACCACCGTGCTGGTCTATAAGAACAATATCCTGCGCTACCTCAGCGTACTGCCGCTGGGTGGAAACAACATTACCCACGACATCACTTCCCTGCAAATGGAAGAGGAAGATGCCGAGAAGCTGAAACTGCAATACGGTGATGCCCTCTACGAGGAGGAAGAAGACGCCGAGACCCCTGCCGTATGCACGTCGGAAGACGGCCGTACCTTTGAACTGGCCCTGCTGAACAATATTATCGGAGCACGTGCAGAAGAAATTCTTGCCAACGTATGGAACCAGTTGCAACTTTCCGGCTACGAGGACAAACTTTTCTCCGGTGTTGTATTCACCGGTGGAGGAGCCAATCTGAAGAATCTTGAGAAAGCCTTCCATAGAGTGAGCAAGATTGAAAAGGTAAAGACCGCCAAGTTCGTACAGACCACCGTCCACACACGCAGCGACGAGCCCAAGAAGGACGGCATGCACAACACACTGCTGGGCCTGCTGGCTGCCGGCAACGAGAATTGCTGCCTGCAAGAGGTGAAGCCGGTGCAGCAGCCTGCCTCCCATGTTCCTCCCAAACCGGTCGACATATTCGTTGACGACGAAGCGCTGAAAGAGCAGGAAGCCGCCGCACGCGCCGCCAAGGCACAGCGCGAGAAGGAAGAGAAAGAACGCAAGGAGCGTGAGCGCAAAGAAAGGGAGCTGCGCGAAAAGGAAGAAAAGAAGAAGAAAAAGAAAGAAGGCCCCAGCTGGTTCGAAAAGACTTTCAACAAGCTTTCCAACGAAATCTTCTCGGACGACGATATGAAGTAATAATGTGATAATGTGCCAGAAAATTAAGTTATTATGGAAGATATAGTACAATTCGATTTCCCGACCGATTCACCGAAAATCATTAAAGTAATCGGTGTAGGTGGAGGTGGCGGCAATGCCGTGAACCATATGTACCGGGAAGGTATACACGACGTGACGTTCGTACTGTGCAACACAGACAACCAAGCGTTGAAGGACTCTCCCGTGCCCGTGAAGTTACAGCTTGGAAAAGAAGGCCTGGGAGCCGGAAACCGCCCTGCCCGTGCCCGCAAGGCAGCAGAAGAGAGCATCGAAGACATCAAGAATATGCTGAACGACGGCACCAAGATGGTATTCATCACTGCCGGAATGGGCGGTGGTACCGGTACGGGTGCCGCACCCATCATTGCACAAACCGCCAAGGAAATGGACATCCTGACCATCGGCATCGTCACCATCCCTTTCCGCTGGGAGGGCGACAAGAAGATAGACCAGGCACTGGATGGCGTAGAGGAAATCAGCAAGCACGTAGATGCCCTGCTGGTCATCAACAATGAAAAGCTGAGCGAGATATACAGCGAGCTATCCGTAGACGACGCGTTTGACAAGGCCGACGACACCCTTTCGGTAGCCGCCAAGAGTATTGCCGAAATCATCACCCTGCATGGAAAGGTGAACCTCGACTTCAACGACGTGAAAACAGTGCTGAAGGACGGCGGCGTAGCCATCATGAGTACCGGCTACGGCGAAGGTGACAACCGTGTCAGCGAAGCCATCAAGAACGCGCAGCACTCGCCGTTGCTGAACAACAACGACATCTTCAACTCCAAGAAAGTACTCCTCAACATCTCTTACAGTGCACAATACAAGCTGATGATGAGCGAGATGGACGAGGTGAAGGAGTTCATGAACCGTTTCAGCCGCGACTTCGAAACCAAATTCGGTATGGCCATTGACGACAAGCTGGAACAGAAAGTGAAAATCACCCTGCTTGCCACCGGTTTCGGTATCCAGGACATCCACATGAAGGAAATGGACGACCGCATCACCCAGCGCACCGCCGAAGAACAGCAACGCCTTGCCGAGCTGGAGGAGGAAGAGGAACAGAGACGCAACCGCCGCGAAGTGTACTATGGCAAGGATGCCAATGCCCGTTCCCAGCGCAGCCGCCGTCGCCATATCTATCTCTTCAATCCCGAAGACATGGACAACGCCGACATCATCAGCATGGTAGAGAATTCTCCGACCTATCTGCGTGACAAAAGCACGCTGAACAGCATCAAGATGAAGGCAGAGCAGGAAGGGCAGCTCGCCACCGAAGCCGCGCAAGAGGCAGAAGGCGGTGCAGGGGGAGTCATCACCTTCTGATTTTTCCGTTCCCGATATGTAAAACCATCCTCCTCCCCTTCGGGGGAACAGGAGTAAACCTATAACAATATGGATTTATTTGAAAAAGTCAGCGAAGACATTAAAACAGCCATGAAAGCCAAAGACAAAGTGGCTCTCGAAACATTGAGAAACGTAAAGAAAGTATTCCTTGAAGCCAAAACCGCTCCCGGAGCCAACGATACCCTGAGCGATGCAGATGCTTTGAAGATTATCCAAAAACTGACCAAGCAAGGCAAAGACGCCGCTGAAATCTATGTACAGCAAGGTCGCCAGGACTTGGCAGACGATGAGCTGGCACAAGTAAAGGTGCTTGAAACCTATCTGCCCAAGCAGATGAGCGCCGAAGAACTGGAGGCAGCCTTGAAGGAAATCATAGCCGAAGTCGGCGCCACCAGCGGCAAGGACATGGGCAAGGTGATGGGTGTAGCCAGCAAGAAACTTGCCGGACTTGCCGAAGGCCGCGCCATCTCAGCCAAAGTAAAAGAGTTGCTGGGATAAAGAAATACACTTCCCCTATCATATAAGCCGTGCTTCAACAGAGGGACTCTGCGTCCAAAGTCTGTTGAACACGGCTTTTTACATACCAATCCATATCCTCCCCCACAAGAGATTATACGCTATCTATCAACGCATTATATTTACCGACCGTTTACCATAAGATGTAAAAGCCGTTACCTAATGATGTAACGACGGTTACCCTATATTGAAACGGTCGTTACCCTATATTGTAACGACCGTTACAGCTTATCGTAACGACCCTTACAGCAGTAAGTAAAACTCCCTACTCCTATAATAAAGGCAGCGCACACTTATTGGGCCGTTACATCGACGATAATCAATCAAAAAGCTCCTTCAATACCTCAAGTGATTTCAATACCGGGAAATCCGGCAGATGCAGACGATAATATTCATTCATAATGTTCAGGCAGCGGGTACGCTCCAACCGGTTCATGGTGAAAAGATGCATCGTTTCATAATTCATGCGCATCAGCTGTGTCAGGCGGGCCGCCTCCTCGGGAGCGATGTAATTGGAGTGGAGCTGCGGACGCAAGGGAGTGAAACAAGCATTCTGCAAATCGAAGTAATCTCCGGCATGATAATCCTCCAGGTTGGGATACAAACCGAGAAAACGGGAAAGGCGCATCAGGAAGACCAGATGGAAATTGGCAAACCCCTCCCTGCATTCATCCAGCCAGATGACGGAATGATACAGATAAGCAAACAGCGGACGGTTCTCTGCCTCCTCCCGGACGGCGCGATAAAGGAATTCCGAAAGAAACAAAGCGATGGCAGATTTGTAGGGATCGTAGGGAAGCGTGGCGAAAGGATAAAGAGACTTCGCCTCCTTCACCTTATATATAGTGGCATTAGGACGGAAATCGGCTTCAAGTTCCACCAATGCCAGCGGCTGGAAGAGTACCGGCTTCACCGCCGCCTTGCGCGAACGGGGTATGGACACCATGAAGGAAGCCCTGCCAGCCACCTCCGTATAGATGTCTGCAATGAGAGATGTATCCTTATATTTCAAGGTATGCAGCACAATTCCCAGTGTTTTCTGTAACATTCCCGATTTCTTTATCTGGTTTCAATCTGATAACAAAGCTACAAAAAAAGCCCGAAAGAAGAGAAACAAAAGGAGAAGAATAAAAAAACAAGGTAAGGAGTGCAAAAAGCAAAAGCACGTATTACACTGATTTTCAACAAACAAGACGCTAACCTATGACAAAAAGCAACAAAAAGCTATATTTTTTTCTTGCGAATGTTTTGGTAATTCAAAAATAGTTTCTACCTTTGCATCCGCAAACGAGAAATAAAGGCTCTTTGCAAGAGCGGAAACGCTCATCAAAGGATGGCCCGTTCGTCTATCGGTTAGGACGCAAGATTTTCATTCTTGAAAGGGGGGTTCGATTCCCCCACGGGCTACAAAATAAAAAAATAAACGAATTAAAAAAGATTAGTCGAGATGGCAAATCATAAATCATCACTGAAGAGAATCAGACAAGAAGAAACAAGAAGACTTCACAACAGATATTATGGCAAGACCATGAGAAACGCTGTTCGTAAGCTTCGTGCTACTACAGACAAAGCTGCAGCAACAGCAATGTATCCGGGTATCACAAAACTGTTGGATAAATTGGCTAAGACTAATGTAATCCACAAGAACAAGGCTAATAACCTGAAGTCAAAATTGGCTATCTATATCAACAAGCTGGCTTAAGTTGACTGTTACACAAAAGATATTACAAGGCTGGACTTTTTAGTCCGGCCTTTCTCATTTATACCTCTCTATTTACCTGCTTCCACACAAGTTTCTTTTCTGTGCTAAAAAGCTGTAAACTACCCGAATTTATCCGTTTGTTTAGCACCATATCCCGAGGATTTTCACTATATTTGCTCTGTTATTACAATAAGGAAAAAAGATTATGACTGAAGAACAGATTCACTCCAATAACGGGAGCTATTCTGCCGAAAACATCCAGGTACTGGAAGGTTTGGAAGCAGTGAGAAAGCGTCCCGCGATGTATATTGGCGACATTAGCAGCAAAGGACTTCACCACCTGGTGTACGAGGTTGTGGACAACTCCATCGACGAGGCACTTGCCGGCTATTGCGACCACATCGAAGTCACCATTAACGAGGACAACTCCATCACCGTACAAGACAACGGACGTGGTATCCCGGTAGACTATCACGAAAAGGAAAAGAAATCCGCACTGGAAGTTGTAATGACCGTACTGCATGCCGGAGGTAAGTTCGACAAAGGTTCCTACAAGGTATCGGGAGGTCTGCATGGTGTAGGTGTATCTTGCGTAAACGCCTTGTCTACACACATGACTACCCAGGTTTTCCGTAACGGAAAAATCTATCAGCAGGAATATTCCTGCGGACATCCGCTCTACTCCGTCAAGGAAGTGGGCACAACAGACATTACCGGTACACGCCAGCAGTTCTGGCCGGACGATACCATCTTTACGGAAACAGTCTACAACTATGATATTCTTGCCACCCGCATGCGCGAGTTGGCTTACCTGAACGCAGGCATCAAGATTTCACTGACCGACCTTCGCGTAAAGGACGAAGAGGGAAATGCCAAGAAGGAAATCTTCTACTCGGAAGAAGGCCTGAAGGAATTTGTGCGCTACGTGGACTCCTCACGCGAACACTTCATGAACGATGTAATCTACATCAACACCGAGAAGCAAGGCACACCGGTGGAAGTAGCCATCATGTACAACACTTCTTATAACGAAAATGTACACTCTTACGTAAACAACATCAATACCATTGAAGGGGGTACCCACTTGGCAGGTTTCCGCCGTGCACTGACCCGTACATTGAAAAAATACGCCGAAGACAACAAGATGCTGGAGAAAGCCAAGGTAGAGATTGCAGGCGACGACTTCCGCGAAGGATTAACTGCCGTTATCTCCATCAAGGTGGCAGAGCCTCAGTTCGAAGGACAGACCAAGACAAAGCTGGGTAACAACGAAGTGATGGGTGCCGTAGACCAGGCTGTGGGCGAGGCCCTCACCTACTACTTGGAGGAACACCCGAAAGAAGCCAAGCTGATTGTAGACAAGGTGATTCTTGCCGCCCAGGCACGTATCGCCGCACGTAAGGCACGCGAATCCGTACAACGCAAATCGCCGATGTCCGGCGGTGGCATGCCCGGTAAGTTGGCCGACTGCTCCAGCAAGGACCCGGAAGAATGCGAATTGTTCCTCGTCGAGGGTGACTCGGCAGGCGGTTCAGCAAAGCAAGGCCGTAACCGTGCGTTCCAAGCTATCCTGCCGCTTCGCGGTAAGATTCTGAATGTGGAAAAGGCCATGTGGCACAAGGCATTCGAGAGCGACGAAGTAAACAATATCATCCAGGCGCTGGGCATCCGTTTCGGCGTGGACGGTGAAGACAGCAAAGAAGCGAACATTGACAAGCTGCGCTACAAGAAGATTATCATCATGACCGATGCCGACGTCGATGGTTCTCACATTGACACGCTGATTATGACGCTTTTCTTCCGCTACTTCCCGCAAGTTATCCAGCAGGGTTGCTTGTACATCGCCACTCCTCCCCTTTACCTTTGCACCAAAGGCAAGGCGAAAGAGTATTGCTGGACAGACCAGCAGCGCCAGAAGTTCATCGACACTTACGGCGGCGGTTCGGAAAACGCAGTACACACCCAACGCTACAAAGGTTTGGGTGAAATGAACCCGGAACAGTTGTGGGAAACCACCATGAATCCGGAAAACCGCATGCTGAAGCAGGTGCATCTTGAAAATGCAGCCGAAGCCGACTATATCTTCTCCATGCTGATGGGTGAAGACGTGGGCCCGCGCCGCGATTTCATCGAAAAGAATGCAACGTATGCAAATATTGACGCTTAATAAATAATAAATAACCAACCTCACATCTTACAACGAGGAAGCCCCGGACGGGCAGGATAATCCTGCTGACCGGGGCTTTTCCTTTATCCCTCTTCTCCTCCAAAGAAGAGGCCCGTCTCCGCACGGAAGAACTATAGGATTCCTTGTTTTTTCATCTCTTCCACTACCAATTCCAGCTCTGCATACCAGTCCTCACCAAACTTACGGATAAGCGGCTCTTTCAGAAACTTGTACACGGGCAGATTTTCCTTTTGTCCCAACAGCATAGCGGCTTTGCAGACATCCCAACGATGATAGTTCACTGCCTTATAGAGTCCGTAGTTCCCCACCCTTATCGGATAGAGATGGCAGGATATAGGTTTGTAGAAGTTGGTCCTACCCTCACGGTAAGCCTTTTCGATGGCACAATAGCAACAGCCTTTATCATCATAGCAGGTAAAGACGCAATCCTTGTTGTTCACAATAGAAGTCACCAGGTCACCTTCACAATCGGTATAGACCACACCTTGCTCCTCTATCACGGTGCGGGCTTCGGGAGAAAGCTCGTCCCAAATCAGCGGAAGCACCTCTTCCAGTTTCTCCACCTCGTCCAGCTCTACGGGAGCACCGGCATCGCCCTCAATGCAGCAAATCCCCTGGCAGGCACCCAAGTCACACAAGAACTTCTCGCGCAAGACATCGAAAGAAACCACAACATCACCAATCTGTATCATAATCGTTCTATTGAAAAAAGACGCGGATTATCCGGATTGCACAGACTCAACTTTAAGAGCATCCGTGGAATCCGTATAATCCGCGTCTAAATATTGTTACGGCTTTGACGCCTTACTTAATCAAATCCTTACCAGTCATTTCGGCCGGCTGCTCCATACCCAAGATATGCAGGATAGAAGGAGCTACGTCAGCCAATACACCGTTCTCAACCTTGGCGTCCTTGTTTGCAGTAACGTAAACGAAAGGAACGGGGTTCAGAGAGTGGGCAGTATTCGGAGTACCATCCTCATTCAGAGCATGGTCGGCATTACCGTGGTCAGCGATGATGATTACTTCATAATCGTTTGCCTTGGCAGCCTCAACGGTGTCTTTCACACATTCGTCGATGGCTTTCACTGCCTTCTCGATAGCTTCGTAGATACCGGTATGTCCCACCATATCACCATTGGCGTAGTTCACCACGATGAAATCGAACTTCTGGGTCTTGATAGCTTCAACCAACTTGTCCTTCACCTCGTACGCACTCATTTCAGGCTTCAAGTCGTAAGTGGCAACCTTCGGAGAAGGAACCAGGATGCGCTCTTCAGCATCGTAGGGAGTCTCGCGGCCACCGTTGAAGAAGAAAGTCACGTGTGCATACTTCTCTGTTTCGGCAATGTGCAGCTGGGTCTTGCCATTGGCAGCAAGATATTCGCCCAATGTGTTCTGTACATTCTCCTTATCAAAAAGGATATGTACACCCTTGAAGCTGGCGTCATACGGAGTCATGCAGTAGAACTGCAGGCCCGGAATGGTTTGCATGCCTTGTTCGGGCATATCTTGCTGGGTGAGGACAACGGTCAATTCCTTGGCACGGTCGTTACGGTAGTTGAAGAAGATTACAACATCACCTTCCTTGATGGTACCGTCGAAGCCACCGTTCACAATCGGCTTGATGAATTCATCCGTAACGCCTTCGTCGTAGGACTCCTGCATAGCCTGGACCATATCCGTAGCAACCTTGCCTTCACCGTTTACCAACAAATCGTAGGCAACCTTCACACGCTCCCAACGTTTGTCACGGTCCATGGCATAGAAACGTCCCACGATGGAAGCAATCTTGCCGGCAGACTTCTCACAATGGGCAGTCAGCTGCTCAATGAAGCCTTTACCGCTCTTCGGGTCGGTATCACGACCGTCCATAAAGCAGTGGATGAAGGTATTCTCGATGCCGTATTCCTTGGAAATATCGCAGAGTTTGAACAAATGGTCAAAAGAGCTGTGCACGCCACCGTTGCTGGTCAGTCCCATAAAGTGGATATTCTTGCCGTTTTCCTTTGCATATGAGAAAGCAGAAACAATTTCCTTGTTCTTCAGGATGCTGCCATCGGCACAAGCACGGTTAATCTTCACCAAATCCTGGTAAACGATGCGTCCGGCACCGATATTGAGGTGACCTACTTCAGAGTTACCCATCTGTCCGTCGGGCAAACCAACGTTTTCACCGCTTGCCTGAAGCTCGGAATGCGGATAAGCTGCCAACAGACTGTCCCAATACGGAGTAGGTGTATTGAAAATCACATCATCTTTACCTTGATCGCCGATGCCCCAGCCATCAAGAATCATTAAAAGGGCTTTCTTACTCATAATATTAATCGAATTTAATTGTATAATCTTTTTGTATGATACAAACGTTCTTTATAGTAGGAACCTGTTTTTGCGCTGCAAAGGTACAAAAAACAGCTGTTAAAGCGTACTGTTTCAAATGATTTATGTACTTTTGCCACGCTTAAAAAATAAAAAACAAGAAATATGGACGATTCAAACCCACGAACGTGCAATAGTATTCACCAATAAAACGAACGGAGACGTTGACTGCAATGCCTCTGTTCCAACTAGAAAGGAGGCAAACAATGAGAAAGTATCTCTACAGTGAAAACGGCTTCACTGAAAAGGCCGAATGGCAACCCAACTGCTGGGTCAACGTAGAATGCCCGGACAACGATGATTTCAAATTCCTTACCGAAGAGCTGAAAGTTCCCGAATCATTCTTGGAAGACATAGCCGACGTGGACGAGCGCCCGCGTACGGAAACAGAAGACAACTGGCTGCTGACCATCCTCCGCATCCCGATGCAGAGCAACCAACGCGGCGTGCCGTTCATCACCGTGCCCATCGGCATTATCACCAATGACGGAATCATCGTTTCTGTCTGCTATCACCACACGGAGCTGATACCGGACTTCATCCAGCACACACGCCGGAAGAACATAGTCGTCAACAATAAACTGGATTTGATTCTGCGAATCATCTACTCTTCCGCCGTCTGGTTCCTGAAGTATCTGAAACAGATAAACAACGACGTGGCCACCGCCGAAAAAGAGCTGGAGAAAAGCATCCGCAACGAAGACCTCCTGCAACTGATGAAGCTGCAGAAGACGCTGGTCTACTTCAACACTTCCATCCGTGGCAATGAAGTGATGATAGGACGGCTGAAAAACATCTTTCAGGACACCAATTATCTGGATTTGGAATTATTGGAAGACGTGGTCATCGAGTTGAAGCAGGCATACAATACCGTGAACATCTACAGTGATATTCTGACGGGAACCATGGACGCCTTCGCCTCCATCATCTCCAACAATGTGAATGCCATCATGAAACGTATGACAAGCCTCAGCATTACACTGATGATTCCCACGTTGATAGCCAGTTTCTACGGCATGAATGTGGACATCCACCTGGAGAGTTTTCCGCACGCGTTTATTTTCATCATACTTTTGTCGGCAATATTATCAGCAGTGACATTCGTATGGTTCAGAAGGATTAAGTGGTTCTAAACAGCATCATTGTCCGAAGTTCAGCGACAACTGCCCATCCCCCAAGAGATTAAACGTCAAGCGATGATAGGGTGTAGTACCCCGCTCAGCAATGGCGGCACGATGTTTCTTGGTGGGATACCCCTTGTTACGATTCCAGTCATAATACGGATATTCCTCGTGAAGGCGGTTCATGTAGTCATCACGATAGGTCTTTGCCAAAATGGAGGCGGCAGCGATGGAAAGGTACTTCCCGTCTCCTTTCACTACGGTAGTATGCGGCAAGTCCCGATATTTTTTAAAGCGGTTGCCGTCTATCAGCAGATGTTGCGGACGGACATTCAGTTGGTCAACAGCACGGTGCATGGCAAGAAAGGAGGCATTAAGAATATTGATTTTGTCAATTTCTTCGGGAGAGACGACGCCCACCGCCCATGCCAGAGCCTCTTTCTCAATCACTTCACGCAAGGCATAGCGTTGTTTTTCCGTCAGCTGCTTGGAGTCGTTCAAAAGTTCATTCTTAAAGTCCGTTGGCAGAATAACGGCAGCGGCATAGACCGCACCGGCCAGACAGCCGCGACCGGCCTCATCGCATCCCGCCTCTATCAAGTCTTCATTCAAATAAGGTAATAACATATATATCGCTATCTTTGAGGCACAAAGATAAATCTTTTTGGAGGGAAACCGGACTTCTAAGAAGAATTAATTAAATTTGCAGAAACAAGACGATGCCATGAAGAAAAACCTATGTCTACTACTCGTATGTCTTCTGTCAGCAGCTGCCCCACTGCAAGCTCAAGACATGCAGCAAGCACAGAAATTGATTGACCAAGCACAGAAATACCTGTACAACAACCCCAAACAAGCTTCCTACTATGCAGCTCAGGCTTCTGCCTTGTTTCCCGAAGATGAGCCCAGTGAGGTCCGCGCACAAGCCATGATTCTCTACTGTCAAGCCGAACAATTGTTGGGGAACTTCGACCTAAGTATCAAGAATCTTTATGACACCCAAAAATATATCCATCCCACCAACAAAAAACAAATGGCACAACTCTGCTCCTTGATGGGGCGTGTATACAGCAAACTAGGCGATTACAACAAAGCCATTGAACTGAACGACAAAGCAACCTCCATCTTCAAATCCATCGGCGATTCCACCTCTGTGGCCGGATGCTATAACGAACGTGGAGTAATGCACCACTTCATGAGTGAATTTACCGTTGCCGAGCGTTTCTTCCAGCGTGCGCTGGCCATCAACCGTGCCCAACGAAACCTGAAAGAGATTGCAACCAACCTGAACAACCTCTGTCTGTACCGGGGAAATACGGAAGAGAAACTTTCTTTCATCCAGGAAGCCATCACCATCAACAAGAATCTGGATGCCCAATGGTCTCTTGGCGAAAACTACAACAACATGGGGAAACAGTATTACTATGACAAGCAATACTCCAAAGCCTTGGAAGCCTTGCATAAAGCCTACGAGTATGCCCACAACATCGGAGCCCGCGAACTGATTTGCGACAATTACGAATATTCGTCCATGGTATATGCAGCTATAGGTGACTATGCCCAAGCCTATAAGTATCTGAACAAGAGGTACCACCTGGGCAAGGAACTGCAAAGTAGCAACAAGCTACGCAACATCGAGCAGGAAATTTCCTATAAAAGATACCAAGACCAAAAATATGCTACTGAAATGCAGGAACAAACCTACAAGATAGAGCTACTGAAACGCAATTTGTGGCTTTTGGGCAGCGTACTTATTCTGGGAATAGCTTTCAGCATCTTTCTATATAAATGGTATAAACGCCGAAAAGATTTGCAACTGATAGAAGCACGCTACCAATTGCAACTGTCCGAAAAAGAAGTGGCCGAACTGAAGATGCATCAGCAAGAGCTGGAACTTCAAAATGTACACAATGAACTGGCTACCAGTCGGCAGGAGGCAACCAGCTTCGCCGTATTCCTGAAAAGCCGCAATGAACTGCTGGACAAAATACGCGGAATGGTGAAAGAAGGATATAAGATGGACGCGCAAGCCATCACGCCCCACCTGAAGAAAATCAACGCATTCATCAGCCAGAGCCAAAGCGGAGACAAAACCAACAGTGCCCTATTGACAAACATCGATGATAAAAGCAATGAATTCCTCCAAAGACTGGTAGCGATTCATCCCAAACTGACACAAGGCGAGAAATATCTTGCCACCCTGCTAAGGGTAAATTTGTCTACCAAAGAAATATCCATGTTGACCGGTACTACCCCTAAAACCATCAACATGAACCGTTACCGCCTGCGCAAATCCCTCAACCTTTCTTCCGAAGAAGACTTGACCGACTATCTACAGAACATATAACCCAGTTCAAGGCTGAAAATATTTATTTTGCATTTCTGCCCTCACCGCCACCACTGCTTATCTAAAATCCTTTGTTCATCGGATTTTCAGAGGTGAGTGAGAACAATTTTAAAAGGTGAGAGTAAAGTTTGCCCTCACTTTGTCTCAATAAAAACAAGACACCGAACAAGTAAGCATAGGCTCGCAAGTCCGGAAGAAGGGACTACTGTATCAGTATGCAAATGAAAGAACCGTCTACTAATGGCGTTTATAAAGAAAAAAAGTGTCTAGTGAAATCAGGAAAAGACAGGAAAAGACAGCTTTCTTTTTGTTTCCCCCAATATAACCGCTTGTTTCAACACACAGAACGGTTTGTTTCGACGTGTAGAACAATGTGTTTCATTAGGGCGAACACTTTGTTCCATTATAGTGAACACTTTGTTTCATACTATATAAACACCTTGTTTTATGTTGTGCAAACAAAACGTTTTATACTACATGAACGAAGTGTTTTGTACTGCAGAAACAAAGTGTTCATCACTATGAACTAATAAGTTATCCGTATTTTGCAAGAGATAAGATATGAATGTCATCCGTCTTATACTCGACTTCCTCTTTTACAGATGGCTTGCAGATAAAACATCTGCAAACCATCTGCAAGGGACATCATTGATAAACAGTAGTATCTCAACTCTCCTCCGGGGAGGAGAGTTGAGATACTACTGTTTATCAATGATTATAAAAGACCTGCGAAACTTGAGTTGCTTGATATTTCTAAAAGAGTTGGTTTCCTTCTTCATCTAATCACCGTTTACTTGCGCAACTCAATAATTAATGTAAATCGGAAAAAGTTTATGTGGATATAGTTTTGTAGATATAGAATATCTCATTTACTCCTATTTATCAAATACTTACAAAACTATTTGTAGATAATAAAACAAAGAATATCCCTCTCTTGTAGTCTGCTTGTAGATAACATTCATTAGCAATTCCTGTTTATGAAGCTTAATTTAGCATTGTGAAAAACCAATAGTATTAACCTTAAAAACTTATTCAAATGAGTAAAAGTAACTACTACAAAGAAAGAGTCATTCAGCTACTTCTCTTCTTTGCTTTTATGCTGCCTATGGGCGCATTGGCACAGAACATTCAGCTGAACGGTACCGTAACCGATGTTTCCGGTGAATCTGTCATCGGAGCCAGTGTATTAGAGAAAGGAACAACAAATGGAGTAATCACTGACATCGACGGTAACTTTACCCTCAGCGTTTCCCCAAAAGCCACTATTATTATCTCTTACGTGGGCTATGCTCCACAAGAAATCGCCCTCAATGGTCGCAAGGAATTGAAAGTGGTGCTGAAAGAAGACACCGAACTACTGGACGAAGTAGTCGTTATCGGTTATGGCACACAAAAGAAATCGGATGTTTCCGGTTCGGTAAGTTCCGTATCGGGCGATAAACTAAACAACATACCTACCGCTAATGCCGAAACTGCCCTGCAGGGTATGGCTCCCGGTTTGATAGTTAACTTTGGTAGCGGTGCCGCCGGCTCCACTCCCAGCCTGCAGGTGCGCGGTGTAACCACTTATGGAACAGACAACTCTCCGTTGGTAATTATCGATGGCGTTCCGGGTGATATGAGTTTTCTGAACCCCGAAGACATCAAGTCAATGTCTGTATTGAAAGACGCTGCCACCGCCGCTATTTACGGAGCACGCGCCGCCGCAGGCGTTATCCTGATTGAGACTTACCGTGGTACCAAATCCAAACCCAAAATCACGTTCTCAGCTTATTGGGGAGTGGATCAGATAGCCAAGAAACTGGATGTCTGCAATGCCGAAGAATTTATCCACATGGCAAAGATGGCCCGTACAAACGCCGGTCAAAACCCCAAAAACTGGCCTGCTTACATTGCGGCTTATGAGCAAGACCCCACACAGTTTGGCGACACCGATTGGCAGGACGAATACTACCGCAACGGCTTCACACAGAAATACAATGTGGGGTACACTAGTGGCAGTGAGAATGCCAACGTAGCTTTGTCCGTATTCTATTCAAAAAACGAAGCCATCGTGACCGGCACGGGTGACGAGAAATATGGCTTCCGCTTAAACTCAGACATGAAACGCGGCAAGTTCAAAGTGGGCGAATCAGTAAACTACAGCCGTTGGGAATCGGAAATGGAAGCCAACTCAGGTTTTCCCGGCATATACCAAGTGACCAACATGGAACCTATCGCACGTCTGTATGACGAGAATTGTGACGGCGGATACGGTGGTGCCATCCCCGGCATGAACATGAGCGATGCTGCCAACATGGTAGGTTATAATAACCTGATTGAGAACACCCGCGCCACAGATTACATCAAAGGATCGGGCTATCTGCAATATGAGCCCATCAAGGGACTGGTAATCAAGGCACAAGCAAGCCGTAGCCTCCTTTTCCGCGAAACCCGCGTATTCAAACCTACTTACGAACTGGGTGCCATGAAGTGGAACGAAAGCGCCTCACTATCACAGACCCGCACCAGAAGCGTCAACGACCTGCTGGAACTGACTGCCAACTACAACTTCACCATCAAAGACAGTCACGACTTCGCCTTCCTGCTGGGAGCTTCACAAGAAGAAAGCACTTACGACCTATTGGGTGCATCGGGTTCCGAATTCGAGAACAACGACATGGGCATTCTGGGCCAGGCACGCAAAGACTATGGTGTGCAAGGTGAAAAGACCCGTAGCGGCTTGCGTTCCGTATTTGGCCGTGTGAACTATAGTTGGAAAATGCGCTACATGTTAATGGCCTCGTTCCGCTATGACGGTTCTTCACGTTTTGCCGACGGTAACCAGTGGGGGTTCTTCCCCTCTGTATCAGTAGGCTGGAACATTGCCAACGAACCTTTCTGGGAAGATATGAAAGAAACAGTCAGCTCCTTCAAATTGCGTATGAGCTACGGCGCCCTCGGTAACCAATCGGTACCTCTCTATCTCTACATTCCCAAATTGGACTCCAACGCCGACAACATCAACTACCCCTTCGACGGCAAAGTCGTAAACCAGGGATATGCAGTACGTAGCCTCCCCTCAAGGAACATCAAGTGGGAAACTACCTTCTACAAAAACATCGGTGTGGACATGAGCCTATGGAACAACAAACTGGAATTCTCGATTGAAGGTTACATCAAGGACACCAAGGACATGCTTTCCGAAAAGAACATCAGTCTGTCTACCGGTTACGGTGCACTGACGGTGAACGACGGTGAACTGCGCACCACCGGTATGGAAATGCAACTGATTTACCACGGTAATGCAGGTAAGGACTTCAAGTATGACCTTGACTTCAACCTGAGCCACTTCAAGAGTAAACTGAAATCAATGGCAGACCCCAACTATATGTACGAATATGGTGCTTCACGTACCTACGTGGGTGGTTACTTCGGTGAATTCTGGGCTTACGAAACCGCAGGCATCATCCAAAATGAAGCAGAAGCCAAACTTTGGAAAGAATCACACGGACGCAAGGACAGCAAAGGCAACTGGATTCCCATGCAGCCCAACGCAGAACCCGGTGACCTCCGCTTCGTAGACCAAAACGGTGACGGCATGCTGGACAGCGATGACAAGAAGCTTCTGGGCAACGGTTGCCCCAAGGCCTCTATCGGCTTCAACGTAACACTGAATTACAAAAACTTCGATTTGGTAGCCAACTTCTACGGTGACCTCGGTGTAGACCGTTACAACTATACCAAATATCAATTGGAACGTATGGATACCAAGTTCAACTATGGCAGAAACGCACTGAAAGCATGGACTCCGGAGAACCCCAACACCAACATTCCACGTGCCGTATACGGCGACCCGAACAAGAATGCTCGCACTTCCGACCGTTTCATCGAACGAGGCGACTTCTTCCGCCTGAACAACTTGCAATTGGGCTACAACCTGCCTGCTACAGTTTGTGGTAAGTTGGGCATCAGCAACCTCCGTTTCTATGTAGGTGGTACACGCATCTTTACCATCACCGGTTACAGTGGCTATGACCCCTCTACCAACGGTGGTATTGACCGCATGGGTTACGACTATGCTTCATCACCTCTATGCCGCACTTTCATGGCCGGTATTAAATTCGGATTTTAATTGAACCAAAACTTTAAAAAAGATGATTATGAAATTAAAGAATATATTATTGTGCGCCTCAGTCTTAGGAGGCCTGGCACTCTCTTCATGTACCGGAAATTTCCTGGATGAAGACAGAAACCCCAACTCACTGGACCCCGAAAACTTCTGGAAGAGCGAATCCGACATCCTCAAAGGACTTACCGCAGCCTACGCTGGACTACAGCCTACCATCGAATGGGCGCAACCTTTCGAACGCTACATTGTGATAGACAACTACCGCAGCGACGAGCTGGACTACCGCCCCGACGTGACCGCCTGGATGGAACTGGCCATGTACAACAACGAATCGACCAACTACGTGCCCAACGATGAATGGACCAACCTCTATACCAGCATCAACTATTGCAACCAGTGTCTGGACAACATTCCCAATGTGCCCGACAACGATGACGAAGGCATCAAGCAGACCAAAGCGACCAGTATTGCCGAGGCACGTTTTCTGAGAGCTTTCTACTACTACCGTCTCTTCATCAACTTCGGTGAAAGACTACCAATGTTCGAGCACGAACTCGAAGGTACCGAAGAGGAATTCTATCCTCCTCAGGTAGAAGCCGGCAGACTGAAGACTTTCATCGAGACAGAACTGAGTGAATGTCAAGCCAACCTTCCCGAAAAATGGAATACAAACATGGCCGGACGCGTCACTAAATATACTGCCGCAGCACTCTTAGGCAAATACTATATGTTCATCGGCGAAAAGGCCAAAGCCAAAACAGAATTCTGGAAAGTCATTGACAGTCACAGATATGAACTGATGGAGAACTATGGCGACAACTTCAACGGACTACACGAGAACAATAAGGAATCCATCCTTGAAGTACAGTTCACCGGAAGTCTGGAAGGCGGGCACTACGAATACAATCTCTTTACCTTGCACTTGGGTCCCGACAGTGGCTGTGGCGCATACGAGGAAGCATATCCGTCCAAATGGTTATTCAATACACTGAAGAAAGACCTCACCGAAGATGGGGAATACAGCGACCGATTGTATGAGACTATCATTTTCGACGATCCCAAATCCCGTCCGTTCTATTACGAAGACGGCAAAGGATTCAGTGATTACCACCAAGAAGACAATATCTACTGGCGCAAATATGTGACTTACGACAAGTCATTGGGTGATTACTGGGATTATTCCGGTTTCAACATCCCCCTCATCCGCTATGCGGACATCCTGTTGCTCTATGCCGAGTGTCTGAACGATGAAGGAAACTCTAAAGAAGCCATCAAATACATCAACAAAGTACGTGACCGTGTACACGTAACGCCACTGTCCGACACCCTAAGTAAAGAACAAGTGCTGAAGCACCTGCAGGATGTGGAACGTCCTTGCGAACTGGCCCTCGAAGGCTCACGCTGGTATGATCTCATCCGTTGGGGCATTGTGGAAGACGCACTTAAGAGTCATGAAAAGCCTTTCGCAAGCAATTTCATATCGACCAAGCATATCAGACTCGCTATCCCTCACAAAGAATTCCTGATGAATCCTGATTGGGTGCAAAACGAAGGTTACACAAAATAACCGATAACCCTACAACTCAGTCTCTATCGGAAGCGAAATGCCGGAAACGGGATCCCATCCGATAGAGATTGCTTTTAATAGAACTCTCTGTTTCAAGACTTCATTTCATCATATACTTAATTTACCATGAGACATCCAAATAAAAACATCGCTTTGACTGGCATCGTTGCCTGCATACTGACCTCGTGCGTCAAAGCTCCCACTTCTTCAGAACCGCTTTTATCCAAGCAAGCGGACTTCTGTAATCTTATCAACATAAAGAACACTCCCGCCGGAGCCGTAGACTGGGATGCCTACGTCTTTGCCGACAAAGGTGCTTGGATGGCATACTCACTGCCCGACAACGAAAACCGTCGCCATGCCGGTGCTTTCATGGGACCTATGGTCATGACCGGACGCGGATGGATAGCTGCCGGACTCGCCGAACCTACGCTGTGGGTGAACGGCGAACAGTATAGGATGGTGTACAATGTACAGACCACCCGATACCTCCCCGGCAAACTGATACAGGAATACAACGATGAGAACTTAAACTTCACTACCGAATTGTGCTACCTCACCTCACGTTCCGTAGCCATACGTTCAATCGTGAAGAATATGAGCCAAAAACCGGTAAAGGTCAGCTTCGACTGGAACGGAGGCGTATACGAGCCTACCTCTGTCGTAAGCAGCATAGATAAAGGTCTCTCTTTCATCCGCCCCAAAGATTCCACGAACACGGTAATCCGATTCCTCACAGCAGACAAGATTCAGGCTGTGGGGAGCGATAGCCTGCACGTCACAGAAAAAAGTGAAATGACCCTGGAACCCGGCAAGACTTATCAGTCGGAGATGACTCAAACCCTGACGCTGCGCGGTGAAGACACAGCCAAAGAACTGGCTGCCATAGCAACGCTGAATATAGACAATTGCTTTGAACTAAACGAACAGCAATGGAACGCACAAATCGCTTCGTTGCTGAGCGGAAACAGCAAGTACCTCAAGGACAACAAATACCGCAAGGTACTCGTAAAAGCAATGATGACCCTGAACAGCAACTACCGCACCCCTGCCGGTGACATCCTGCATGGCGGCAGCAACCCGTCGTACAACGGATTCATCAACGGCATCTGGTCGTGGGACTCCTGGAAGATTGCTTCGGGCAACGTACATTTCAACGAGGAGATAGCCAAAAGCGAAATGATTACCCTCTTCGACTATCAAGCCGACAACGGCATGGTACCCGACTTCATCAGCTACAACAAGAAATACAATAACTGGCGCGATGCCAAACCGCCCGTAGCCGCCTGGGGAGCCATGAACGTGTATAAAGCTACCGGCGACAAGAAATTCCTCGAAACAATGTTCGACAAGCTCTATAAGTTCCATCAGTGGTGGTATGCCGAGCGTGACCACAATCACAACGGCATCTGCGAATACGGTTCCACCGACGGCACTCTCATTGCTGCCTGTTGGGAAAGCGGCATGGACAACGGCGTACGCTTTGACGATGCCGTGATGCAGAAAAACAGCGAGAAGGCATGGTCCATGAACCAGGAGAACATCTGCCTGAACTCGTTCCTCTACGTAGACAAGACCATCCTCGCCGAAATGGCAACCCTCCTGAACAAGCCCGAACTGGCGGCACAGCTTAATGCCGAAGCCAAAGTCATCAAGGAGTTCGTACAGACAAAGATGTGGGACAAGGAAACCGGATTCTTCTACGACACCCGTATCGATACCGGCGAGCACATCAAAGTGATGGGTGCCGAATGCTGGCTGCCACTCTGGGCAGGCATCGCCACTCCCGAACAGGCCAAACAGGTGATGCAGAAGATGATGGACCCGCAGAAGTTCAACTCCACCCTTCCATTGGGTACCTTGGACATCAGCCATCCTCGCCTGCGTCCCGTGCGCGGCTACTGGCGCGGCCCGGTCTGGGTAGACCAAGTGTACTTCGGTATCACCGGCCTGCGCAACTATGGTTTCGACCGGGAAGCCGACATACTGACTGAGAAGTTCATCAACAACGCCCAAGGACTCACCACCGACGGCCCTATCCACGAGAACTACAACCCGCTGACCGGCGAAGCGCTCAATTCGCCTAACTTCGGCTGGAGTTCGGCATGTATCATCAAGATGCTGCTCGATGAGTAACTCTCACGCAAAACAACTCTCAAAAGTCTGAAAAGACAAACGATTATACATCATTAAAAGCATACGAATATGAATAAGATACATTCAATCTGCACCCTCGCACTGATGCTACCGTTATGCGCATTTGCACAGTACGACGGTACACCCATGAACAAGACGGGCGACACCAAGAAAGCGGAAACCGCCGTAAGAACCGACAAATATCCTCACTCGGACAACGATTGGGAAAACTTTGATGTGTTGCACATCAACCGACTGCCTTCTGCCGCCACCTTCATGGCCTACACCACCAAAGAGAAAGCAGTGAAGAACGACAAGAGTCAATCGGAATATTTTCAGTCGTTGAACGGTACCTGGAAGTTTCAGTTTGTTCCCCGTTCGGACCAGCGCCCGATGGACTTCTTTGAAAAAGGCCACGATGTAAGCGGATGGGGCAACATCAAAGTGCCCGCCAACTGGGAAATGGAAGGCTATGGCCATCCTTTCTATGTAGGTGCCGGCTACGGCATCAAGCGCAACCCGCCACTCATTGCCGTGGAAAACAGTCCCGTAGGTTCCTACAAACGCACATTCAACGTCCCTGCCAACTGGAAAGGCAAGCAAATCGTCCTCCACTTCGGAGGCGTGGCCTCAGCTTTCTATGTGTGGGTCAACGGTGAAAAGGTGGGTTACTCGCAAGATTCCAAGACCCCCAGTGAGTTCGATATCACCCCCTATGCAGTAACCGGACAGAACGAGATTGCCGTGCAGGTATTCAAGTTCAGCGACGGCTACTACTTAGAAGATCAAGATTACTGGCGCTTTGCCGGTATACAACGTGATGTGTACCTTTATGCCCGTCCCAACATCCACGTGCGCGACTTTGAAGTAGTGACCGACCTCGACAACGAGTACAAGGACGCCGACTTCCACCTCTATGTGGAACTGGACAATGCCCAAAACTCCCAACGTACTCAAACGCCCAAGGTAAAAGGTGCCGAAGTGGAAGTGAGCCTGACGGACAAAGAGGGAAAAGTCATCTACACCGAACGCCAACGCGCCAAAGACAACAAGCTGCACTTCCTGAAACACATCGAAGCGCCCCTGCTGTGGAGTGCTGAAAAGCCCAACCTATACCAGATGATGATTACACTGCGTGCCAACGGCCAGACACAGTACATCTGCCGCAACATCGGATTCCGCAAATCGGAAATCAAACATGCACAGTTACTCGTCAACGGGCAACCCGTCTACATCAAGGGCGTAAACCGCCACGAACACGACCCTTACCACGGCCATGTAGTGGACGAAGCCTCCATGATACGCGACCTGGAACTGATGAAACAAAACAACATCAACAGCGTGCGCACCTCCCACTACCCCAACGACCCGCGCTGGTATGAACTGTGCGACATCTACGGCATGTATGTAGTGGACGAGGCCAACATCGAAAGCCACGGCATGGGCTACAAACCCGACCAATGCCTCGCCAACCAACCCGAATGGCAGAAGGCTTTCATCGACCGTACAGAACGTATGTTTGAACGCGACAAGAACCACCCCTGCGTCATCATCTGGTCATTGGGCAACGAAACCGGCTCAGGCTGTAACTTCCAAGCCACCTATGCTTGGATTCATGCCCACGACCGTTCCCAACGCCCCGTACACTCCGAGGACTCTGGCAAAAACCGTCCTTTCACCGACATCTTCTGCCCCATGTACAAGAAGATAGACGTGTTGATAAACCATGCTCTCTATCTGCCCACCATGCCCCTCATCCTCTGCGAATACGCTCATGCTATGGGTAATAGTGTGGGCAATCTGCAAGACTACTGGGACATCATCGAGAAGTACCCTTCTCTACAAGGCGGTCACATCTGGGACTGGGTGGACCAGGGTCTTTACAACAAGACCGACGACGGTAAGTTCTACTGGGCCTACGGCGGCGACCTTGCCCCCGAAGGCACTCCAAGCTCGGCCAACTTCTGCATGAACGGCCTGATTGCCGCAGACCGCACATTGAAGCCCCACATACATGAAGTGAAACGGGTGTACCAGAATATGGCTTTCAGATTGCTCGATTATCACGAAGGATTGGTAGAGCTTAGAAACAAGTTCTTTTTCACCAACCTGAATGACTTTGACTTCACTTGGCGTTTGGAAGGCAACGGCGAAGTATTGGCACAAGGACGCATAGATAATGTAGATTTGCCCGCCCAACAGACAGGCGTATTCCGGACACAGTTCCCCACCATCCATTCCTCCGAAGGAGTAGAATATTACCTGAATTTCTATGCCAGCCAGAAGCGCGACGAGGGTCTGCTGAAGGCCGGTACACAATTGGCTGCCGAACAAGTGAAGCTTCCCTTCTATAAGGCTGTTACCCCCAAAGCTGCCTCAGGCAACGTGACGGCAACCGACAGCGAAGCCCTGCTTGTCCTCACTGCCGGAAATGTCAGTGTAGGATTCGACAAAGCCACCGGAGCACTCTGCTCGTTCAAGGAAGGCAAGGAAGAGATGATTAAGGAAGCACTGCGTCCCAACTTCTGGCGTCCGGTGACGGACAATGACATGGGCAACGACATGAACAAGACCCTGCGCCCGTGGCGTGAAGCCGGACGTGGCGCCAAACTCACCTCATTGGAGAAAACAGCGCTCGACAAAGATGGCTATGAAGTAGTGTCACACTACCGTCTGCCCGAAGAAGTTGCCGGTTCGGAATTCATTGTCCGCTACCGCTTCTCACCGAGAGGCAGCCTCGATGTGAACTGTACTTTCATTCCTGCCAACGACACTTTACCTTTGATGCCCCGCATGGGTGTGAGCATCACCCTGAACAAGCAATACGACCAAATGGCATGGCTAGGTCGAGGTCCGCACGAGAACTATTGCGACCGCAACGGTTCTTCCTTCGTGGGTCTGTACAAAGGTAGCGTAGCCGAACAGTACTTCGCCTACGACCGTCCACAAGAAAACGGCAACAAGACCGATGTACGTTGGATGAGCCTCACCGATCTGAAAGGCAATGGCCTGATGGTTATCGGTGCACCCACAATCAGCGGCAGTGCCTACCTCTTCCCGACAGAAGATTTGGATGAACCCGGCACACGCAAGTCACAACGCCATATCTCAGACATCCAACCCAAAGATATGGTGACTTGGAACATAGACTTCAAGCAGATGGGTGTGGGTGGAGATACCAGTTGGGGAGCCTACCCGCATCAACCATACCTGATTCCTGCCCGTAAGATGGAATTCTCATTCCGCTTATGCCCTGCACAAGAAAAAGGAGTGAAAGAGAACCAAAGATATTTGGAAATGAAGTAATTTTGCAATTGTCAAACCTCAGAAGCGCCTCCCCCTCTTTGAACAGGAGGTGCTTTTGAGGGTAAGACAGCTTTCCATCTATTCACAAAACCATACAGACAATGTTTACAATCATCGGACTAATGCTCACAGGAATGCTGCTGGGCTACCTCTTACGGAAACGGGACTTAAAGAAGATTCATCCAATCATCACCCTGCTTATCTGGCTGCTACTGTTTATCCTCGGTATTGAGGTAGGAAGTAACGAAGAGATTATCAGAGGACTCCATACCATCGGATATGAAGCCGTTGTCCTCACCTTGGGAGGGACCTTGGGAAGTGTTATCGCTGCTTGGGCACTCTGGAGAGCTTTGTATAAAAGGAAAGGAGGCAGGGCATGAAAGGAAGTCTTATCATTGTGGGCTTTTTTGTATTGGGTACGATTTGTGGTGTGTGCCATCTGTTGCCTTTTGATATTGCAGAAACCAATATCAGCTATTACGCGCTTTGCGCGCTGATGTTCAGTGTAGGGTTGAGCGTAGGCAACGACCCGCAGACCCTGAAGAACTTCCGTTCACTCAATCCGCGGCTGGTATTCCTGCCCATCATGACGATACTGGGAACACTGGCAGGTTCGGCAGCCGTCAGTCTGATTCTGACACACCGTTCTATAACGGACTGTCTGGCCGTAGGCTCGGGATTCGGCTATTACTCGCTCTCCAGCATCTTCATTACCGAATACAAGGGAGCCGAGCTGGGCACCATCGCCCTGCTTGCCAATATCAGCCGGGAGATTCTGACACTGCTGGCCGCCCCGTTGCTGGTACGATGGTTCGGAAACCTTGCCCCCATCTCTGCCGGAGGAGCCACGACGATGGACACCACACTACCCATCATCACACGGACAGCCGGACAGCAGTTTGTCGTAGTTTCCATCTTCCACGGGTTTGTGGTCGATTTCAGCGTTCCGTTCCTGGTGACATTGTTCTGCTCGATATAGGGCTTTTACCCTCTTTTGACAGACACCGGTCTCTGACAAGAGCCATTTTTATATCACTAAATCCTATTAATAATGAAAACCAAACTTTATACCTTTCTCCTTTCTTCGCTGCTTTGCACCGGTGCCCTGGCCGACAACGAGCCGTGGCAGAACCCGCAAGTCAACGAAATGAACAGAGAACCGATGCACGCCCACTTCACTCCGTTTACGAATGAAGCCAACGCATTGAAACAACGTGCCTTGCCCGCCAACGTACGGTTCGACGTTAATCCTGCAACGGAACGCCGTATCACTCTGGACGGCACCTGGAAATTTCTTTTTTCAAAGAACAATGACCTCTGCCCCAAAGACTTTCACAAGCCCGGATTCAGTACCCGCAAGTGGAGTAAAATTGAAGTTCCGGGAAGCTGGGAACTGCAAGGCTTCGATGCACCTATCTATACAGATACCCGTTATCCGTTCCCCCCCAATCCGCCCTACGTGCCTACCGACTACAATCCCGTAGGTGCTTATATCCGCGAGTTCACCGTCCCGGCTAGCTGGGAAGGCATGGACATCTTCCTTAATTTCGAAGGGGTGGAGTCTGCCTACTATGTATGGGTAAACGGCGAATTGGCGGGTTATGCCGAGGACAGCCGCCTGCCGTCGCACTTCAACATCACCCACCTGCTGAAGAAGGGCAACAACAGACTGGCTGTAAAAGTATTCCGTTATAGCGACGGTTCCTACCTGGAAGGCCAGGACTACTGGAAATACAGCGGCATCGAACGGAGTGTTTATCTCTACGCCCGCCCCCAGAGCCGCGTCAAGGACTTCCGGATGACAGCGGAACTGATAAACAACTACAAGGATGGCGAACTAAAGCTGGACGTATTCCTCCATCGGCCTAAAGCCGGAGAAACGGTGGAAGTCAAGGTAATGGACAAGGACAAGGTTATCTATGACCGGAAAAAGTCCATAACCTCTGCCACAGACACTTTGTTTACCCAGCAGCAAGTGTTCCCGAATGCACGAGCCTGGAATGCCGAAACACCGAACACCTACACGCTGGTAGTCAGCACCTTTGATGCACAAGGGAAACCGCAGGAATCCTTTACGCACCTTTTTGGCTTCCGTACCGTGGAAATGATGAACGGCATGCAGATGATTAACGGCCAGGCCGTCCTCTTCAAGGGGGTGAACCGTCACGAGCACGACCCGCACAAGGGACGTACCATCACCGTGGGGTCCATGATACACGACATCCAGCTGATGAAGCAGTTCAACCTGAACGGTGTACGCAACTGCCACTACCCGAACAACTATGCGTGGTACGAGCTTTGCACAGAATTCGGACTTTATATGGTAGACGAAGCCAACATCGAGAGCCATGGCATGATGTTCCACAAGGATGAGACCCTTACCAACTATCCCGACTGGGAGGTGCCTTTCATGCAGCGCATGAGCCGCATGATTGCACGCGACCGCAACTACTCCGCCATCGTGACTTGGTCCATGGGCAACGAGTCGGGCTACGGCAAGCACTTCGAAACTCTGTATGACTATACCAAGAAGATAGACCCCACCCGTCCCGTACAATACGAAGGGGGTGGTTACAACTCAAAGAGCGACATCTACTGCCCCATGTACGCACGCATCTGGAGGCTGCGCCAGCACGTGAACCAGCGTGATGCCCGCCCCATGATTCTCTGCGAATATGCCCATGCCATGGGCAACAGTGTAGGAAACTTCCAGGACTACTGGGACTTGATTTACAAGTACGACCAACTGCAAGGCGGTTTCATTTGGGACTGGGTGGACCAGACGTTTGCCATCAAGGACGAGAACCAGCGCGACATCTGGGCTTTTGGCGGCGACATGGGATTTGTAGGCGTCGTCAACGACTCCAACTTCTGTGCCAACGGCCTGATTGCTGCCGACCGCACCCCGCACCCGCACATCTACGAAGTGAAGAAGGTATTGCAATATATCCATTTCGAACCACTCGCCTTCACCCCGAACAAGATAAAGGTCACCAACTGGCACGATTTCATCGGATTGGAAGGATATACCCTCCGCTGGGCAGTGGAATGCGACGGCAAGACCGTTCAGAACGGTGAGATGGATTTCCCCAAGATTGCTCCCAGAAACTCTGCCAACATAGAATTGCCACTGAAAGCGCTGCCTGCCGACGGCAAGGAGTATTTCCTCACACTGCGTGCATTCACCAAGCACGAAGCGCCATTAGTACCGAAAGGACACGAGGTTGCCATCGAACAATGGGAATTGTCTTCTGCACCGTCAGCCAAAACTGTTCAGCCGGTGGAAGGAACGCTGACCGTAGACCGCAACAACGAAACACTGACCGTGAAAGGCAACAACTTCCAGGTAGCTTTCTCTACCCGAAACGGTGAAATGACAGAGTTGAACTACACCGGAAAGAATCTGATTAAAGAAGGGCTACAACCCAACTTCTGGCGCCCGTTGACCGATAATGATATTCCAAATGGGCACCTGATACGCTGCGGCACCTGGAGAAACGCCGGACGCGATGCCAAACTGCAGAACATCGAAGTTGCAGAAGCCGGACAAACGGCTACTGTCACTGCGACCTACCGCATGGAAGAACAAGATGCTGATTTGCAGACTCTCTACAAAATCACTCCCGACGGCAAGGTTCAGGTAACCATGCACTTCACCCCCGGCAAGAAGCCATTGAGCGAGATGCCTCGTCTGGGCATGCGCATGATACTCCCTGCCGAATATGAAATGATGACCTGGCTGGGCCGTGGTCCGCAAGAGACGTACGCCGACCGCAAGACGGGAGCATTGATAGGCCTCTACAACGCCACGGTGTGGGAACAATTCCATCCGTATGTACGTGCCCAAGAGACGGCCAATCATTGTGACGTACGCTGGGTGGCCCTGCGCAATGCTGCCGGTGAAGGTCTGCTGGTAGTGGGCGAGGAACCGTTGAGCGTAAGCGCCTGGAACTTCCCGATGGAGGACATTGAATACCGTCCCTCACAGATGGAGCGCCGCCACGGTGGAAGCATCCAGAAGAAAGATATGATATGGCTCAACATCGACCACAAGCAGATGGGCGTAGGCGGTGACAATACCTGGGGAGCACAAGTTCATCCCGAGTACACCATCACTCCGCACGAATGGAAATACAGCTTCACGCTCGCCCCTCTCGCACCGGAGGATGATGCGGCGGAACAAGCGCACAAATAACCGTTAAATACCTCATTCATATGAAATACAAATTTATACGCATACTCTGCTTCACATTGTTGGCTGCAGGCATCGCAGCCTGCACCCCCGGCATGAAAAGCACTACGGAGAAACGGTATGCCTTCGCCGACATACTGGACATCTCCTACACTCCCGACACTCTGCACCGCTGCTACGGTTGGTTCACCGACGCCGGCTCGTGGATGGGCTTCACGCCGCCCGAACGGCAACAATGGGTCAACGGCTTCTGCGGCCCCTTCAGCCTCGATATGTTCCGCCGCCAGTGGATGGCACAGTCAGCCGCCGTCGTAGGCTTTGCCAAAGATACACAAAACATTTTTGTTCCGGATTCCACTTGCTATTACCCCGGCGAGCTCTATATGTCGGCACATTCCACCCACGGGAGCATCACGCAACGGCTCAACTTCACAAGTGCCTCGACCGCCTTGCTGCGCATCGAAGCCGACACGGCTGAAGACCTGCTGTTCTCCGGTAGCCAATGGGGCAAAGACATTACCGTCAGCGTAGAACAGAACTCCGTCATCGCCCGTCATCCCAGTGGCGAAACCGTAACCGTGACCTTCACTCCTAATGTAGAGCTGGCCAAGACCGACAATAACTATACAGCCCTCGTCCGCTCTCCGCGCTACCCTGTCAACGTAGCCATCTCTTTCTTCACTTCCGAAAAAGAGATGACTGCCAACCTGCAAAACCTGCCGGGCCTGCTCAACAATCCCGCCCCCGCCCTGCAAGCCAACGCCGAACGTTGGGAAGGTTACCTCACCAAGATACTGCGCAAGGATATGAAGCCCGAATATGACCGTATCGCCGTGAAAGCCGTCACCACGCTCATCTCCAATTGGCGGACACACCGCGGTGGATTGCTTCACGAAGGTATCATCCCGAGCCATGCCGTAGGCTATTTCGTCGGCTTTTGGGCATGGGATAGCTGGCGCTTCAGTGCCGGAACCGCCAAATTCGACCCCGAACTGGCCAAGAACAACATCCGAGCCATGTTCGACTACCAGCAACCGGACGGCATGATTATCGACTGTATCTACACCGACCCCTCCGAGAACAATGCCCGTGACAGCAAGCCTCCCTTGGTATGCTGGGCTGTCGATGAAATATTTACCCATACGGGTGACACCGCCTTCGTTGCCGAGATGTATCCGCAACTGCTCTCCTATTATAGATGGTGGTACGAGAAGCGCGACCACAACCGCAATGGCATGTGCGAGTACGGTGCTACCGACGGAACACTGGAAGCTGCGGCCTGGGAAAGCGGCATGGACAACGCCATCCGTTTTGACGGCGCCGTGATGCTGAAAAACGAAGGCTACGAGGATGCCTGGAGTATGGATCAGGAGAGTGTGGACTTGAACGCTTATCTGGCACTGGAATGCAAACTGCTGAAGAAATTCTCCAGCCTGCTGAAGATACCTTTCGACGCACCGGACTACAGTAGCCAGGTAGCCGACTATTTCTTTGACAAGAACATCAACTTCTTCTGCGATCGCCGCCTGAAGGACGGTTCATTCATCGAAGAGCCGGGCTGCGAAGCCTACACTCCGTTGTGGACCCGGATTGCCACACAAGCGCAAGTGGACAGCATGCTGCCCATGCTTCAAGATACGGCAAAGTTCTCCACGTATATCCCCTTCCCGACCATTGCCGCCGACAATCCCAAATACAATCCGCGCGGCTACTGGCGTGGCCCCATCTGGCTGGACCAGACCTACTTTGCCATCCGCGGACTGCGCAACTACGGCTACAACCGGCTGGCAGATGAATATACGCTGCAAGTCTTCGACCGCCTGAGTGGGCTGAAAGAGGGTGCTCCCATCCACGAGAACTACGGAACCCATACCGGCGAACGCCTGAAAGCTCCCCATTTCAGCTGGAGCTCCTCACATCTGTTGATGATGTACGACGATTACGGTAAGTAAACCGGGATTCCATATATGTCATAACTCACCACAGATTACACAGATTCACGCAGATTTTTTTAGTTTATTGATATCTGACATATTTATCTGTGTGAATCTGTGTAATCTGTGGTGAGTTATGACACTTTCATGAAGAACAAAAGCGATATGATTATTATCGGTAAACCTGCACCGGAAGCTCTCCACGCAAAGCTCCCAGCGCATTCATTACCAATGCTTCCAATTCGTCTTCTCCGGGATAGACGTGGACGGGAGCAAGGAAAGACACGCGCTCCTGCAACCGCGAAGTGATGTACTCGGAATGTGCCATACCTCCCGTAAGCAGAATGGCGTCCACCTTGCCATAAAGCACAACAGCAGCACCGCCTATCTCCTTGGCAATGCGGTAAATCATGGCATCAAGCACCAAAGCGGCATGGGTGTCTCCCTCAGCGATGCGCCTCTCTATGGCGGGAATGTCGGTAGTACCCAAATGGGCGGCAAGTCCCGCCTTGCCGGAAATACGTTTCTTCAGTTCTTCGGTAGTGTAACGCCCCGAGTGACAAAGGTCTATCAGTTGCCCGGCGGGCAGGGTGCCTGCACGTTCGGGCGAGAAAGGGCCGAAACCGTCGAGGGCATTGGGCACGTCCACCGCACGGCCGTGGCGATGGACTCCTACGGAAACGCCTCCACCCAAGTGACAGACAATCAGATTGAGGTCTTCGTAATGCACGGGAGCTTCGGGCTGCAGGGCACTACGCTCGGCAGCATAGCGCCGGGCGATGGCTCGCTGGTTCAAGGCGTGCCAGATGGTGATGCTGGGCATCAGAGGCGAACCGGTGATGCGTGCCACATCGTCCAGCTCGTCCACCACGCCGGGATCGGCTATGAAAGAGGGGCAGCCGGGCAGCATGGCGGCAAGTTCGTGGGCTATCAGACAACCTAAGTTGCAGGCGTGGGTACGCATGGCGTGGAGCATATCGTCCAACATGGCATCGTTCACGGCATACACACCGCCAGGAATGGGTTTCAACAATCCCCCACGGCCGACGATGGCATCGAACTTAAAGGGAATGTCATTGGCCTCCAGCGCTTCCAGCACCAAGTGCTTGCGGAATTCGAACTGGTCGATGATGCGGGGAAATTGGGAAAGCTCCTCCACCGAATGCCGGATGTTGAGTACCAGACGGGGAGTTTCATCCTCATAGACAGCAATTTTTGTCGAGGTGGAACCGGGATTTACTGCCAGTATTTTCATTGATTACGATTTACAAATTACGAACTACAAATTACTAATTACAATCAAGGTTCTTTCACCCCGCTGGTCAGGCAAGCCATGGCAATGCTGTAATATTTGGACAAACCGGAATCGCTACGCGACGGTAATACCACCGGACATGAGGGTCCTTGCAGCAACCCGGCCATATCGGCATGAGAAAACAGAGATACAGCCTTATAAAAAGCATTGCCCGATTCGATGTTTGGGAATATCAACACATCCGCCTCCCCGTCAATCGGTGATACAATGCCTTTGATGTTACCGCTCGTCTTCTCACAAGAGGTCTTCACATCCAGCGGGCCGTCGATGATGACATTGCCGAACTCTCCGGCTTCCGCCAGTTCCACAATATTCACATAGTCCAATGAATGGGGGAATTTGGCGCTTACCTTCTCCGTGCAATGAATCAGCGCGATACGTGGCTGCTCTATCCCGAAATGGCGGCAAGTATGGATGGCATACCAAATCATTTCAATGCGCTGTTGCAGCGTCGGGCGGGGAATGACCGCAGCATCGGAGAAAAAGAGCAGTTTATCGTAAGTAGGTATTTGCATCACGGCCAGATGGGTCAGAATCTTTCCTTTAGGCAACAAACCATGTTCCTTGTCCAGAATGGCACGTAGCAAATTGTCGGTATTGATGATGCCTTTCATCAGGATGTCCGCTCCACCCTCGCGTACGATACGCACCGCCTCACGTGCAGCCTCATCGGAATCTTCTATATGCAAGGTACTGACATATTGAGGATATTTCTTCAAGGTGGGATATTTTTCCAATATGGCAGAATCGCCAATCATCAGAAATTCCGCAATCCCCTCCTCCAAGGCACGGGATATGGCATATTCTGTATTAGGGTCATTGGCACAGACTACCGCAATACGTTTCCTCTTATTCAAGGTTTTCAGGTGGGCTGTTAACTGGGCAAAGTTCCGTATCGGTTCCATAACGTTAGATTTTTAGCAAATATCTAAAAAAATGTCGAGAAATACGGCATTTGCCCCATTGAAATTTTATATGTTTAATATCATTTTGATATGTTCACCACAGATTACACAGATTAACACGGATTTGAACAGAATTTGAATTACTCTGTTGATTATATATCATATATAACCTCCCTCTCTTCTGTTAAAAATCCGTGTTAATCTGTGATATCTGTGGTGAATTGTGTACTTTTGCCCAAAATAGATTGATAATATAATATGGGTAGTCTTATTTTCCCTCCGTATCTGCAGGAAGGTGATCGTGTCATTGTTCTCTCCCCTTCCAGCAAGATTGACAAATCTTTCCTGAAAGGCGCCTACAAACGTTTGAAGTCCTGGGGGCTGGAAGTCGTATTCGCAAAGCACGCGGGGAGTTCCAACGGAACGTATGCAGGAAATATCCGGCAACGCCTCGAGGACCTGCAGGAAGCCATGGACGATGAAGAAGCCAAAGTCATATTCTGTAGTCGGGGCGGTTACGGAGCCGCGCATCTGATAGGCAAACTGGATTTTACCAAGTTCAGGCAGCATCCCAAATGGCTCATCGGATTCAGTGACATCACCGCCCTCCATAATCTGTTCCAGCAGAATGGCTTCGCGTCGTTGCACGCCCCCATGGCGCGCCATCTCACAGTAGAACCGGAAGACGACTTCTGCACACAAGCACTGAAGGATATACTGTTCGGGCAGGCATTGGGAGGAACCGAAGCATTCAGTTATGTCTGCCCGGGGCACAAACTAAATCATAAGGGAGAGGGAAAAGGCGTGTTGCGCGGCGGCAATTTGTCTGTGTTCTACGGGCTGCGTGGTACTCCTTACGATATTCCCGCCGAAGGCACCATCCTCTTCATCGAAGATGTGGGAGAACGCCCGCATGCGGTGGAACGCATGATGTACAATCTCAAACTGGGCGGTGTCCTCGACAAGCTTTCCGGCCTCATCATCGGACAATTCACCGAATACGAGGAGAACAAGTCCTTGGGAAAAGACCTATATGGCGCATTGGCCGATTTGGTGAAAGAATACGATTACCCGATATGTTTCGATTTTCCCGTCGGACATGTCAGCATGAATGTACCGCTGATAAACGGTGCTGCGGTAACATTGGAAGTTGGAAAGAAAGAAGTGAAACTAAGTTTTAATACAGAAAGAGAATGAAACGGAATTATACATTCATCCCGTTGCTGCTGTTGCTGATTGTAGCGATAGTGGCATGCAGCAACAACAGCAGCAAGTCTGCAGCCGATAATGACAGTGAGGGCGATGCGACCAAAGCGACTGTCCAAGTGCCCCAGTTCAGTGCAGACAGTGCATACCAATACATACAGACCCAAGCGGATTTTGGTCCGCGCGTGCCCAACACCGCCGCCCACAAAGCCTGCGGAGAATTCCTTGCCAAGAAGCTGGAGGAATTCGGCGCCAAGGTATACAACCAGCATGCCGACTTGGTGGCTTACGACAACACCATCCTGAAAGCGCGCAATGTTATCGGCGCCTATAATCCGGAAAGTAAAAGGCGTGTACTGCTCTGTGCCCATTGGGACAGCCGTCCTTATGCCGACCAGGATGCCGACAAGACGAAGCATCACAGCCCCATCCTGGGTGTGAACGATGGAGCCAGCGGTGTAGGCGTATTGCTCGAAGTGGCCCGCCAACTGCAACAGCAGGCTCCAGCCATCGGCATCGACATCATCTTCTTTGACGCTGAAGACTATGGCATCCCCTACTTCTATCAAGGTGCATACAAGAACGACACTTGGTGCCTGGGCTCGCAATATTGGGGACGAGTACCCCATGTAGACGGCTATAATGCCCGCTACGGCATCCTGCTCGACATGGTGGGCGGAAAGAACGCCACCTTCTACAAGGAACAGTTCTCTCAAAGAACCGCCGGTAAGTACGTGAACAAGATATGGAACACAGCCCACCGCCTGGGCTTCGGCAACTTCTTCCCCAAAGAAAAAGGCACCGAAGTGACAGACGACCATATGTATGTATACAACCTGCGGCAGATTCCCTGCGTAGACATCATCAACTATGACCCGAACTGCGACACCGGCTTCGGTGACTTCTGGCACACGATAGACGACACCATGGACATCATCGACAAGGGCACTCTCAACGCAGTGGGACAGACCTTGCTGGAAGTCATCTACAATGAGAAATAGACCATCAAATAGTAAATCGTAAATAGTAAAATAGTAAATCCCATGATAAGTATCAACGAAGTACAAGATGAAGTAATTGCCGAATTCAATGATTTCGACGATTGGATGGACCGGTACCAACTTCTTATTGATTTAGGAAACGAGCAGGAACCGCTCGACGAAAAATACAAGACGGAACAAAACCTGATTGAAGGTTGCCAGAGCCGCGTATGGCTGCAGGCAGACGAAGTGGACGGAAAAATTATTTTCCAGGCCGAAAGCGACGCACTGATTGTGAAAGGAATCATTTCACTGCTTATCAAAGTACTCTCCGGGCACACACCGGATGAGATACTGAACGCCGACCTCTATTTCATTGATAAAATAGGACTGAAGGAACACTTGTCGCCCACCCGTAGCAACGGACTGCTGTCCATGGTAAAGCAGATGCGAATGTATGCGTTGGCCTTCAAAGCGAAAGGCATCTAAAGGTTACGACCGACAATATATAAGCTAATAATCAGCAGATTATATTTACCGGATGTTTACCCTATAATGTAAAAGCCGTTACTCCAGAATGTAACGGTTTTTACATTATGAAGTAACGACGTTTACCATAGTATGTAAAGGCGTTTACCGTAGTATGTAAAGGTGTTTACTGTAGTACGTAAACGGAGTTTCTTAAGGCGGTATGTCTTTTCCTGATTTAGCTAGACGCTTTTTCTTTTTATAACCGATATCAG
>NZ_QTNB01000068.1:0-536 GCF_003603395.1 Bacteroides sp. AM44-19 | reverse complement strand
TTCATCCGGGCGATGAAGCGCAAAAAGAAGAAAAAACGCAAGGGCTTGGGTATGTAATCAGAGTATCAACAATTAAAAAATCAATGTATGTCACAACAAGAAGACGATTTGAGGGCATTGGCGAAAATCATGGATTTTCTGCGTGCCGTGAGTATCATTTTAGTGGTCATGAACGTGTACTGGTTCTGCTACGAAGCCATCCGGCTGTGGGGCGTGAACATCGGCGTGGTGGACAAAATCCTTCTGAACTTCGACCGCACGGCGGGGCTGTTCCATTCCATTCTCTACACGAAGCTGTTTTCCGTCCTTTTGCTTGCCTTGTCCTGTCTGGGTACGAAGGGTGTCAAGGGTGAGAAAATCACTTGGGGGAGAATCTGGACAGCATTTGCCGTCGGGTTCGTGCTGTTTTTCCTGAACTGGTGGTTGCTGCCCCTGCCGCTGCCGCTTGAAGCGGTGACGGGACTGTATGTCCTTACCATTGGAACGGGCTATGTCTGCCTGTTGATGGGTGGTCTGTGGATGAGCCGCCTGTTGAA
>NZ_QTNB01000067.1:0-615 GCF_003603395.1 Bacteroides sp. AM44-19 | reverse complement strand
GTATCGAATGTAAACAAGGCTCTCTATCCGTTGGGCAATTACGAACGCATCCACTGCTTTTTCGACAACGACCATGCAGGCATGGAAGCCCTCCAACAAATCCGCAAGGAATACGGCAGAGACCGATACATCCGTGACGCTTCACAGACTTACAGCGGATGTAAGGACTTGAACGAATACTTACAGAAACAGGTTGAAAGAAAAAGGCAAGTCCAATCCGTCAAAGGAGTGAGCAGCCAGTCACCGAAAAAGAAAAACGGCTTTCGGTTATAGCCCACTATAACTACACGCTCCGCTTTCGTAGTTGTGGGCTCTCCCGAGGGGATTAGGGCTTTGCCCTAATGACCCACTCAAGGCGTTTCACCCCTGAGAACCCCGAGCAAAGAGTGACCCTCTCTTTGCAATCTCCGCTTATGGGTTACCCCTAAGAACCCCTCTGCGAAAGCGAGCAGAATAATCAATTGCAAACAAAGAAAAGAAGCTATGGCAACAAAATCAAGCATACATATCAAGCCTTGCAACATCGCATCGAGCGAGGCACACAACCGAAGAACTGCCGAGTATATGCGTAATATCGGGGAGTCCAGAATCTATGTCGTTCCCGAACTTTCCACC
>NZ_QTNB01000066.1:0-823 GCF_003603395.1 Bacteroides sp. AM44-19 | reverse complement strand
CAGTTCAATTCCGACTGGGCAGGAAAGCTGCTAATCGTTGTGGACGAAGTTTTGCTCAACCGCAGGGAAGACAGCGAACGGTTGAAAAACCTGAGCACCACTTTCACCTACAAGGTGGAAGCCAAAGGCAAAGACCGAACGGAGATTGCTTTCTTTGCCAAGTTCGTGCTATGTTCCAACAACGAATATCTGCCCATACTCATAGACGCAGGAGAAACACGCTACTGGGTGCGGAAGATAATGCCGTTGCAGAGTGATGATACCAACTTTCTGCAAAAGCTAAAAGCGGAAATACCTGCATTTCTTTATTTCCTGACCCAAAGGGAACTATCCACGACACAGGAAAGCCGTATGTGGTTCAACCCAAGACTGACACATACCGCAGCCTTGCAGAAAATAATCCGAAGCAACCGCAACCGACTGGAAATAGAAATGACCGAGTTGTTGCTTGACATCATGTCGAACATGAACGTGGAAAGCGTATCATTCTGCCTGAACGACCTTGTAACCTTGCTACTCTATTCACAGGTCAAGGTTGAAAAGTATCAAGTGAGGAAAGTTGTGCAGGAAGTATGGAAACTTACTTCCGCACACAATTCGTTATCCTACACCGCTTATGAGTTCGCACCCCATCGTGAGTGCCACTATGAGCCGAAAAGGAAAACTGGTCGGTTTTATACGGTAACGAAAGAACAACTGACCGCTATCTAATTATTTTGATGAAATGATGAATAAGGGAAGTAATATATTGCCTTACAGATAGATATGTATTCATCAAACACTCATCAACAACGATTGCTGATGAAAAAAGAAAACATCATTT
>NZ_QTNB01000065.1:0-910 GCF_003603395.1 Bacteroides sp. AM44-19 | reverse complement strand
TGGATGCGTTCGTAATTGCCCAACGGATAGAGAGCCTTGTTTACATTCGATACTGAGTTCAATACAATGTAGTCCTGCCCGTCCAATTCCGGATAATTCGGGCAGCTCTCTTGTCTCAATGTCAAAAAGGAGAGGTAGTCCATAAATCCCTCGAATATATAACAGGTATTCCTCACTTTTCCCGACTGTCTGATGTGGGAGATTTCCTTTGGGGCGATGCACCCCTTAAAATAGCGGTTGCGAACCTCAAACCCACCCGAACCATTGGGAAAGGCGATGGCAAAGTACCGCTTGCCGTTGTGGGTGAAACGGGCTTCACTACATTCTCTTTTCGCCAGTTCTGTATTTATTCCTCTACCTTGCAAGTAGGCAAGCAGGGCAGGAGATGACAGCGGAACAATCTCCAGATGTTGGAAGCTCGGCTCGGAAGAGCTTTGCTTGCCAAAAGAGAAAGATATCGGGCGCACGTGCGGTGTCTGCTCCGCTATCCGTTTCAAGATGTAAGGTACATGGTCGGTAGCGTACAGATGTGCAGCCAGTGCAATGATGTTTCCGCCCTTTCCCAAACCGAAGTCATACCATTGTTCACGTTCGGTATTCACTTTGAACGATGCTTCACTCTCTTCCCGAAACGGAGATTTGTACCAAAGGTTGATACCTTGTTGTTTTACTGGTGAATAACCCAAGCTGTGCAGGTAGTCGGCTATTCGTATGCTTTTAGCTTCTTCTATTGTCATTTTCTTACGGATTTGTAGGTGAATGAAAAAATGATGATTTGATGAATTTGAAATGTAATACGCTGTTAAACAGAATTATATCGATTCATCTTTTTCTCATCAGATTGCTTGCCAAAAGAAAAATGATGTTTTCTTTTTTCATCAGCAATCGTTGTTGATGAGTGTTTGATGAA
>NZ_QTNB01000064.1:0-910 GCF_003603395.1 Bacteroides sp. AM44-19 | reverse complement strand
TGGATGCGTTCGTAATTGCCCAACGGATAGAGAGCCTTGTTTACATTCGATACGGAGTTCAATACGATGTAGTCCTGCCCGTCCAACTCCGGATAATTTGGGCAGCTCTCCTGTCTCAATGTCAGAAAGGAGAGGTAGTCCATAAATCCCTCGAACACATAACAGGTATTCCTCGCTTTCCCAGACTGTCTGATGTGGGAGATTTCCTTTGGAGCGATGCAGCCCTTGAAATAGCGGTTACGAACCTCAAACCCACCCGAAGCATTGAGAAAGGCGATGGCAAAGTACCGCTTGCCGTTGTGGGTGAAACGGGCTTCACTACATTCTCTTTTCGCCAGTTCTATGTTAATTCTTCTGCTTTGTAAGTAGGCAAGCAGGGCAGGAGATGACAGCGGAACAATCTCCAACTGTTGGAAGCTTGGCTCAGAAGAGCTTTGCTTGCCAAAAGAGAAAGATACCGGGCGCACGTGCGGTGTCTGCTCTGCTATCCGTTTCAAGATGTAAGGTATATGGTCGGTAGCGTACAGATGTGCAGCCAGTGCAATGATGTTTCCGCCCTTTCCCAAACCGAAGTCATACCATTGTTCACGTTCGGTATTCACTTTGAACGATGCTTCACTCTCTTCCCGAAACGGAGATTTGTACCAAAGGTTGATACCTTGTTGTTTTACTGGTGAATAACCTAAGCTGTATAGATAGTCGGCTATTCGTATGCTTTTAGCTTCTTCTATTGTCATTTTCTTGCGGATTTGTTGGTGAATGAAAAAATGATGATTTGATGAATTGGGAATTTAACACACTGTTAAACAGCGTTATATCGGCTCATCTTTTTCTCATTAGATTGCTTGCCAAAAGAGAAATGATGTTTTCTTTTTTCATCAGCAATCGTTGTTGATGAGTGTTTGATGAA
>NZ_QTNB01000063.1:0-953 GCF_003603395.1 Bacteroides sp. AM44-19 | reverse complement strand
TCGCCCGGCTGGTATGTCCCCAAATCAGAGAAAACGAACTGCGTGCCTTTCTGCGCGTCGTATTTTTGATAATACTCCGCGATTATTTTGGCACAGTGGCTCGCCTTGTTGTCGGGGTGGTCTTCGTAATGCGGGTCTATCATGCGCATGTCGAGTGCCATCTTCCGGGCATAGTCCGTGGCGATAAGCATCTTCGCCTTTTCCTCCGTTTCCGAAAGCGGCAGTCTGCCCAACAGGGTGGCGTCGCCCGTCTTGGCGAATTGCATCAGCTTCTGTATGAAGTCCTCCTGCTCCGGCGTGGGCGGTATGTGGTGCAGTATCTCGTTTTTGTTGGGACGGTCCACGCCCACATCCTCCGCCGTGCGGTAGTCCGTGATTTCATTATAGAAGGCGGCAAGCTCCGGCACTTTGATGAAGTAGCGGAAACGCTCCTTCTGCACCACGTTGTTCGTCACGTTGAACTCAAAATCCGTTGTCTTCTTGGCAAATATCGCCGCCCAAGCGTCGAAACATCGAATGTCCTGCCGTTCCAGCTCCTTCGGGCGCAGGTACTTGAACAGCAGGTACAGCTCAGTCAGCGAGTTGCTGATAGTCGTGCCGGAGAGGAAGGTCGCACCCAAGTCCTTGCCCGTGCGCTCCTGTATGGTGCGGATAGCAAAGAGCATGTTAAGTGCCTTCTGGCTTCCCTCGCTGTTTCCCAATCCCGCCACACGGTCGTGGCGCGTGTTGAAAGTCAGATTCTTGAACTGGTGCGATTCATCAATGAAAATGTGGTCGATGCCCATCTGCTTGAAGTCCACCACGTCGTCCGTGCGTGACTTTATGGCGTGTTCCACCTTCTCCAATTTCGCTTCAAGGTTATGCTTGCGCTTCTCCAGACCTTTCAGCATCGCCCGCGATACGTTCTTTCCCTGCTGCCGTAGCACTTCGAGGTTTTCCTCCACCGTGTCAAG
>NZ_QTNB01000062.1:0-953 GCF_003603395.1 Bacteroides sp. AM44-19 | reverse complement strand
TCGCCCGGCTGGTATGTCCCCAAATCAGAGAAAACGAACTGCGTGCCTTTCTGGGCGTCGTATTTTTGATAATACTCCGCGATCATCTTGGCACAGTGACTCGCTTTGTTGTCGGGATGATCTTCGTAATGCGGGTCTATCATGCGCATGTCGAGTGCCATTTTCCGGGCATAGTCCGTGGCGATGAGCATCTTCGCCTTTTCTTCCGTTTCCGAAAGCGGCAGCCTGCCCAACAAGGTGGCATCGCCCGTCTTGGCGAACTGCATCAGTTTCTGTATGAAGTCCTCCTGTTCCGGCGTGGGCGGTATATGGTGCAGTATCTCGTTCTTGGCAGGACGGTCAACGCCCACATCCTCCGCCGTGCGGTAGTCCGTGATTTCATTATAGAAGGCGGCAAGCTCCGGCACTTTGATGAAGTAGCGGAAACGCTCCTTCTGGACCACATTGTTCGTCACGTTAAATTCAAAATCCGTCGTCTTCTTGGCAAATATCGCCGCCCAAGCGTCGAAACACCTTATGTCCTGCCGTTCCAGCTCCTTCGGGCGCAGGTACTTGAACAGCAGGTACAATTCAGTCAGTGAGTTGCTGATAGTCGTGCCGGAGAGGAAGGTCGCACCCAAGTCTTTTCCTGTGCGCTCCTGTATGGTGCGTATGGCAAAGAGCATGTTAAGTGCCTTCTGGCTTCCCTCGCTGTTTCCCAATCCCGCCACACGGTCGTGGCGCGTGTTGAAAGTCAGATTCTTGAACTGGTGGCTCTCATCTATGAAGATGTGGTCGATGCCCATCTGCTTGAAATCCACCACGTCGTCCGTGCGTGACTTTATGGCGTGTTCCACCTTCTCCAGCTTCGCTTCAAGGTTGTGCTTGCGCTTCTCCAATCCTTTCAGCATCGCCCGCGACACGTTCTTTCCCTGCTGCCGTAGCACTTCGAGGTTTTCCTCCACCGTGTCAAG
>NZ_QTNB01000061.1:0-1010 GCF_003603395.1 Bacteroides sp. AM44-19 | reverse complement strand
TTAATTATCTGTTCAGGACGCTCGAATTCAAAAAGTTTATCTTTACCTATTTATATAAAACAGGTATTGACGGTTCTTTTGTTTTACCCAGGTACGACGCGCCTTAATCATTAGTTTCCAATTATTAATTTGCGAAGCACCTGCTCTTGTACTACTTGTATTGTTTATGTAAATCTGTTCAAAGATCGCTCGTTTCACGATTGCTGTTCTTTTCAGAAAGCGGATGCAAAGGTAAGAGCTTTAAAGCATATCTTCCAAATATTTTCGGAAGTTTTTTTTATTTTTTCTCTTTTCTCTTTCCTCGTCGTCTCTCTTGTCGAAAGGGAGGCAAAAAGAAAAAGGAAGAAGAACCAGGCACCGTTTCTTGAAAGAAGAATGTCAACTCGCGCTGCTTTCGTTTTCAAAAGCGGGTGCAAAGGTAAGAACTTTAAAGCATAACTTCCAAATGTTTCGGAAGTTTTTTTTTCACTTTTCTTTTCCAAGGCCGAAGTTCCGAAAGAAACCTATGGCAAAGAAGAGAAAAATGGAAGCTTACCGCTCCGTTTTACTGTCAGAATGTCAAAACATCGCCGCCTTCGTTCCCGAAAGCGGATGCAAAAGTAGGGCTTTTACGGACATCTGCAAAATATATACAAGCTTTTTTTGAGGGTTTACGTGAACTTTTTCATAACTCGCTGATTGATAGATATGTTTTAAAGCATATTTTTTAAAGGAAAAAGGAGGCCGGAACGAAGGGGACACATTATATATATACGCGCGCGCGTCGAAATAGACCATTCATACCTTCACATAGACCACAGAACGGCCGGCACCACGCTTGAGGAGCCCAAAGAGAACTGACAATAAACCTGCGAAAGGCTACATCCGGAAAGCCCGGATACTAAACGAGAACTACTGAACAACTTTTCTCACTACAGATATGTTTCTTTCTTACCACACCCGCGTTTCTTTCTTTCCACAGCTGTGGTAAGAAAAGAACATTGCTGTGGAAAGATTAGTTTTTAGAGAAA